>NZ_CP116967.1:2094352-2709028 GCF_032050975.1 Candidatus Nitrospira allomarina | reverse complement strand
TTCGGGAATCCCCAGTTTTTGCAGCCCTGCCATGGCGTCCCGGTGGCAGGAGGGACCTATTTACATTTTCTGGCATTCGATGTGGCGAGAGCGCCAGATGGGAAATGGTGGGTCTTGCGTGATCGCACCGAAGCACCAACCGGTGCCGGATTCGCTCTCGAAAATCGCATTATTGTCTCACGGTCTTTACCCAACCTGTTTGCCCGAACTCAGGTCCAACGACTCTCTTCTTTTTTCCAGACCTTCAGCGAGAGTTTTCTCCAGTTTTCCCAACGTGAAGATCCCCTGGCGGTCGTGCTCTCGCCGGGCCCGGAAAATATGGCCTATTTTGAGCATGCCTATCTGGCTCGGTATCTGGGCTATCCGATCGTGGAAGGGTCGGACATGACCGTACGCGATGAACGGTTGTTCCTGAAAACGGTCGATGGTCTTAAGCCCGTTGACCTGGTCTTACGCCGGATTTATTCGGACCTCTGCGACCCTCTCGAATTGATGACCGAATCCACAACGGGAATCCCAGGGTTACTCCAAGCCATTCGAGCCGGACACGTCACTTTAGCCAATGCGCTCGGAAGCGGATTGATCGAAAGCGAAGTCCTCTTAAGCTTTCTTCCGACATTATCCAAATTCTTTTTTGGTGAAGGACTGAAAATTCCCAGTGTCGCCACCTGGTGGTGTGGACAGTCTAACGAGCGCGCCTACGTCCTCGACAATATGAGCCGATTATTAATTCGTCGTGTCTTGACACCCAAGCGGGGTCTCACGCACGACCGTCTCTCCTCCTTCGGGCCTGACTTGACGGAGGAAGACCGTGGAGCCCTGGCTCAAGCCATTGCGCGACGTGGGCATGAATACGTGGGACGGGAAATCGTTTCGCCCTCCACGACTCCCTTTTGGACATCTCAGGATGAGCTCAAACCGGTCCCAATGACTCTCCGCATCTATCTGACAGCCACGAAGGACGGCTATACCGTCATGCCGGGTGGACTCGCTCGCGTGTCGGTTCGATCGGATCCTCGTGGGCACTGGCATGAACCCGGTGATTTCAGTAAAGACACCTGGGTGAAGTCGAGCGGTCCTCTTGATGTTCCGGCAGCCGTCACGCTGCCCCATCATACGCTTCAGCTTCGGCGGGGAGGAAGGGATCTACCCAGCCGAACCGCTGATAATCTCTTCTGGCTGGGGCGTTACACCGAACGCGCTGAAGGCGCGATCCGTCTATTACGAAGCCTGGTGTCACGCATGAGCGGAGAGGCGGGAATCGGTGATGATCCTGAGACCCTGCATCGCCTGGTGTCACTCCTCGTGATGCAAAAGCATTTATCGCCCCGACGCGCTAAACGGGCCGTGGAAGGCGGAGCCAGCGCGGTGGAGGCGGAACTTCGAACGATTTTATTTGACCCGGATACGCCGGACGGCTTGGCAACCATTCTCCAGAATGTGCGACGTACCGCAGAACTGGTTCGTCACCGGTTGTCCCTCGACACCTGGAATATTCTCATGGAACTCACCAGCGTGCCAAAGGAATGGGCCCAGACAAAAGGGCAAAGCATCGACGATGCGATTCGACTGTTGAGCCGGATGATTCAACATCTGGCAGCACTCAACGGCATGGTCATGGAAAATATGACCCGCAGCTATGCCTGGCGTTTTCTGGAAATGGGACGACGCCTGGAACGCGTGAGACACTTATCCAAACTCATGCATCATTTGGCATCACGGGGAACACCGGAGACGACCGGCGCCCTCAATCTGCTTCTGGAATTGGCCGACGCCTCCATTACCTACCGAACCCGATACAAGGCTGAAGCCAAACTTGCTGCAGTCTTGGATTTGCTTTTGGCCGACGATACCAATCCCCGCTCAATTATTTTTCAGTTATTGACGATTGAGGCACACATCAACGCGTTGCCCCGGGAGGAAGCCTCTGCTTCCCTTAACCCGGCACAGCGGATTACCACACGCGGGTGCACGGATATTCGATTGGCGGACATGATGGAACTTGCTCAATGCACGACGAAAACCGGCGTGCGAATCAACCTTGAACGACTACTTAAACAACTGGACCAACATGTGCATCAACTCTCCGATGTGGTGGCTCATACCTTTTTCAGTCATTCGTTGGCCCAACGGATTTCAGGGCCTCAATGGCTTGAGGGCATCCCATGATCTATCAGGTTACACACCGGACCGCCTTCGCCTACACCCAGCCGGTTGCCATTTCTCATCATGTTTTACGTCTTACTCCCAGATCCCATCCCCGACAACATTGCCTCCGATCGACCGTGACCTTGGAACCCACGCCAACGGTCCGTTCGGAAGGCGAAGATTATTTTGGCAATCCCATTACTCACCTGACCATTCAAACCCCCCATCCTCAATTGATCGTCGAAGCCAAAACCGTCGTGGAGGTCCTCAAACCGGAGCCGATTCCGCTGGATCAAAGTCCGCCGTGGGAACAGGTCATCCAACAACTCCAAAATCCGGTGGATTCACCGAATCTGGAAGCCCAACAATTTATGTATGATTCCCCATACATCACCATTGACGATGCCACGTATGATTTTGTTCGTGAATGTTTTCCGTCCGGGCGTCCGCTTCTGGCCGGTGTGATGGAATTAACCAGTCGAATTTTTGAGGAATTCACGTACGAAGGAGGTGTGACCGATGTGTCCACCCCGGTTCATGATGTCCTCACCTCACGAAAGGGCGTTTGCCAGGACTTTGCTCATTTGGAAATTGCCGCACTCCGCAGCCTGGGTTTGCCCGCACGCTATATTAGTGGATACCTTCTGACGCATCCACCTGAAGGTCAGGAAAAACTGGTGGGCGCCGATGCCTCACATGCGTGGGTAGCTGCATGGAGTCCCGGTCTTGGCTGGGTCGACTTTGATCCCACCAACAATATCATTCCCGGCGATGAACACATCACCTTGGCCTGGGGAAGAGACTATGGGGATGTCAGTCCGATCAATGGCTTCATGGTTGGGGGCGGACAACATACGCTCGCCGTATCCGTGGACGTCAGCCCCACTCCACATCCTTCACTGGTGTAATCCCGATTCTGCACCAATTAGAATTTTTTATTTGTGAATCCCTGCCTCATTTGCTGTCAGGGTTCGCTCTCCCATTTCCTGTCGACAAAAAAGGATGTCACCGGCACGTACCCGTATTGAGGAAAGACCTTCTCATTCTATTCAACGAGATCGTCATGAATGGTATACGGCCTGCCTCCCGGCTCCTTGTCAGGAATTGACTCCCGGCTTCCAGGTGTGAGGCCGCAAGAGTCTGAGAGGAAATCCAGCATTCTTGCTGCCGGCAACTTCCCCGAATACGGTCGGACTATTTAAGATTCTTCGGTCCCTTCGTATTAGCGACCGAAGCCATCGGTCTGGACCAGGCAGCGGACAACGCTACGAGGTCTTTAGTAGGAAGCGGAAAAAATCCCGATTTAGCAACCACCTGTTGGCCTTCCAGGCTCAACGCGAATTGAATGATTTCGGAGAGGAAAGGAGCATGTTCCATATTTGGAGGCTCATTTACATAGAGGTATAACCGTCGATGAAGCGGATAGGATCCATCCGTTGCGGATTGGAATGTCGGTTCGACGAATGAATCGCCTTCACCGGCAGCCACATGTAAAGGTTTAACGGAATTGGTGCGATAGCCGATTCCACTATAGCCGACGGCATAAGGATCATTCGTGACGGCATGAACAACCGAGGCGGCACCAGGTTGAACAAGACTCATCTCTTTGTCTTTTCCATTCAACATGACGAATTCCCTGAAAAACTGTCCGGTCCCTGATTTCGTATCCCGAATGTGAGAAACAATGGAAGATGTTTCCCATACCCCGGAAAGGCCCAACTGTCCCCACGTGTCGATGGACTCCGGAGCCCCACGGCGCCTGTCCGAGGAGAACAACGCATCCAATTGTTGTAATGTAATGTGATCAAGCGGGTTATCCTTATGAACAAAGATAGCAAACGCATCGACCGCAACCGGAATCGCCGTGGGTGCGTACCCGAGTTGTTTGGTGAATTTCTCGATTTCTTGATTCGTCATCGGACGCGACATGGCCGCGATCTTCGTCTTCCCGCTCATTAACGATTCAACCCCCGCGTTGGATCCGTCCGTCTTCAGAATGATTTCCAAATCGGGATGAATTTTCTCCAGCTTATCTTTCCATGTTTCCAAAATTGTTTTCATGGTATTGGACCCGTCGATTTCGACCTTTCCCGACACACGGCTTTGTGGAGAATATCGGGGAACCTGTTCGTCCACTTTGGGAAACAAGTCGTCTGCTCCCATGGCAGGAGGACTCAGCACTATAAACATCAACCCAAACAACATCACACCCTTAAGGAATTGACTTTCATTCAACTTCATATTCGCTCCTTGTTGTATAATTGACCGGTCCAATGGCCATGGGGCCACCCAAATTTCATTACCATCAGGAAGAGCGCCATCCGTCTCGTCCTTCCCATATCATCCCTTTAGGTCAAAATTTACCGCTCGCGTATGTCAGCCAAATGTCACGCATGTTACAAATAAGTTAAATTTTTTCTAGAACCCATAGGGTTCACCTCGAGAGAAGTTTACGACCCGGTCCCCTCAGATTCTTCAGAATACATTCGGGCGGGAAACAAGACTTGCCAGACCTACCTGGCCGGTTGACCTTGACTCATAACGACCGTTCTTATTAAATTCTGTTCATATGAATATACATTCATTTATCTAGACTTCCCATTCATTATTTTCCCGTGAAATGAAAATCAAAAACACTTCTCCTTCCTGTGCAAGCAAATTAAAGGTGGTGTCAGATCCAACACGATTGGCGGTCCTTGAAGCTCTTATGTCCGGACAAAAAAATGTCGGGGAATTAATGGAACAATTGGACGTGGAACAAAGTTTATTATCCCATCATTTAAGCGTGTTGCGGGATAACGGCCTGGTGGAAGCCACACGGGAGGGAAAAACCATGATCTACACACTCCCGGACAATGTCGCCGATTCAACGAGTGGAAAAGCCATCAACCTTGGATGCTGTAAAATCTCTTTTGATTAAGATCGCTCCTGGATTGTTTGAAAAGACCTATGGTGAAAAATATTTCTCTTGCCGCCCTCCTTTTTGCAACCATAGGAGTCATCGCCCTCTGCACGATAGATTTGTCAGGTGAATCGCTTGCCCAGGCTGAAGGACACAAGCTTGTCATCACCGGATCCAGTACCATGGCTCCCCTGATCGCGGAAATCGGAAAACAATTTGAGACACGTCATCCGGATATCAGGGTCGATATCCAAACGGGAGGTTCTTCTCGCGGCATTACTGACGTCATGAATGGAGTCGCGGACATTGGGATGGCATCTCGTGCGCTTAAATCTCAAGAACACCAGCTGCATGGATCCGTCATTGCCCATGATGGCATCACCATCATCCTGCATCGATCAAATCCTGTTCAGGAATTAACCGATGACCAAATCAAGGCTATTTACACCGGGGGAATCACCCATTGGAACCAGGTTGGCGGGCCTGATGCACCCATTACCGTCGTGAACAAAGCAGAAGGGCGTTCCACCTTGGAATTATTTCTGGACTATTTCCAAATCTCCAATCGCGACATTCACGCTCATGTGGTCATCGGAGACAATGAACAAGGCATAAAGACCGTGGCCGGCAACCCTCATGCGATTGGATATGTCTCCATTGGAACAGCACAGTATGATGCTACCCACGGCATACCGATCCGATTATTACCCCTGCACCACATTCCGGCCACGATTGAAACGGTCCGGGAAGGCACGTTTCCCCTCTCGCGTCCCCTGACGCTTGTAACAAAGTCTCTTCCGACAGGACTCATTAAAACCTTTATTGATTTCGCGCGGTCCTCTCAGGCCAATGATCTCATTCTCAAACAATATTTCGTCCCGCTCCAAAGGTGAATTCCTGCTCTCGTGGAGTGTGCGCCTTCTCGCGTTGATGGCTGGTGGACTCTTGCTCCTGGTCGTAGCATTTCTCCTTTATGAATCCTGGCCGGCCTTGCAGGACATTGGTTTTGCGCGTTTTTTCCACGACCCCGATTGGTCCCCGAATGATGAATCGTATCGGCTGACGGCTATGATTTGGGGTACCCTTTTGACGACCGCCGGATCGGTTCTCCTCGCAGCGCCTCTCGGCATTCTGTCAGCCATCTTTTGTCACTTTTATGCCCCCCCTCTACTAAGCCGATGGTACCGACGCATGGTCGAACTCCTGGCAGGAATTCCTTCAGTCGTGTTCGGCTTCTGGGGTCTCATGGTTCTGGTCCCGATCATCGGCCGCTGGCACCCTCCAGGAACGAGTCTGCTGGCCGGCATCCTCATCCTGACGCTCATGATCATACCCACCATCATGTTAGTGGCCCTCGCGAGCATTGCCCACGTTCCCATCGCCTATATTCAGAGTGCCTCAGCCTTGGGACTCAGCCGAGGGTCATTAATTTGGCATGTAATTATTCCCACCACAAAAGTTGGACTCTTCACCGGTATCCTGTTGGGATTGGCGCGGGCGCTAGGAGAAACCATGGCCGTTCTGATGGTCTGTGGAAACGTCGTTCGCGCCCCGTCCCATCTGTTTGATCCGATCAGAACCCTGACAGCAAACATTGCCCTGGAAATGTCCTATGCGTTGGCCGATCACCGGGCCGCATTGTTTGTCAGTGGTCTTTTCCTTATGGGACTCGTCGTCCTGGTGGTCAGCGTGGCAGAGGGCTTGCGACATCGGAATTTTTATGTTCCGGCGAAGTAGATACCTACAAGAATATGGCACGACCGCGATTATCTGGATGGCGGCCACCCTGGTCGCCGTACCATTTTTCTGCTTACTAGGTGATTTACTCTGGAACGGGTTGAACCATCTGTCCTTCAGCTTCGTGTTCTCTGCTCCACAGAATGCGGGGCGGGAAGGCGGAATCGGCCCCATCCTCGTATCCACATTGTTGATTCTCGGAGTATGTATGGGAGTGGCCTTACCTCTGGGATTGGGGACCGCACTGTTTCTTGCCGAATACACCCGTCATGATCATGTCCTGGGCCGACTGATCCGAGGCTCACTGGATGTGCTGGCAGGCGTACCGTCAATTGTCTTCGGACTGTTTGGCAACGCCCTGTTCTGCCAAATCCTCGGATTGGGATTTTCCATTCTTTCCGGAGGGCTGACATTGGCCTGCATGGTATTACCTATTTTAATTCGCACAGTGGAAGAAAGTTTTCGCGCCATTTCCGATGAGCAACGATTATCCGCAGCAGCCCTTGGCCTTTCCAAGCCGACCACCATTCGAACCATTCTCCTCCCTGCGGCCATGCCAGGCCTTCTCGTGGGAGTCATTCTCGGACTCGGCCGAGCTATTGCAGAAACCGCAGCCTTGATTTTTACCAGTGGATACGTGGACCGGATGCCGGAATCGTTGATGGACTCAGGACGATCTCTTGCTGTGCACATCTACGACCTGGCCATGAATGTGGCCGGGGGCAATCCCCATGCCTATGCCGCCGCTCTCATTTTAGTGGGCCTTTTGTTCATCATTAATTATTTTTCTTCCCGGATGGCCACACGATGGATGTCATTCAATCAACTTCCCGCATAATCCCTGATCCCGACGAACGGTCCGGATTGAGAGCGTGGCTTCCCTACCCATCCACGAAACCCTGTTGTGACCCTATCCCCCATATTCGTGCGAAAAATCTTTCTATCGCCTATCAGGGTCGTCAGGTCCTTCAGAATGTCACTTTTGACATTCACCGGGGATGCATTACGGCATTAGTGGGGCCTTCAGGTTGCGGGAAAACCAGTTTTCTCACGAGCCTCAATCGCTTGACGGATTTGATACCAGGATGCCTGGTTTCGGGGAACCTGCACATGCAAAAACTGGATGTTTTCGCCCCGACGACCGATGTCCTTCAATTGCGTCGTACCGTGGGAATGATTTTTCAAAAACCCACCGTCTTCCCTTTTTCGATTCGCAAAAATCTGGAACTTCCCCTCCGTGAACACGGAACGTATGACCGCACGCTCCTGGCCTCCGCCATGGAAAATGTCCTCCAGCAAGTTGGTCTCTGGGAGGAAGTCAAAGACCGGCTCGACCATCCCGCTCAAGCCTTATCAGGCGGACAACAACAGAGACTCTGCCTGGCAAGAGCACTTGTGTTGGCGCCGGATATCCTTCTGCTTGATGAGCCCTGCAGTGCACTGGATCCCTTGTCCAGCGGAATCGTTGAAGATCTGATCGTCGCCTTGCGGGGTCATGTTACCGTCATTATTGTCACTCACAACTTGGCCCAGGCTCGACGCATTGCCGACCACATCGCGTTTTTCTGGTCATGTGACGGGATTGGTACACTCATCGAATATGACACCGCCCAAGCCATATTTGAGACTCCTGCACATGAACTCACCGCAGCCTATATTTCCGGTGCAAGAGGATAAATCTCTTGTGCCACACCTGTTAATATTGTAATTTCTCACTTCAACTTCGGTCTCCTTCCGTCACATTTCATTGGAGAACATAGGAATGAAACACCTGTTTTTGGCATTGCTATGTTACGGGCTGTTAGCCCATACCCAGGCCTGGGCCGTGGACCCTCTCTATGAAGACAGTCTGGAGAATGTGTTACTGGAAAAAGGCATCATTACCAAAGAAGATTGGGTCCGTATTCAGGCCGAGCAGGAAAAAAGAGAGCAAGAACTCAATACCCGTATGGACCAAGAATTTCCCGTTTCCGTGGAGTGGGGAAGAAGAGGATTTGAATTTGCAACCAAGGATGGCAAATTTGCCACCCAAATTCAATGGCGGTTCCAAGGACGTTGGTCCTATCCCACGGATTCAGATCCTATCTCTGCTGCAGACTTTAATGAAGATCCACAGAGTACCTTTGAACTTCGCCGGGTTCGCATGAAAATCGGCGGGCATGGCTTTCAACCCTGGATTAGATATTATTTCGAAATGAATTGGCAGTCCACTTCGGAATCCGGCAATTCCGGGGTCAGTCCTCAATTGCTCGATTGGCGGATCTCGCTCGAAAAATTTTCGTTCCTTTCCCTGCAAGTGGGGCAATGGAAAGTCGACTATAACCGGGAACGAAGAGACTCGTCCGGCAACCAGCAGTTCGTGGAACGATCAATCGTCAATGAGATCTTTACCATCGACCGACAGGTCGGAGCCATGCTCTATGGCCATTTGGCACCCGGTACGGTCTTTGACTCCCGGTATTATGCCGGCGTCTTTACCGGATCCGGCCGGGGAGAAGCCAACGACGACGCCAACATGATGTATTTCGGACGGTACCAATGGAACTTTTTAGGCCGGGATCTGAAATGGTCACAAAGTGACGTGGAATTTCATGAGCTCCCCACAGGAAGCCTCGCCTTTGGGGCCTACACCACCATCGGCAAATGTACGCGATGGTCCTCGAGCGGATGCGGCACGTTGCCCGAAGACAATTCCGCCGGTGTGCCCTATACGTCCGATTCGGCTGCGACAGCCGGGCAATACCGTGTGCAAGGCATGGTAGAGGAATTTGCCTTCAAATGGCGGGGGCTTTCCATTCAACATGAATACCATTGGAAAGAGGTCAAGGACGACAGTTATCCGGAAGGTGCGCCGGGCTATAAGACCAACATGATGGGGAGTTATTCGCAGGTCGGGTATTTCCCCCACTACCTCATTCCGGCGGTGCCCAAACCGTTGGAAGTGGCCTTCCGCTATGCATTTGTCGACCCCAACATCTCCGCTCCCGATGACCGGCGGCAGGAATACACGACCGCCATCAATTGGTTTTTTGCCGGGCATCGAAACAAGATCACCCTCGATGGCTCCTGGCTTACGCTGGCCCAGCCGGCAGGTCAGAACCAACATGAGCAACGGGTCCGCCTGCAATGGGACGTCTCGTTTTAAATATTTCGTCCATCGCTCTTCCTTCCACTTTCCTGCTTTCACACTTTCTCTGTCCTCTTACCGTCTTTGCTACTCCCACTCCTTCTTTAACGGACTCATCAAAATTCAACTCCCTCAGTAGACCGGCACACTGACACCCTCCTTTTTACCTCTCCTTGACCTCAACTTAACGCTTTCGTAACAAGCTCGGGGTAGTCTCCCTTCCATGATGCATGAAGTTTCCCACTCAATTTCGAACCATAGGAGCTTACTTTTTAAGGGGAGGTCGGTTGCATGAAAGTTTTCTGGTTGTTCACGACAATGGCGTGCCTTAGCTTGTTTTTTCAGCTGAATGTCCAGGCAAGTGACGCCCTGATTGATGTGTTGCGTGAAAAAGAGGTGATTACGAAAGAAGATTGGATCAAGATTGAGGCTGCAGAAGAGAAAAAAGCTGTGGAGCAACAAAAAGCATTTGACGATCAATTTCCCGTTGAGGTCGGTTGGGGAAATAAGGGGTTTGAATTTAAAACAAAGGATGGCAAATTTGCCACTCAAATTCAATGGCGGTTTCAGGGTCGCTTTACGTATCCCACTAACGGAGATCCGATAACTGCCGCAGATTTTAATGCGGGTCCTCAAAGTACTCTGGAACTTCGCCGGGTTCGCATGAAAATCGGCGGGCATGGGTATCAACCCTGGATCAAGTACTATTTCGAGTTGGACTTGCAATCCACTTCCAATGCCGGCGGGTCACCTGGATCGACCAGATTAATCGACTGGCGGATTAGCTTAGAAAAGTTCAAATTCCTCTCACTCCAACTCGGCCAATGGAAAGTCGACTATAACCGGGAACGAAGAGACTCGTCCGGCACTCAGCAGTTCGTGGAACGATCAATCGTCAATGAGATCTTTACCATCGACCGACAGGTCGGAGCCATGCTCTATGGCCATTTGGCACCCGGTACGGCCTTTGACTCCCGGTATTATGCCGGCGTCTTTACCGGATCCGGCCGGGGAGAAGCCAACGACGACGCCAACATGATGTATTTCGGACGGTACCAATGGAACTTTTTAGGCCGGGATCTGAAATGGTCACAAAGTGACGTGGAATTTCATGAGCAACCGACGGGAAGCCTGGCCTTCGGGGCCTACACCACTATCGGCAAATGTACGCGATGGTCCTCGAGCGGATGCGGCACGTTGCCCGAAGACAATTCCGCCGGTGTGCCCTATACGTCCGATTCGGCTGCGACAGCCGGGCAATACCGTGTGCAGGGCATGGTGGAGGAATTTGCCTTCAAATGGCGGGGGCTTTCCATTCAACATGAATACCATTGGAAAGAGGTCAAGGACGACAGTTATCCGGAAGGTGCGCCGGGCTATAAGACCAACATGATGGGGAGTTATTCGCAGGTCGGGTATTTCCCCCACTATCTCATTCCGGCGGTGCCCAAACCGTTGGAAGTGGCCTTCCGCTATGCATTTGTCGACCCCAACATCTCCGCTCCCGATGACCGGCGGCAGGAATACACGACCGCCATCAATTGGTTTTTTGCCGGGCATCGAAACAAGATCACCCTCGATGGCTCCTGGCTTACGCTGGCCCAGCCGGCAGGTCAGAACCAACATGAGCAGCGGGTCCGCCTGCAATGGGACGTCTCGTTTTAAATTTACCGGGACGCAAAGGCACTCCTCCTCTCGTCCCACAAAACAGGCCTCTCTCGGTTTTTAATATCCGGAAGAGGCCTGTTCTTCCATTGTCTCTATCGATGAAATGGAAACGCGCGCGATCTCCTACGACCAGACTGCGAATATCCCGGATACGACAATTTGTTTCAGCAACTGCTCCGCATCATGAGCAAGAAAACCAGGAACCTTCCAGACAGAACACAACGATTATTTATCGCTAAGGGGTTGGAACGTGCCGGCGATCATATGACGGATATTGCGGAGGAACTCTAATTGATGGTCACCGGATTTTCCTTGCAAGCCTCTCGTCCACAAATTAGACAACAGGCTTCATGAAGGGGGCGGGCAGCTTACCCAAGCACTCTCTACGCCTCAGAATCAGACCAAAGCCCCTCTCACCTATACCACCGTCACATGAGAGGAAAAACCTTATCGCATTTCCCTTAATTCTTCTGTGACGGGGAAGCGAGGGAATGCTTTAAAAAATCCCGATACCGAATGGCGGCTTGCCAGGGCTTGCCTTTTAAAAAGCTCCCGATTTCTCCATCGGCGGACTCCACCAAAAACTCCCGCGGCTCAAAAACCAGCAGACCCGGCTGAGGTTTTAATTGCTCAAGAGAATTGGTGCGAACCGCGTCTACGTCATAACTCGATCTCTGCGTATCCTGCCAGAGTGGAGTTTTAACGGAAAGATTGCTCACCACAACGTGGAAATTCCCCCCGGCTACATAGAATCCGCCCGAGGTGGTGATGGCAAAATTCTTTTCAAGATCATCCGTTTCAATTTCAGCAGTTTCGAAGAAGGTGACCATTTCTTCCGGAGTGGCTTGACTCAACCCTTTCACAATCAAGGGAGCAAAAAATTGAATTTCTGATGGGCTGAATACGGGATGCGTCGAGGAACTCCCGGAGGACGAACCACGGTATAGACCTGCTTTTTCCGCCCGGATGCCCTGCAAAATTTGAATCATTTCCTCGTTTGTGAAAGACACGGGATGATCATAGCCTTTTCCACCATAGGCATCCCGCATAGCCTGTAGCGCCACCACACGATTGGGAGTATCTAAAATTTTCAACGTTTGAAACTGGGGCGTCTGACACCCTCCCAAAAAGATCCCCCCCACCACCACCAGTCCCATCAACCTTGCCGATCGTTTCATACCGATATGCCTCCAATCAAACATATTCATCCGCCCTCCCTTTCCGAGGCATTCTACCCTAGACTTTCACCGCAAAAGGAGGGGGCCAGATGAAATGTTACACATGCGTCACATACTTGCGACACAGATTTAATACCAAAGCGGTACATTCCATCATGAACCTTCATATGAACAAAGGAGAAAACCATGGTACGAGTTGAACAGTTAATGACGAGAGAACTGGCTTGCGTGGAGTTCACCCAGGCGGTTTCCGTGGCCGCCAACCTGATGCGAATCCGCAAAATTGGAAGCCTGTTGGTGAAACGCGGGGAAGAGCTCGTGGGCATTGTGACTGAAAGCGATATCGTAAGAAAGGTCGTGGCCTTTCACTTCCCTGCAGAATATATCCAGGTCGGAGATATCATGAGCAGCCCCCTTGTTTCCATTAATGAATCGGAGTCGATCTTTGAGGCTGCCGGGATCATGCAGGCGGCTCACACGAGACATTTAGTGGTAGGCAATAAGGCCCAGGTGTTCGGGATGCTTTCGGTTCGCGATTTATTAGTTCCTGTTGCAAAGGATGAATTATAAAGACATGAAAGCTACGATTCCCTCTACCGATCCATCCTTGTTCAATAGCTCCTTTCAACAGTCATCCGCGTGGCTGGCCAAGGCGTTGGAGGCCGACCTGAATCATTTCTGGATGAAAGGCATCAAAGCCGTCCTGAGTTTATTAATTGTCACCATCCTCGTAGGGCTTGCTGGAGGTGTCCTGAGAATTTTTCTGAATTTGGAAGCCCTTTTCACGGAACCCCTTGAACAGGTCTTTCGTCAACTCATCGTGGACACATTGATTATTCTCGCGATTGTTGAGGTGTTTAAAACCACCGTCACTTATTTTTCCGAGGGACGGGTCAAAGTCACGTTCATTGTCGATACGATTCTCGTGGTCATGCTGACCGAAATTATCTCGAAATGGTTTTCGGAAGCCCATCTGGAGCAATGGATGATCCTGGGTGGAATATTAGTGGTATTGGCCATAATAAGAGTGGTCGCCGTTCAATGGTCCCCGACGCGAGCCGAAAATCCTCCGGAATATACGCCTATCCAACCATCTCACTAATTTTCGGGCAAAGCATGACGATAGTTCCCACCCCCTTCCCGGCCGAATGAGGGTCTGGCTGGCATCGCTATCCAGTCCTGTCGCAACCTTGTAATCAGGCATTTGGTCAAGTGATGCCACATCGATTCGCGACCTCCTGCAATATTCCCTATCGACGCTTACTCCACACCCCAGAAATCACACACTAAAAACCCAGCCAACAGGCATGCGCAAGACTTTCAATCAGCCCCACCGGACACATTCTCCGGTTGCAGGGAAAGGACGACACGACCATGCCGAATATGTGGCGAACTTCCGTGGAGGCCTGGTGATACTTAAGATGGATCAGGATCGACCGCGCTCAAATTGTTAGATCGACAAATGCGCGTATGAACACAAAACCAACCTTGGCACTTCCTGTTTTGTGCCTGGGTGATTTAATGAAATCAGGGGGTGCACCGCATGCAATTTTTGGGCACAAGGGCACAAGGAAGGACAGCGGGACTTCTATAAAATGTGCCATTACGTTTCACCCTGGGCAGAGCTCACTTGCCACACAAGACACAGATTTTGCTTTCCTAACACTAAGCAACAATGCATATCCCCGTGGCAAGACCACGGGGAAAAACAAATTTAATATCCACTATCAAAACAGGATCATTCTCCGACGTTTTTGAAGCACGCGACACTCTTGCCAATCCACTATACTTTGCTTTTTATGTCGTTCAACTCCTTACGAAATTCATCCATTCCCGCATGTACTGCATCTTGAATCGTCTCCTGAATATCTTCCCATCCCTTCCGAGTCCCGGACACGATGTCTTGGTACGTCTCAACGGTTCTTTCCTGCAGATCGTTCAAATCTTCTCCTTTTCGACGGACATAATCACGAATTTGACCACGTGATTCCCGCCCGGATTGCGGACATAACAAAAACGTCGTCACGGTTCCAATGATTATCCCCGTGATGAACACACTGACCATTTTTCCTGGTGTAGCATCTCTGTCGTATTGTTTCATGGAGTTTCCTCGGTAAATGTGGATAAATTTTGTCTGTAAAATTGGGGTACTCAAACCTGCCCCGCTTGAACCAAACAGATTGTACCGGAATCGCATAATCTGCCTAATAAATATCATGAAGTAACTTTTCTGTGAACGGACAAATCCAGTCCGACCTTGAGCAAGAAGTCCAGAAAAGCCCTTACGAAATTGTTAATCATTCAATCGTGAAGACATGCCTATGGGGCCAAAATCTCTCCGGGTGATACAGTAGAAAAGTGAGGGGGAATAATCGTTCGACCTCAAACATAAAGTTTCAAATGAGATTTCCCAATCCGGGAAGGCACGCTCAAAGGTCCCTCCTTACAAGCTGGTGTTTATTTGCTCAGGAAATCCGGAGTTCCCCTTTATTCTGGCGGAATCCCAGGGTCTTCGTCATTATCCAAAAGCCAGGGATCTATGCAGTTGTCATGAGGGAAATTCCACTCTAGGGTGACATTTAACATTAATGTTGGATGATCAACTTCACTTATGTACTTAACGAGTAAAGAGGTATGCCATGCCACCGACAACAAAAAAACCCTCTACCGCAGCCCATAAGGTCGAAAATGAAATTGCCCACATGATGAATCAATCGTCTTGTGATCGATGTGGAGGCCTCCTCATTAAGGGATACTGTTTGGATGTAGCCAACCCCGAAGGAGAATTGTGGATCACCACCAAACACTGTATACAGTGCGGCAATGTGATTGATCCGGTGATCCTAAAAAACCAAAAGGAACTGTTGCCCACCTCTCATCAAGCGGAGCGGGTGCCTCGTCCCCGGCCCTCGTATGGGGTGGCCATGCAGAGACGGAAACGCTAAATAAACAAACTTCTTGGATGCGCCTGAACACTGCTGCCGTTTCCTTAAGCTACCGCTCATCTCCACTATTCCTGTTGAGGTCCGGTGACCTAACCTCGCGCGACTTTTTCAAGTCCCTCGATCACATTCTGACAGTCAAAACAGGTTTTCGCAAAAGGTAAAGCCTTAAGCCGCGCATTACTGACCGGCTCTCCACATTCATTGCAAAACCCATAGGTCCCTTCCCGGAGGCGGGTCAATGCTTCATCAAGGTTCACCCTCATCCGGTGTCGAATTTCCAGCAATGAAAGGAGTTGATCAGCTGAACTATCACGGTAAGCCCTATCCTGATCATCCATACCCGGTTCCCCTCGCCACCGTTCCTGTTCATCACGACGCTGGAGAATCAGATCATCGATTTGTTTTTGAACTTCATTTTTCTTCTCTAACAACATCTGCCGTAGTCCTTCGTCTCGCCCTTCAGAAATAACCTCGTGAGCCATCTCCCTCATAACAGTAACTCCTTGTTTGCATGAGCCTTGTGTTATTGAAATGATACCGGCGATCCATCAGGACCTTCTTTCCGATTCATCCCATTGACCATTAAAACCCTAGATATATCTCCAGGATCAAAAAACTTCATCGGAATGTAATAGTTTTTTGCTCACCCGAACACTGCAAGGAACCCTGGAATAAACGTGAAAATACACTTGAGTCTTCCTTTAACTAAATGCATCCGTGTCCGCGAATCATACAGACATTTCACTGTAAAGTCGGACCGTCAGTCGGACCGTCAATGGTCTCCTGCCTGCCTAGATCTTTCGTCGGATAAAAGTTGAGAGCCGGGCTATTTTACCGGCAACCCTCAAGCCGGCCTGACATGATTTTGAAACAGGCTATGACATACGCCGGTTCAGTAAACCTTACTACCCTCAATCCGATACATGACCTGATGAGGATGGGATCGGCGCATGAAGCTTCCCTCCCAGGGTATTTGCCAGGTGCAGATGTATCACCATTTTGATGTAATTGGTCTGGAGTGGCCCCAAAAGACGTGCCGTCATTCCCCTTCCACAGGAACCCGGTCTGGCGCCTGACCGCTGCTCCATTGTCCTCTCATCGGACCGGACAATCCGGAGTGACCTGTGTATAAGGCCGGAAACTCCCGGCTGTCCGGCAGAGATGTTTTAAGTAACGGTAGTATCTTCCAACTTTAGAGCAGCACGTAGAAGGTCGGATCATGATTAAAAAACTACAAACGGTCCATTTACGCAAATGGAAAATGGTAGGAGTCTTTCTCGTAATTCAATTTGTGTTCTTTGGCTGTCGCACCAACCCTCCCGAGCCTCAGGTGCATGCACCGGGTCAAGATGTGCAACCGTCTTCAATCAAGAAATCGGATCTTGCGGGGACATGGGAATACCGTGATGAAAACGGTGCGTATTGCTTAACCCTCAATCGGGAAGGCCACGGCGGGTATGAATGGCAAGGGGGACGTTTGTTGACGACGAAACTCGATAACGGCCGGTGGCAAGGCAAATGGTACCAAACCCAAAACGATCGCGAAGGGGAGTTTGATCTTCGCCTGTCATCCTCCGGCAAACTGGCAGAAGGCCGGTGGTGGTATACCCGAATAGAAGACAACCATTCTCCAACTCAATCGGGGGGCCGCTTTTCATTGGTCCAAATGCCCTGTTCGCCTCAGGTCGAACGCAGTCTCCCATCAAATCCTCTGGCCGAGAATTCAAGGCATTCGCAGTCCTCCGCCACCTTCGCTGCTCCCGAATAACCTGGTGAATTTTTAACAGGTGGCCATTGAAGGTTTTGCTTTCTCACGGTTATGAGCAAAAAAGCCCTAATACTGGTCCATAAACTTGTTACGGGCTAATCCCTGATCCGAATTTTTTAAAAATTATTGGGATGATTGGTCTTTGGCTAGAGGATTCCAGGCAAACAATATTGAAGGAGGAAAAGAGGCTGGGGTATTTATGGGATGCTACAGAATACCATGGTCTGGAAATGATGTATTGGTGATTTTCTATTTTATTTTAACCGTCTATTAGGATCGCCGTTGGCTCATATGAAGGATGAGGAATCCTTTCCTATTGATGGAAGCATTACCCCGGCGATCACGTCTCGCCATTGAAATACCCACCGAACTTGCGAATCTCTTGCGTCAACAAAATGAAATTCTCGACTACCAACTCCTACATACCCTTAGCACACCTAATTGATGTTTACGACGAGGCATCTCGATATTTTAAATAACCCTCACAACTATCATGACCACACCGGCATTTTCCTACCGGAGCAGTAATCACATTTGCGCATTCTTCCGAACAGTACTCCTCACCCTCAGAATTCTGGCAGGAACAAGCGGGATGAGCGCAGACGGGACTTATCAAGAAAACCTCACTTTCTTCCAAACAACGGAGCCTAGGTTAATTTCAGGGGTGGGTTCTCCAAGGTTCCCTAATCCCGAAATTTTTCTTATTATGTCTGTCAGTTTTCCGTTTTTGCAACCTTTCTGACAGAGGTAGTTATTCCCTCCGGAGATATGGCGACCTCGATGTAATCTCCTTTTTCAAAGTCGGCAGAAGATTCCCCGCTTTTTCCCGGCATGGGAACGCGAACGACTTCTCCGTCTGATTTTTCCATCACGAGAGTCAACCGTTCTACTTCAATGACCCGGCCTTCCACTACTCCCGACGCAACAGGAGCCACTTCCTTTTGGTCAGGTGCAGAGGCATGACTATGATAAGGAATCACGCCCGGTGCCACCACGAACAGGATCATCGCAACACCCACAAATGAACCGTTCCATTTCTGTCTTCGCATGAGCTCCTCCTTTCAATTTTGATCAACTGAATATATAGCCCAACCATTGCCGATGAAAATCTGGTCAATTATGAATGAAGATCCGGTCTTCCTCACTAGATAAACTTTCCATTTACAACGGGCATATATCCATGCAATGAAAGAGTCTGAACAGTGAATCGTTACCGGCATCGGAATGTATAAAGCGAAGACTGTTTTCCAAATATTCTTCATGCAAATCCGTCTATATTCCGCAGTCTCAACACGTTCGGATGGTTGACCTAATGATTGCCATCACCCTGGTTAAGTGTGGGGCGGAACCGCCAACAGGGGCCTGCGAGCCCTGAACCTGTTCCGCATCGGTGGGCACTTGAACCTCCATGCATATGGCCTCAACCATTGGCTGATACATTTACCCACGTCATCCTCTGAAGAACTAGGTTTTTAAGTGAGATGAAATCCGGGAGCGTCCAGAGCAATGGGGGCCCGACCTTCAGGCTGTCCGTGTAAGGCTTTCCTTGGGTGTTCCATGAGTTTTACCATTTCAGCCCTATACAACCTTTTCATTTCAAAGGAATTACTAGTTTTTGATGATCACCCCACCCCAGGTTGAACATGCTGTCTGGCAGAGCTAAACTGGCAAAGTTGCATCATTTTTTCTGGCATGATTCGTACACCTACACCACTCACTCTGTAAATCTTTCTCGTATGCTCATTATTTTCCTAAAGTAATGAGTCATTTATGCTTTCCATGATCTTTTCCCCATTTTTATGAAAGATGTCAACAATAACGACCGACACCGGCTGGCAGAAAAATTGAAGTTCCTTGAAGGGGATGTGATTGAAGTTATTACGACACAGTTCTTTCAACATCATCCCGAGACAGGTGGGTATGGAGAATCAGGGAAGGCACACTGTGCCACCGACGCCCATTACCACTTGACTTTTCTCAGAACGGCCATTGAATTTGGAACGGAGGAAACTTTCAGACAATATGTACGTTGGACAACCAATGTGCTCCAGGCAAGAAATATTTCCCAGAGTTTACTCCAGAAGTTTTTGCATCAAATCTCTCATGCATTGGAGCCCCATCTTACCGATTCCGAAAAAAAGGTCGTGCGGGCCCATTTAATAGAGAGCCCTCATGAGTCTCTACGACCGGAAGCTCCCCCGGCCCCGCACCCACGCTCTCCGTTAGCATTGCATCAGGAGGTCTTTCTTCAAGCTTTATTGGCCGGAAATCGCCATGCTGCCGGAACGATTGCGTTCGAGGCGTTTTCAATGACCGATTCTCTCTCCGATGTCTACGTAGAACTCTTTCAAGAATCGTTATATGAAATCGGCAGACTCTGGGAATCCAACCGTATCTCGGTCGCCCAAGAACACGTGGCTACGGCCATCACCCAATATGTAATGGCCAACGTCTATCCCCGCGTCAAACCTGCACAACCTTTTCAAGGGAAAGGGATCATCACCGGTGTGGAAGGTGAACTCCATCAAGTCGGATCCCACATGGTGGCGGACCTGCTCGAATCGCAGGGCTGGGATATCCGGTTTTTAGGTGTCAATATCCCCCACCAGGCAATCCTTCAAATGATCAAGGAATTCCGGCCCACACTTGTGGGTATTTCCGCGACGATGGTTCTCAAGGTCCCCATTGTGAGAGATTTGATCAACGATATCAGAACCCATTTTCCCCCGGAGTATACCCCTCGCATTCTTGTTGGCGGATCCGCATTTCGATCACTGCCCGATGTCTTTCGAGAAATCGGGGCGGATGGGTTTGCGTACGATTTACGCTCTTTAACGTCCCTTTTGGCATGATGGGAACACAATAATGGTGCTTGTTATTTCACGATTTAAGGTCGCAAACGGGTTGGAACGGGACGTGGCCAAAGCCTTTCAAGAACGTCCCAGGTTGGTAGAGGCCGTTCCGGGATTTTTAGGAATAGAAGTGTATAACCCTCCCACCGATCCAAGTATTTTTCACCTGGTGACGCGTTGGACCGATCGTGAAACCTTTCACGCCTGGCACAAAAGTCCCGAACATCGCCTTTCCCACGAGATGCTTCCCAAGGGCCTCAAGTTGGATCCTACCATCACTCAAATTCTTGAACTGGAACGTCTTCCTCCCCGTGAAGAACAAGGTGAGCTTCAAGATTTTCTAGGTGATTCCATCTTGCTCCTTGAAGCGTTTCTCAATCAAACAGATACTATCGTGTATTGTGTGATCAGTCCCGATGGACGAATTCTGGTCTATAACGACGTCCTGTTACATAAACTCAATATATCCAAAACAGAATTTGATACCAAAACCATCTGGGATTTTCTCACCACAACGGACCAACATCGCCTTCAGGATGTTCTTGAAATTGGGATTTCCAACTCCCACGAGCGGGTCCAGCTCAATTTTATCGATTCGTCTCACAATCCCCACACATTCGACTGCTTAGTCCAGAAAACCTCTTCTCGGGCGATCATTTTAATCGGGGAAGAACCGGAAAAGTTCAACCAGCGGGCGTTCGTGGAACTTATGCAGATTCAAAATGAAATGACGGTCAAGATGCGAGAGGAGGTCAAAAGCGGGAACCGGCTGTCTGAAAATAATTCATATTTAAATCAGCTGGTCACCGAACGGACAAAAGATCTGGTGTTCCATCAGGAACAATTGCGGGCCATGTTGGTGGAATTGGCTCTTGTCGAACAACGTGAACGCCAACATTTGGCAAATGAATTACATGATTATCTTGCCCAGATGCTCATTGCCTGTAGGCTCAAGCTCGTCCAAATTGACCCAAACACCATCACTCCGGCCCATTCAAGGCTCATTCAGGAGGTTGACGGTATAATCGATCAATCATTGTCTTTTACCCGAACGCTGATCTCGGATTTACACCCCGCCATATTGCACCAGCAGGGATTAATGGCCGCACTCCAATACCTCATTGCGGATATGCAACGCTTTGGTTTAACCGTGTCGGGTCCTGAGGTCGTCCCCTCGGTGCAGGTTGCAGAAAATATTAGCATCGTGGTTTACAAAACCGTTCGGGAGTTACTGTTTAATGTCCTGAAACATGCAGGAGTCGCAAACGCATCGATTTCTTGGGAATGTCCTTCGGAACGAGAGCTACTCATAAGGGTGTCGGACCCCGGAGTCGGGTTTAATCCCGAAGTCAAGCAACTCGAACAGGAACAAGGGCATCTGGGCCTCTTCTTTTATCGCGAACGCATCAAGGCCGTAAAAGGACACTTAGATATCATTTCCTCTCCTCAGAAGGGCACAACCATCACCATCTCGATACCATTGTCTACCTAGCTATTCTTCATCTGCCTTTAAATCATTCAGGGCGCGTTGAACAGTAAGCCTGAGGGTCCTGGCCGGCATGGTCGTGATCACCCTCCTCCTTCGTACGCTCCCATTCGTCCATGCAGATGCAGCCGTGTTAAACGAACCTTTTTGAGCACTCCATAAATTCTTCCCGACTGGTCTGACACCCATTTCCCACAAATGACGATGGAAAGGCCAAATATTCGACCTACTCCACCCCCTCATCCACGTGTGCTCCAGCACCGAAGCCATTTATAACTCCTTGGGAAATTCTGGATGTTTTCTCCAACAGAATGGCTAAAAGTTCTATTAAAAAAGCCACCTGACTGGGAAGACAACATCAGGTGGGATGCCGCTCTTTTGTCTAATGCGACAAACATTCGGGAAGGGCATACTCGAGCGTAAGTTCTGCGCTAGGTCTGATCATCATATTCACAACAAAGGAGTCCGTTATGAAGAATCGTTTAATTCTCAGTCTCACGTTCGCCACGTGTCTTCTGCCCGTCAGCTCGGCTTTTGCCTTGTTTGGTGATGACAAAGCCGAATTATTGAAGGGCACTCAAATCACACTTGTCGAGGCTGTGGAAAAAGCCATGACCACGGTGAAGGGTAAGGCTGTGGATGCCGAATTGGAAAAAGAGCACGGCAAGACTGTTTTCGAAGTGAAAATCGTTGACGAAAATGAAAAGACCAGAGAAGTCTATGTGGATGCTCATTCAGGAGAAGTCGTGAAGATTGAAAAGGAGTAATCCTGTTCCGTTTGAGACTGCAAGCCTCACGATGCTTTCATCATCATGAAGCGAATCATGGAGGGGATTCCCCTCCATGATTGTTTCATTCCCCCGGTTTAAGATGGCCATCCCTGACTCTCTCTCTCTCTCTCCCTCAATGCGCGAATGAAATGAATAGAGGTCTCCCGCATCGGACACGAACCTGGAGCAGTTCTTAAGGAGGTAAGGAATGGAGATTCCGCCACTCTTCATAGTCCGCATAAACCAGGTCAATACAAGGGTTTTGTCTAGTTGGCGACTGAGCCACCGCTGGCTACAGTAAGGTACTTCGCGTAACGGAAAGAAGAGTATGGAGAAGAGACTAAGGGGGACATGTTAAAGTAGGATGTTCCTTTGACACAGGGAAGACTTGTAACTTACTGGACTTGTTTACCGCATGAATACAACCAAGCGAGCACGATTATTCCTTGTTGACGACCATATTCTTGTTTTAGAGAGCTGCAAAAAACTGCTTGAACCCCATCATGACATCGTGGGGGAGGCCAATAGTGCAAGCGATTTGGTCAGCCAAATCCGGCAAACCAAGCCCGACATCCTCCTCATGGACATCTCAATGCCTGACCAAAACGGGTACGAAGCTGCTCGGATGTTAAAAACGATATGTCCATCCATTAAAATAATTTTTGTGTCCATGCATTTAGAACCTACTTTTATCATGGAGGCGTTTCGTAGCGGCGGAGAAGGGTATGTCCCGAAGCAAACGGCAGGGAACGAGTTATTATCAGCGATTAACCAGGTTCAGGAAAAACAGAAATACCTCTCTCCCTTAATTCCTGAGGAGGTACAGAATGCGGTTTTTGCCCAAATGGATGGTATGCCGGGCACCGAACTTTCCGGAAAATTGACTCCCAGGCAGCAGGAGGTATTAAGGCTCGTGGCTCAAGGCTTCTCGGCGAAAGACATAGCCAACTTGTTGAACATTTCTCAAAGCACGGTCGCGTTCCATAAGATGCAAATTGTGCAGGCCCTTGGCCTTCATTCCAAGGCAGATCTTACGAAATACGCGGTTAAATTAGGGATATCTCCCCTTGACTAGGATGAGGAGCGCCCACTAAAGCTAAATGGCATTGACGAGCGCGGTGATTTTTTTAATAGAGGTGAAAACGGTTCAGAAGGAGAAATGAGTCTCAAGAACTTCCGGCTATCAAACAGAAATTATTCCATTGGAAATAGCATATTTCGTGAGTTCGGAGGCCGTTTTGAGTCCCAACACTTGCATAACCCGCGTCTTGTGAAATTCCACGGTTTTGACGGCCAGATTTAATATGACCGCAATGTCTTTATTGGATTTTCCTTCAGCAACCAATTGAAGGATTTCTATTTGTCGCTGAGTCAATGCGGGACCCTCTTCCTGAGGGGGTTTTTTTGAATTGGAAGAGGGATTCAGTGCTTGACTGACAAGACCCTGGGCAATTGAGGGAGAAACGTAGGTGCGTCCCTGGTACACTTCCTTAATGGCAAATACTAATTCTGCCGTCGCAGATTGTTTTAAAATGTACCCCACCCCACCGGCCTTGAAGGCCTCATGGACAAAATGTTCCTCGGAATGCATGGTGAGAAAAATTAATTTTGTTTGGGGTTCACATTTTTTTATTTGTCGGGCGGCCTCCAAGCCATTCAACAGTGGCAATGAAATATCAATGATCGCAATGTCCGGTGTATGTTTCTTGACGGCTTTCACTAATGCATGACCGTCTACAACCGTCCCCACCAGCGTGAAATCAGTTTCCAGCAGTTTGGTCAGTCCCTCACTAACCAGGACGTGATCTTCAGCTAAAAGTACCCGCGCTTTACTCATGTCAAAAAAAAGAATGAAAGTGACATTATTAAAATGGAAACCCCAGGAAGGACATTATGAAAGAATCAGGTAAATAAGTCTACAACAAACAATTCGATGGGTTCCAATTCGGCAAACCCCTGTGATCCACCGAGGGGATTAGCTCCTTAAGGGTTGCTCACCTGTGCTGTGGATCAGCAAATCCACGCTTCCTTGACACTACGCATGATAACGAAGAAGGGGAAAGGACTGAATTTTTGGTATAGGCGGCCGTGTTGGGAGAGGAGTGGGTGGTCCCGGTGGGTCAGGAATAGGGTTTGGAAGAGGTCCAGGATTAGGAAAAGGGTCAGGATTAGGATTAGGATCGGGTTGCGGTATAGGAGAATGCCATCGAACATCAAAACTTGGCAGACAGAGTCCATTGTCTATGGGATTCTTCATCATCGACCCTCTAAGCGTTTGGCAACCACATCCCAATGAACTTGGGAGAGAAAACGTTCAATATATTCGCCTCGTTCCGAAGGTTGAAAATCCAACAAATACGCATGTTCCCACACGTCCATCACTAAAATAGGACGAAAACCTGCAATATTGCCAAATTCATGAAGGCTGATCCAATGGTTGGAGAGCCTGCCATTTTCCGGATTGAGATTGCATACAGCCCAGCCGACTCCCCGCATCTTCCCTACGCTTGAAAAATCGGTTTTCCAGTTTTCAAAACTCCCAAAACTGCCTTCAAGCCCTTTCAGCAGGGAATCCTGTCCTTGGGGAGCTTTGGAAGCTTGGGAGGTCATATTCTCAAAATACAATTCATGGAGAACCATCCCATTATATTCAAATCCCAGCCGCCGGGTGAGTTCAGAATACGCCGGCATTTCCTCCTGATCCACTTGTCCGTCAATTAAAAACTCCCCGATTTGCTTGGTCAGAGAGTTGGTAGCTTTCACATACCCTTCATAAAGCTTAAAATGCATCTCTAACGTCTTATCTGAAATACCGTCCAATCCTTTGAGCTTGAAATCTTTGACCGGATAATCTTTACTGGGTTTCATACGCATAAATTCCCTCAAACCATATCCAACAATCGGCTCCAATCTTTTCTAGAAACAGATTAGGGAAATATAAGAACCAGCGTAACTGGAAAAAACCCTTGAACCTCCCATCGGAAGGATGAATCAAAAAAAATGGCTACGGCCAGGGTTTTGCCCAGTCGCCTTATTTCTTTATCCTGCTATATCTTGAAGGTGATTTTATGAGAAGTAAAAAAGGTATGTGAAACATGAAAATCCAATTCACCATATCCGATGAAATGAGCCAAGAAGTATTGGCTCTTCAATCCACACTCGGGATGAAAAAAGTTGAAGATCTCACCATTCATGCGTGGAAGGTATTGCGGTTTCTTACTGAAACCATAGGCCATGATTGTTTCACACTCTCTCCTGAGGCGATTCACTGGATTACACAATCGCCAAAGGCCTCGCCGGTTGCTGAACCGGAGAAGGACCTCCCCTTTACGGAAATTGACACACAAATTCTTCAAGAAATCCATCGACTGCTTGACGATAATCAGCTAGATCAGGCATTAAAAGCCACCCATATCCTCAAACTCCTCAAGTCCCACACTGATCGGGGTTCAAACAGTCAATCGGTACAATCCGAGATGCTCCTTACCGCCGCGGAAACATTTGCAGCGGAAAATGATCCCGAAAAAGCGGTTCAGCTTATTCATGCCACCCACGAAACCACCAACAAACCCGCAAAGGGAGTTGATTGAAGACATAACTGGCATTCTTGAAGCCTGGACTGAACACTCTGACAGCGGAAACAACTTTTCTGACCGCTCGACCGTAAGTAATGGAAGATTCGGCATTTACGAACGATTGGGCTTCAGGGAACCTTTTCGTTGATGTCTTTTTCCGCCAGAGGGACCCGGCTCTTCCTCACTATCCCTCGGTTCCACCCTCTCCCTAATCCTTGCTCGAACATCCAGGGTTTAACCCAGGTTTCGTTTTACTTCATTTTGATATGTTTTGAAAAATAATGGCCTGTTCTCTCCCATCGCTCCGGCTATGGCCCGCTGCCAGAATAAATTGGAGAGAGAGCGTTCCTGGCCAAACTGAGAATGGCCAAAAAGTTTTGGAGGTGCCTATGAATTTCCCATACAAACGTTTTTTCGTAGGTATGATATGTTCGTTTTTCATCACAGCCATGGTGGAACATACGCATGGCCAGATCCTGTCTGTCCCTGCCGCAGGATTTGACGAAGCCCTTACTCCCGGAGCAAAAGATCCGTTATCCGCCGACCATACCTCCGAGCTTTCAGACGAAGAGATACAATATCGCATTCAACGGCGTTTGAAAGTTAGTCCATATGAGAATGGTGAGATCACGGTTCGCGTGGGACAGGGCGAAACGATACTCTCAGGATTTGTCGAAAATCAGGATGCCTTGGTGGATGTGGTAGAGATCGCCTTCGATGCCGGAGCCACGAATGTCAACAATCAACTCCGCATCAAAAACCAGGACCTTCCATGGAAAAAGATGACCGATCAGGAATTGAAAGAAGCCGTTGAAGAGGAGCTTTATTGGAGCCCATTTGTGAATTCGGTTCCCATTCGTGTTGAAGCTCGCAACGGGATTGTCACCCTCTCTGGAAGAGTCGAAAACCGAGGAGAAATTGTGGATGCGGTAGCAAACGCCTACGAAGCCGGAGCGAAAAATGTCCGCATTCATTTATGGATCGATCCCACATTAGATTAGATTGAGAGTCCCAATAGCTTCCACTCCCTAGACGAGGGCCTCAATCGGAGCCGATTGCATCTCATTGGTTTGCTATGGGAATTCAGGGAGGGCGCCCGGCTTCATAATTTCCAACAACGAATCGGCTGTTTCTCCGGCGCATAGACAACGCTCAAAAGCGTTGCATGTTTTCGGGCGTCTTTTGTAGCTGGTTGGGTTGTCCTAACGGCTCACTCTCTTTGACCGGAGCCTTTTCCGGAGTCGAGGGATCGGTGGGAAGAGGTGAGACATCCGGAAGAATTTTGGGTTCATCTGTCGGTGATTCGGTTCGAACCGGAGGAGTGGAAGATGAGGTACCTGAAGCTCCGATGTCGGGGGGCGTCCGGACCCCTCCCCCTATGAGGGGGGAATCTTCACCGGACGGATTAGTTGAATGGCCGTTGGATTGAATTCCACCGGAGGATGTTTCCTGTAAACTATCCCCTAAGGCCGCTTCCGTTAGGGAAAAAACCACAGCAAATATCAATCCCAGGCAACGCAAAGATACGATACAGACCTTATCGGCATGGGCCGGGTTTTTCATGGGCATTCTCCTTTCCTAGGACCCCAACACCGAGCTCGTCAACGCTTCACTTACAAAGCTTAGCTTTACAAGGCTCGGAGATAAGCGGAAAGATCCGCTTTTTCCTCTTTTGACAACTGGACTCCAGTGACTAAGGCAAAAAATTCAACCGTGTCCTCGAGAGTCAAAAGGCGACCGTCGTGCAGATAGGGTGGGGAATCTTTTATTCCCCTGAGAGGAAACGTTTTGATAGACCCCTCTGCCCGGCCATGATAAAACTGTTCCACCCGCAAGTCATGCATCAGGTTATCAGTAAAATACGGAGCCGTGTGGCAGGCCACACATTTGCCTTTACCCAAAAAGAGCGCTTCACCTCGCAATTCTTCTTCGCTGGCTTTTTGAGAATTCAATCGGCCAAAGAGGTCTAACTTCGGCGCAGGGGGAAAATCGACAAGCTTCTGAAACTGAGCCATTTTCATGACTTCGGTTCGGGTCATATCGCGACGACCTTTTTTTTCGGCAGTCGCCAGATCATGATCGAAATAGGCCGACCGGTTTTCGAATTCGGAAAAGTCCTCAACGGACGACAGAGCTCGCTTGGACCCAAAGACATTCTGGATATTGACGCCGCGTAAGGACGGTGTTTCAATGCGAAACCGGGAGAATTGAGGCCGGTTATCAGGATTCAAATGAATGGCGCCATTGGTATGCCCGTTCACATGGCAATCGAAACAGGCAACCCCCCGGCTAGGCGAAATTGTTTTCCGGTCGTCCGTCGCATTAAATTGCTGTTGGGGGATTTTTTCGACCAGTAATCGAACGCCATCAAATTGCACCGGTGAGAGAATGCCATCGAACAACGCGTAAAAATTTTCGTTGGTGATCTCCTGACCTTGTGAGACATCTCCTAAATCCGGACGGCTTGTTAAAAACACAGGAGGTGGAAATTCCGGCAAAAAATGATCCGGCATATCATGAAGGACGTCAAACCGTTCGCGCTCAGGATGAATATCTGTCATCATCGATGGAAACACCATGCCGCCTGTTGAATGAAGCGGATGCGGCAACGGCAGGTAGGGGAAGAGATCTTTGTCCTTAATCTCATCCGGAGGCATTTTGGCGAGCTGTTCAAATGTGAGGCCCTTCGGTAGTCGGGCGGTGGGCCCTTTGGGAATGGGCTTCCCCCGAGTCATCGTGACCCCTTCCACAAATTGAGGGGACAGATCATATCGCTCATCGAGTAATTGTTGCTGTTGTGCTTTGATCTTTGATCGTTGCTGGCCTTCCCGCTCAATCACCTTCTCAAGTGGATCCTTGGGACTCAGATCAAAAACAAATGAACTCGGAGTCCGCCCGCCCAATGTGTGAATACCCTCAGGATTGGGTGTCCCCGGCTTAGCGTCCGGAGCCTCTTCCGTGTCACCTTTTCCAACAGGTTGATACTGTGGATATGCCCGTTGCCAATCCTTAACCATGGCCGGGGGACCAATGTCCGGAACTAACTCCTTTTTGCCCGGCACGGCCTTCCAGCTTTGGGTCTTGTCATGATCCGCAGCAAATACCAGCCCAAATAGACCACTGGCGGTCAATAATAGGATTCCGGTGATGAACATTCGCTTCATCCGCCGGGTCGTGTTCATCATTGGTGGATCGGTAAACATTGATCTCCTTCTTTTATGCCATCTGTCGTTCATTGATGGTCCTCAATTCAGGGAAACAGGTGTATGAAAACATTTCTGAATAGGCTATGGCTTTTCCCACAGAGATTTTCCATTCGCATCAAACAACCGGACGAGGGGACTCCCGTCCTTATTTAACACGACTTGAACCCGGGGATTATCCAAATGGTCCCGCAAGACGAACATCGGGAGGTCATCGCTCTGAACTTCCAATGCCGCCCGCCGCTTGCAGTCCTCTCCATAAAGAGTTAATCCGGTTCGCTCCTTCCCATACACGGCGAGGGAAGCTCGACGGCCACAGGCGTCATCTCCCATGATGAGTGCCGGATGGTCACCGTCCCACAGACCCAGCGTGGCACGGACCTTACCCTCCTCATTCACAATTTGAAGGGCGGAAGTAGAAATAGGCTCACTGACATTTGGCGCTGACCCCTTTGAGTCAGCGGGGTTTGTAGAAGCCAACAGCATTCCCCCCATCGAACCCAAGAACAATGAAGCGAGTACGATGGCCGACCAGGTGCGTTTATTAAAGGGCATAACAAGCTTCTCCCTCTTTCTCATGATGAACAAAAGGGCGGAGCGCGGCTTACAATCTTCCTGTCAAAGCCAGAATCAGCACAATCACCAGCACCAATCCGAGCCCGCCACTGGGATATGGGCCCCAGGACGAACTGTACGGCCAGACCGGCAGGGCCCCGACCAGCAGAAGAATGAGTATGACTAAAACGATCGTAGACATAAATTTAGTTCCTCCTCCTGTATTTAACAGGCTTTTATATCAGTGCTCATGCGTTCCTTGCAGGACGGCAAGGAAAGCGGTAGGTCTGTAACGGGCAGAGTCAACTTGAGCACCATTCGCCGCGGCCAATCTCCAAACAAACAACGGGACATTCTTGTCTGCCCCAATCCCTTTGGATGAACCGTTTCGTGTTCAAGACTTGTGTTCATGGGTTTGTTCTCCTTATGTTGAATCCAGGTGGCGATCGGTTCAAAACCATGATGCCGAAGCAAGGATGTCAATTGCCTCTTGATCCTTGATTTTTTATTTATACAGAATCGTCTGGGCGGCAAGACCTGAGAAAAACCCTGGGTTGATTGAACAACAACCCTGGTGCCCCGGTGGGTACTTCATGGGGGTTTCACTCTTAGACAAGACTTATTCATTGCCGCTATACTTTTCCGAATTTCGTTTTTTCACGACAGGGCCCCAACGTCGTTTTGCGTAACCGCAGCCGAGGGAGAGCAGCCTCCCTCTGATCACTCGAGGTAATGTCGTGTGTCCACGTTCTCATTTACATAGATCCGGGAATGTCTATGCTGTTCTTCAGTATTAGAAGGAAACGTGTGTCCGTATGATGACGGTTCAAGATCGGGTCAAATCCGGTTCTCACGCAAAAAAATTGGATATCATCCTGCTGGTAGCCATCAGCGTTCTCATTGGCGGAATATTTGTGGTGGACCTATACACCAAAACAGGAGTCGCGGTTGGCATGTTATATGTGAGTGCCATTCTGCTGACTTCCTATTTACCCCATGCAAAATCCCCATTCATCGTCGCGGGAGTCTGCACGGTCCTTGCCATTATTGGAGTGATCTATTCACCCGGGGTCAACGTGGTGTATTCGGGAAGCACCATTGCCGGCAATGCCGTGACCAACCGTCTTTTATCGCTTTTTATGATTTGGGCAACAGCCCTCCTCACCTATCAATATCGTCAGGGGATGGAGGTCCGGCTTCGGTTAGCCTCCATCGTGGAATCCACTCCCGACGCCATTATCGGACAAACACTCAGAGGACAAGTCACCAGTTGGAACAACGGAGCCGAACAGATGTTCGGATATTCGTCACAGGAGAGCATCGGGCAATATATGCCATTTCTATTTCCACCTGACCGGATTGCCGAAGAAAAGGAGATCCTGGAACAACTCCAGCGTGGGAAACCGATTCAAAATTTTGAAACGATTCGACGGAGGAAAGACGGCCTGGACATACCGGTGTCGCTGACCATTTCTCCCATTATCGACCGATGGGGGAACGCTATAGGCGCGTCAAAAATTGCACGGGATATTTCCCAGCAAAAGAGGTTGGAAAATCTCCTGGCTATCCAGAACCTCACATTGGCCAATCACGCAGCTTCCCTTAAACAATCAAACGAGGATCTCGAACAATTTGCCTATATAGCCTCTCATGATCTCCAGGAACCCCTCCGGACGATTCATGGCTTTACGCAGTTGCTGGCGGAGCGCTATAAAGGGCAATTGGACAAGCAGGGTCAGGAATTTATTGGATTCGTCACCGATGGAGCGAATCGCATGCAAACCCTTATACAAGACCTCCTGAAATATTCGAGAATTCAGGCCCAGGAACTGAAATCTGAGCCGGTCCACGCCGAGGGGGTACTCAATGAAATCCTCGAATATCTCCGCATGGCCATTGAGGACAAACAGGCTTCGATCACACATGACCCTCTGCCGACCATTCAGACCGATCGGTCACATTTCCACCATCTTCTCCAAAATCTGATTACCAATGCCATTAAATTTCATGGCCCGACACCGCCACACATTCATGTATCTGCCCAGGAGAGATCCGACGGGTGGGTCTTTTCGGTACAGGATAACGGGATCGGCGTCGGATCGGAATATTTCGAGCGGATCTTTCTTCCATTCAAAAGACTGCACACACGGGAAGAGTACCAGGGCACCGGAATCGGCCTGGCCATCTGTAAGAAAATCGTGGAACGCCGTGGAGGCCGCATCTGGGTTGACTCCGAAGTTGGAAAAGGATCCAAGTTTTCGTTTACCTTACCTAAATAAACCGGAGACTGTTCATGCCAAATCCTATTGAAATTTTACTCATAGAGGACAATCCCGCTGATATCCGGCTTACCCAGGAGGCTTTTCAGCAAGCTCGCCTCCAGAATACGATTCATGTGGTACAAGACGGGGTCAACGCCATGGCGTTTATTCGGCAGACAGCACCTTTTCAACAGGCTCCCCGACCGGACCTTATCCTGTTAGATTTAAATCTTCCGAAAAAGGACGGGAGAGAGGTTCTGAAGGAAATCAAATCCGATACGCACACTCGCACCATTCCCGTGGTGGTGCTGACCACCTCTGATGACGAAGCGGACGTCTTGCGGAGTTACGATCTTCATGCCAATGCGTATTTGGTCAAACCCATTGATATTTTGCAATTTATCAAAATGATTCAATCACTCGAAGATTTCTGGCTGTCTGTGGTAAAACTTCCTCCAAAAGTGTCAGAGTCATGAGCGAGCTCCCATCCCCGACGTATTCCATCCTGCTCGTGGAGGACAATCCTGCCGACGCAGAATTAGTGCGCGAGCGGCTGAAGGATGCCTCCGGTATGTCCCCCTTTCATATCACCCGCGCATCGACTCTGAAAGAGGCGCTGACCATCCTTCACAGCACGCCGTTTGACGTCATCCTTCTTGATTTAAATCTGCCGGAAACCAATGGCCTTGAAACGTTGAAACGAATCCGGTCGGCCAATTCGGCCATTCCCCTTGTTGTGTTAACCGTGCATGAGGATGAACCGCTTGCCCTGGAAGCCATCAAATTAGGGGCTCAGGATTATCTCCCCAAATCTTCGATGAATGCCGTGTTGCTTTCCCGAATCTTGCACTATGCTATGGAGCGGGAAAGGAATGAGCGGATTCGCCGGGAGAGCGAAAGAAAATACCGTTTGTTTGTTGATGGCGCCACCGGCCTGGCTTTTATCATGCTTGATTTGCTTGGAAACATTACGCATTGGAATTCCGGAGCCGAACGGCTTTTTGGCTACCCGGAAGACGCAGCATTGCATAAACATTTTTCTATGCTCTTCACCGCTGAAGACCAACGCAATGGTCGTCCGGCAACAGAATTGCGGAGGGCGGAAACCTTAGAAAAAGGAGACGACGACAATTGGCTGGTACGGGCCGATGGGTCCCGGTTTTGGGCCAGCGGCGCGGTGACGGCCATACGCGATCCCGACGACAACCTGATCGGATTTGCCAAGGTGGTCCGAGACAAAAGCGATCAAAAAGATACCAGTGACAAATTAGCCGAATTGAATCGCACCTTGGAGGAGCGCGTCATCCAACGCACTCAGGAACTCACTCGCAACCAGGAACGGCTACGCGCCATGGCTTCCGATCTCACGGTCACCGAACAACGCGAACGCCGCCGGTTGGCGACGGACCTTCATGATTATCTGGCACAGCTCCTTGTCGTCTGTCGACTCAAATTAAGTCAAGGTCAATCGATGTCCGATAAAGAAACCCTCCTCAAGGTGATTCAGGAGGCGGATACGCTCCTGGACCAATCCTTGACCTATACACGGACACTGGTCAGCCAACTCAGTCCGACCTGTCTCTATGAATTCGGACTCCATGCCGCTCTCGTCTGGTTAGGTACGGAAATGGGAAAACAGGGATTAACGGTCAAACTGAAATGTGCAGATGAGACGCCACCCCTGCCGGAGGATCAGGCCGTTCTCGTGTTCCAATCCGTTCGGGAACTATTATATAACGTCCTCAAACATTCCGGCGTCAAAGAGGTGATAGTGAATCTGTCTCTGCAACAGGACAACCATCTGCTGATCGAGGTTAAGGATTCTGGCTGCGGGTTTAGTGAAAATCCTGAAGAGAGAAATGAACAATCCCCAACTAATTTTGGACTCTTTAGTATTCGGGAACGATTGGAAGCCCTCGGCGGAGAAATGGTTCTCAATTCAGCCCAGAAGATGGGAACCCAAGTCCTCCTGCGTATTCCAATAGACCACAGCAGTAAGGATGTCCAATTACGTGCTGCCAAACCGACTCCCATGAATGCCGTCAAGCATGCGTCTGTTTCCCGCCCTCCCTCGGAAAAAATTCGCATTCTTCTCGCGGATGATCATAAGATGGTCCGCGAGGGGTTTTGCCATATTTTGAACGCTCAAGTGGATTTTGAAGTCGTGGGAGAGGCAGAAGACGGGAACCATGCCCTTGCCCTCTGTGAGTCACTCCGTCCCGACGTCGTGGTGATGGATCTTCATATGCCCAAGATGGACGGTCTGGAAGCCATCAAAAGAATCAAAGAATTCCTTCCCGACACGGTCATGATCGGATTATCCGTCTACGACACGCCGGACGTGGCCCGATGGTTCCGGGAGGCAGGAGCGGCGGCATTCGTCACCAAGGGAGGTCCGGCTGAAAGCCTCGTCACTATCGTCAGGCAATATTGTCAACAAAAAAATCCCGCCTAGCCTTTCTGCTTATTTCTCTTTGGTATTGTGCACCACCATCAATCCCGAGGCCTTCTCCTTCCCGGCCCTCGGAAGGGTCGTTCCCGTCAACATCTGATAGGCCTGCAACACCGTATTCACGGGAGAAATCTGCATCAGAAAAGGCGTCTCCCAATCATTGTCTTCGGGAAACCGATCGTCAGGAATAATGACTCTTGGGATGTGTTCCGCAAAGGCGGCCTGGATTTTCAATGGGATTCCTCCCACCGCCCCGATATGACCGTCACGGGTTACTTTACCGGTCATCACCCGGTTCAGGAGAATTGAGTTATCGTTAGCCATCGCCAGAGCCACGACACTGACCATCGCGGTCAAACTATCTCCATAAATCGTGACACCGGGTTTCGGAAATTTGAGGAATATATTCCAGCTCTTTGGATCGAGACCGGCCATACGAGCCGCGGAGACGATTCCGGATTGAATAGCCACTTGAGTAAATGGGGAAAATTTTCCCGGTCCGCTCGCAAATGTGACATTCAAGGCTTCCTGGCCTTCCTGTTTCCTAAACGAGATGTCAAGTTCAGCCACAATTCCTATGGGTTCACCATTCACGTCGAGAGTGGTTCCCAGAAAGGTCACGGATTGCTTCTGCCAATACATTTGTTCGGCCACTGCGGGCTGTGCGAAGGGGAAGGCCCATCCCCCAGGGATTGCCCAGGCCAGAACGGTAAATATGAAAGCCGTTCTTCTTAAATGGTGCATGGCCTATTTCTCCGAAACCGGCAAATACGGGATAATATAGGCACTCTTGCCTTCCACCCGCTGATCGACAAATTGATCGAAGACGCCATCGCGATTGTCATCCAGCCAATAGAACAAGGGCCATTCAACGGTTTCAACGACCGTATTCCAAAACTTGTTATTTTCATAAAAAATAATTTGTCGGGCCGTTTTGTAATCGACGACTCCATCTCCCTTCAAGGAGTATTCCCGGGTGTACAGGCCCGTAATGATATTCACATCTTCATTGATGAGATGGGTCTCACCGGGTTCCTTCGGCATATCTGCAGCGATGCCCTGTCCCATCATGACGAGACTCAGTAGAATGCTACATATCCAGTAAAAACTGCCTGTTTTGCGATTCATGATATTTGCCCTTTTATGTGACCATTTCGTGGTCGAATCCACCAAGAATGAATGACCAGGTTTTTACCCGGTCATGACCAATCCATTTTCACGATGACGCGGCTGTGACAAGGAGTTCACATCCGGAGTCTCACCTGAATGTGTTCGCAACCGGTTCAGCAAAATAAACGGGTCAATGACGTCACCACATTGAATACAGTGCTTGGCCTGAAACTGAAAATCCTCATAGTCGGAGAAAATATCCATATACGTCTCCTCGACCATCGTTCCTCCGCACCGTGAACAATGTGGTTGTTGCATTTGCTGAACCAATTGAGGGAACACATCGGGGTGCTCGTTTCTCATCGCTGCCAGGGTAAACGTTTGCATAAGGCCTCCTTCGTTCTTGGGGTTAGAAATCATGTTCATGGTCTGACTGTAGTTTCCTACTCGAAAAGCGCCTACTACCCAAAACCCTGGGTCTAGACGTGAAGATCCCTTGAAAAATGTCGAATGAAATATGGGAGTTTTAAATGAGGGAAAGAGGGATTCAAGCTATGTAGGATGACATCATGCCCATGAAGAAAGAGATAGGACCAGTGTGCGCATCAACGTGAAGGGAATTCACAATAACGAAATTCCCCCGACTCGCCATGAAACCAATCCATAGTAAGTTTCTGGAAAGTTACGCACTTGAGCTGAAAAAAATCATAGGACGGGACAGGCCTTTTGAACATCCTGCTTCGGTCATGGAAGATAGTCCAATTTTGAATTCCGACAGCTCTCAAAAGCATTTGATTCGTTCAACAGCCGGTTTGGGACATCCCCCTCAACAATCAGGAAAAACCGTCAGGTTGTTGCATCACTCATTCAGACGTATTGGCTGGCGAGGACGGCTCAAACGGAAATGAAGATTTTTGGCTTAACAATTCTCGAAATTGTTGCAATTGAGGCAGAAGAGGTTCCAGCTCTTTTTGATATAAACTCAGGGTGTGTCGAAGACCAGTGTGTTGGGCTCTGGCAATACATTTCCGCAGGAGAGCCACACGCTCCTCCATGAGCCGAAAGGCCGTCCACAGGGCCTGGTCAAGGGTGTGCGATTTTCCCGCCAACAAGGACTGCTCGCTGAAACCATGTCCGACGTGACATTGATACCGGGTTAAGGAGCCTTGGGTCTGTTCCCAAAGGGTCCCTCCGCATTCGGGGCAACTGAGTCCGGCAACCTCCCCCTTGACTTGCCGAGGAGGAAGATGACTTTTATAGTCATCGACCGATACGTTTTCCTCAAGCAGATCTTCAGGAGGAGGAAATTCCCGGCCTAGCCGGGTCTTGACCTGTTGAATCAGTTGGCGGGCCAGATCCTCCACCGGCAAACAAAAATCGACGTGCATATGAGCCAACACATTATTCGGCAGATCCGGGAACATGGCCTCTGCGGGATCCTGAACCATAATCATCCCCCCGCACCGCTGGATAGCCAGAAGGCCTGCGACGCCATCATCCAGATATCCTGTTAAAATAACCCCCACGACCCGCACGCCATAGGACACCGCCGCCGAACGGAATAACGTGTCAATAGAAGGCCGCCAAAGATTTTCACGTGGACCTTTGGAAAGGACCAGCACATCCTTATCAATCAGCAGATGAAAATCCGGAGGAGCAATATACATTCTCCCGTAGGAAATGAACTCTCCATGTTTGGCAAGTGTGGCCGGCACAGACCCGGCATCCGATAGAATGGAAGCAAGCGTGGAAGGCGAATACGAACCGAGATGGAGAACGACAAAAATCGAAGCTTGCAAATCCTGGGGAAGATAGGACACCAGCTTTTTGAGCGTGGTAACACCTCCTGCCGACGCTCCTACGACAATAATATCGGGATGTGATGTTTGCATAGGAATAATGGGGATACATTGCCAATTGTGGGAGCCTACATCTCTGTAGAGACTCACCGGCTCGCCGACTCACCATCCATCCTAGTGCCTCACAGTGAAACAGAACGCACATTCACCCGACATGGACAAAATTCGTGAGGACTCAAGTCAAAAATCTAATTGATCTTCGCTGGTTCAAGTTAAGAGATCCCTTTAGCCTATCAGAAAGAAGGTCACCCTAGAAGAGAAGGATCTGTGCCCGGCCCGACCGGTTCACGGCTGAGCTGAATGCTTGCCTTCAGGTCAGCATGACAATGGTGGCTGGGAATCGCCAAAGGGAATCGTGAAGAGTCATACGGAGGGGGGCGGAGGTTTTCTTCCTATTCCTACCGGTTCACTCCGTGCGCTGTATGACTTATCTGACGGGTTCAGGAGACATCATCGATTTTTTTGACTGGATCGAATGACCTCGGCGAAGGAACCGAACGAATCCCCTTTGGACACATATTCGTCCCCTCCAGCCTCAGCAAAATTATTTGACACGATTTGATCCCCATGCATGGACAAGCCGATGATATAGACTGCCGGGTGGCTGGCTTTAATGAGACGCGTGGCTTCTATTCCGTTCATCACCGGCATATTGATATCCATCACCACCACATCAGGGTGAAGAGTCTGAACAAGCTCGACAGCCTGTTCGCCGTTTTCGGCCTCTCCGACCACCTGAATATCGGGGCAGGCATTTAACATGGTGCCCAATCCTTCACGAAATATGGGGTGGTCATCCGCAAGGACAACCCGGATACCCTCCTCCGTTTTTCGGGAATTCGAAACCCGGACCGCTTTGGGAGAAGAGGAGGACTGAAGGGATTCTTCATCAGCGCCTTGCACGGAAATAGGCACTTTAATCAGCACTCGAGTGCCCTCCCCGATCCTGGAAAGGACCTCACATTCGCCTCCAAGACTTTCTATGCGTTCTTGCACGTTCAACAGGCCGAATTTGTCAAAGGGGGAATGGGTTTCACGTGTTGAGGACAGATCAAAACCACATCCGCGATCCGCGACTTCTACTCCAAACACCTCTGACGAGACTTGATTGATCAGAATGGAAGCTTCCTGAGTCTGGGCATGTTTCATCACATTCAGCAATAATTCCCTGATGGCCTGATACAGGATAATTGAGACGGATTCGGAAAGATTCAATTGATCTTCATCAACATGGGATGCCACCGTGACGTGCAAATCATACCGTTTCATTTTTTCGGACAACCATCGGACGGCCGCCAAAAACCCGAATTCATACAAAATGGGCGGACTGATTTGAGGAATGAGATCCCGAGTGTATTGCAACGCCTCATCCAGAGACTCTTCCATTTCCCGCACAAGAGGCGCCTGCTGATTCGAAAGATCGGTTTGCAGCAATTGACTGATTTTTATCTTTCCGACAACCAGCAACTGCCCTAAATAATCATGCAATTCGGTGGCAATGCGCCGCCGTTCCCGTTGCTCGGTAAGAATAAGGTCTAGCGACATTTGACGCAGTCGGTGTTGGTGCTGAACGAGATCCTGTGTCCGCTCATCCACGCGGCGTTCCAAGGATTCGGTCACGAACTGCAGTTGAGTTTCGATATTTTTCCGGTGTATGGCCGAGGCAAGAATATTGGCCATGGCTTGGAGGAACTCCACCTCCTTCTCCCGGAACTCCCTATGTGATGTTGTATGCACACCGAGGACTCCATGCGGATTGCCTGCCTGATCCCGGATAATGCAACTCATGCCACTGACCACCTGATGATCAATCAATAGGGAAGGACCGGAAAACCGGCTTTCCGCCGATAGATCCTTGACGATAACCGGCTTTTGGCTTATCAGCGTATACCCTGCCTGGGAGTTTTGATCGGCACTCACCACGGCCTGGCCGACCAATCCCTCTTTCCATCCTACCCCGGCGCGAAGAAGGAGGGACCGTTCTCCCGGCAATATTTCCAGCACTTTAGCCATTTCAATCGGTAAGGTCTGACTCAGAAGTCTGACACATTCGTCCATGACCTTCTGCACATCTCTTTCCTGGAGCGCCAACTGTGCGAACTCCGCCATCACTTTCTGTTGTTGAGAGAAACGGAGCACTTGATCTTCCGCCTGGCGAAGCTTCGAAATATCCACAAAAGTCAGCACAACTCCCTGGGTCTGACCGTCACTGGATTGGTAGGGAGTCATTCGTGTGAAGAATGTCCGAGGGTCTTGAAAAATTCGGTGAGTCTGTTCGTTGGGCCGTGAGGTGCGCAGCACGTCCCGAATACCTGCCAATAACGTTTCGTCTCTGGAAAATGAGGACAATTGTGTAATGGGTCGGCCAATATCGGTATCTAAAAACTGGAACATTTTTTGGGCCGCCGGAGTGTATTTCTGAATACATAAGTCGGCATTGAGAAATAATGTGGCGATATTCGTCGTCCGGAAAAGATTTTCCATATCGCTATTGGCGTGATCCAATTCCTCCAATTTTCCGGACAGTTGAGCATTGACCGTTTCTAATTCTTCGTTAATCGATTGCAATTCCTCGGTAGACGTTTGCAATTCTTCATTCGCGGATTGCAGTTCTTCATTGACCGACATCAATTCCTGATTGGAAGATTTCAATTCCTGGTTGGAGGTCTCCAGTTCTTCCAGCGCCGTTTGCAAATGCTCCCTGGTGGAGTCAATTTCCTGCTCCAATTCCTTTATCGTCCGGTGCTCGCCTTTCGAGTATTTCTTCGAGTCTTTGGAAGGTTTCCGGATCAGCCCTTTCTCACGGAAGACCACCATCAGCAGATCGGACGATTGCTTGGCATGAAAAAGCGGACGGACAATGATATCCACAGATTGCATATCATCATTCACGGTCAATTGAATATTGGGGAGGACCACCTCCTTGCCGGTTTTCACGGCCTTCAAAATGCCGGATCGCAACGGCATACGCAAATCCGGCATGACCATATTGATCAAATTCACGTTGACCGAACCGGAGGGAAGCTGCAGATAGGTCCCGGTCCGGCCGGAGACGTATTGCACCTGGCACTCTTTATCGATCAACACCCCGGGAGGGCCGTACTCCTCTCTGACCAGTTGATCGAAGGTGTGAATGAAGGGATCCTGAATCTGGGGGAAAAAAGCCGGTTTCGGAGTGGGCATGGTGCCACGCGGTCCCTGTATCGGGAACTTGGGAAACGTGCGGCGCATGATCTCTTTTGGTTGAAATACCCGAAAGCGTTTATTCACGGGGCGAAAGAATCGGGTTTGGTCTTCCGCCTGTTCCGACGCGCCGAGAAACAGGTAGCCCTCCGGGTTGAGGGAATAATGAAACACGGCAAACATCTGATTCTGAAGAGTGGGTTCCATGTAGATCAACAGGTTCCGGCATGATATGACATCCATGCGAGAAAACGGGGGATTACCGACGAGATTATGAAAGGAAAAAATGCATACCTCACGGATCACCTTGGCAACCCGATAACAGGACCCGTCCTGTTCAAAGAACAAGGACAGTCGATCGGGCAGCACATCTTCCTGAATGCTTTCCGGATATTGCCCACGGCGGGCAATATCCAATGCCCGCTCATCGATATCCGTCCCGAAGATTTGAAGAGGAATGTTAAGATGTTCCCGATGGAGGTATTCATAAAAAAGGATAGCGAGCGAATAGACTTCTTCTCCCGTCGAACAACCCGGTATCCAGATCCGGATGGTTTCATTGTTGTGTTTGGATTTCACGATCTTAGGGATGATCGTGTCGGAGAAAAACGCAAAGGCTTCCGGATCTCTAAAAAATTGGGTCACACCGATTAACAGCTCCTTAAAGAGCGCATCGACTTCTTCCGGGTCCTCCCGCAATCGTCTGACATATTGCGCGGGAGAGGTAATGTGCAGAATCTGCATGCGCCGCTGAACCCGCCGACCCATCGTATTCCGTTTGTAACCATGGAAATCGTGTCCGGTCCGACGGTACAGATGCGAGCAAATCACCTCTAAGTGAGTCAGCGCTTCGGCACGAAGGGTTTCCAGGCCCTTTCCGTCCCGGAGATCGTATAAATATTTCGCATAGAGAATCAGCGCCTCCGCGATGGCTTCGACCGGGAGGATATAATCGATTAATCCGGTCAGAATGGCACTCGTCGGCATTCCGGAAAATTGGGCCGTTTCCGTTGATTGGGCAATCGTTAACCCGCCATGTTCCTTCACGAATCGAAGCCCGACTGCTCCGTCGGACCCCGCGCCGGACAGAATCACCCCGATGGCAAATGGACCTTGATCTTCGGCCAGGGATTTGAAAAACTTATCAACGGGCGTTCGAAAGCCATGAATTTGTGAAGGCCGGTCCACTCGCAGAAACCCACCATCGATGCTCAATTGCGTATTGGGCGGAATGATATAAATATGATTGGGTTCGACTAGCGTTTCATCTGCCGCGACATGAATCGGCAGCGAGGTTTTCCGCGCCAGCAATTCCGGCATAAGGCTTTCGCGATCGGGAGCCAGGTGCTGGATCACCACAAACCCCATTCCGCTATTGTCTGGAAGTGTTGAAAAGAACCGGCACAATGCCTCGAGTCCTCCGGCCGAAGCGCCGATCCCGACGATGGGAAAAGCGTTGGACGGTGCATCAGTCATTCCCCCCTGGGGAGGTGGTGAAGGGGTTGGTGCAGAAGAAGGAGACTTTGAGGGGCGTAGGGACTTCCGTGGTTTTTGCACAGTTGAAGATGGTTTCGGTGGGAGGGAAGGCGAAGGGCCTAATCGATCCTTGGACGGGGTTTTTTTTCTAGTCACTGGAAGCTTCGGCTTTCTGGAAAGTGCGTGTGAACTTTACCCTACCTCACAGTTTCAACGAAAGCGCATGCGCCGAAGATCATCCGATTTTATTCTCCCTTGGTATCCCTGCCCAGTCGTTTACACGGGATCAACATATTCTGTTCGTCGGTCTTCCTTCTGGGTCCCTACGCCTCGCAACAAGACAAATACCTTTCTGAAGCCTGGCGCTTTTTCTACAACGATGCTATTCCGGCAGATGGTACTTGGCTTTCCTGAAATGAGGTCTTCACGTTTCCCCCATTTGCACATGACCTCGGAAGCCGGTAATTCCCTTCCAACACATTTCCAAGCTCCTCCTGGGTATCAATGGTGGTGGACAGTTCAAGTATTCCCGCTTCTTTCAAATAGGGTTGTATAGAAGGTTGTACGTTGTAAAGGAACACACCTTTCCCCTGCTCCCTGGCTTTAAATACAATCTGGAGGATGGTCCAGGTCCCAAAGGAATTCACACATGACAAGGACCGTAAATCTAAAATGAGGATGGAAATCGGTGACGAGACCACACGATCCAATATTAAATCGGTTCGACTCAAATTAGGGGTATTAATACTGAGATCCACGGTGAGTGTCAGAACCACATGTTGGCCAGGGGTGCTAATGGTGCATTTCATAACAATCGACCTCCCTATAGGTGATGAGAATAACAACGGTATAAAAAATTCTTTCAATTTTACGCATCCCGGTTTTTTGCGCCACTCTCCTTAACCCTTGAGGTTAATTACGTAATCCAACCATGGAGCGGATCTCATCCCTTCCTTTGGGGCATCCAACACTTGAAACGATGTGGGTCAGCGTGAATTGGATTTGTCCTGAACTTGCCCGACCGGAATTTCAACGTCGGGCATAAAGTTCTTGGCCTGACAACTTAGAAGCAGGGAGAGATTTTCCGACTCGCAACCGGTTGATGACTATCGAGGCTCCCGCCTCAAACGCCTGCTGTTCCGCCATCAGCCGTTGGTGCATATGTTGAACTGATCCGGACAAGGTGGCCTTCCCATCTTCCACCGTCGCCACAATATCCTGGCTCGATAAGAATGGGCTCCACCACACCTGGTTTTCGAAATCCAGTTGAATTTCCCAATCCGTTTTTTCGATTTCGGGATTTGAAAAGCTGATGTGATTGGTCAGGCTTGTCACGCCTCGGATCCGGGAAGCCACGTTTTCGGCATGATTTCGTTCATAAATTGAATCGACGGTCCCCGTCAGCAGGACGGCTCCCTTTTTGACCGCCCCCCCAAGAGTGAAGGGCTCCAAGACAGGATCTTGTGAAAACGCGGCCAATAACCGGGCATGAATATCGGCATCTTTTGGAGTCGCTTTGGACTGGACTGTTATGAGATTGTTCACGGATTGCACCCCGACAGTATTATTGGCGTTTTGCTCAGCCTCACGTCTAATGGAGAGAAAGGGGACATTTCCTTTCAGGGTCACCGTCCCGTTTTTTACGGTCACACTGATCCCGAATGGAGCGACGCGACGATCATACGCCAGCACTTTTTGAATGGCATTGGAAATTTCCCTGTCCGTAAACACGGGACGCTGAGTCCGCATCATCGGATCCTGCGACCCCCAATTAATGACGATACCGCTCACATCCACGGACCGGACACCCTCGACCCATGCCAGTTCGGCAATCCGACTTTTTTCATACACGCTTCCCACCTGTCCTGTCAGAATCGCACGACCTTGTTCTATCCGGACGTGCAAGAGAGATGGGTTGACCACCCAGACATCAAATGCCAGGCGATGGGTGATTTCCTCCTTCAGGATTGAGTCGGGCCTATCTCGAACGTTCTCCACCGTCAGAAAGTCCCGAACCTCTCGAATGCCTTTGATCATTTTTCCTAAACTGAGCGCCGTGTGTTTTTCTTGCCGGGAGTGCACCCGCCCCTTCAGGGTGAGGACCCCCTTGACCACATCCACATGAATGTCGTCGCGTTCCACCACAGGATCCTCTCGTAAAAGGTATTCAAGATATTTTTTCAGGGCAGCATCGTTGGTTGTACCGACCGGACCCACTGTAATGCGATCGATGACCCCTCGAACGCCTCGGATAGCCTGGGAAATTTCCGTAGCACGCTGCTGAATCCAAAGACTGTCGGCTGTCCCGGTCAGCGTGGCTATGCCCTCCTTCACCGACACTTCAATTGTGGAAAAAGATTTGCGATCGACCCGGGACAACCGGTTTTTAATGGCCACGGCTATACCGATATCCTGAACCTTCTCAACCTCTTCTCCGGTCACCTCGGCGGTATTTTCCACATCCTCAGCGGCCAGTCCAGGACCGGCCAATAGGCCGAAAACCAAAACAAGTATGGCAGTGTAAACCGGCAAATGCGTTCCCTCATTAACTGAAACATGAGCAGAAGTGGTCTTGGTTACAATGAGGAAAAACACCGGGAATGTCAGTTGACAAATGTGGCGGGCATGAACAGAAAATATCCGGGATTCAGAAACTGCGTTGGCTTATGTGAAGTGTTGATGCAATCTGACGACATTGGCCATCATGCGATACAGATCCTGTCCGGCAGTTTCCTTGGACAAGTATCCGGCCGCACCGGCTTCACACATAGCTTGTTCCGTTTCCTTATCCTGACGAACCGATAATCCGATCACATGAATATTTGGGTGGTTCTGTCGAATGTGCCTGGTGGCCTCAATACCATTCATGTTTGGCATGTTAATATCCATGACCACCACATCCGGTTGCAGAGATTCTGTCAGACGGATGGCTTCAATCCCATCCCCGGCTTCTCCGACGACCTCGACATCGGACCAGGCATCCAGCAGACTTCGTAATCCCTGTCGAACCACCGCATGATCATCGACTAAAAGGACTCGATAGCCCGAGGACATTTGCGGACTCGAACCCTGCTTGGTTTTCTGGGGTATTAAAGGTGCACCATCTGCAACTGGTAGGATCACATGTAATGGGTCCTGTTCGGATAAGGCTACATACAAGCGGATGCGTGTCCCGGACCCGGCACTCGAGTCTATAACCATCCGGCCGCCTAATAAAGACATGCGCTCTCGAATACTGAACAGTCCGAATTGATTGGATGTATGACTGTGTTGTTCGATGAGGTCGGGATCGAAGCCAACGCCCCGATCCGAAATTTCAATACAAATCTCATTCGATGAGGAAAGGCTGACGGCCAGAGAAACGGTGTCCACGCCGGCATGTTTCACCACATTCATCATCAGTTCACGAATGGATTGAAACAGAAGCACCGCCTCATTCTCAGTGAGCGTCAGATGGTCGCGCTCCATCCTGACTTCCACCGCGAGTCCATATTGTTTCATATCCTCGGCCAACCATTGCAATGCCTTTATTAACCCGAATTGATACAACACCGATGGGACCAGCTGGGCCACCAGCGAGCGCGTATATCCCAACGATTGGTCGAGAATGCGATCAATTTCGTGAAGAACCGGAAGCACCTGTCCTTCGGCACTTACCGCCTGCTCCAGTCTGTTGACTCGCAAACGGCAGGCCACAAGGAGTTGGGCCAGAAAATCATGAAGTTCCTCGGCAATTCTGCGTCGTTCCCGCTGTTCCGTCAGAATCAATTCGCCGACGAGTGCCTGCAGGCGCGATTGATTTTGTCGGAGTTCTTCTGTGCGTTTGGCAATTTGGCTTTCTAATTGGCTGGTCAGATTTTGTAGTTGCTCCTGTGTGGTTTTTAATTCGGTAATATCCGTATTGGTGCCGATCCATCGCACCACCTCACCATCCTGATTTAGAATAGGCACGGCCCTTGAGAGAAACCACCGGTATTCGCCGTCCTTGCCTCTGAGAGGGAAGGTGTCTTCCCATATGTGCCCGGTTTGAAAACAGCGGCGCATTTTTTCAACAACCCGGTCGACATGATCGGGGTGATGGACTTTCTTCCAGCCCCACCCTTCCATGTCCTTCAGCGTGGTCCCGGTATACTCGTACCAGCGTGCGTTGTACCAAAAAATCCATCCCGTGGAGTCTCCCATCCAGGCAAATTGGGAAATTGTATTGGCAAGAGTACGAAATCGTTCTTCACTTTCCCGTTGTTGTTCTTCGATATCTTTCTGATAGGAAAGGTCCAGCACCAAACCGACGTACCCCAGATACCTGCCATCCGATTCAAAGCGGGGAGAGGCGGAATCCAGAACATAGTGATACTCACCCTTTGCACTCCGAAGGCGGTATTCCAGTCGAACGGATTGCCTTTTTCTATTCCCTTCGTAAAACGCCTGCTGAATGGAAGGGCGATCGTGCGGGTGAACGGCAGACATCCATCCATCCCCGAGGCCGGTTGCCTCTGTCTGACCGGTAAAGTCATACCAGGTTTGACTGAGAAAGACACAGTTCCCGTCTGCGTCCGTAATCCAGGTCATGATCTCGGGGTGGTGGGCCAGATGCTGGAAGCGTGATTCATATTCGATCGCGGCACGACGCATGGTGACCAATCCTAGAGTTTTTTTCACTCTGGCCAGAAGTTCACCCGCGGAAAACGGCTTGACGAGATAGTCATCCGCACCGGTCAGAAGCCCATCTACTTCGGCCTCCTGCCCGGCCCTGGCCGATAGAAAGATAAACGGCGTCGATTGTAATTCCTGATTGGACCGAAGACGTGTCAGCAATTCATTTCCATCCATCCGGGGCATCATGATATCACTCAGAATAAGGTGTGGACGGACTGTGTGAATCTGCTCCAAGGCTTCCTGCCCGTCACAGACAGAAATCACCTCATAGTCGGCAGACAGTAATCGCGTCACATAATTTCGCATATCCCGATTGTCTTCCACCAATAAAATGGTGGGACGGGAGTGATCCGTCTTCTGAAGGGGAACTGCTTCATCCTGAAAATTTTTTTGACCGCCCGGTTCATGATCCGTGGCTCCGGCCCACTGCTCGGACTCCAAAATGAACGACTTCGCCAAACGTCCGTCCTTGGGGGGGGTCGATGTGTGGCATACCTGCTCCGGCGGAAGGTGATGAAACCCGTACGACAACGTCACGGTAAACACACTTCCCCTTCCGGGTTCACTCTCCACATGAATCTTCCCGCCATGCATTTCTACCAGTTCTTTCACTAAGGACAGGCCGATTCCGGTTCCTTCAAATGTTCGTCCCAGGGCTTCCTTGGCCCTAAAGAATCGCTCAAACACATGAGAAAGCGTCTCCCGGCTCATACCGACTCCCGAATCCTCAATCCGGACCTCCACCCTCTCCGCATGAGGACAGACTTTCACGGACACCCGTCCTTGCAACGTAAATTTCAAGGCATTTGAAAGCAGATTGAGTATAATCTTTTCCCAGGAGGGCCGATCCACATAGACCGGTTGAGACAGCGTGGAACAGGACACGAAAAATTCCAGACCGGCATGTTTCATGGCGGATTCAAACGATGATGCCAGGTCAATGGTCAAATCACAGAGATCCACAGGTTCAAACACGGCCTGCATGCGGCCTGCCTCCAGACTGGAGAAGTCCAATAGCGTGTTGACCAGCCTCAGCATCCGCACGGCATTTCGGTGGGCCACCTCCACACCTGGAGCCGTGGTGAAAGTGGTGTTCTGCATCGCTTCTTCCAGAGAACCCAGAATAAGTGTGAGAGGTGTTCGGAACTCATGGCTCACATTACTGAAAAATTCCGTTTTGGCACGATTCAGGTCCGCCAGCATTTGATTCCGTTTTCGCTCTTCGGTCAGCGCCTGCGCCCGGTTGATAGACCCGGAAATCCCATTGGCGAGCAAATTCAGAAATTCACGATATCTTTCATTCACCGGTAATCTCGGGCTGGTCCCCACAATCAGATATCCGGCTTTTTTCTCTCGCTCCCACGACCGCAAGGGTAAGACCATGCCATGGCGACACGGCTCCGGCCAGGCTTCTGCGGAAGGATCCAAATCAACAGTAATGGGAATGGAAAACTCGGCCTCCGACCATCCTGGTGAAAATGACACCGGCCACCACGGCAATGGATTGAGATGATCTCCATCCACAGCCAGGCGGTTCTGAGCGAAGGGGGACTCAGACGCCAAACCGGATTGGGCCATTAAATGTACATAACGCTCTTCAGGATCCCACAGATATATTAAGCTGAAAGGGATATCCAGCCGATTCCCGGCGAGGACATCTGTCGCCAACCGGCAGACTTCTTCAACCGACTCTGACCGCTCCGTGACCTTGGAAATTTGCCGGAGGGTATCGAGTCTTCGCCCTTTTAAGACCCGGTTTGTTTCTTCCGTCACAGCACAGAAGAGTCCCCCCACCATTCCTTGCTCGTTTTTGATCGGACTGTATGAAAAAGAAAAAAAAGTTTCTTCCAAAAATCCGTATCTGCTCATAAAAAGCGGCAGCTCCTCATTCCACGTGGCTCGCCCTTCTTGAAACACCATTTGCACTTGCGGATCGATGACCGCCCAAATATCGGCCCAAACTTTCGAGGCACATTCTCCCAAGGCATGGGGATGTCGGTTTCCCAACATCGGGATATAGGCATCGTTATAAATATTAATCAGATGGTTCCCCCACCAAACAAACATGGGATATCTCGAATCCAGGATAATTTGGACGGAGGTTTTGAGCTGAACGGGCCATTCGGCCATGTCCCCGAGTGGGGTTTCCAGCCAATTTTTATTTCGAATGATTTCTGCCATCCGGCCTGACGATGTCATGGACACAGTCCTTTCACCTGATTGAGCCTGGGAGGCTGGCAATGAAGTAATGTGAAACCCAATTTAATCAGTCTGGTTTGGCCGGCTCAACCTTATCACACCTACCCCGTCTTTTCAGTTGACAAATCAGGGTTTTTCATCCTCTTCGGGGAGACTGTCCTCCGGTTCCTCCCGTGGAACGTCCGCGGTCCGGTCATGGCAACCCTAGGGTCGGTATCTTGAGAATCAAGGGATTTTAACAGTACAGAAGGGGGGGCCATCTCGATAAATTTGTACAACAAGACAGCTGATGGCTATATGAAGATTTTTCATTTTTTCATTCATTTTCATTCCCCCAAGCAAGGAGGACGACCTTGAAGACATTATCCCCATCAACCAACGGTGTGATTAATACCCCTGAAGAATTCAAACAGTTCATTCCAGGGAACTTTTCTCATTTCCTGGAACGTTCTTCTGGCCTGATTCGGCGTATTTTACAAGATATGGGGCAATGGGCAGACAATTCGGCACATGAAAAGTTATTGTTGCGTCTTTCGTTTGATCTGGTGGAACGGTTTATCGAATATTGTCCCTCCCAACTTCCCTGCCGGCCTTCCCTGTTGTTGGATGGATTCATCTCAGATTATTTTGGAAGACCCCAGGAACCTAAAGCATCATCAACCTCTAATCCTGTGTTGTACCGGTTTCTGGATGGCCTGCTTAACCGAGCCGTCTTAAGCCGGGATGCCTTAATCTGCCTGTTTTACCACTTTTACGGCATGAAGCCGGTCGAGGTCGGATTCCTTCTTGGTTTGGAAGAAGGGCAAACCCAGCGCATCTATAAAAATTTTGCACGATGGCGGCAAAAGGGATGGTTCCAAGCGGCAGAGGAGGTTGGATTAACCACCCAAGAGGTCCAATCGTTGATTGAAAAGCAAGCTTCTAATCCCGATTTATTTCATCTTCAGGTGAGGGAGAACCTCGAAACCTTATTGCCCTTTTATCGAAAAAGCGATCCCCCCTACTACCCATGCCTGGAGGGTTCGAAATGGCAGGAGATGTTTAGAGAAGGCTATGGATTTGATTATCGGATGTGGCATTTACCTCTTTGTCTGTCCTGCATGAAGGTCATTACGGAAGTTGGCGACTCATTCCTTCTCAACCCCGACGTGACGTTAAATTTTCATGTCTCTCCTCATTCGTTGAGAGAGGAAGAGGAGTTTTGGCCGGCCCTAAAAAATTTCTCTACCGATAAAAAACGTCATAATTTCAATCGGAGCCTTCAGATGGCCTAACCAGCCCTCTCAAGGTACGGAAGGAATTTGGCGCAAAAACGCAGTATCGTAGAAGAGATCCGTGCTATGCAAAATGATGTGGAGGGCAATATGCCCTCTACCCGGGTTTAGATGGGAAATGCGTCACCAACTCCCTGCAGGCTTGAAGAAATAACCTGGGGTTAAGAGGTTTTTCAAAGGTATAGGACGCTCCCAGCAAATGCGCAAACCGTTTAATATTAAACTTTGGCGCCTGATGTGCTGAAAAGGTTGCAATGATGGGAGGATGGTGTTCCTTCGACGTGATTTCTGAAATGAACGAAAACCCGCTTTTTTGAGGCAGAAACAAGTCTACGACAATGAGGTCGATGGATTGTTGTGTGGAGAGACGAATTCCATCAGAAATATTTCCTGCAACCCTTATCTCGACCCCGCACGAATCACCGAGACGCGTCCAGGACTCTTGGGATTCAGGATCAGAGTCAATAACAAGAAGAATACCCATCAGAACCAATTGAGCCAAACACCCTTGACCTTCGAATTATCCGAAGAAGAAATCCACATCCCTAGAACCCAATCCCGCCTTCTGTCTTTCTTTCGGTTAGCCTCATAATATCTATGCTAAAAACGAAAGTTAGGCCATTCATCATGATGTCGTAATCCAATTCAAATTTCGAACTCGGATATATTGAACGGACGGACGAATGTCTCGTCGCCGAATGCCCGTTTCAAATTCTGCGACCATGCTCATGTGTGCGGTTGTTAACAGGAGATTGTCACCCGACCTCCAAGGCAGAATAGAGACATCCCGCATTGCGAAGCGAGATTTTCCAGCAGCGTCAATCTGAATCCCGCCCCAGGGTTCCAAAGAATAGATTAAGGTCCTCCCTGGTGGGGTCCCCATAGAAATGGTGTTCTCCTGACGGATTTCCGGATGCAAATTGCCTTGAATGGAATTTGTCGACAAGCCTGCCGCAAAAGGCGTTATTTGAAATGCCCAGAGGAGAGCTGTGGCAAATACCCCCACGACCACATTAAAAAGAACCAGGACGCTACGCCCTTCTCCATATTCAGCCTGTTGTATTTTCTCTGATATTGGCATCGGCCTATTCTTTCTCCGTAATTTCATAGGAATCCGTACGCTTCATTTTCAGATTCAGCTTTACCATATAACGCCACATGAACAAATGGACATTTGCTTCGGTTTTTCGTAAAGCCTGTCGCGACAAAGTCTGCCGGATACCCGGGGTACTCCGCGAATTCGTGTGCGAAAGACAAAAGACGGATGCACCATTATAGTAACGGGCCCGGACATTCCTTAAACTGAAATACCCGGGCCCGTCATATCCTACAAACAATATATTAAATGGTACTCAAGTCACTTGGTTGTTCACTTTCATTATCCCAATTGAATCCGGGAAATGGCTTCTCAAAAAGCGATGACTCCGAACAACCATAATATCAGCACGAGACTGAAAGGAACCCCTAAAATCCACAATAAAATTGGCATAATTCTCCCCTTTCTGTTGGACTATTGCGTAATGAATGTGTATCTATTCTCAATGATTTGCTCCGTCGTTTGCGTCACTATTGTTCTACATCCATTCAGCATTTGGATGCCTGGGAAAGAGCATGGAAATTTGCCCATCCCCAACCCATTGATAGGCATCCGGATTACTGAGTTAGTTGGCAATCCTGAGTTGATTATTGACACGTCGGGCTCCGGCTTCATAGGCATTTTCGACTGCAGCCGCCATTTGCGATCGGTCCTTAACAGTTCCTTGCAGCGTCACCACTCCTCGCCGGGCATTCACCCGAATCGGATCCTCATCCACATAGGGACTCCACGCCAATTCTTCCCTCACAGCCTTGGCCAAACTCCTATCACTCATCTCTCCCCACGGTCGCTCATCATATCGAAATACCTGCAATTCGTTTCGCACTTTTCGCGCGCCGCCATCATAAGCAGCCTCCTCCGCTTCCATCATGGCTTCACGATTTAAGACCATGCCGGATAGCGTCGCGACGCCATTTTCTACACTAACGTGAACTCTATCGGTGCCCTCGCCCAGCTCGGCAAGGATATCTCGCCGAATGGTTTGGTCGGCACGCCGAAGATCATTCGGGTTCCGTGGATGGGAAGCGGTGGACCGGTATCCGTCCTGAGTCACATATCCCTCTCCCCGATACCTGTGGTTATTGTCCTGATCCTCCATGGTATCCAGATCACCATATTGGTCTGTGTAATACCCCCGGTTATCATTATTTCGATCGCGATTCCGGTCATGATCGGCATCATAATAACGGGAATCCGACCACCCGCGTGTGTCGACATGCGATCGATCCCTGTAATCATAGGATGAGTCCGCCTGCGCCAGGACAGGTATGCCCAAGCACAAGGCCATCACGGCAGTTCCTACTTTCATGCGTTCCTTTGCTATTAATTTCATCGTTTTCTCCTTTCGTTAAAATAGAATTATTGGGAGGATCTTACTTTCACGATAGCCCGAAACCCAACAAATTGTGAATGGACAAGTTGTGGGGGTCATGTCCGCCCATCGTCTAATTCTTCCTCCCGAATTCTTTCCTCCTAATCGACATATCCAATGGATCAAGTAGAGTTGGACCTACTCCGCGTGCGGTGTGAGCGATGTCATATTCCTTCCGGACGGTTTTGATTCACCCGGAGTCGCAATCGCCATTGAAGAGGGGCATCGGGATCCCGGGTATAATGTCCATCATCCTCTTCCACCTGGACCGCTTTCAACGGAATGGTGACTTGTTCTTTCATATGCGGGAACGCTTCTTGAAATAACAAATAAACCACGCTTTCGGTGCATCCGAACACTTCAGCATTCAATCCTGTCACATCGTTAAAATCCACCGTGACCCGTTCTGCAGGATTGATCCAGGGCGCAATCAATTTGGCTTTTTCTTGATTCGTCATAACATCCTCTTTATCAGGAAAGATAATTTCTCATGTTCGCGCCTCCCGCCAGCTTGTGAGATAGAGCTGTTGGCCGGTCATGCTAATCATTGTCCCCAGGAGGACATTATGTAATTTTTTTGGCCACAAACACACCGATGAGGACCATCACCACGCACAGTACGAGAAAAATATAAAATAATACTTGGGCAATATCGGCCGCTCCCTCCGCAATTCCTGAGAAACCAAACCCGCCCGCGATGAGCGCAATGACAAAGAAAATGGCGGCCCATTTTAATATCGTCATAGAAACCTCCTTTCACGAGGTTGAAGAGGATCACAGATTATGGGATCACGTGTGTGCATGCCAGTGAACCCCTCCCTGTTTAGGGAATAACTCAACGGCCGTCCAGCAAGGAAGCCGCCTGCCGTGAGTTTCATACGAATAGGCTGATCCGACGTATCAGGCGGGTCACCAATTGGGAGAGGTTCATCGTCAGGATCGGATCCCGGCGATGGCGGCATGGGTGGATCGTGAATCGGCTCCGGCTTCGGATCCCGCTTAGGAGGACCGATGGGCGGAGATTTTTTTTCAGGTTCAGGCGGAGGTGTCACAGGTGAACGTTTTTTGGTTCCCTGTAAAGAATGGCTACCTGCTTTAGTGAGACTGACCGCCCATGTCCCGACCATTCTGTCCTCCATCCGGCACGTTAAAAAATCCAATGCCATCTCCGGCCACTTACTCCTTCCTTCAAAGGAGCATGCACTCAATGGAAAATCTTTTAATGAAAAATTTTTGTCGACTCATCTCTTCCTGATTCCCCATGATGTCTCCTGACGTTGTTCATTCAAATAGACAAGTTACGAAGGGTCCGCGAGGTTTTATCCATGTAGGAGCATCCTGAACTTTGGTAGAGATGAGAATGGTAAATAATTGCCAGGACATTCGTATTGGACATCATGTATGCCATTGCCGGCTCCCTCCACAACCAGAAGAAAACTTTCCAGGAACCTCCATCTCTGGGAAGTCGTGGCCGTTCGTGAATTGTGTATACTCGGGGTGGTTGTGTGGTTCCTCTGGTTATGTTTGCAATTACAGGCCATTCTTGTACCGGTTTTAATTGGTCTGGGTTTGGCCTACCTGGCTGACCCAACTCTGGATTACGTGGAACAGGCCTGGAGGTTGCCGCGATGGGTCGCCGTGGCCTTCATGGCCATGATCATGTGCGTGCTGTTCAGTGGCCTCGTCCTGTGGATAGGACCACTTCTTGTCGATCAACTGCGAAATTTCTTTGAAAAAGTCCCGACATATCTTTCCATTTTGGCTCACCGGTATGAGGTGGACCTCGAAGACATTTCCCGCAGGCTTTACGAAGTTTCCACCAATATTAAGAGTAATCCCTTCGCCACGCTGAAAACTTTTTTCTCGGGAACCGGGCAGGTATTTTATTTTACGAATATCATTATCGGGACACTGGGTTCTTTTCTTTTTTCCCTTTCATTAATCGTCATTTACTTTTTCTTTTTTGCCTGGAGTTTTCCCTCCATTCAGCAAACTTTTTGGAGTTTGGTCGAATCTCAAGGCGATGCCCGCTGGGAAAAACTGCTGACAGAAATGGACGCGGCTATTGGAGAATTTTTCAGAGGACGATTGCTCATTGCTTTGATAATGAGCGTGATGTTTGGAGGAGGCTGGTTCCTAGTAGAAATGCCCTATTGGGTTCTTTTGGGATTTTGCGCAGGCGTTCTGAGCCTGATTCCCTATGCCGCCACCTTGATGTGGCCTATTGCTCTACTGTTGAAATATTTGGATATGTCCATGGGGCCTTCCTCTATCGACGATTATTGGATGCAAGTCCTCGTCTGGCCCAGCGCAGTCTATCTGGGTGTTCAATTCATTGAGGGTTGGGTGCTCACGCCCTGGATTCAAAGTCAGTCCACCGACCTCAGTGCCGCAACGATTCTGCTCGTCGTCTTAATCGGCGGAGCGCTAGGGGGAGTGTTAGGCCTCATTCTGGCCATCCCCCTTGCGGCCTGTTTGAAGATCCTGGCGAAGGAGTTAGTTATTCCCCGCCTGAAGTCGGGAGATATTACGGAAGTGCATGGGAAGATTATTAACCCTCACTCGTCAGGTCTGACCTGATTGTTGCCGGATAAACGCATGGAACCCCTCAACATTATACTGAACAGTCTTCGGGAAATGGGAAGCCAGGCATTGGCTCACCTTCCGAATGTGATTTCAGCCATCGTGATCCTTGGGTTGACCTGGTTGAGCACCAAGGCTCTGGAGACCCTATTGAGGCGGATTTTTTCTCGTTTTGGTATACGGGAATCTCTATCAGAATTATTACGCAAACTTGTGTTCATCGGCATTTGGATAGTCGGAATATTGATTGCGGCCATCATTATCTTTCCCAGCTTAACACCGGGAAAAATTCTCACCGGATTGGGACTGGGCTCCATTGCCATTGGATTTGCCTTCAAGGATATTTTTGAAAATTTTCTGGCCGGTATTTTGATCCTGCTTCGCGAGCCGTTTCAATTAGGGGATGTCATTGAATGCGAAGGATTGGAGGGGTTTGTGGAAGAAATCACCATTCGAGATACCCATATCCGTCAAACGGACGGCCAACGAGTGGTTATTCCCAACAGCGTGCTGTTTAAAAATCCTGTCACGGTGCGGACCGACCGGGACCTGCGCCGGGTCACCATTATGTGTGGCATCGCCTATGGAGAGGATGTCAATGCCGGACGTGATGTGATCCGGCAGGCGTTGGAAGGATTAGACACGGTCAATCAAGAGAAAGACATACAAATCTTTGCCCAGGGATTTGGGGCAAGTAGCATTGACTTTGAGGTGACCTGGTGGACGGGATCCCGCCCAGTGGACATCAGAAAATCAAAGGACAAGGTTGTGGCTGCCGTGAAGCAGGCATTAGATTCCGCCGGAATTGAAATCCCGTTCCCCTATCGCACGTTAACATTTAAAGAACCCTTGGAAACGTTGATCACCCGCCACCGGAAAGACCAGGATGTGCCGCATGATACCTGACGCTTTTTTCCGGACGGTTATCACCACTCCAACGTCCCCCGCCTTATCAAGGAAAGACTCATAATGGATGTATTAATCGCCCTGAACTGGCATCAGGTTTGGTCACATTTTTACCATCTTATTATCGCGTTTCTTTTGGCTGTCCCATTAGGATGGGATCGCGAACAGGAGTCGCACGGGGCCGGGCTCCGCACGTTTCCGCTGGTGGCCCTCGGGTCATGCGCCTACATGTTGACGGGTATCCATGTTCTGAGTTCTACCGATGCCGAAGCTCGTGTGATTTACGGCATCCTAACCGGAATCGGATTTATTGGCGGTGGGGCTATTCTCAAAGACAGAGGGAATGTCGCCGGAACCGCAACCGCGGCAAGCATTTGGAACACCGGAGCCATCGGAATGGCCGTGGCATGGGATCGTTACGAAATTGCCATTGTGTTAAGCGTTTTGAACTTTTTAACGTTTCGGTTCATGCCGTTAGTTAAAAAACGTGTCACGCCCACACCATCAAAACCCGATCACATGGGATCCTAATGATAGGATGGGAATGGCTCGCTCCCAGGAGTCTCCGCTGTCGTACGTGTTTGGCGGGACTCTGTCACCCCTCCGGTTTCCTCCAAAGGTGGACCGTTGGACCCTGCCGGGTACTCCTGTAAGGGAACCACGTTTTCTGCCCAGGCATCGGCAATGGGTTGAATAATTTCCCACATCTCTTCGACCTCATCATCCCGCACAAAAAGTCGTGTTTGGCCGGTCATGGCTTCGAGGAACAACCGTTCATAGGGGGAAAGATGTTCAGGAGAAATGGGATCGTCCACCCTCATTGGTGCCGGTCTGACCCCACCGGCTTCCTGGATAGTAAATATCCCAAGATGGACTTCTTCACTCGCGAGATTCAATCGTAAAATGTTCCCGCCCTCCTCTGAAAGGGGGAATTCCGTCTTGTTCTGCCCAGGTGTAAGATGCACTCGAATTTCTTTTCGATCTCGACTTAACGCTTTTCCGGACCGTAACACAAAAGGCACGCCTTGCCAGCGTTCATTGTCGACCCATAGGATCACCTGAGCAAACGTTTCAGTGTTTCGTTCGGGATCCACACCTTCGCTTTTTTCATAACCGGGAACCCGCACACCACCTATCTCCCCTGACCGGTAACGAGCTCGTACGGTCTGTGCTCGAACCTCAGCCCTTGACAGTTTTCTCACGGACTTGAACAATTCCAGTCTCTTGTCCCGAAAATCAGGAGACCACATGGTTTCCAATGGCTCATGAGCCAGAACGGCCAACAACTGGAGGAGGTGATTTTGAATCATATCCTTCAAGGCTCCGGCGCGATCGTAGAAGTCCGCACGCCCTTCCACCGTCAAGGTCTCATCCCAGATCACCTCGATTTTTTTGATGGAATGCCGGTTCCAAATGGGCATAAAGACGGGATTGGCAAATCGAAGTCCCAAAATGGTGTGCACAATCGGCATACCTAAAAAGTGGTCCATGCGATAGATGCACTCTTCAGGAAATGTTTGATGCACAAGCCGGTTTAATTCTTTTGATTGGGAATAGCTTAACCCGAACGGTTTTTCAATAATGATTCGGGATTCCGGTGGTAAATTCACCCGTCCGAGGGACTCCAAAACGGGAGGAAACATCTGGGGAGGTAACCCCAAATATAGAAGTGTCGATCCTGCCTGTTTACGAAAGATCGACTGAATCTGTCGAGTCTCACCAAGATCTTCTACACGGACATACTCCAAAGATTCCAAAAATCCTTCCCGGGATCTCAGAGGGGGTGGAGTATGATGGTTGGCAAGTAAACCGGACACATATTCTTGGAACTGAGGCGTATTCCAATTCCGCCGACCAACGCCCGTGATTCCATATTCTGTGGGAAGACCCCGGTTGGCGAACACCTGAGCTAAGGCAGGAAAAACAAAGCGCTTCGAGACGTCCCCTGTCGCTCCAAAAATGACCAAATGCTCAAACATACGGCCTTTATGAACCTCTTTTCAAGACAACCATCGGAGCGACAAAACCCTGTTCCCGGATCCCACGTAAAGGTACTCAAGAATACGTCTGGAGAAAATTCCTTTGTTTTGATGACGGTCCATTATCACCGCATGGGAAAACAAGATTAGGCGTCTCTAGCAGAATGTTCCTCCATTCCCTCCATCATCCTGGCATGCGTTTCACTTGAAATCTCTACCAGTAATGTGGTTTACCGTAATGCTTATATAGGTTTATTTCATACACTCGTTCAATGGGTGCCGTGGGATCATACTCAGGAGATTTTTCAATCTGATCCTGATTGAGATCCACAACCATTGTTCTCTCTGCCCAGTTTATGGATTTATTCCACATTGGACTGATTAACACCTTTCGGCCGGCCAACCATTTGGAGGTATCCACAACCATATAGCGGACGGTCCAGTTGGCATCATCAATGAGAAAATTGATAATCTTTCCGATTTCCCCATCCGTCGCCTGAAGGGAAAAATCCTTAAGCCCGTTCGCGCTGGTCAGGATGCCGGGAAACACCGATAATTCCCTCTCATCAATTGGAAAATACGTGCTCCATCGATAATAGTTGCAAATTTCCCGTTCCTTCTCCCACGAAAATGGTTTTTCTATTTCAAACGGGGGCGCGCCCTCAACTTGAGCTTTACTGACTAAAGCCCGGAACGACCCAATGTCTTCATGGGGATGCACGAAACTCTGGGTAGAAATCAACACATGTCGGCCTTGCAACCAATTCCCGGTGTCAGCAGCGAGATAATGTATTTTCCATGTCTGATCATTGGCATAGACGTCTGCTACAGTACCGATAATTCCATCTGTACCCTGGAGCACGCAGTTCTTCATTTTATTGAGATCTCTTAACATGTCATGTCCTCTTCTTAATTAAGTCAGTATTCTTTTTATCCTGTCCAGACGACCATTGACACCAGCTTTCCGCACATCGCACCTACATTCACGAATTGAGTTAGGTTGTGATACCGAGGAATTGGCCGTCAATCCGGTTACCCACATTGACGGCCAACTCATCACGGCGACACGCTGCAATTCACCTCAGTGCATCAGTGACTTTTCTGGGATGAACTCTGACTGGAAATTGGAGCGTGAGGACCCTTGTCCTGCAGTTCCTTAGCGGCCTGTGCGGCCTTCCCTTCCTTCTTGGACAGATTAGGATTCTTAGCATCCACATCTTCCATTTCGGTCAATTGATCCGACCGGCTTCCAGGCCCACTGCCCTCGCCAAGTGAGGGCTCAGCGGATGGCGTGCTTCGTTGAATGTTTTCAGGGACATTTTCCTCAGCGGAAACGTCCTTCATTCCCTGTCCGGCCATTCCCAGGGTTGTCGTACCCAAAATGAACGCGGTTGCCATACACACAGTTAAAAATCTTTTCATCGCACACCTCCTCGCGAAGTGAATGTAATTTTCAATTGAAAAACTGTTGAGTGTCCAACATCAAACGTTGAATCCTTCATACCAGATTCTCAATTGCCGTCTTGTTCCCTATGAGTAGCATGATCGTCGTAAACCGACCAATGGACAAATCGGGAATCAGAAAAAATCAAATGTATAAGGTTTGCTCCATTCGACTCAGGCTGTCACACCGGAATCTCCTTGTCCGGGTTCTTCCCTGTTGAGGGACGGACGACTGCAACACCCCCACGAGTGCCAATGCCATAGGTCAGAATGGCTCATGAGAAGACCATGTCGCGTACAGCCGTCAACCACTTAAGGACGAAAATCAAAATTCCTTCCGTTGTGTTGTTCATGGCAATTCACATGAAAATAGTGATAATGAAGAAAGAGACCATACACTTCTATCATGAGCAGTCGAGGCCGAAGAAGAAAGGTGCTGTCAGAATTGACACTCCCCTCGACTGACGGAGAGGGGTAATGAATCGACAAGCCCCACATAACTCAAAGGCTACTTAAAATGAGAATTTTAATCGTGGAGGGCAATCCGGATCATCGTGAAATTTTAACAACCAGACTATCCTCCTTAGGATGTGTGTGTCATGAGGTGGCTGGTGGTCACGAAGGTCTTTGCATATTGCGCTCCTCAGGATTTGATCTTGTGATTTGTGATTATCGGATGCCGGAAATGAATGGCTTTCAATTCATCCACACCTTAAGAACGACATATGATCTCGCAACTATTCCCATTATTTTCACGACGACGCATTCTGATCGGAATGTGATTGACCATGCGTACTCCCTCGGAGCGACCACCACTCTGGTAAAGCCCTATTCCCTGGAAAATCTGCAAACAGCCCTTGATCTAATCGGGCGGTGAAGCGGTACTCATCGTGCAGCCTGAAACAGTGATAAGGGATGACAATCGAGGCCGCATCCATATTCTATAAGCGCATGGAACTACTCATCTGCCTCAACCAGTTATTCATATCGGTTCTTCGGGATTTTTCATGGGCACTTCCACTCGTAGTCTTTTTTGAATGGGCATAGGCTTGGAATTCCTCTCCTTTGGAAGTAGAGTGTCGGTGGGCAAGTTCTGTGGGTTATCAGGCAAACACCACCGGATCAAGTATTCAAAACAGCGCAGAAACAACCTTCCCTTTGCCTTTATCAAAGAGGGGACTCGGAAGGATTTATGTCGGAAAACCCTTCATTTCTTTGCCTTCACTCCATGGCCTTTTCCTAGATCAAACTATATTTCCATATGACATTGTGATATCTTATGCGGAAATTCAGCCCCAAATGCATTTCAAACACCCTGGTGTTTACCAAGGAAATTTCGTTTCTAGAACATTCCCGGTATCTGCAACCAAATTTCAGGAGAATAAGGATAAAGGTTTGGATTTCTCCAAATCTTCCATGCTATTGAGCCGCAGGTTTCTGCTCATGACGGTTTTTCTGTTGAAGGCACCACTCCCCGTGGCATTCATATTGACCTTCTGGGCAGCCCTTTTCCAACCTGCCACACCCCTTATGGCGAAGGACTCTCCGATACGCGCTGGCTGGGTGGAGGAAGCCATACTCTTACCGGATGCAATTCGTCTTGAGGCCAAACTGGACACCGGAGCGATGAGTGCCTCTTTGCACGCCGAAAATTTATCCACTTTTTCCCGAAATGATGAACGTTGGGTCAAATTTGACCTCACAAGCCAGGACGGAACACAGGTCACTCTCGAACGCAAGGTTCACCGGACTGTCAAAATCAAACGACACAAGCAGGAATCCTCTGAGCGCCCGGTTGTGCTATTGAATCTCTGTCTGGGAGGACATGTTGAAACCACGGAAGTGAATCTAGCCGATCGCAGTAATTACAAATATCCATTATTGATTGGGCGAATGTTTTTGGCACACCATTTTATCGTCGATTCTTCCACCACCCATCTTTTAAAATCCGACTGCTCCTCTCAAACGACAAAGTGAACCGACTTCATTTCATATCCCTGATCTTCCTACTTTCTCTTTTGGGCCTTTCCGTTTTTCTGTACAAAGTCCTCGTGCTGGGGTTCCCGCTCAATCCCGACAGTACATCTGAAGTGTGGAACGTGGAGAGCCGAATCAGCTTTCAAGCTATAGGTGGGCCTGTGCAGGTGTCCATGTTTACCCCGCAATCCATTCTGCCGTATATCATCACCACAGAATCTTTCATTGGGCAGGAATATGGCGTCACGGAAAAATCAGAAGGACCGAACCGGGTGGTCACCTGGTCGAAACGTCATGCAGAAGGGGTCCAGATTCTTTATTATCGCGGCATCATTCGCCAAATGAAGAATTGGGAAACGGAATTTCAACAGTTTACGGATGCTCTTCAGCAGCCCAAAGATTTACAGGGAAACCTCCCCGATCTTGAAGGTGCCTTTCTTCAAGCTGCCATGGCTCTTCTCTCGGAAGTCAAGAAACAGTCTGCGGAGACCAACTCGTTAACATTAAGTCTGATTCGACGATTTACCAAAAACAATCCGGATTCCTATGAAGCCCTTCTCCTCTCCCAACAACCTCCGGAACAAGCCATCGCTCAAATTATCACCTTAGACGGCACACCTGCCCGTGTAGTTCATGGAATCGAACTAAGCAGGGAAGCTCGAACCGTTAACCTGAAGGCATGGATTGAAGTTTTTGACAAGGATACGTGGGTCCCCTTCGATCTTGAGGAGATCACAACCGGTATTCCGGACAACTATCTTGCCTGGTGGCGTGGCGATTCCCCCTTGTTCCATATTGATGGAGGGAAGGAACTTGAATTTCGTCTTTCTGCCAGCCCTAACCAGGAAAAAGCCATACAAGCTGCGGTTGCCCGTGGCAAGGTCATGAATCCGGGCTGGTTGAAATTTTCCCTTTTCAGCCTACCCGTGGAGAAACAGATCGTTTATCACATCCTTATTCTCATTCCCGTTGGCGCGTTTCTTCTGGTCCTCCTGAGAAATGTTGTCGGATTAAAAACCTTTGGGACGTTTATGCCAATTCTCATCGCGTTGGCATTTCGAGAAACTCAATTGCTATGGGGGATCACTCTTTTTTCACTGCTCATCGCGTTAGGATTAGCGGTTCGGTTTTATTTGGAACATTTAAAACTGCTCTTGGTTCCCCGCCTCGCTGCCGTCCTCATTGTCGTGGTGTTAATGATGGGCATGTTAAGTATCCTCTCTCATCACCTGGGAATCGTCAGAGGGCTCTCCGTAGCCTTATTCCCTATGGTCATTGTCACCATGACAATCGAACGCATGTCGATTGTGTGGGATGAACGAGGTCCGGGTGAAGCTCTTCAGCAGGCAACAGGAAGCCTGGCGGTAGCCTCACTCACCTATTTGCTCATGAGTCTTGAAACAATGGATTATATGTTTTTTACCTTTCCTGAATTACTCCTCGTCCTTTTAGCCTGTACCATTGCTTTGGGACGGTACACGGGTTACCGCCTACTTGAGGTCCGGCGGTTCCAAGGACTGTTGAAATCCTCATAACATGTTCAAGGGATTCCGCAACTTATCCAAACAGGGCATTCTGGGTCTGAACAAACGGAATGCCGTTTATACCCTGGGTTTCAATCAACGCCGGTTTTATCCCTTAGTCGACGATAAAGCCCAAACTAAAACACTCTGCTCCCAAGCAGGCATGGCTGTTCCAGAACTTTACGGAAAAATCGAAATTGAAAGACAAATCCGCGATCTTCCCAAATTATTACGTACACATACCGAATTTGTGATTAAGCCCGCTCATGGAAGCGGAGGCGATGGGATCGTGGTCATCAAGGGCCTGGTTAAGGATAAATATCGAAAAGCCAATGGGGTGATCCTCTCCTTGGATACACTGCAGCATCATATTTCCAACGTGTTAAGTGGAATGTATAGCCTAGGTGGAGCGACCGATACTGCCCTCATAGAATATTGCGTAAATTTTGACCCTATATTCGAATCTATTAGTTATCAGGGGGTTCCGGACATCCGGATCATTGTCCTTCTCGGGGTGCCTGTCATGGCCATGGTTCGCCTGCCCACCCGGATGTCAGATGGAAAAGCCAACTTGCATCAGGGTGCCTTAGGAGTTGGTGTGAATATGGCAACCGGCACAACTTCAACCGCGGTGTTTTTGAATGATATCGTCGGCGAACATCCTGATACGAATAATTCCGTCACGGGTCTTGTCATTCCCAATTGGAGGAATCTTCTGGCATTGGCGTCCCAATGTTACGATATTTTTAAATTGGGATATCTGGGAGTTGATATTGTCCTGGATAGAGATCAGGGCCCTTTACTGTTGGAGGTGAACGCCCGCCCAGGGTTGAATATTCAAATTGCGAATCGCTCCGGACTTCTTCCCCGCTTGCACCTGGTAGAACAATCTGCACAAGGTCTCACCTCGGTCCAGGATCGTATTGAGTTTGCCATTCGTCATTTTCCAGCCTAAGCCCCATTCCAACAGATCACACATCCTGACCTGAATACGCCACCATCCCTGCCGTCCGGAATTCTGAAATCATAGTAGTTGCCCAACTGCCTTCACATCACACGCTTCGGGAAAGGAGACTGATTGTCGACAATCTGGACATTTCCTCCACCAGTCACAAGTCACTTGTCTTTTGCATTTTCCTGTCCTGTACCGTCATCATCTTATTACATTTTCAAACAAAACCGAGGGAACGAACGAAAAATTTTTCCGAAAAAAGTGAGAACATCCATGCATAACCAAGTTAGGAATACTCGTCTTCAGCAGGTTAAACATTTCTGTATTGTGTGTATTTTGATAGGCATGGCGGTAGGGTGCGAAACCGTTCCGTATACCGATCGCTCCCAACTTGTCGTGGTTCCGCAATCCCAGGCCACAGAGATGGGAGAACAGGCCTTTCAACAAATTCTATCCGATCCGAAGGTTCAGCTCTCTCAATCTCCTGAGGAACAAGAAGCGGTTCAACGTGTGGCGGAAAGGATCATCCAAGCGGCAAAAGAATCCAAATTTGCGGAAGACGCCAAGGCCTTTAAATGGGAGGTCACCGTGATCAAAGATGACCAGACCAAGAATGCTTTTGCCCTCCCGGGCGGGAAGATTGCCGTCTATACGGGAATCTTCCCCGTAGCGAAAACCGATGCCGGACTGGCGGCCATTCTTGGACACGAGGTCGTCCATGCCCTCGCGCGGCATGGTTCGGAGCGTATGAGTCAGGAGGTGCTTGCTCAAGCCGGGCTCTCTGCTGCTGCGGTGGGTCTGGGCGCAAGTGGTGCGGGCCCTCTTGTGGGGCAGGCCACGATGGCCGCCTTAGGTTTGGGAACAAAAGTCGGCATCCTCCTCCCCTACAGTCGAACGCACGAATCCGAAGCCGACTCTATTGGGCTGATTCTGGCCGCCCGAGCTGGATATGATCCTCAAGAAGCGGTTCGGGTGTGGCAACGAATGCAACAAGGAAGTGAGGGAGCCCCCTCTGAATTTCTTTCCACCCATCCAAGCCATGAGACGCGAATTACACGTCTTCAGGAACAAATGCCTGAGGCCTTAAAAATTTTCCAGAAGGTGGAACATGCTCCCGAACACCAGCTTCCCGGTGTCAATCAGTAATAGCTCACGCTCGTTTCCTGGCGCAGGGACAGCCGACCCATCAAGAGGGGGGGATTTCATCGCGACCATGCACATGGGCTGGAGGGTGGGTCGCTTCAACGGCGGTAAATGTTTCAAGAATGGTATAGCTGTGACTCGCGCCTTTGGGGACCACCCAACAATCTCCCGCATTCAGCAAAATTGTTTGACCTTCCAGCTGCAGCTCAGCACGACCGTGGATCACATATCCGATAGTCTCGTAATCCCTGGATGAAGATTCCTGTGTTTGCCCAACAGGCAATTGTTCCCATAGTCGCATGGCTAATCCAACGCCGGTGGCTAAATATTTCTGCCCCATTGAACCCTTGGGAGAATGATCTGATTGGACTTTTTTAATACTCGTATCGACCATAGGTTCCCACGCCTCCTGTGTGTAGATGGTTGTCTGGAGAGACCATAACTGATTGCACCAATGGCAGACACTCACCAAAACCCTGGCTGAAATCAGCAACCCATGCAAAAAGAATCGAAATCGTGGTCACAGAGTAAATGTGAAGGAGGGTTATCTTGAAAATTCTCGCCGTTCATCCCGGTCCGTTGATGTATACCAAAATTTTTCTGCGTTTGGAGCCCTTGGGATTGGAACTGGTCGCGGGAGCAGCCAGACAGGCCGGTCATGACGTGCGGCTCATCGATTTGCAGGTGGAAACACACCGGGATTTTTTCAGAATATTGAAAGAATGGTGCCCCGATGTCGTGGCGCTCTCTTGTAATTATTTGCCGAATGTTCCCGAGATCATCGATCTCGCCAAAATGACCAAGGCCTCGTTTGCCAATATTGTTATCGTGGCCGGGGGACACAGCCTGTCCTTTGTCGCCAGAGAGGTTCTGGAGCATGCAGACGGAGCTATCGATGCCATTGTCAAAGGGGAAGGCGAACCGGTAATCGGGCCACTGCTTAATGCAATTCAACATGACCGCTCCAATGTTCACCGGCTTCCCGGTGTGGTCACACGAGAAGCCGAGGGACCCCCTCCTGAATTCGTCAAGTCTCTGGATGAGGTGAGGCCGGCCAGGCATTTACTTCGTCACCGGAGCCAATATTTTCTTGGTGTATTGGACCCATGCGCATCCATTGAATTAACTCGCGGATGCCCCTGGGATTGTTCATTTTGTAGTGCCTGGACATTTTATGGCCGAAGTTATCGTCCAATTAGTCCTGAGGTGGTCGTGGAAGATCTGGCGGGCATTCGTGAACCTGGAGTGTTTTTGGTGGATGATGTGGCCTTCATTCAGGCAGAGCATGGCATGGCCATTGGTGAAGCAATAGCCCGCCGGGGTATTAAAAAGTCCTATTATCTGGAAACCCGTGGGGATGTCCTGTTGAGAAATAAAGAAGTCTTCCGCCTGTGGAAAGAACTGGGAATGAAATATATGTTTATAGGGCTGGAGGCCATAGATCAGGATGGATTGATCCAACATCGAAAACGCATCTCACTTGGCAAAAATTTTGAAGCCCTGGAATTTGCCCGCTCTCTGGGTATCACCGTGGCCATTAACATCATTGCCGATCCCACCTGGGATAAGGATCGATTTAAAACCGTACGTCAATGGTGTTTGGAGGTCCCGGAGGTTGTCAATATAAGTGTCAACACACCCTATCCCGGGACGGAGACGTGGCACCAGGAATCTCGAAGAGTTCAGACGCGGGATTACCGGCTTTACGACATCCAACATGCGGTGCTCCCTACCCGCTTGCCATTGCCGGAATTTTATGAAGAGCTGGTTAAAACCCAACGAATTCTCAACCACAAACATCTCGGCTGGAGTGCCCTAAAAGGCACCATGCGGATTGCAGCCGGCCACCTCCTTCGCGGGCAGACCAATTTTGTGAAAATGTTGTGGAAATTTAACAGTGTCTACAATCCCCAATTGCAAATCTCGGATCATCAACGGCCTGTTGCCTATGAGTTGTCTATTCCTTCTTCCAGCCAACCGTCTCAGGGCCACCCCCTGATATTTATCCATAAAGGAAAAGGCCGCGCAGGACGGGCTCTAGATCACACAACGGAAGAATTTGTCAATTCCACCCGGAATGGGGTCAGTCAATAGGTTTTCAAACGGGGAAGAGTCGCGTTGTGAAGAGGAGTGGAGTACCGCAGCAAGAACCCGCCGGGATGGCGGGTTCTTGCAGGACAGCCTTCCATCACTTCCAGATTGTGTTCAGGGATTAATCCCAATAAGGGTCATAACCATAATAGGCATGGATACTTTTTCCCCAGGTGACATCCGCCATATCAGGCCAGTTATCTTTGTCAAAACCGGGAGCCTGTTCCAACTTTTCCTTTGCCACATTTAATAACAACACTTCCTCCTCTTGTACGACCTGAAATGCCTCCCAGGGAATCGCAAAAAGTTTATCTCCCATTCCTAAAAATCCGCCGAACGATAACACCGCATAGGCAATGCGTCCGCCTGAGAGGTCGATCATAAGATCTTTAATCTCTCCCAGGTCTTCTCTTCCCATATTCTGGACCGTGGTACCGACAATAGAACTTGATGAAAGAACCTGACGAATTTTAGTGGTCATAACACCCTCCTTGTGGACCGGCATGGATAATAAAAGAAACAATCTGACGGGATATTACATGTTCTTTCTACATGACCAAACTGGGACAAACCCTTGTAAAAGAGGATTCCCAAACCAGGGTTTTCTCCAGTTGTACGGGTGCATAAATCAATTATCCTGAGGAAAGTAATCACTGTACAAATTTTTAACTTTGTAAAAGGAGGTGCCACATTATGTTCACGCGGAACAACATGGCCAGATCAGTCATTCTTGCCGGCATTCCATTGCTGACATTACCGTTATTGGCCGAAGCCGGCATGTCACGCGATCGATCGGATCGGTCGGAATCGGGCCGGACAAATGCCATGGAACAAATCATCCAGGGAGAAATTTCAAAGAAGAACGGCGACCAAATCACCCTTCGCGCCAGTAATGGAGAACGCATTACATTTCGCATTACTGGCGAAACCAACCGATTGTGTCCACAAGGGAAGACATCCAAGATGAGTCAAGAATCCTCAAGTCAGGATTCATCAAGCACGGAACAAACTTCAAGTAGCAGTCTGTTCGGAAGTGCAAGCGGGCAGGGCTCAAGTCAGACTTCATCGGGGTCGCAGGAAAGTTCTTCCAAGGCCGGATTTACATTTGGCGAGTGTAATTTTGAAAAGGGAGAATTGGTCAAGGCGAAAATCGATGAAGATGGGAAGGCCACCTTTGTCCGATCGATGGGCCAAAACGACGAAAATTATTTTAATGCCGGAAGAATGGGAGATGACTATTTTGTCCTCCCGGCCGGTCAATTAGGCGGCCTGGATATTTCCGACAAGGATGCCAATTATTCGGTTAAATCCTCTGATGGCCAGGAAATCGGAAGTGTGTATCGAGTGATGACGAACAATAATGGAGATCTGACCTATGCCATCGTGAGAAAAGCAGATGGACAATTAATTTCGGTTCCATGGCAGGCCCTGGAAGGATCCGGCAATAAGTCCTTTAAGCTGAAAGTGACTCAGAATCAAATCGGCAATCTTCCTATTCTGGAAGAGGGGGAAAATGCCGGGGCACACGTCCAAAAACATTGGGATTTAACCGAAGAGCAACGAAAGAATTTAGCAAAATGGAATGAAAATCTTGATCAATTCTATTCCGATCGCGATCGGTATTATGAGGATACGCCCACATTTGAAGGGAATCGGAAAGGCTATGACCGATACGATTCCGATCGGTCGCGGATGAGCCGCTCCGGAGATGACCGACAACGGCAGTACCAGGATCAAAATGCGGAGGATTTTCGAACAAGAAGAGACAGTTTCAGCCCGACCGAGTTCCCTCCTCATGATCGTGCCTTTCAGTATGAAGGGGCTGATCAGCAAAATTCCTATAACCGAAGCAACCGGGATCGTGGGAACTATCGGAACCAGTCCCGGTCAAACACACGGGACTACGATGAGGGGGAAGACCGGAATCGCGGAAATCAGCGGTCCATGTATTCTCAAAGTCGTGAACGGAATTACCAGGATTCCAAAGATCGGTCGGCTGACCGGTACAATACCACCACCTCAAGAAGGCAGTATGATCCTCAGAGGCAGGGGGCCGATCAGTATCAATCCCGGCGTTCCAGCGGGAAGGATTATGATTATCGACCTGATGGATATCGACCATAAGGAACGCGTCAACCCCTGGGTCTTTGGGGCCCAGGGGTAAATTTCACACCCTTAACTTAGATGTACAAAAATCACAATTAATAAAAATGGAGAATTAAAATGAAAAAACTAATGAAAATGGTTGGACTCTCAGCTTTTCTTGTTCTTACGAGTGTCTCTGTGTATGCAGAACAATCGGAGATGAACCGACAGGGTGACCAATCTAATGATCCGGCTATGCAGGATAATCAAAACATGGGATCTTCAATAGAGTCCAAAAGTCCCTCTAGCCAAAATACCGAACCTTTTGAATCGGAGGAACAAAAGGCTGCACGCCCCGGCGGAGTCGGCGAAGAAGGATCCAGCTTTGGTAGTCCAAGCAGCTTACCACCAGGCGAAACTTCGCCCGGATATACGGGTGAGGATAAAAAGGCAGAAGAAAGGGAAAAACGTCAACAAGGTATGTGATGAGATTAAAATAAGGACAGCTCCATGACAGACAAGAATCACTAGGGGACAGGGAATGCCATCTAGTGAGGGGTAGGGGCCGATCGGACGAAGGGGAGATCGGACGATCGGCCAACACCCATTATTGAAGGGGTCCTTTGTTCCTATCAAGTCTCAATTCCTATATATTTTCTTGTTCACGACTGTCCATCCCGTTCCCGAGACATCCAACTCTCTATGGCCTGCGCCTCCCGGATGTACGATATCCACTTTTTCTTTTACAAGATATCAGCCGGCATCCTTCCCGAGCGTGCAGTAAGACAGATCTCCAAATAAATGTGGCTTACAAACGCTTTTCAATTTTCATCTGCCTCCTAAACTAGCCCACAGGTATACCGCTTCTGCCTCGCCCGACTCCTAGGCCGATGGCAGCCGGCTTCGACTGTCATAGACGTATCTCCTGGAATTCCCGCTTTCGATTAGTGCAACGCGGTCTTTGCAGATTTTTCTTGTATAGTGGGACGAGAATGCGGCAAAGCGACATTGACCCAAACGGTAACCAGCCAAATCAACAAAATCCACCCCCATGCGGGGATACCTGTTGCATCAGGAAGGGTGATGTTTCCCCAATTTCCGTAATCGCGAATAAGAGGTACCAAGAGCGGATACATCCCCACAAAAACCCAGGCGCCCGCCAACATTCCAACCACCCCGACTACCGCGTCTTTTCTCCCCTCTCCACACGCTGCTACACCGGTGCCGGGGCAATACCCGAATATGGCGATACCCACACCGAAAAAAATACCACCCACAATTACTCCTCCCCCCAACAGCGGTTTAATGTGCAGCCCCGTCAGCTCTAAACCCACCAGGCCATAGACGCCGATAGCCCCAACGGCAATAGCGGTCAACATAATTTTCAAGACAGTCCAGTCTTTCAAAAGCAATTGTCCGAGAATGACCTGATATTTGGCCGCTCGACCCTTCTGAAGCAGGAAGCCGAATATCATGCCCGTGATCAGCCCCAGGAGCAACCGACCAGGAGATTCAAACATGATCCCGACCTCTTTTCCCAAAGATCAATAATGCCGTGAGGATGGACACAATGAAGATCACGATCACAAAGAACCAGCTGGAAACAGCTAACTGCAGGGTGCCGCTGATACCATGGCCACTCGTACAGCCTTTGGCCAGACGTGCGCCAAACATCATGCATGCTCCGCCCACAAACGCGCCGATTGCCCGAGTAAGAATGCTTGGACCGAATCGCCACTTCCAAAGATGTGGAACGACCTCGCGTGCACGATCACCTGAAAGATAGGCGCTCAGGCCGGACCCCACGAATACCCCGATCACCAACATCCATTCCCAACCAATGATTGGAGAATGTTCCGGATTCAGAAAATACGCATGATGGGTTGTGATGGTCGGATCAACGGCTTCCATGACAAGAGCCGCCGAATGCTCAAACGGTGTGGTGATCCCAAGAGGATGATCGGCAGTGGCGAAGGCAAACCAACTTAACACCCCAATACCACCACCAACCACATAGGGCGACCAGGCTTTTTGAAAGAGAACATTCATGGGGAATTCTGTGGCGCCTTCTACCGGCCGGAATGGCGGATCAATCCTTGACAATCGGAAGGTTAGCCTCTTTCCAGGCGCTCATTCCTCCCAACACATTCACGATGTTCCGATACCCATGATGTTGAAGGAAGCTTGCCGCAACCGACGAGCGGTATCCGCTTCCACAGATGACCGCGACCTGGAGATTTGTTCCGATTTCCTGAACACGTTGCGGAAGTTCGCTGCCCGTCACAAATCGCGCGTTTTTGATGTGCCCGGCAGCCCACTCCCCCGGCTGGCGAACGTCCAATACCTCCAGGTCCGAATCTGTCTCGAGTTGCGCCTCAAGATCCCACACGGACCACTGCGTTAACTGATGAAGGGGTTTGGCTGCCGTGCGCCATGCGAACATCCCCCCTGACAGCCAACCTGCCGGTGTAGGATATCCGATTCGGAGAAGCTGCCAGCACACTTCCCACAGGTCTGCCGGATGATCTAAAACAAGTAAGACACGGGAATTCTCCGGGATGACCGTACCCGCCCATGTCGCAAACGACGATCCCAGGCCAACGTTCAGCGCACCGGGAATGTGAGTCGTAAACCCTTCCGCTTGGCGGCAATCAATGACAAGGCATCCTTCTTCCTGTTGTCGGGCAAACTGATCCGGGGTGAGTGCAGGCGGTTCGCGCAAGGTTCCAAGAAGTGGGGGGCCTTCAGTATTCATTTTCCGCATCCTGGGCCAATAGGGCGGCACACCGGGAAGATGCTTTAAATCCAGGCAGTGTTTGACGAAATGGTCTTTGTTGTCCAGGTCGGCTAAAAGAGGATTCATCCGGCGTTCGTACCCGATCGTCGTGGACAACCTGCTCCCGATATTCCCCCCACACAGGGAACCACTCACATGCGTGGGATAGACCTCCACAAAGTCCGGAAGCGGAAGAATTTTTTCCTGGAGCATTTTGCACATGACCTCTGCGTGATGAGCCGCTTCTTCCGTTCCACCCAAAAGATCGGGTCTGGCCACATCCCCAACCAACAAGGCTCCCCCGGAAAGGAGCAGAACGGGTTCCTTACCCCGCGAGCGGTCTGTCACCAGAACGCTGATGTGTTCGGGGGTATGTCCCGGGGTATGCAGAATTTGAAAATCTATTTCTCCCATTGTTAACCGCTCTCCATCCGCCATGGGGCGCGCGTCATATCCGAGCTTGGCATGTCGACCCGCTAAGCATTGGAGAGGAATCCGTTCGGCTAATTCACGAATTCCCGTCACATAGTCGTTGTGCTGATGGGTCTCCAGGGCATAGGCAATCGACATCCCCTGTGTGCGGGATTCTTTAAGATAGGGTTCCACGTCCCGCTGGATATCCACCACGAAAGCTTCTCCGGTTTCTTCCGAACCGAGAAGATAGGAGGCGTGCCCCAGACTTTCCACATGAAATTGTTTAATGATCATGAGTTGTGCCTGATGAATGTTCCGAAAATGCTCCTAACGTCTTCAGGAGGAGGAGTTATTTCCGGCCGCCTCAAATGCTCGAGTCACCTGCAGAGCGTCCGCCCCATTGACTTCGGCCTTGAATTCGGCCACATCCCGATAATCTCCCCGCAATGCCTTTAACGCATGACGCTCCTGTTGAATCTCATGTGCGGTCCGTATTCCCATTCGCCGGAACAGGGGAACCGGCGGGCACCAACCCTGTATAGCATGTTGCAGGAGAAAACCGGCTACGGCGGCGGGAAATATGAACCACCGTCGATCAATAAACGCGCCCAGTGTCAGACCCATGAGGGAAAACGAGGCAGCATTGGCTTCCAAAACTCTTTCGATATCCCATTCCATCTCTAGCTCCCTTAACCGTCGATCAATGGCCGAAGGTCCGGCCGAGGCATACAACAGGACGTTATTTTTTGTGCGGTTATAAATTTCCTCATTGATGTCAGCGTCGGTATGTTCCTCAACTCGTGTGGTCGTTGCTGAAGTAATCATATATGGCCTCCATTTTGTTCTGTGGAACGACGCACTCCCATGCCGTGGGCGATCGCTCTGTGTCTTTCCGAAGATACGGAAAGACAAAAGAGTCAACAACTAACAAAAACCCTGGCATCCCTTGAAACTTCAGGGTTTCTGCTAGTAGTCAATTCAGGCCGCGTGGGACACACTTGGGTTATTTGGGGCAGAGAAGATGACCCGCGAACGGAATCAGCCACACACTCCAGATTCTCATTTTCGTGTGTTATGAAAAACCATCCCATACCGGAAGAAGAGGCTGAGAAAGACCTGGACAACATTTTTCATGAGATTAAACAGGTCTTTCGTGTGTCTGGAGTTAATCTCAATTTTCGCACATGGGCCACCTACCCGACCTTTTTCCCTGTCTTATGGGAGTCAATTCGACCGGTCGCTGAAACCCGTCTATTTGAGGAATCATCCGATCAACTCCGGTCGTTAGCTGCTCGCCTTGCTGAGAAACTTCCCCGGTTAGATGCGGCCACGTCCGTCGGGTTGGGGGATAGTCAGATTTTTCAGATACAAGCGGCGCTTGACCTCTATCATTTATATCAATCCCAAGCTCCTGGTCAGCACGGCCATGGTGGAGGACGCCTGCCAACACCCGACCATATCCGCCTTCCAGTCCCAACGACAGGATCACGAGCTTATTCCGCGAGGCATTCCCCTTCACATGTATCCCATGGAAATGATCGACGAAACCCCCGACGATGTCACTCTCCGGAGAACCTTTCGGGATATCCAACGCACATTGGGTTTACCCGGAATAAACAGCGATTATCGAACGCTGGCATTGTGGCCGGAATATTTATATTCCGTATGGAATCGGTTAAAGCCTGTGATCAACCACCCCCTTTACCTGGAAGCCGCGCTGGCTTTACGGGAAGCGGCTCAACAGATGGCGAGCCAGGTACTTCCTCGACTGACGCTGTCTGAGGATCAGTTGAGGATTCTCGGAAGGAAACGAACACAGTTCATTGAAACGACCGCTCACTTTACCCAACTTTTACCTCCCCTGATTGTCAATATCGTGTTGATATCCATGGACTGGCGATCTCGTCAGGATTTGGAAAGATCCCCCTTTCCCATTGAATTCTCCTCACCGGTCCTGGAGCCATCAACATGACCTGGCGCGAATTTCAACGGCTACAAATGGTCAGCCGGGTCAATAACCGTTTTGTCAGTTATGTGGAGGCGGGAGATGGTCCCCCTGCCATTCTCATTCATGGGATTCCGGTCTGGGGTTATCTGTGGCACGGTATCTATTCTGAGTTGGCCCGAACCCGTCGCGTCCTGATTCCCGATTTACTCGGATTTGGTTTTAGTGATAAGGCCGATTGTTTTGACCGTTCCATTGCCTCCCAGGCACACATGATCACCGCCTGGATGACACAATTAGGAATTCGCCGGGCCACGATCATCGGACATGATATCGGAGGCGGAGTGGCTTTGAGGATGGCAACCCTGTTCCCCTCCCGGGTGGAAGCGCTGATCCTCATGAATACTGTCTGTTATGACTCCTGGCCAATTGAATTGATGCTCCAGTTTGGACACCCTGAAGCTCACCGGAAATTATCGGCCTCACTTGCGGTGGGTTTGCTTCGGCAAGCGTTAAAACGCGGATTTGCGTCATCCCTTAACCGGAGAATACTGGAGGGGATGTTGGCCCCCTACACCACCGAGACGGGGAAACTATCCCTCATACGAAATGCTGCTGCGCTGAATACCAATCTCACGACGGAGATTACTCATCTTCTGTCGGGTATCAGAGTTCCCACACTTGTCCTATGGGGGGTGGAAGATCGATTTCAGCCGATCCATTACGGGGAAAGGCTGGCCACCGATATCCACAATTCGAGACTGATTCGCGTGAAAGATGCGAGACACTTCCTCATGTGGGATCAACCGGAAATCGTGACAACGCATCTGCTGGATTTCTTCGACCGTACCGTGCCATCCCGGCACCTCATGGTCTAGACCGGGGCATAGTGAAATCTGAAATTAAGACCACATCGACTCCTCATCCTGCAGGCCGTGTATGAATGAGTGGAAACTGATATTTGACAATTGGGATATCAAAAACCAACAAGCCCGTGAAGCAATCTGCACACTGGGTAACGGGTATTGGGCCACACGAGGAGCGTGTGAAGAAGCCACACAAGACCACGGCCATTATCCCGGAACCTATATAGCCGGCGTCTATGATCGATGCGAAAGAATCATCGCGGGAGAAACGGTCTCTCATGAAACGATCGTAAACTGGCCCAATTGGCTGTACCTGACATATGCCATGGATAATGGCCAATGGTTTTCGATGGACCAGGTTCAGGTACATATCTATCGCCAGGAATTGGACCTGCAACGGGGGGTGCTCAGCCGGTACATACAATTTACGGAACCTAAAGGACGAGAAACCATCCTCCAATCCATCAGGATGGTGCATATGGAGCATCCCCATATTGCAGCCCTACAATGGACCATTATTCCCCTGAACTGGGCTGGTCGATTGCATGTGAGATCGGCCTTGGATTCCATGATCAGCAATGGGAATGTTGAACGGTATCGGGAGATGAACGCCAAACATTTTCGATTGCTCGACTCGGGATTCCATCAGCAGGGATGGCTCTATGCCGTCACGGAAACCCTCCAATCTCACATTCGGCTGGCCCAAGGACTTCGAACGCAAGTCTCAGGCGGCAACCTCCTCCTTCAACGGAATCTTCAAGAAATGGATATGACCATCGAAGAATTTGTTCTTGATATTCAAGAGCAAACTCCCCTACAGGTTGACAAAACCGTCGCACTGTACCATTCACGCGACCGTGGCATTTCCGAGCCGCTTGAGGCCGTGCATCACAGCCTGGCTTCAGCCGGATCGTTCGAACAGTTGCTTCGCTCCCATCAAAAAGCATGGGAGCGGATCTGGGATATGACCGACATCCGGATTCAAAACCGTCCGGAGGATCAATTGATGCTCCGTCTCCACCTCTTTCATCTCCTGCAAACGGCTTCTCCCCATCTGACAGACCTCGATGCGAGCCTTCCGGCAAGAGGGTTAACCGGCGAAATGTATCAAGGCCACATATTCTGGGATGATGTATTTGCCTTACCGTTTCTGATTATGCGAGTGCCCCGGGTTGCCCGCGCCATGCTCCTGTATCGGTCACGACGTCAACAGCAAGCCGGAGCTCAGGCACAGCAGCATGGGCTTCAGGGCATCCGGTTTCCCTGGAGAAGTGGCAGTGACGGCTCCGAGCAAACTCCCCGATTTCAATGGAACCCCTATTCCCACCATTGGATTGAGGACCATACCCATCTGCAATGCCATCAGAATGCCGCCATTGTCTATCAAATATGGAAATACTATCAGGCAACAGCTGACCTGGAATTTCTTCAGTCCCACGGCGGACTGCTCACACTTCAAATCGCCCGATTCTGGTCCAGTCTGGCAACACTCGATGCCATGAGCGGGCAATATCATATTCGCGGGGTCATGGGACCCGATGAATTTCATACCGGATATCCGGATAGCCCCACGCCCGGACTTCAAGACAATGCGTATACCAATGTCATGGCTGTTTGGACCCTGCAATGCGCCCGACAGGTTCTTCAGATTCTCCCCGACTATTCGCGCCAACAACTGATGGAAATTCTTTCAATTGATCACACGGACCTGGAACATTGGGAGAACATCACCCGCCAGATGTTCGTCCCTTATCATGAGGACGATCTCATCAGCCAATTCGCGGGTTATGAAAAACTTCACGAATTGGATGTGAACGCGTATCAAGCCCGGTACAAAGATATCCGGCGAATCGATCAAATTCTCGAAGCCGAAGGAGATGCGGTTAATCGGTACAAGATTTCCAAACAGCCTGATGTCCTCATGTTGTGCTATCTCCTGACCGTGACCGAACTCGAATCAATCTTTTCGAATTTGGGATATCCGTTTTCTCTCAAACTGCTGCAAAAGAATATCGCTTATTATCAACAACGCACCACGCATGGTTCGACGCTCAGTCGCGTCGTGTTTGGCTGGATTCACGCGCGTTCCGACAGAAGCGGCTCATGGAATTGTCTGGCTGAGGCCTTGGGACAGGATGTTCATGACATCCAGGGAGGATCGACGGGCGAAGGCATCCATTTAGGAGCCATGGCAGGAACCATTGATCTCATGCAACGTTGCTATGGTGGAATTGATTGTGAAAATAATGTGTTAACGGTGAACCCTCGTCTTCCGGAAACCCTTGAGGGGTTAGCGATGAAGGTTCAGTTTCGACAACATCACATCAAGGTGCAAATTTCCCCAAAAAGCCTGCGTCTTGACGTATCTGCAGGACCGAGCTTTCCTCTCGTCATCAACGTTCGTGGAACACGCCATGTTTTTGGAACACCGACACAACAGGATTTTCCTTTATGAGCGCTCGAATCATATCCCTGGGAAGCGTGAATGTAGATATCCAACTTCGTGCGGATCGCTGGCCGGAAGCGGGGGAAACACTATTGGGTCAGGATTTTCTTATGGCTGGTGGAGGAAAGGCCGCCAATGTGGCCTGGCTAGCCCGCAATCTGGGCATCGAGGCTCAATTGATTGCTCGTATTGGATCTGATTCCCTTCAGGAAATCGCCCTTCACCCCTTACGGACACTTGGGGTCGATTTATCCACTATCCGAAGTATTAAAAATGAATCCACAGGAGTGTCAGTCATCATGGTTCAACCAAACGGCCGAAAAGGGATAATCATGGCACCGAATGCCAATGCCGTCTGGTCCGAAGAGGATGAAGAGTTTGTCAAAAACGCCATACACACGGCTCCAACCGGATCCGTATTGTCTGTGGATTTGGAAGTCCCCCTGCCCATTGTCAAGCAGGCAGTTCGACAAGCTGAGGAATGTGGAATGGTCATTGTCCTGGATCCTTCACCGTCTGAGAGATTGGATGAGGAATTATTGAAATCCGGCTGCTATTTGACTCCCAACCAATCAGAGGCTCAGCGATTGACAAAAATCCCAATTGAAAATCATGACCACGCGTTGGAAGCGGCTTCGAGAATTAGACAACACGGAAATAAAGGAGTTTGTGTCAAATTGGGAACAGGGGGATGCGCAATTGCCACGGCGGATGACCAGTTTGTCATATCCGCTCCGGAGGTCCACGCGGTGGACACCACCGGAGCGGGTGATGCGTTTGCGGGAGCTTTCAGTGTGGCGATGTTGGAACATCAACCACCAGAGCAAGCCGCCGTATATGCGGTTGCCGCCTCAACCCACGCTGTCACCGGTTATGGCTCCCAATCTTCCTATCCCACCCGACGCCAAATTGAATCTTTATTGCAGAGGGTGGTCCTGAAAAAAATATAAAACAGACCCAATGGAGAATTCTTCCTCTGCTAATGAGGAATCTGCCGTTATTTCTCCTCGGGAGCGTTTTTCTCCAATGCCTCCGGGGTCAGCCGTTCCAATTTTTCTTCGGACATGGGCTCTCCGGTGGTCGGATCCACCACCATCTCCGAATCCAACACAGGTGGAGTCACCACCGCATCAGGATTTGGTGGAATTGCCGGCTTCACAACCATCTCCGAATCATTCGGTGGAATGATCGGCTGTGTGTCCTGAGGTCCATTATTCAATCCCGGTGAATTTTGCTCAACTGTTTTAACTGAAAGTGACGGCATTGGAACACCTGACCCTGACATCCCCTGGGGAAGATGAGAGGCACTCATCAGAAGAATCACAATAATTCCCAAAACCACCGGCCACATATCCATTTTTGGTTGGTTCATGGTTTTCACCTCTTTTCTTAATTTGATTCCATACTCCCTCCAGACATTATCGTCCGAAAAAAAAACAAAAGCATCTAACAAGAACCCTGGGAAAAAGGATTTATTTACAGTCCGGTCGAATTTTTAAGGGAAGATAGCATCCGATGCAAGGGTTTTGTTCAGTCCCATTTCTTTTTCGATCCTCTACAATCTGAATAGAAGAAAATGGGAGGGGGGCCTTATGAACATTCAGAATCTCACTTTTAGGAAAACATTTATGAACTCACTCAAGACCACCAAAGAATTAGTCGGACTGGCGTTAACCCTTAGCCTGGCAGGAGGCACAATAGTGATGCTTCTTTCTATTTTTGGCACGACTGGTCCAGTGGAAACGGTAACGGTTCATGATTTGTTGAGGGATCAGAACCCCGGACAAATTTCCTATATATCATTTCCCATTACTGAACACTTTCAAAACCAAATAGATTCACGTGGAAAATCTATACCTTTTTCAAGAGAAAGATAAGCTAAGAATCGCTGCGGGAAGGCTTGAACAGGTAAACCCTCGTGAGTCGCGTGCGTAAGTCTATTAGGAAGCTGAGGCTGAAGACGGGGCGGGAGGAGAGAATAATAATCATCTGAAAACGCAGTGGATGAACTTAATCCAAACGTAAGAATTATTTCTCATAACCAAAGGGAGAAAACTATGCACGTTTCTTCGGCTCGTGACCACATAATCTCATGAATCAAAAAAACCAAATTTAATCACCATCGTTTACCAAACTCTTACAAAAGGAAAATTATCATGATGAATACCAGACGCAAAAATAGTGGCACTCTCGGGATGGCATTAGCCTTTGCTCTTATAGGAGGAGGTATGTCCTTAGCCTTGAGCGAGTCAGGCCAACCATCCAGGGAACTTCTTCTCAATGCCAACACCCTTATCGGGAATACGGTTATTGACAAGGCGGGCAAAGAACTCGGGACAGTCAAAGATTTACTGATCGATCAAACCACAGGCCAAATATCGTACATTGTACTCTCATATGGAGGGACATTTGGCGGGACTCTCGGGATCGGGGCGGAAAATTATTCGATTCCCTGGGCGGAGGTGAAGCTGACCAAACAGGATGATAAAATGTTGGTTCAGGTAGCCGAGGCCCCTATTGGCGAAAAACGAACAACAAAAGACCACGCAGCTATGCGCCGTGAGCAAGCTTCTACCGTCCAGAGTAAGGATTTCAATCCTGCAACAGTCGAAACGGTAGAAGGGACTGTGGAAAATGTGGATCACGACATGTTTGAGCCCGGAGTGACCACTACCGATAGTTTAATAGTGGTGGATGTCAAAACCCCATCGGGAAAAGAACGGGTGCGCATCGCCCCTGATAACTATCTTAAGGAGCAGGGAATCGAAATTAAGGAAGGCGATAAAGTGGAGGTGACCGGATCACGAATCATGCGGGATGGGGAAAGTCTGGTTATCGCCTCCAAAGTTACCCTGAAAGAAAATGGAAAAGTTTTGGCGGTCCGGAAGGATGACGGCACTCCCAAATGGAACAAAGAGGGTGGAATCCATAGTAAGACCTCTTCCGGAAATAAATAAAATTACCTCATCCTCCGTCAACGGGAAAAAGCCATCTGGGCTTTTTCCCGTTTGACTTTGTTCCCCCCTTCGCAACCCTTCCTCTCTCTTTGGACTCTCTTCCAGGCCTGTATTGTCAATCTCGGCTGATATTTCTTGGAACCAGGGTTCTTTCCAGTTCATTTTCGATAAAAACGCTGATACAAGCTTTAGGTAATTGGTCGGTCTTACTCTTTTGACACGATTTCAAGGAGCTCCCAGATGGCACGATCGCTCAAAAGGACATTTCCCACCAGGAAAATTCGTTACGCGGTGGTGGGATTGGGTTATATCGCTCAAGTCGCCGTACTTCCGGCATTTGGACATGCAAAGAAAAACTCGGCATTGGCAGCTTTAATCTCCGATGATCCCAAAAAATTGAAGGAATTGGGAAAAAAATACGGCATCAACGGTCTCTATTCCTATGAACAATATGAAGAATGCCTGGAAAAGGAAGAAATTGATGCGGTGTATATTGCGCTTCCCAATCATTTGCACTGCGAATATACCATCAGAGCTGCCAAAGCGGGCGTCCATGTATTGTGCGAAAAACCCATGGCCTTATCAGTCAAGGAATGTGAAACCATGATTCGCACAGCGGACCATCATGATGTCAAATTAATGGTCGCCTATCGGCTTCATTTTGAAGAGGCCAACCTTCGGGCCATACAAATGGTTCAATCAGGGAAAATCGGCACACCCCGGTACTTTCAATCTGCATTTAGCCTTCCGGTCAAAGATAAAAATAATATCCGGTTACGGGAAGAGACCGGTGGAGGAACGCTGTGGGATATCGGCATTTATTGTGTGAATGCCGCCCGGAATCTATTTCAGGCGGAACCTATTCAGGTATTTGCCCACACCGCCGGACAGGGTACCGGCAGATTCGACGAAGTGGAAGAAATGAGCGCGGTGACGCTTCAATTTCCCGATGATCGGTTGGCCACCTTCATCTGTAGTTTTGGAGCCGCTGACGTTTCCGAGTTTCGGATTGTGGGGACCAAGGGGCAACTGCGGGTGACATCGGCCTACGAATATGTCGACCCCATTACTCATTACCTTACGGTGAACGGGAAAGAGAACAAGCACACCTTTTCCAAACGTGATCAATTTGCTCCACAACTTTTGAAATTTTCGGATTGCATTGTAAATGATACGGTTCCTGAACCGGCAGGTGATGAGGGTCTCCATGATGTCCGCATTATCGAAGCTCTGTATCGTTCAGCCCACAAAGGCCAACCGGTCCCGCTCAAAGGCGTGGAGCGAAAACGGCGTCCAACGCTTCGGCAAAGCCTTCGCCGTCCGCCGGTTAAAAAGCCCCGACTCATCCATGCTCAGAGTCCCTCAGGATCGTGATGAACCATTTTCATTCATCCTATAAATAAAAGGAAAGGAATTTATTCAATGAATGAACAGTCGAACACCATTGGTTCTCAAGGGTCACATTCCTCGGAAAATATCGATCCGTCTTTACCTTCCTATCTTGTTGAGGCGGCATTAGATAGGGAATGGGAACGTCGCCATCGGCAAGGACATGTTGGAAAAGCTCAAGGAACTTCCGCAGAAGAAGACATAATGTCATGAGTCAATCCATGGGGGCTAAACGATGGGCTATTCCTGAAGGATATATCCCTGCGGAAAGCCATGGACCGGAGCCGCAGATGACGAGTCATGAAACCGCATGCCTCTTGAATGTTTCCGACGATCCGGCGCATGTGCTTGTCACAATTTTTTATACAGACCGGGACCCGGTGGGGCCCTATCATATCACCGTCCCCCCTCGTCGAACGAGTCATATCCGTTTTAATGATTTGGAAGACCCTGAACCCATACCCAGGGATACAGATTTCGCAAGCATGTTCGAGTCCGATGTGCCAATTGTATTGCAACACACCAGGCTGGATTCCCGACAGGCCGAGAATGCTCTCCTGTCTACCATGGCATATACCGACCATTCGTAAAGACGTCAATCCCGTTGTTTCAACGCTGAGTAAACCAGAGAGGAACTCAGAGCATGACAAAAACCGCCGCGGACGTGTTGATAGAGAAGCTTCAAAATTGGGGGGTAGAGGTCATATTCGGTCTTCCCGGAGACGGCATTAATGGAATTATGGAAGCTCTGCGGCAACGCAAAGAAGTGATGAGGTTCATACAGGTGCGCCACGAAGAATCAGCGGCCTGGATGGCATGCGGGTATGCTAAATACACGGGAAAGCTTGGCGTGTGCCTGGCCACATCAGGGCCTGGAGGGCTTCATCTGCTGAATGGTTTGTATGATGCCAAAATGGAGAAACAACCGGTACTGGCTATTACCGGTCATCATTTTCACGATTTGATTGATACCCATGCCCAACAGGATGTCGATCTCACCAGAGTCTTTGAAGATGTCTCGGTCTATAACACCCGCGTGATGAGCGCGACACATCTTGAAAATGTGGTGGATCTCGCATGTCGGACCGCCCTGGGATATCGTGGGGTGGCTCATATTAATTTCCCGGTGGATCTTCAGGAAACAAAAGCCGACAAAGGCTACTCCCAACGAAACATTCCGCACCATTCGATGGAGGTTTTTTCCCGTAGCGCCCGCCTGCCCAATGAGTCGGACCTGTATGAAGCCGCAGAAGTGCTGAATGTCGGAAAACGGATTGCCATTATGGCCGGAGCCGGGGCACTTGAGGCCACAGATGAATTGGAACAATTAGCAGAGACTCTTGGAGCCCCGATTATTAAACCGTTGTTAGGCAAAGCCTCGGTGCCTGATGACAGTCCCTATACAACGGGGGGCATCGGATTGCTGGGAACCGCACCCTCTCAGGAGGCCCTGGAGGATTGCGATACCCTGCTTCTGATCGGAACGTCCTTTCCCTATATGGAATTTTATCCCAAGCCCGGACAGGCCCGGGCCGTCCAGATCGATCTTGATCCGGCGCGAATCGGGCTGCGGTACCCGGTGGAAGTCGGCTTGGTTGGCGGCTGCCGAAAAACCCTCCAGGAGCTCTTGCCGATGTTGCAACGGAATAAACACCGGAAATTTTTGGAACGGGCACAAACGGCAATGGCCAAATGGCGGACATTGATGGAAGAACGCGGAACTCGAAAAGACAAACCCATGAAACCCCAGGTGGTGGCCTGGGAACTCGGTAAACGTCTTTCTGACCACGCCATCGTTTCCTGTGATTCGGGAACAATCACGACCTGGTGGGCCAGGCAAATCCCGGCCAAACGAGGGCAGAAGCACACGGTATCCGGCACCCTGGCCTCCATGGCCTGTGGCTTACCCTATGCAATTGCCGCACAAATCGCCTATCCGGATCGTCAATGTATCGCCTTTGTGGGAGATGGGGGTTTTTCGATGCTCATGGCTGAGTTCGCCACCTGTGTCAAATATCAATTGCCCGTGAAAGTGTTCGTCATCAAAAACAATACGCTTGGCCAGATTAAGTGGGAACAGATGGTGTTTCTAGGAAATCCCGAATATGGGTGCGAACTGCATCCCATCGACTTTGCCCTCGTCGCTCAGGCATGCGGAGGAACCGGACTAACCGTTGACGATCCTGCGGATTGTGGTTCCATCATCGACCAGGCCTTCCAAACACCGGGGCCGGTATTGGTACAAGCCATCGTCGATCCTTTTGAACCTCCGATGCCTGCCAACATTACGATGAGCCAAGCCGCCAAATTTGCGGAATCGTTGGTAAGAGGCGAACCGAACCGGGTGAAAATTGCTATGACGGCCTTGTCAGATCGGGTACGGGAACTTGTGTAACAGATAAGGTGGAGAAATTCGTAGCCTTGAGAAGAGGACGCTGGCGAGGCTTCAGAAATCAGGAGCTCGAAAATTTTGTTCCCTTCTCCTTTCTTCTCTGGGCCACTCTTTTCTTCGTCACGGGTTCTGTCCAGTTGCACGATTATTGAAAAAATCAGTGTTTTTATGAGGATTGGGTGAGGGATTCAAATTGTGGTGATCAATGAAAACATCGAAGACACCAACCCCATTCTCCCTAAGCGTGCGATGGGGGCGGCCATTTACCTTGCGTACGAATACCTTGAAAGTAAAAAACAAGACCGGGGGTTTTGTGGAAACGATGAGGCCGGTGAAAAGAAGCGTGTAATTGGTAACGGGGTCGATAAATGGTAGCTCTGCCGCAGGCTGACACCAGGATCGATCCCTGTGAGGTTTTGGCCTAGAATTTTTCCGCTGCCATGTCAAAATCGGATGGGACGTAAACCTGGAATTCTACAACGCTGGGCGTGGTGCGGATAGGAACAATATCTGATGAACGAAATTTTCTTCCGAAGATTCGGGAGTCATCGGCAAAACATGAATGAGTCGTTGTCGATGGATTCAGTGGTCGCGAACAAATCGTGCAAACCACCGGACGGAACGCTCTCCATACGGCTGAAGTCGTTCAAAGAGCCATAAAAATGCTGAATAAGTATTTAGCTCTTCCGAAAGGCCGTGAAGGGGAAACCCCTGGCCGAAAACTTTTTCAAATCGGTTACTTGCCTGCGAAAAAGGAGGTACCCATGCTCACCATCGGTTTCATATTACTCATCATTGCAGGACTTTTTGCCGTAATTGGATTCGGAGTCGTTTCGACCCCTATTTTAGGACCGGCGCGTGTGGCCTTTTATTTTTTGTTGATTCTGTCCCTGGCGACGATCTTTTATGGGGTGGTTCAAACAGAAGTGCATGTCGATCCACAGGTCCCGACTCAAGAACGGAACTGACCGTATCGAAAGAAAAAAGAAAAGGCAAGGATTCTCATCCTGATCCTCATGAAAACATTCGGATGCGGGAAGGTCTCGCGTCGTGTTAAAGAAGCTTTGACCAAAACACCACGACACTATTTCCTCCCAGCTTCGGCCCATGGCGATCACGGTATATGCCAAAGTTATAACTATAATTGATCTCTATTTGTGAACCCCATGGAGCCCCACTGACGATTCCGCCTCCCACCGCCGGCAGCATATCGACCTGATTACGAATAGAACCATCTCCGGTGAAACGGGCTCGTTCAATCGCGGACCAGGTTCCTCGAATATACGGATACAAAAAAAACAACGCCTCATACCGGTAGGTGAAATTTGCAATCGCGTATTTCCGAGGAAACAATTCATTAAAGGCTACTCCCGGAATGAGAGGACGGGAGAGCGCTTCCCATTCATACCCCGTGGGACGCCCAGGCAACCGGAAAGTGGAAAACCGGTCAAGGTTCTTCCCGATTCCACCATACATCGTGACAATCAATCTGTGCCGCTCTGTCGGTACCCAGGGTACCTTCCCTGCGAGGGCGGCATAGAAGCTGGCCATCATAAATGTGCGGTCATCATGGTTATCCGGGGTCTCGAATGCCGGATCTCCCCACTGACGCCAATGAGCCCGATGTCCGTAGAGGGCATCGCCTCCGAAAGCGAATCCGTGATGAAGCAACTCCATAAGATTTCGTTCGAATTTATCTATCCGAAGCCGGGCATGGACTCGGCCTTCATACGTGTTCTGGGGCACAATGAAATTATTGGAGGTTTTTGAACTGCGATCGAACCAACGGTAACCGGGTTCATACGTTAAAGAAAATTCAGCGGCATTATCCTGCCCCCCCGGGGATAACGGCGTGCGATACCCGATACCAATCCCCCCAAAGAAATAATTCCATTCCAATTCCACGTCCTTGATAGCCTGTCCTTCTACATATTCATATCGGCCGAATGGAATGATCACATTTTCAAATGTCATGGCGGCAAACCATGGGCTGGTTGATGACAGACCCCGCTGATACTGGATGTCATTGAATACCCCTGAGAATGTCCCCCGAAACCGCTGGTTTTCGTCCTCCCAATTGCGCCAGACAAACAACGCACCGAAAGGGAGAAGCTCTAACCGCTTGGGTCCGTCCGGAATCCAATTCATCCCGATATTGATCGCCGTCACATGTCGGCGATCCCGTGGAGGGACATAAATTTCCTGTCCAAAGATTTCCGTATGATGGGGTTCTCCGGCAAGCGGCGTGTCGGTTCCTTCTCCCGATGCGAACCGAGGGGAAATCATCACCAGACATATGCACAAGGCCAACATGCCTAGATGGTTGAGAGTTTGGCGAAAAGACTCCTGCCGGATTGGTCCCCTGAAAACATATCTTTGAGCATGGATCGGGATAAAATGCGCAGTGGAGAGTCGAAGCATTGGAAATTGACAAAATGCTAGGAAGAAGTCGGTGGAGATTTTTGTGACGCTAACTTGGAAAGAACATAGGTCAGCATGATTGTGAAAAAAGCCCCGATGACCGCCACCGTCATATCTTTTTGTGCATCCCATTCGTCCCCCTGAGTGCCCAGATAGGCCTCCCCCAATTCCGGACTAACGAGAAGAGCCACCCACGATTCGATAATTTCGAAGAATCCACTGAGGGCCAATATTCCGCTAATGGGGAGATAATAAGCCCAGAACCCACGCACATTGACCCGGCGAAGGAATAACTCCCTTAAAGGATAAGCCAGGAGCAGCCCGAATGAAAAATGCGCGATACGGTCAAAATGATTGCGCTCAAATCCCCACCAATCCTGCATCCAGAATCCCAGCGGGACGTTTGAATAGGTATAATGGGCTCCGATCGCATGGAGGGTCATAAACACCGTGAGGAAAATATAGGAAACGTCCGATAAGGGAAACCATCGATACGTCGCGACAAGGACAATGACCAGTCCTATCGCTAAAATATTTTCGAGAAACCAATCATGCCGGTCGAGCGGTTCTATGGCGAGCAATATCCAAAACACCGCATACCAGGCTATTAACCCGTGAAGGAGAGTCCGGTCCTTAAACGACTTCTGATTATTGACGCTTATCGCAGTGGTCAATTGCATGCGGAAGTTCCACCGGCCTTTCCCGGGTCATCGCGAAACGGGTCCCCGTGATTTTCCGTGCTCCTACCAGGATCACCAGAGAAGCTAATGCTCCATATAATGTCGCGGCCATATCCTTCTGTGGATCCCAGATATCTCCCTGGGCACCCAGATAGGCTAGACCTAATTCGGGATGGGCAATTCTGGTAACCCAGGATTCGAGAATTTCCCACACCCCCCCCAGCCCCACCAGAGTGATCAGGACCATGCCGGAGCGGAGCCATGCAGCCATTCCGGAAATCCGGGAGAAGAGTTCATGCAATGGCAGGGCGAAGAGCAACCCGAAACAAAAATGCACAATCCGATCGAAATGGTTCCGGGGCAATTCAAAGAACTCTTCCAGCCAGAGGCCGAACGGCACTTGTGCGTAAGTATAGTGAGAACCTATCGTATGTAACGTCAGAAACACGGTGAGGAGAATATAGGAAGCCATTGAAAACGGCCACCGCCGATGAGTCATGGTTAACCCACCGACGAAGAGAAGCGGGAGGATATTTGCAAAGGCCCAACTTTGGGGGTCATTGGGAGCCAATCCCATAAACACGAAAAACCCCAAATACCAGACCAATAATCCGTACTCCACTTGAAGCTTCAAATCAACTCTCCCTCAGAGCGTTCGGAACGATCCATTCCTCCCGCCAATATTATGAGTTGAATTCTTCGTTGAACCCATGGATGACTACCGGGCGTAACAAACTCTGTTCGCCATTCCTTCCTTTGATGGATCCCTCCGACGTGTTCGAATGAGAGACAGCCTTCACATTCCCCCATTTCACCAGCAGGCCATAATCCCGTTCCCTTATCGGGTGGGCTCGGCAGTCGGAGGCCGCGAAGAGGACCCTTTCGCTTGTGCCGGATTACCTTTCATGAATCGATTGCATCCACTATTGCCGGAGACCAACAATCGATACGGTTGAAGGTTTTCATCGATACACAGTCCCATTGTAGCATCTTCAATATTTGCTGATGGTTCGATTTGCCACCATTGGCACCTTTTACACAATCCCCATTTATCCGCCATTATTTTCCTCCATCCCGGTCATAGATGTCCGTCTTCGAGGCAGGTCCAAGTCCTCTTTCCCTAGACCTTCTGTTCCTTGACCTGCTTGAATTCTTCACCCATATGGTCGGCCTGTTGCTGTGAAAGAATACCCTGAGCGTTCTTAAAAATTTCGCCTTCTTCTTCCTGGATATGATGTTGAACATCTTCTTTCAGTTTGGTGACCTTCTTCAACCAACTCTCATCATTGTGATCCATTGCCTCGATTTCATTCAACAACGTGGTGACTTTTTCGTGCTCTTTGTTGGCATGCTCGATTTTTTGTTTTGTCTCCTTCTTTTTTTGAAGGGGAGCATAGAAGACCTGCTCTTCCGCTTCGCTATGCGCTTCCAAGGCATCCTTAAGTTTGAGAAACAGTTTTTCCCGGGAATCACTGTTCTTCCCCGCGGCTTCGATTTGGCTGAATAGTTGTTTAGCTTCTTGATGATCTTCTCTGAGCGCCTGATAAATATCCATTGAACCCTCCCCTTATGAATGAAAAGTTTTTCTCCTGACCATAAATATGATGTTCCGTAGTACACCACGGGGCGGATTATGTGAGGTATGGACGAATTGCTGAAGGGGCTTGCAAAAATGTCCACCTACATCCGTCTGACACGGTGTGATCATCGTCACCTCACCGCTGCATGAATGAAGCTTTCGAGAGGGGAATGCTTATCAGGACAAACTCACATTCAATCGGAGCCATTGTCACGATGTAGGATTATTGATTCAGGTTCCCGGCGCCAGGGAATTTCTTAGCGTCGCAATCGTCTTGGGATCCAACGAATGGTCAATGCCGCCTGGATTCTTATTGACAGGTGTACTTGGAATAGGAAGTGGGCAATTCCTCCTCCGGAACTGCCAGCCCGGTGGTCCCACCGCGCCTTCCCCACTAACCTTTTCACATGATTTCATTTGATAATGATAAGCTCGATGAACTCGTGTCCGGTTTTCACCCAGCAATGCAACATACGTTTATATGTGGCCAAATTTGTAATTTCGGCTTCCCTCACAATAATCCGACCCGGTAAGAACCAACTATTGTTGTTCCTTCTCCTCAGGCAATACGGTCAAGGTAAAGTTTTGCAGCCGCCAATCAAGATCTTGTATCTTTTGAATGGCATCCTGTATCTGATCAGGAGAGATAGGTTCATGTTCCTTCAAGGAAACAAACCCTTCTCCAAAAATGAGATGACCATGTTCATATAACCGGTTTTGCGCGCGGCCAACCCAGGGGAACTCGAGAAGTGCATCATTCACCTTGTCGGGGAGGTTCAGGTATTCATTCTCGAGGGAAGTAGGGGCGCGATTGACCAATCCCGTCACAGCGTCCTTTGTCTGGCTCCAGCCATCCTTTATGATGCCGAATGCAATAAACCCGGCGGCCACAGGATCCGCCCACCACCATCCCATTCCGGCTCCTAACACGCCGGCAATAGCCGCGACGCCGGTCTCCCAATCGGCCTTATTCATTTTTCCGTCAGTCAAGAGAATTTTATCGTTCAACGTCCAGGCATATTTCAGCTTGGCGCGTCCAAGGAAAAGAGGAGGAAAGGTGCCCCAGGACAGAACAAGAATCATCCACCATCCCAGCCATACATCGACGCCAAACAATTCCATCATCCCGATTGTCGGATAGTCTTGCGTGACCAGTTTCATCGACGCATCGATGATCAGAAATGTTCCCATGCCCAACAGGGCGAGGGCCGCGCAGAGAAATAAGATGGAAATCACACGGTGGTACCCATAAGGAAAGTGCTTATTAGGTTTTTTCCAGCAAATATGCGTGCCAATCAGAAAACACAGCGGAGGAATCAGACTCAAACAATCTTCCACCCAGGCTGTTTTCATGGCCTGAGATGAACCTAAAACCACATACATGATAGGAATGAGACTTCCCAAATATGCCAATGTGGTATACTCCAACCGCCGGGACCGGCGAACCGCTTCATGCTGCTTTTCAGTAAATTCATATTGCGGTGCGGGCTTCATGCACGGCTCTCCGCTTCCCACAATTGTTGGATGCGATCTTGCTGCTGCTTCAAAAACGTTTCCAGTCTCACCAGAAATCCATTTTCTCCCTTCGGAACAGCCAGAACATGCTCATACGTTTGTTCATCCCCTGTTTGAAAATAATTTCTCGTCAAACCCAATTCATCTTTGCGTGGACTGGCATTTGTCAGTCCCCCTACCATCAAATCAATCTGATGCTGCCGGAGGTATTCAGTCGCATCGGCTTCGGAGAGAAACTCAACTTGAGGTTCCGCGCCAAGCGAACGGGCGAAGGCCACGGCCAGCTTGATTTCGATGCCCTTCGCCACCCCCTCCTCGCGATAGGCCCACGGGGCCTGGTCAATGGCGCCTATCCGTAACACCCCCCGGGACTGAATATGCTGAAGTGTGTGGTGGGTATCCTTGGGGAACTCGTCACACCCGATAAGAGTGCATGAGAGACAGACGAACACGACATACAAATGGTTCATCATGCCCTCTTCATATCAGAGAAACATGCAACGTTTTCCGTCTGCAGGAAGGGTGGAACAGTAACCGTTTTCGGAGGAGAAAATAGGACGAGTCACACAACAAACACGCCATGAGAAAGGGCATCCGAATGATACGCACACATAAGAGGAAAGATCATCCTGTCCATGGAACTCTCCAAGGCACGAGAACCACAGTTTCTGCTCTATGGTGGTCATTGAAGTATAGATTGAAATATGAAAAGTATCTTTGAGCTACATCCAAAACCGGGCCGACACCCGGAATTGTCACCGTCCAAGGCTTTGTTTGTTGGCTCCGGTTATTCCGGTGTTATCGTTCTTCCGTGGTGCGCAAAACATGCCCCGTATCAACGCCCACGCCGTGCTTATACACCAGTTCTCCGCCTAACCATCCGGATATTGCCAGAAGGAGGACTCCCAACGTCGAAAGAATAAATCCTGCTTCCCATGTTGGATCCACTGCACGAATCCAGGCATTCACCCCAAATAATGCCACGATGATCAAATTAAGGGTCATATGCCGGATGCCAATTTTTTTTGAATGAGGATTGATGAGCGACCTAAAATCAAGATATCCCGGAATGGCAGCCAGTAAGGCACCTACCACACCTCCACTGAGAGTATAGAAGCCCACGATGCGCCATTCTTCTCCTCCCCACCCGCTGATATAGATCAGATCGGCCACCCATGAAAAAATCCATAAACCGAGAGGCAAGGGAATCAACATGACGTGCAATGGATGCCCTTTAATACTGGCGGGAGTTATCATAGAACTTTCCCTTTCTCGTTGGTTTCTTCTCTAAAAAATAAAAGACCATGCGGTAAACCCCAAATTCTGTATCCGGAAACATGTGCTTATGAGAAGATGATTTTTGAAATCGAGCGGAAACGCAACTATACATAACCCTTGCAAGTTGACGTGGCAGCAGGATATTCCAGCTCGCCTCCGTCTGGGGGTTTGCCGTGAAACATGAGAAGATTCAGGAGAGAAACAGGATGCAGGAAAGTGGGAGGCATTCTAACTTCCCCTCCGCAGGACTTACGTCCTATGCCTTATGAACGTCGGGAGTTGTTTTGACCCAACAGCGCAAAACTTCCGCTACGCTCCAGGCTTGCGCAATACAGCCGCGTGGGGTAAAGGGCGCTTCAGCATCGAAAATTTCGCTGATGCTGCCGATGCATCCTTCGTTCAGATGGTCTTTCAATCCTGAGAGGAATTGACGCGCCCCTGCGACATCCTCTGGATGCACTTTGAGCCACGCGTCGATAAAGGGACCGATCAGCCATGCCCATACGGTTCCTTGATGATAAGCCGCGTCGCGCGCGAGCAAATTGCCATCATATTTTGCGTTGTAGCTGGGATGATCGGCCGATAAGGATCGTAATCCGAATGGCGTCAGTAGGCGATCCTGAACGATATTCAGGACCGCGTCCCAATATCGGCGATCGAGAACAGGATGCGTCAAGGAAATGGCCAGCAATTGATTGGGCCGACAGGCCGCATCGTCCCCTTGCTCACCGTCCACCACATCGAATAAGTGACCGCCCGGTTCGTACCAAAAACGCCGGTTAAAAGACACCCGTGTGCGCTCAGCGTGGGCCTCCCATTGCCCGGCCTCAGTGTTTCCTCTAACCCGGCGGACCCATTGGCCAAGGAGGCAGAGAGCGTTATACCATAGGGCATTGATCTCGACGGCTTTGCCGCGTCGCGGGGTGACGACCCACCCGTCGACTTTGGCATCCATCCATGTTAATTGATAGCCCTCTTCCCCCTGCCGTAACAAGCCGTCTTCCGGATCAACCCGAATCCCGAACCGTGTACCGTCCAGGTGATGTTCGGCGATTGCCTGGAGGTGAGGCAGTAACACATTCAATGTCTCCATGTCGCCCGTGGTTTCCAGATACCGGCCTATGGCTTGAAAGAACCACAAGGTGGCATCGGCGGTATGATAGAGGCCTTGTTGATCGCCTTCCGGAAACAGGTTCGGCAGCAGCCCATCGCGGAGGTAATGGGCAAACAGCCGTAAGGTATACCCTGCTTCGGCCTGGCGTCCTGTCATCAATGCCAGACCTTCCAAACTGATCATGGTGTCCCGACCCCAATCGGTAAACCAATGATACCCGGCGATAATTGTACGAATTTCGTCTCCCTCGGCACTGGCTCGCGCGGAATCCGCGATACGACCGACGGGCTTGATAATAAATTGGTCTGCGGCCAGCACCAGTTCCGGACCTATCCCGCTGCGGGCCCCTTCGGGTGCCGCAGCAAGGATGCGTCTCCGTCGCTCATGTTCCAACCGCCAAACCTCATCAACCGGCAAGGCCGTCACAACTTCCCAGGACTCGGTCGACGCGGTGAGGCACACAGGATGGTCCTGTGAAAGATCGGCTCTAAAGTAACCGGGAGACCAGAGTGTTCCACTCTCTGCATACCCGCGACTCTCTTCTACCGGGTACATCCTTTCGGCCAGGGTCTGGCGATTCACGGTAAATGCCTGTCGAGCTCCATGTAGGTGCATTCGGAGCGTCGGAAGATCCGGCAACACGCTCAGTTCATATTTTGACTCAACTTCTGTCAAGCGAAAGACTCCCGGCAAAGGTGTGTTCACTGGTGCGTCATGCGAACGGTTGTGCACCGATGGCATCAATTTCAACCGGACGGAATCCCCATGAAGCAGTCGATAGATAATATGCACGGTATTTTGTTGATGAGGCATAAGAATGTGCTTTTCGATCGTCGCGCCGGCTAATTCATAACGCCAGACGGGAAGCCCCATTTCAAGCCGAAATTCCGTCAGGCAATCGATTCCGTGTGGAGAGGAATCTGGGAGGTCATGTGCCTCCCCGCTCAGTTTGATTAGGGTGCCATCTGCCAGGCGGACACGTTCCGATAGATGTGCCAAGGTCATCTGCCTCCCAAGGGGAGCGGGCAGTGCGGCAATAAATAATCCGTGGTAGCGGCGGGTGGCGATTCCAGCCAAGGTGCCCGAGGCGTACCCGCCTAAGCCATTGGTCACAAGCCATTCCCGGGCGATCAGAAAGTTTCGCCAATCGTCGCCGGTTGTGTGTCGCATCAGGCGCCGCGTAATCATATTGTTGTCGGGAGTTCCGGTCATATTTTGGTCGTCGGCTCTTTAAAACCACAATTTTGCACTCGCCATCAACGGATATTTTCACCCGAATCTTTTCCAAATTAGCCAAACTGCGGATGGCCGCTCTCTTGGTATTGTAGGAGACCGGGTCTACACAACGTCTTACAGAGTCCCTCTCTCATGAGACAGAGCCGGAATGCTGATAAGACTTGTTATGCGAAAGGAGGAACGGACGTGTCAGACTCCCTGCACTGGTGGCAGGACGGTGCCATTTATCAGCTGTTAGTCCCTTCCTTCCTTGATACCAACGGAGATGGATACGGGGATCTGCAGGGAATTACCCGGCGCCTGGAATACCTCGAGTGGCTGGGAGTCCGGGCCATTTGGTTGTCACCGATTTATCCCTCCCCCCTGGCCGACCTTGGGTACGATATCACCGACTATCAAAACGTCGAGCCGAAATTTGGATCGCTGCACGATTTTGACGAAATGGTGGCCGAAGCCCATCGCCGGAATCTCAAAATTATCCTGGATTGGGTGCCCAATCATACGTCAGACGAGCATCCCTGGTTTCTCGATTCACGGTCGAATCGAGAAAGTGCCAAGCGCCACTGGTATCTGTGGCGAGACGGAAAACCGGATGGATCCCCTCCGAATAATTGGATCAGTGTCTTTGGGGGCAGCGTCTGGCAATGGGACGCGACCACGGCACAGTTCTACCTCCATACGTTCCTCGACAAACAACCGGACCTGAACTGGCGGAATCCGGATGTCCGGGCGGCCCTATTCGACACGATGCGGTTCTGGCTGGAAAGAGGAGTAGATGGATTTCGCATTGACGCTCTCGATTTGCTGCTTAAGGATGATCAGTTTCGCGATAACCCGCCAAATCCGGAGTACGAGGACGGACAGGGACCGGATAGCCGATTGCTTCCGCATCACACACGGGATCAGGACGGGATCCATGAAATTGTTGCCACCATGCGCAGGGTCGCGGAAGAGTTCGGTGACGACAAGATGTTGGCTGGTGAACTGTATTTGCCCGTGCCTCAAGTGACAGCCTACTACGGAAACGAGACACGGGAGTTGCATTTACCATTGACCATGAAACTGGCGTGGACGCCGTGGACGGTTGAGGATTTGGCTCGCTCGGTACAATCCTATATTCAGGATGTGCCGCCTCACGGATGGCCCTCGTGGATTTTCAGCACGCACGATTGTCTGCGGTTGGCCATGCGCCTCCAAGGAGAATTGACGCGCGTGGCAGCCATGTTGCTCCTCACGCTGCCCGGCACCCCGGTGCTGTACTATGGAGAAGAGATCGGCATGCGTGGAGTCCCGATTCCTGCCGAACAGGCCATCGATCCTCAGGGCCGGAGGACCGGGCGAAACCGCGATCCGGAACGCACACCGATGCAATGGAACCCGGATCTCCACGCCGGATTCTCTTCACGGGAACCCTGGCTCCCGATCGCAGAGGATTTTCAGACGGCAAACGTGTCCTCCCAAAGCGGGAATCCACGCTCACTCCTCACTCTGTATCGCCGGCTGTTCGCGATCCGTCACGACAAATCTTTCTTTTTGCACGAGCGACCGGAATTTCTCAATGTTCACAACTCGCTTATGGCCTACCTGCGAAAGAGTCACGACGGTGATCATCTGGTGGTACTCAACTTTAGTGGTGAACCGCAAATACTTGATCGGGACACTTCGTTTCAAGCCCGGGTCTGTCTTTCGACGTTTCTGGACAAGGAAGGCGATAAAATCCATGGCCGTCTTGATCTGCGCGGGCATGAAGGGCTGATTCTCTCATGCGATTGAAGAAATATCTTCATTGTTCTGTTTCTGGATTATATCCAGGGATATTACCAGTAACCGAGGTGGATGGGAGGGTGTATGGTGTCCCGTATTGTGATCAGGATGGCATGACTGCCAATTGCCCGATTATATGGGCCGGAATTATTGGTATTGGAGATGTCATATGAAAAGGACAAATATCGGGGCTCTGGAGCAGATCCTTTGCTTAGGAATCGGCAGTGGTTTAATTGTTCATGGCCTAGGGCAACAACATAGGCGCGGTATTCTACCCCTGTTATTCGGGAGCGGATTAGTCATCCATGGTCTTACAAGCCATAGCCGCCTGTATGAGGCTATTGGAATTGACGAATTGCATGGATCTCATATACGGCATCCCCTGAATAGAACTGTGCATTTCCGAGAGTCCATTACAATCAATCGATCACAGGAGGACCTCTATTCGTTTTGGCGGGATTTTAAAAATTTACCACGGTTCATGCAAAATATCGTCGCGGTCCAGGAACTCGACGAGAGACATTCCCGTTGGCAGGCACGTGGCCCCTTCAATAAAATTTTTCATTGGGAAGCTGAGATTCTTGAAGAACGTCAAAACGAACTGATCAAATGGCGGACGATTGAACTACATTCCAATCTTGAACACGAGGGAGTCTTGTCCCTTCGACGCGCGGCCGGAAATCGCGGAACGATTCTCTCCCTGGATTGTCGATGGACTCCGCCGGGAGGAGTATTTGGCGCAGCAATGGCGAAGCTGCTTCCCGATGACCCTGCACGTCAGGTAAGCGAGGACCTTCGACGCTTTCGCCAATTAATGGAGACCGGAGAAATTTCGCGAAACCAGCAGTCTTCGGCCGATTCCGACCATTCCGGGCTCGTGCAGAAGGTACGGGAAGTGGGCGACGAACTTGGGATTACCGACCCCGTGGCTACGGAGCAACGGCCCTAGGTGGCGATACAGAGACCCTGGGGACGTAAGACCTTAATTTGTCGACTTTACTCTTGAACGAAACGGCAATTCCAGATCGGGGAAAAGTCGATAGCTATGCCGTGTCTCTTTCTGAACAATACGTCAATGCCTGTTGTAGGCTGGAAGGAATCTTCTCATGCGAGCAGTCTGTTGGAACGGAACACATGACGTCCGGATGGAGAACGTTCCGGACCCGGAAATTCTCAATCCCCGTGATGCTATCGTTCGCGTCACCCTTACGGCTATCTGCGGCTCAGACCTCCACCTGTATGACGGGTATATTCCGACCATGAAGGCCGGCGACATCCTCGGTCATGAGTTTATGGGAGAAATTGTCGAAGTCGGAGCCGGCGTACACAACCTCCGAAAAGGCGATCGGGTCGTCGTCCCATTTAACATCGCGTGTGGAAGGTGTTATTTTTGTACCGGCAAGATGTGGTCGTGTTGCGACAATTCCAACCCCAACGCATGGATGGCAGAGGCGGCCTATGGACATTCCCCTGCCGGACTGTTCGGATATTCCCATATGCTCGGCGGGTATGCAGGAGGACAAGCCGAATATGTCCGGGTGCCCTTTGCGGATACGGGACCGCTCAAAATTCACAATGGTATGAAGGATGAGGAAGTGTTGTTCCTCTCCGATATCTTTCCGACTGGATATCAGGCAGCGGAAAACTGCGGGATTCAGCAAGGCGATACCATTGCTGTCTGGGGTTGTGGACCCGTGGGGCAATTTGCCATACGAAGCGCCCTGATGCTAGGAGCGGAAAGGGTATTTGCCATTGATCATTTTCCACAACGTCTGGCCCTGGCGCGCCAGGCCCACCCCGGACAATTTCATGAGGATGATCGAATAGAAACTATCAATTTTGATGAGGATGACGTCTATGACTACCTCATGAATGCGACCGGTGGCCGGGGCCCTGATGCCTGCATTGACGCCGTGGGACTCGAGTCTCACGGCACAACCGTAGACGCTCTCTTCGACCGGGTTAAGGTGGCAAGTCTTCTCGCGACCGATCGCATTCATGTCCTTCGCCAAGCGACACGAGCCGTTCGCAAAAACGGCACGATCTCCATACCCGGCGTATATGGGGGTGTTGCCGATAAATTTCCGATTGGCGCCATCTTTGGTAAAGGCATTACCATACGCTGCGGTCAGACTCATGTGCATAATTATATGCAACCATTGTTTGAACGCATCCAAAAGGAAGAGATTTATCCGTCTTTCATCATCTCACACCGCTATACCCTTGATGAAGCTCCTGACGCCTATAAAAATTTTCGGTTTCACCAAAATGAGTTTAGAAAAGTTGTGCTTTTCCCTTGAAACTTGGCGGAATATAATCGGAAGACTAAACGAAGGTTCGGTCATTACAACTTTGAATATCTCCTTACTAAAACAGATGAGGAAGATTAAAAAGGACAGAGAAAATTTTACACCAGCCTATTTCTTCTTTCTCCTGGAAGACCGCCGGCCTCTCGCGCAAGCGGCGCATCCACGTGAGCTCAAGAGAGGGTGCGTCCTGCCTCTTTGCCAATTCCCCCTCAACAATAGTCCCCGTAGACTTTTAAAGGAGTATCGTGAAATGAACAGCGCTCATCTCAAAAATGGTTTCACTCAAATCGGAAAAAGAAAGGGGAATTTATGAAAATGAATGCGTCTCGGACTGGCGGGTGGATAGTGGGCCTCGCGGCGGTGGTCTTGACCATGGGGACGGCCTCAATGGCTCAGGCAGCTGGTTTTACCGCCTATAATGATCTGGCTTGGGGAACTGGTCAACTGGAAACCAATATCACGAAGTTCACTTCCCCGAATGGGGGCTCTGGCCTTCCCGCCACCGGCCTACTGAAAGATTTTGCTACCGGCCTTGATACGAGCGTGACCATGACCGTGGCCGGCGGCCTATTTGTTGCAGGGGTCAATGATTTGCAAGGGACAGACCCGACTACCGGTGATGCCTTTGCGATCTTTGATGGGAAGGTTAACGGGAAGGGCGTGCTTACCTATATCGATGATGTGAATAATTCCCTGGTGTTGACATTTAGCGGGCTAAACCCTGGCAAAACATATAATCTGACCTTCTATGCTCATCGAAACAATAACGGGTGGGATCGAGCTTCCCTGGTGACCCTTTCCGGGCAGGACGCCTTTACGAATACAAGTTCCGTTGCGACTGATAATCCTAATACGGGAACGTATCCTGGGGGTGTGCTGTTTACGGGACCGACAAGTGCTTCTACAAGATTGCCAGCGGACAATGATAATGGCTATGTAGCCCAGTTTAGTGGCATTGATCCCGGTAGCGATGGGACGGTGGTGCTAACTATCAGTTTTGATGGAAGCGTGAGTGAGCAATATAAGGGAAAGTATGGCAGCGCGGTTCGGCTGATTGAATCATCAGGTTCAGGTGGACAGGATTTGAATGGAGATGGCAAAGCTGACCTTGTCTTTAGGAATACGAATGGTAATGCTGCAGTGTGGCTGTTGAATGGGGCAGCAGCTCCCTTGTCCACGGTCTCTCTCGGCGGAGTGGGTTCCGACTGGGAGGTAGCGGGAGTAGGCGATACCGATGCCGATGGCAACGCAGACATCATCTGGCGCAATACCACGACGGGCGCGGTAGCGGTGTGGTTGATGAACGGAGGAACCCGGATTTCGGCTGGCCTTCCCGGCACGGCGTCGACCGCATGGACGATTCAGGGAGTTGGGGATCTGAACGGGGACGACAAGGCCGACCTGGTCTTTAGACACACGAATGGCAGCGCGGCGGTCTGGTTGCTGAATGGGACTGCGCCGCCCTCCTCAACCGGTTCCTTAGGTGTGGTGAGCTCCGACTATCAGATTTCAGGGGTGGGTGACACCGATGCCGACGGCAATGCGGATATCATTTGGCGCAACACCACGAACGGCGCGGTGGCGGTGTGGTTGATGAATGGGTTGACCCGGACCTCTGTGGGCTTTCCCGGCACGGCGTCGACCGCGTGGACCATCCAGGGAGTCGGGGATCTAAACGGGGATGGTAAGGCCGACCTGGTCTTTAGACACACAAATGGCAGCGCGGCGGTCTGGTTGCTGAATGGGACCGCAACGCCCTCCTCTACCGCCTCCTTAGGTGTGGTGGGCTCGGTCTGGCGGTTGAGGCAAGTAGGCGACACCGATGCCGATGGCAACGCGGATATTATCTGGCGCAATACCTCGAGCGGTGCGGTGGCGGTGTGGTTGATGAACGGGGTGACCAGGACTTCCGTGGGCTTCCCCGGCACGGCGTCGACGGCCTGGGAAATTCAACCTTAGCTTGAGAGACCGGTCGAATAAGAGGCCTGCTGTAGGTGACTCTCGCTTGTGAAAGAAGCGAGAGTCACCTGGCTGGATGACGCCGATCCCTACTCCAGATGAAATGGTTGATGGACCATGGCCTTTGGATTAAATTTTTCCGACCAGATCCAAGCCTGGCTTCAAGGTCTTATCGCCGGGGGACCAGCTGGCGGGACATACCTCGCCTTTTCCTTCTCTAACATGGACAGCAGCCTGAAGCTTTCGTAAGAGCTCTCGACCATTTCGTCCAATGCTATTATCGTGTATTTCTCCAACTTTTAGCACACCATCCGGATCGATAAGAAAGCTCCCGCGTAACGATACCCCTTCATCCTCCAAATAGGTTCCAAACTCCCGGCTTAGCCGGCCCGTCGTATCAGCTACCATGGGGAATTGAATATTTTTTATAGCAGGCGAGGTATCGTGCCAGGCCTTATGCACAAAGACCGAATCGGTGCTGACGCTAAGAACCTCAGCCCCGAGTTTTTGAAATTCCGTATACAATTCTCCCAGTTCTTGCAATTCGGTTGGATAAATAAACGTGAAATCTCCCGGATAAAACACCAGCACCAACCACTTTCCCCGACATTCCGACAAGGTCAGTGAACGGATTTGTTCTTTGTGGAAAGCCTGGTAGGTGCCATCCGTGATCGTTTGTCCAATTTGCATCATCATGCTTTTCGACCTCCTTTAATGTTTAGCACAAGTGTTTCAGAGCAGATATTTTGGCGTGTGTCTCTGAACTCCAACTTTCAAGTTACTTAAACAAATCTTATCCCGGAATGCAAAAGGTTGTGACTGCCGTAACCCTTGCGTGAACTCCTGTAACCCCATACCAGTTTCTGAATTTTTTTACCAGGGTTTCTGACAGTATGGCCTCTTCAATTGGTCCTATAAGATAGATAGTTTAGCGTCATATGTTACTCACCTATTCATCACGAAATCATTAATAAAAAGGAGCGATTCGCATGGCCAAAAAGCAACCCGTTAAATCTTCTCCTCCTTCCACACGTAAAACCGCGAAATATGCAGACCAAACTGTCGAGATCGGCACAGGAGGGGAAGTCCACCAGACAAGCGGAAAAACCAATCCGGTATTGACGACTCAGCAGGGTATTCCTGTCGCGGATGACCAAAACTCGCTGAAAATCGGAGAGCGGGGTCCAAGCGCATTGGAAGACTTTCACTTTCGGGAGAAGATGTTTCACTTTGACCATGAACGGATTCCAGAAAGGGTTGTGCATGCCCGCGGGTTCGGGGCTCATGGATATTTTGAAAACTACGAATCTCTGGCAGATGTTACCAAAGCCGACCTCTTTCAACGACCACGTGATAAAACTCCGGCGTTCGTCCGCTTTTCTACGGTAGCCGGTAATAAGGGCTCCTTCGATTTGGCAAGAGACGTCAGGGGATTTGCCGTAAAGCTGTATACCAAAGAGGGGAATTGGGATCTTGTGGGCAATAATATGCCCGTGTTTTTTATTCAGGACGCCATGAAATTTCCAGACCTCGTTCACGCAGCCAAAGCGGAACCGGATCGTGGCTTTCCCCAGGCGCAAACCGCGCATGATAACTTTTGGGACTTTATCTCCCTGACCCCTGAAAGTATGCATATGATCATGTGGATCATGTCCGACAGGGCTATTCCCCGATCGTTTCGTTTCATGGAAGGGTTTGGCGTTCACACATTCCGGCTTATCAATGGTCAGGGAAAATCGACGTTCGTGAAATTTCACTGGAAACCCAAACTGGGGATGCAATCCGTGGTATGGAACGAAGCCGTAAAAATTAATGGAGCCGACCCGGATTTCCATCGCCGGGATTTATGGAGTGCCATTCAGCAGGGTGATTATCCGGAATGGGAACTGGGCCTTCAGCTTTTTGATGATGATTTTGCTCAACAATTCAATTTTGATGTGCTTGATGCGACCAAACTGATTCCAGAAGAAATTCTACCAGTTCGACGTGTCGGCCGGCTCGTTCTGGATCGCTGTGTGGACAATTTCTTTGCTGAGACCGAACAGGTTGCCTTTTGTACGCAAAATATTGTGCCGGGCATCGATTTTTCAAATGACCCATTACTACAAGGGCGGAACTTTTCCTACCTCGACACTCAGCTCAAACGGCTTGGCAGTCCGAATTTTACTCACATCCCCATCAACGCGCCCAAGTGTCCGTTCAGCCATTTTCAACAGGACGGCCATATGGCCATGCAGAATCCGAAAGGCCGAGCCAACTATGAACCAAATTCTTGGCCCGGCGAAGCGGGAGGTCCCCGAGAATCCCCGGAGAAGGGATTTACCTCATACCCTGCCGATGAGGAAGGGCCAAAAGTACGGGTCCGGTCCGAAACTTTTGCCGATCATTACAGCCAGGCCCGACAATTTTATATCAGCCAGACCGAAGTCGAACAAACCCACATTGCAAATGCCTTAGTCTTTGAATTAAGCAAAGTGGAACATCCTGAAATCCGGACTCGTATGGTTTCTCATCTGCTAAATATTCACCAGGATTTGGCTAAACAAGTGGCCAAGGGTCTGCGCCTGAAGGACATGCCTAAGCCTGCGGATGCGGCAAAACCCACACGAGAGGACCTTGAGCAATCACCCGCGCTCAGCATTCTTCTCAATAGTCCCAAAACCTTCAAAGGGCGAAAGCTTGGAGTGCTCATCACCGACGGAGTCGATATAAAATTATTTAAATCACTCAAATCCGCCGTCAAGTCGGAAGGGGCAATCATGGAGATTGTGGCCCCCGGTGTGGGCGGAGTGGAAGCCAGCGACGGGACGTGGATTGAAGCGGACCAAAAAATTGATGGTGGGCCATCGGTGCTGTACGACGCAGTGGCACTTTTACCTTCCGAGGAAGGAGTGCTGGCCCTGGCCAAGGTTCCTGCCGCCAGAGATTTTGTGGCTGATGCCTTTGCTCACATGAAGTTTATTGGATACGTCGAAGCCGTCACTCCCCTGTTCCAGAAGGCCGGAGTGCAGGAGAGTCGAGACGCTGGCTTCATTGCCCTTGATAAGGGGAAGGGATCAACTCAATTTCTTGAGGCGTGCCGAAAGCTTCGTTTCTGGGATCGCGCCGCTGCTTCATAAGATGTCAGAGCCCCGATCTGTGAAATCAAAGCAGAGTTTATGGGGGAAGGCGTTCTTCGGCCCTTCCCCCACAATAAAGATCCACGATGGTTGAAGGAAAAGGGACGGTACAGGGACGGTACAGATGAGAGGTAATTCTAACTCCGGGTTTTTTACAAGAGAATGGAATATGACCTCACAACAAGAGCCATCGGAAATAATCGTGCGGAGATGCTGAGGAGAATCTTTTAAGCACACCCCTTTGGCTATAGAAAATTGAGACACAATGCCGAACACGTGTCGTTCAGGTTCGTGGAAGAATTAATAGGCCTAATCAATTGCACCGCATAGTTTACCAAAAAGTCATTTCATTTTTACCAGAGACAATTACATGAGATATTTAGCGCTGGCTACCGATTATGACGGCACTCTTGCCCTTCATGGGCGCGTTCACGAATCGACCGTTCGAAGTCTGGAAAAAGTCTTAACCACTAATCGCAAGCTTCTTCTGGTCACAGGCCGGGAACTGGATGATCTACTGAATGTATTTCCTCACCCTCATTTATTTGATTGGATAGTCGCGGAAAATGGGCTTGTGTTGTACAAACCTTCTTCCAAAGAAACGATCACACTGGCGGATATGCCGTCTGAAGATTTCATCATGGGGCTTCGTTCCCGGGGCATTCCAATTTCAGTCGGACGAAATATCGTCTCCACCGTCCGCCCGCATGAAACTGTCGTATTGGAAGTGGTCCGTGATCTCGGATTGGATATCCAACTGATCTTCAACAAAGAAGCCGTCATGATGCTTCCCGCCGGCTTCAGTAAAGCGACCGGCCTGGAGAAAGCGCTACGCAAGATGGGCCTATCACCACACAATGTCGCCGGAATTGGCGATGCCGAGAATGATCTCTCCTTTCTGGGAATGGTGGAATGTTCCGCGGCAGTGGGCAATGCCATCCCGGCCATCAAGGAACGGGCCGATATCGTGACGGAAGGAGAGCAAGGAGACGGAGTAGTGGAATTTATCCGGCATCTTCTGGCTGACGACTTACAATCAATTGACCCGTCCCTTCACCGGCATTATGTGGTGCTGGGATCCACAGAGACGGAGCAGGAAGTCCGGATCAGTCCGTATGGCCCGAACCTCCTTCTGGCCGGCTCATCGGGAAGCGGGAAATCCACGCTCTCAACCGGCATCATTGAGCGTCTCACGGATAAACATTATCAATGCTGTATTATCGATCCCGAAGGCGATTATGAATCGTTGGAACAGGCTGTGGTCCTGGGTGACATGAATCACACCCCCAACACAAAGGAAGTCATCGACATTCTGGAAAATCCGGATACGAACCTGGTCATCAATCTGGTGGGACTGGCGATACAGGAACGTCCTTCTTTTTTTAAAAACATCTTTAAGGATCTTCAGGACTTCAGAGACCGAACGGGACGCCCCCATTGGATTGTACTGGATGAGACTCATCATCTGATGCCGGCAGAATGGGATACCCCTTCCTCCTTGTTCACCCCGACACCACATTCCCTGCTGATGATCACCGTGCATCCCGATCAAATGGCTGCCGATGCCCTTACCGCAATTGATTGTGTCGTAGTAATTGGAAAATCTCCAGGCCAGCGATTGAAGGCTTTCACCAATTTGGTGGGGGAATCTCTGCCTTCCTTCGAGGACCATCCCGTCCAACCGGGGGAGGCGATGTTCTGGAAACGGTCCGGAGGAGCTCTTCCGGTTCGATTCCGGATTCACCCCAATAGGAGCGAGCGGAGGCGTCATCGTCGGAAGTATGCGGAAGGAGAATTGGGCCCTGATCGCAGTTTTTACTTTCAAGGTCCGGAAGGAAAGCTGAACCTTCGAGCCCAAAATCTTATGCTCTTTCTTCAACTGGCAGAAGGGCTGGATTCTGAAACGTGGATGTATCATTTGAAGCGGCATGATTATTCTTCATGGGCTCGAGACTGCATTAAAGACAAAACGCTGTCCGCCGAGATTTGGAAAATAGAATCCATTGAATCGGTAGAACATCGGCAAAGTCTCGCTCACATCAAAGCCGCCATTGAATCCCGTTATGTCCTCTCTCCACACCATCCCTCCCCTTCCTCTCATCCGCCCCCTTCCTCTCATCCGCCCCCTTTATCTCCTTTCCCTTTATCGACTTAACATTCAATTTCCGAATGTGAATTGTGCCACGGTTGGATTTCATTCAGCATACAAAAAATCATCATTACTCAGGGACCCTCATTAGAATTGACAAACCATCACACCAGCCTGTGATTCTAAATTTTTGGAGCGGTACAGGAAGGAATTCGTCAACATGACTCAATAGAAGTTCAACGTTAGGGGTAAATAATGAAGATTCACGGGTTTTTACCAGTTAGTGGTTAACTGAATCCCCTTCATAATTTGCCTGAGTATGAAGGAGGTTATTTTACAATTTATTTTTTGGAACAATCGCCTTCCAAAAATAAGGAGGACAAATCATGAAGTTATTACACACGGTGTTTGGAGTTTTAATGGTTATTGTGCAATTGATCGATTTTTTTGTCTTCGTTCGCCCATTCGTCTTGGCAATCTAATGTTATGCCTTCGCTCATAAGCCGAAAAAGGGTTCCAAGGAAGAGACGAGGCTGAGTACCCACGGCTTCGTCTCTTTTTTCTACAGGACCTTCAGACCTTTAAAGCTATTTACTCATTGCTTGTAGTCGGACTTCCGTTCAATCTTCATGCAGGAAGCCCGGATACCGGAACACAATCACTGCTCTCACTTGAAAGGAGAAACCATGTCACTTTCCATAAAAGTTCCCTCACACTGGAAAACCACTGTGCTTCTCGGGTCATGTGTATACCTTTTGGCGGGGATGACGGTTGCGTCAGGAGGGGAAAAGGACTCTACAGAAACCTCTCAACACCAGTCCACCATGGAACAAGTGGAACAGGACGGCGAGCAACACCACCAGTTTACTCTACTTCCCGGGCATCGGGTCATCACCGGCGTTGTGGAAGGAGTGGCAGCGGATCAAGCTAAAGTTAATTCCGGGGATTCCGGAGAAATTAGTCCGAGATATCTCTCCATTGAACGTGCGAAAGAAAAAGGATTCACGTTGAAAGAGGGCGATAAGGTCACCATTGTGGTAAACGCTAAGAATCACGTTGTCGATTATCACCTCTCGAAAGAGAAAGGCCAGAGTCACCACAACGTCATCAAGGGCAGACTTGCGCAACCGCTGAAGGTCGGACAGGACCATGCCGTGATTAAAACCAAAGAGGGCAAAGAACAATCGTTTCCGGTACGCCCGCTGGCCAGAAGTGAGGTTGCGGCTATTCCATTCGATACGGATGGACTATTTCTCATCGATGAGACAAATAAAATTGCGAGTGCGACGTTGACCAATGACGTGATTGCCGAAGACGATTGGGCGCGTTCCACCGCCTATAATGTGTACCGCCATATTCAAGGAGTGGTACAGGACGAGCCAAAAAAACAATCATTGACTATTCAAACAAAGGACAAGGAATCTCTCACGTTACCTGTCTGGGACTATTTACAAGGGGAAATGACAGACCTTTCCAAAGGCACCCCGGTAACAGTATTGGTAGATAGCGATGATAAAATCGTCGATATTGCCCATGTCCCTCAAAACGGGAAATAAGGTCTCGCAGTTGCTTAGAACGTGGAAGCCGAATCTCCGTTCTTTCCACAATAGCTCCATAAGGCGATTGGAGAGGTAAAGGGCGGAGTATTCTTGAGTGAAGATTGTCAAATTCGGCACGTAAGAGCTCTAAGCCTCCAACTTATATTTGAATTTCAACGGATGTGGTGTGGGCCTCAAACCAATTTAAATTAATCTCGAAACGCACCCCACCCCAGGGCATTTCGCACTGTGGGATCGGTTGATGGATTGACAATGTATTGCAAGTCAGGCTGACTGATGAGGTACTGGCCGAACATTAATGGGGGAGGACAATAATATAGGCGACTTCTGCATCTTCGACTGACAATACCCCATCTTTTCTAAGATTTTTTATTAGGGAGTGCCAGCCTTTCCACCCGTTTTATATTTCTTACATCAGTTACAACAGGTGAAAGATCATTGAACTCCAGGACTGGACGATCGAAAAGGAAATTCAGAAAATCGATGGGAATGTGTCTACCAACCAAGACGGACATGGGTGGCAAGTGCGTGTGCACATGGAGGAGAGCGCACTTCAAGGAAAATCTTTCAGGGAGGGAGATATGGTCAAAGCCAATATTAAGAAAGGGAACGAAATCTATACTGTCCTGTCTACCGAAAAGGCAGACCAATCATCCATGCCCTCTCAATCACAGGAGTTTATTCATAGAAGTGAGGAGACATAGGTGAGTGCTATAAAGAAAGCCAGAAATTCTCCAAAATCGATGTCATTTAAGTTGAAGATGATTAATGACCGATTGGACCCCTCTCACACGGCCGGCGGCTCTCTCTGCCGCCTGCCGGTGGGACTCTTTTTCAACGAATCCCCCCAGGGTCACTACGCCATTTTGGACTTTGACATCAATAGGAGCAGCGTTCAAACCGGCTTCTTGAACCAGCGCCGCTTTAACCTCAGCGGCCATCTGCTCATTCCGGTCGGAAACCTCTGCGTCTGCACCGAGATGAGTGCCGCATCCGGCCGCATTAACCGTGAGAAACAGCACACACACAAATGCGATAGGACGCCATAGACCTTGGCAGGCAGGACGTAACTGGTTCATAAGCGGACATAGGGACGAGACGTTAATCATATTAAACCTTTTATACAGCTATAAGGTTATTCGGGACTTCCGGCCATCCACGACCATGCATGTTCAGACCATGGGATGAGATCACGCGAAGTTTCGGGTATTGATCAACGGTAATACACGGGATTTCCATCATGGCTTTTGCTGCCCTGAGCTCTCTTAGAATCTTACTTTACTTCACAACCTATTCCGAAAGGAATACCGGTGACATTCTGTGAAGTGAGCGGAAAAACAGCCTATGTGGATTCGTAGAATTCTTCTGTCGATTGTTGTCCTGGTTTTCATCCTTGTCATCCTGGTGGCGGTGGGTATTGCCGCGCTGAACTCCCAATGGTTTCTTCATTTCGCTGAATCCAAGGCGACGGAATTAGCTGGTCGACAGGTCACGATCGGCGCATTTGACCTGGACTTCGGCCGAATCTCCCGATTACGAGTCAAGAATCTATCAATTGCGAACCCAGCTTGGGCATCAGATCCCTCCCTCGCATCCGTTGATCGGTTAGAGGTGGGGATCGACCTTCTCCCGCTCTTGAAGGGTGACCTGGTCATTCCTGACCTGCAGGCGACGGCACCAGTGGTTCATCTGGAACGATCTGATCGTGGGGCAACCAGTTGGACAATAGCAGATAAGGGAAATTCCTCCCACAGTGACCAACCCACTGAAAAGTCGGGCGAAGGGGATCCGGCTCTCAATCTGCCTCGTATTGAATCAGTGACTGTCAATGGCGGGCGCCTCACCTATCTGGATCCGCAACAGGATATTTTTGTTTCCCTTTCGATCCTTGCCACGAGGGAGGAATCACATACGGACCAAGAGCGTCTTGTTGCTAAAGGCGGCGGACATGTCGCTGGAGAGCCAGTGACGATCGGATTGTCCGCAGGAACGGATTCCTCAAAGCCACACTCACCGGAAAACCCCATCCAGGTAGGATTAAAGGTGAACACCGTCGAAACTAGTCTGGCCATTAATGGGACTGTTGATGCATTGCTCTCACCCGAGAAGGCAAATCTGCATTTTCAATTGGAAGGACGCAACCTTTCACGATGGAATGAGGTGCTTGCCATTGAACTCCCTGCCCTCCCCGAGTATCACCTGACCGGGACGCTTGCCCTGGCGGATGACATCTGGTCAATTGATCCCATGAAAGCGATTGTCGCAAACAGCGATCTTGCGGGGACGATTCGAGTGATATCCGATGTCGATCCTATGCGCATAGAAGGAGAGCTCTATTCAACACGACTGGATGTGGCCCAGCTGCAGGGATTTATGCCTCAACAACAAGATACCGATCCCTTAGCGGTCAAGACAGGGAATCTTCTGGATGTGATCGCCCATTCCGGTTTGCAAGCCGGCCTCACCTACCGTGCAGATGTGATTGCCACCGGTGAAATGCCCGTTCACCATGTCAACCTCGCCATGCGCCTGCAAGATGACATGCTCACAATCGAGTCATTATCCGGAGATGTGGCCGGGACCCATCTCACGATCGGGACACAGGTTTCCGTGAAAGGAAAGGCGGCGGAAAGTCGCCTGTCCCTGCAAGCTGAAAACCTGAAAGCGACTGATAAGGCACCGAACGAAGTGATCTCCGAATCGGGGACGAATGCCACAGAAGGATTTCCTGGAACACTCGGAATGGATCTGGCCATGAATATTCACACGATTCGTGAATCGGAGGAGAAGACCAATTCACGGGAATCCTCCGGCCCGCAAGATTCTATTCATTCCGTTGAATGGAGCACGCTCGAAATCGAGACTTTTGATATCCGGTATGATGATCCCGCCATGAATACGCGCTTCAAGGCGCAGATCGAGGAAAATAGTCCGGAGCGGTTGATCGTCAAAGCCAAAGGTCTGTATCGAAACGAACCCATTGACATGACCGTAACGGCTCCTGCAATGAATACGTTTGTCGATCTCCCTCCTGACGGTCAATCCCGGAAACATCTGTCTGCCGAATTTAAACTGGCGGACACATCGGCCTCGCTTTCTGCCCTGGTCGAACCTGGCTGGCCGCTAATGTGGCTTGACCTTGAATTCTCAATGAGCAGTGAGTCTCCGGATACCCTGGCCGCCATATTCGATGGTGAACTTCCTGCTTTGGACACCTTGGCCATCAACGGATCACTCTCCAAACGGACCCACCTCTGGAGTCTCCAAAAATTTGCCGCCATCATCGGTGAAAGCGACATTTCCGGACAAGCCACCATCGATACGGCTGACGAGCTGCGCTTTAAGGGAAACCTGCTGTCGAAAAACCTGAAAATTGCATCGCTGATGCCTGCGAACGGAAAGGACACCACAACAGCACAAGCCGTGGCATCAATTCCTGAAACCTCGGAGCAGGATACCGCCCAACGCCATTCGCCGGAGAGACTTCTCCCAACCTGGCTAAACAATCTCCAGGGCGTGCTCGGCCTACAGGTTGAACAACTGGTGTTGCCCGGCGCGACACTCAAGGATGTGACGGTTCGAACGACTTTCGACAATGGGCTCCTTCGCCTCTCGCCCCTGAACATTGACCTGGGCGGTGGCACCATCAAAACCTCCGCACAACTGGACCTCCGCAAACCGTCATTGTCAGGTCATCTTCAGACCGACATCCGGGAAGTTAATCTCACTGAGGCCATGCAGACCCTAGGCCGCGAGGCCGGAGCATTGGGTCAGGTCAATGGCCGTCTCGCTCTGAGTCTTCCCGCAGCCCATCAGACCGCGAAACATCCTCTCAATACCGACGCCATACTCGATCGATTGCGCATCGATGACGTGCGTCTGCGTTATGACGATCCAGCGTTACAGGCAAAGACGGATTTGCGCCTCATGGCAGATAGTGTCGCATCCGGAATTCAGGTCACAGGCACGGTTGAATATCGGGAAAACCCTGTAGAGGTGTCCATTACTACGGGCTCCATACGCCAGGCCTTACAAGACTATGGTGCAATGCCGGTGGAAGCGACTTTTACCACACAAGAAACGACTCTGACGCTTGAAGGTAATGTGGGTGAGTTGTTCCCGGTAGCGAAATTTAAGGGGACAGTCGGGATGAAAGGCCCTAATCCCGCTCGTCTGGGCGAAGCTATCGGCATTCCTCTCCCGCACCTTCCCCCGTACCGATTAATCGCACAAGTTCATCGCGAGCAAGAGGCTGAGAGCCAACAGAGTTTTCACTTGAGCGACCTAGACGGCACAATCGGCGACAGTGACGTTGCAGGCAAATTACGTGTGACGATCGGCGGCGAGCGTCCGATGATATTTGCCCGATTGAAGTCACGTACACTCGATCTTGATGACCTGGCCGGCCTCCTCGGCGCACCACCGGATCCGGACGAGGCAGCTTCGCCAAAACAGGAAGCCCAAGCCGAGGCGGCCAAAAAGCGGAAGACCCTCCTTCCGAACAAACCTCTCGACTTCACACAACTTCGTAAATTGGACGCTGATGTCGAATACCGCGCCAAGGGAGTGAAGGCCCCCGATCTCCCCCTGAATGATTTTGTGCTGAATGTGGTTCTTCAGGACGGACACATGCAGATGGATCACCTGGATTTTGGCGTAGCCACGGGGACAACGGCCATGCAACTTGAAGTCAATGCCCATGAATCACCAGCACAAGCCAAGCTTCACGCTCATTTCAATCACATCAATGTAAGTCAATTGCTTGCCCGCTTCGAGGTGGCGGATGACTCTTTTGGCGATATTGGAGGACGTGCCACACTTTGGATGCAAGGAGAATCCTTGGCGGATTGGTTCGCCTCGGCCGACGGGGGTCTGTACTTAACCATGACCGGAGGAAAAATCGATGCCTTGTTGGTGGAATTGGCCGGATTAGATTTCACCGAATCCGCAGCAGTATTTTTAAGCACAGACACAGGAGTCGCCATTGAATGCGCCTATACCGACTTGCAGGCTCGCAGTGGCATCGTGACCATCCACCCCTTCTTACTGGATACCCAAGACACCAAATTTAAAGGTCACGGATCGATCGACCTTCGTCAAGAAAAGATGAACCTCACCATAGAGCCCTATCCTCAGGATTTTACCATCTTGAGTTCCCGCGGCCCCTTGCACGTCACCGGCACATTTTCAAATCCTGAATTTTCAGTCGAACCTTCTTTTCCCTCTCCTGAGTTTGGAATGGCTGACGATAGCGCCCGCTGTACGGGCATGGTGGACGCGCTTCGGACCGCCAGAAAGGAACAACTGGCAGACAACAACTGATGTTTCCGTGGCAGTCACCACTTGCAACACCTGCAGGTAAAGTGTGAAATTCCACCATGCCCCATACACCTAAACGTCAGGTGATGAAGAGAAAAGACTTCAGGGAAATTAACAGGTTTCTGCTCAAATATTACGTGTTACGTTGAAACGTAAATAGATGCAACTGCACCTCTGAGCCATCGAAAGGGTGACCATGTCAATCACAATACAGGATCTACAGGATCTCCTTGAACAGAGGGAAAGTCCATGCGTGTCCTTATTCATGCCGACCCATCCCGCAGGACCGGAAACACGACAGGACCCGATACGCTTGAACAACCTGCTCAAAGAGACTGAACAGCAATTGACGGAACAGGGCATCAGGAGCGCAGACGCTCGAACCTGGCTGGACCCTCTCTCGGAACTCCTGGAGGATGAGCAATTCTGGCAGCATCAGGATCAGGGGCTGGCCATGTACGTGGCGAAGGATTGGCATCGGATCTTTCGTCTGCCTCTCATTCTTTCCGAACTCACGATGGTGGAATCCCGGTTTTATCTGAAGCCCATCCTGCCCGTGTTCATGTATGGAGGAACGTTTTATCTTCTCGCGCTCAGTCAGAACCATATCCGGTTTTTTCAGGGTTCACAGGATGGTCTGCAGGAATTGCACATACCGGACATTCCCCGCAGTATGAAGGAAGCCAATCTAGCGGGAACGGGCGAGCAATCGTTGCAATGGCATACCAAAGCTCCCAATGCAGGCGGCCAGCGGGCCGCCATGTTTCATGGACAGGGCGGTGGGGATGACGAAGCAAAATCCCGCATTTCCCAATTTTTCCAACAGGTGGCAAAAGGTCTACACCAGTTCCTGCACGATGTGCAGGCCCCGTTATATCTGACGGGGGTAGAATATTTGATTCCGATTTACAAAGACGTCAATACCTACCCTCATACGAAAGAAGAAGGGGTCACGGGCAATGCTGATGAAAAAAGCCTTCATGAATTGCACCGCCAGGTCTGGCCGGTCGTGAAAGCGGATGCCGATCACGGCATAGAAGAGGCCAAGATCAGGTGTGAAGAGTTTTTGGGTACGTCCAAGGCTTCCCACGATCTGGAAACCGTGGTTTTTGCAGCCCATGAGGGAAAAATCGATACACTATTCGTCGCCCGGAACATTCAACAATGGGGGCGTATCGACGTCATGCAAAACCGGGTGGAAACGGAACCGACAAAGTCCGCCGAATCCCTGGAGATTTTAGATGTTGCGGTGGTGCAGACGTTACTTAAAAAAGGCACGGTTTATGCCCTCCCCCAGGAAAAGATGCCAGGCCGTACGTCCTTGGCAGCCATGTTTCGTTATTAATTCCGCCGTTTTCCTTCCTTCAATTTTTCTCTCTGAAACACAACAAAAACAGAAGAGTAAGCGGTAACCTCCGCCCTGAGACTGTATTCTCGCTGATTCGGCCCAAGTCTTCACAATTTTCCTCCGAGAGTCCTGAGGGCCGCACGCGTGACTTAGTCGGATACCCTGGCATGGGAGCCCTCGATATTTCGCGGAAATTAAGGGTTGTTGACAGTTCACGACTTCCTCCCTTTTGTTTATAAGTAGTTAGCACTTTTGTAGATGCCAGCTGGAATTATTCATTCGAGAGATTTTTCTTTAAGGGAAGGAGAACGAAATGGGCAATGACATGAGCGAAAAAGCAAAAGAAATCGGAAAACAAGTTAAAGAGAAGGCGGGTGAGGTGGGAGAGCAGGTTCGTGCACAGGGCTCTGAATTGGCGAACCAAGCACAAGGGAAAGTTAAGAGCACCCTAGAAACCCAGAAACAAAAGGGAGTTGGAGAACTCAGCGGGCTGGCCGAAGCCGTGCGTCAAACGAGTCAAAATCTGCGGGAGCAGCATAAAGAAAGCGTCGCCCACTATGCCGAACGGGCGGCTGAACAAATGGATCGCATGGTGCAGTATTTCGATTCCCGTGATGTCGGGGAATTGCTGAACGAGACTGAAATGTTTGCCCGCCGCCATCCGGAAGCGTTTTTAGGGGGGGCCTTTATGCTGGGGCTTGTGGCGGGAAGATTTTTAAAGAGTTCCAGAGATCGAAGGATAGATGAATCATCATCCTATGGACGGCAGGAATCGTACCGGAGGGAAGAACCTACGGCGACAAGGACGCCAGCCGCGCCAACCATGTAACGGGAATCCTTTTTCATATTAATGTGAACCTAGAAGGAGGGTGTTATGAGTGTATATCAGGAAGAACGACCACTAAGTGATCTCTTCCGTGACCTGATGAACGAAGCAAAAATCCTCATTCAGCAGGAAATGCAGCTTTTAAAGCTTGAAATGTCCCAAAAGGCTAAACAGGCCGGCAAAGATGTGGGATTTATTGCGGTAGGAGGAGCGCTGGCCTATGCAGGATTGCTGGGTTTGTTATATGCGGCCATTCTCGCCCTGGCATTAATCATCCCCGCCTGGGCTTCTGCGCTGATTGTCGGATTGGCCGTTGTGGGGATCGGCTACGCATTGATTCAAAAAGGTATCAGCGATTTGAAAACCATGGACCCCGCCCCGCAAAAAACTATTGACAGTTTAAAGGAGACCAAACAGTGGACGACCAACGTACTCAATTAAATGCGCAAGAATCGAAAAATATTGAAGATCCTGCCCGGCTTCGCGAACAAATTCGAGTAACCAGAGCGGAACTGGACGGAACGGTTCAGACACTTCAACAACGTCTGTCTCCGGATACCATCAAGGAACAGGTCAAAACCGCAGCTATGGATAAAGTCGAAACGGCCAAAGAACATGCCCGAGTGAAAGTGAACCAATGGCAATCCATCCTGGTGGAACGGGTCCTGAACAATCCCCTACCTGCCGCCCTTATTGGCGTGGGTCTCCTATGGTTGATGAAGGAGGCCGGCAATTCCTCATCAGCACGAGGCAGATTTGGAAGGGACCGATATGGCCATGACTATTCCCTTGATCCCCATGAAGAGTGGCCGGATTATGCTCCCGGAATTGAAGCCGGGCGGATTCCCCGTCAACGATCCCGTCGGGGAGGATCCCTGGACGCCATAAAGACAAGAGCACAGGCCTCGGGGCAACAGGTACGAGAACAGATTTCGGAATGGACAGACCAGGCACAAGAATCATTGGAAGATTGGAAAGAAGAGGCGTCGCACCGGTCAGATGAAATCCGAGAGCGCACACGCGAGGGTGGCGAACGCATGAAGAATGAATTGTTCCGGTATATGCAGGAGAGCCCGCTGACCATCGGGGCCATAACGTTAGCCATTGGGACGGCTATCGGCCTTTCCCTGCCTCGGTCTGAAAAGGAAGATCAATGGATGGGTGAAACACGTGACCGGTTGCTGGAGGAGGCGAAAGCAACCGCTAAGGAGATCATGCCGAAGGCCAAAGAAGCCGCTGCTGAGGCTCAGCGGGTGGCGGCGGAGACCATTAGGGAACAGGCCGGCATGAATTGAAGAAGGGGAAAAACGCCATAACGGTGGCATGAGCAGGGGCTCCAGTTAGACAGTTTTGATGATTAGTGTGGATAAGTGATGACTGGCTAAGATATTCGGCTCCGGTTCTTATCATTAAGGAAGTTTTTCCTGTCGGACAAAAGTTTTACACCTAGAGGTTATATTATGCCCCGACACAACTCAGCTGAAAAGAAGTCCGGCACAAGAGGCCGGAATGCGACTCAGCCCAGTCAAATCCCCCATGCAGGGTGGTGGGATATCCTCCTGCGCGTGAAGGATCAAATTTCACAGGATAACGTTTCGATTGTCGCCGCAGGAGTGGCATTTTATGCCGTCCTCGCGCTGTTTCCGGCGCTGGCCGCCATTGTCTCGCTGTATGGACTGTTTACCGAAGCCTCTGATATCCAGCAACAGATTACTTCGCTCAGTTCCTTTCTTCCGCTAGACACCCAAACCTTAATCCAGGAGCAGCTGACAACTATTTCAACCAGCGGGCAATCGGCTTTAAGTTTTGGAGCGATCGGGGGATTGCTTTTCGCGATCTGGAGCGCCTCCAAAGGTATGTCTGCAATGATCACATCCTTGAACATTGCCTACAATGAAGAAGAGGAACGGAGTTTCATCAAAGTTACCGCGCTGGCCTTAGGATTAACGGTTGGAGGTCTTATTTTTGTCATCCTGACTCTCTTTCTCATTACCCTGCTGCCGGCGGTATTGGAAGCACTGGGATTCGGCCAGAAAATGCAAACGATTCTCTCTCTCAGTCGTTGGCCGCTTTTGGCCATGATTGTCATGGGGGGATTGGCCATTCTGTACCGGTATGCACCCTGCCGGAATTACCCGAGATGGCAATGGGTATCATGGGGTGCCGGAATCGCCACACTGATGTGGATAGTGGGATCGTCGGCGTTTGCTATCTATGCGAATGATTACAGTAGTTACAACCAGACGTACGGGTCACTCGGCGCGGCAGTCATTTTGCTGATGTGGTTCTGGTTGACCGCATTCATCGTCATGGTCGGAGCCGAAATAAATTCGGAAATGGAACGACAGACGCGGGTAGACACGACGGAGGGTGTACCCGAACCCATGGGCCAACGCGAAGCCTATTCGGCCGATACACTGGGTCGGACAGCTGAAACCCACCCTCATTCGATAAAAACCTAAGCACGTTTTGGTCAATGAGGGTTTGTGCCAGTTGTGCGTATTCGCGGTTCATTCTATCTTGATAGCTCACTTCGGTTCATTTTTCTCACACACAAGGAGGTTGTGTTATGAAATCTGTATGGAAATTTGCCGCACCGACGTTTGTCCTTACCTTGGGTTTCGCCGCCACTCTTCACGCTGCCAGCGATCAGATGCAACAAACATCGGACCGAACCGGTCAACAACAGAATCAGATGGCGACGGTGAAAGGCACGGTTGAAAAAGTCGAAGGCGACGTGTTTACCATCAAAAATGATAAAGGCGAGACAATCCGGCTTCACCTGGATGAGAAGGCATTTCAAGGGAAACAACCCAAGGAAGGTGACAAAATACAAGCCAGGATCCCAAACGGGGAAGAGACGTATGATGTGGTTTCCGTCAAAAAGGATGGAGATTCCTCTGCAGATTCCTCACTTAGAGGCGGAGAATCCATGCAAGCGCAATCTTCTTCGCAATCATCATCCTCACAGGAAAAATTCACAAGAACCATTCAAGGAGAAATTTCCAAAGTCGATGGAAATGTGTTCTACGTTCAGGATACTTCCGGAAAAGAAATCCGTCTCCGGCTGGACCAATCCGCCGAACATTCAGGCGAATTGAAGGAGGGCGACAAAATCGAAGCGTTGGTGACGCAGAAGAAAGAATTTCACGTCATCTCGGCTGAACCCATACAATAATCTGGCCGGCGCGCTTTCCGGATGGGGATTTCCTGAAGGAAATCCCCGTCCGGATATTCGGTTTCTGTGGCACCATTGACGAAATCCCTGGCTCTGCCAAAAACAAGGAGGGTCTCATGCCACGAGGAGACAAATCCAAATACACCGGAAAGCAAAAACGTCAGGCAGAAAAAATTGAAGAAGGATATGAAAAGCGAGGCGTATCGGAGGACGAAGCGGAACGCCGTGCATGGGCTACCGTGAACAAAATGACCGGTGGAGGAAAGAAACCAGGCGGATCCGGTCGAGGAAAAGTGATGAATACCGCTCCGGCTAAAAAAGGCGGGGAAAAAGGCGGAAAAGCCTCGGCCTCACGATCGGCATCCGCCAAATCGGCCTCTGCCAGGAAAGCCGCCGAGACCCGTGCTCGAAAGAAAAAATGAACGGCACCGGAGAGGACGTCTTCCCCCACGCGCATAAACCCGTTTTTGAGAATCAGACTAGCGATCGGGATAGTGTCTGCCGAAGATCAAAAAATCCCTTCCAGGGATCTGTCCTAAGATTCTGAAGACGTTGAGGGAGAGTGGTGAGAGTAAAGACCTGGGAACCGGAGATAGAATAGAGTTCATCCCAACTCACAGGGGTTGACACAGGCGCTCCGGGAAGAGCTCGAGTGCCATAGGTGGCAATAGATGTGGCCCCGAAAGTGTTACGAAGGTAATCAATAAAAATTTTTCCCTTTCGTTTGGCTTTGCTCATAGTGGCCACAAATCCCGAGGGATGCGCTTGGGCGGTTTCCATCGCCAGTCTCCGGGTATACTGCTTTAACTGGTCCCATGTGGCGCGACGTGTCAGGGGGGCCACGACATGTAATCCCTTTCCTCCTGAGGTTTTCACAAAACTTTCTATGCCATCTTCGGAAAGCCGATTTTTTAACATATGGGCCCCTTCAACCAGCTGTTCCCATTTCACTCCGGGACCGGGGTCCAGGTCGAGGACCAGGCGATCGGGTCGATCCGTCCGATCCTTCCGGCATCCCCACGGATGAATTTCCAATACGCCCATTTGCACCAATGCGATCAGCCCTTTCACGTCGTCAATCACCAGATAAGTGTTCTTGGCTTTCGTTTCTTTTTCGCGGATCAGAATGCGGTGCACGGAATCCGGAAGAGATCCCGAAGCATGTTTTTGGTAGAAACATTTTTGTTGAGATCCCTGAGGACACCGCACCAGCGTCAGCGGCCGGCCGGCCACATGAGGCAACACCCATTTGGCCACCTGTAGATAAAATTCCGCCAGATTCCGTTTCGTGAAACCCTGCCGAGGATACAGGATCTTTTCGGGATGCGTAAGCGCAAGTTCCGGCTTTTCCGTAGAGATTGCCGGCGAGGCATTGGATCCCCGGATGGAAGAATTAATCGTGTCGGAAAATTTATTGTTCATAGAGTGTGGAGTTTCTTTGATGATTTCTTTTGCCGGTTTATCCTCACGGAGACCGACAAACGAAGGATGGCGCAGCATCCCGTCACGTGTCCATTCATAAAATTCTACCTCGGCGACAAGTTCGGGATGGACCCAATGCACGTCCAGAATGTTCCTGTCCGAAGGCAGCCGGGCAAAGGGAGGATGGGACTGAGCTCGCTTGTCCAGAAGCCCATAAATTCGTGAAAGGCGTTGGTGGGTAAAACCGGTGCCAACCCGGCCCGCATATTGTAAGTGTCCCTCCTTATCATAATAGCCCAATAGCAGTGCTCCGAAAAATTTTCTGGATCCCGAAGGGTTGGTATACCCGCCGATGACAAATTCCTGCCGGTGATAACACTTGACTTTAACCCAATGCCTTGAACGGGCTTGCCGATAGGGACTCATGGCATTTTTGCTGATGATCCCTTCCAAGGCCCGTCGACAGGCCTGTTCGAATGTTCGTTCTCCCTGACCCTGAATATGATCGCTGTAACGGACGTGAGCGGCCGCTTTCTCCGGCAAGGCTTTGATGAATTCCCATAACAGTTCTTTGCGCTTGAGGAGCGGGGTCCGACACAGATTATACCCTTCGCAGTAGGGCAGATCGAAGACAAAGTAGACCAGAGGGTCGGAGGCTTCACCCTTCAACACATTTTGCAAGGCCTGAAAATCAGAGGTGCCGTTCGATCGAAGCACGACGACCTCCCCGTCAAGGATGCCTTGTTGAACCGGCAATGTCTTCAGCGCTCCGCCGATGTCGGGAAATTTTTTGGTCCAATCCTTTCCGTTTCTGGTCAACAGGCGAATTCTTCCGTTTTTAACAATGCTGACAATACGATACCCATCGAACTTGATCTCATGCAGCCAATCCTCCCCTTCCGGAGAAGTTTTGACCAAGGTCGCCAACTGGGGATGAAAGGTGGCTGGTTGGGAAGAGGACACAGCGGAAGGAAGGTCTGACGGATCAGGGACGCGGGAAGTTCCGGAATTCCTATTCTTCCGTGAAGGAGAACGGGAGGAACGGCTTTTTGTGGAATTGTTTTTCGACTTCCGTTGGGAAGCCGGTTTCTGCCCGGTTTTTTTCTGCTTCACCCCGGCAATCTCATCCAATGATCGTCCGGTGGCGACACTTTTGGGGGCCATATCAATAATATCGGAATGTTTCCCTCGAAGGGCTTCCGAATCCTTTTCTTTAATCAGTAACCAGTTTTTTTCCTCTTTGGCTTTTGCCCCTCCCATTCGAACCAGGCTCCATCCCCCTTTCAGCTTTTGGCCTTTTAGAAGAAATTTCAATCGTCCCCGGTCGTAGGAATGATGGGGATTTCCTTGAGGGACCCATTGGCCCCGATCCCATACCATGACCGTCCCACCGCCATATTCTTCTTTGGGGATGGTTCCTTCGAAGGATCCATATTCGACGGGGTGATCCTCAACCTGAACGGCCAGACGCTTGAGGGAAGGATATAAACTGGGGCCTTTCGGAACCGCCCAGCTTTTAAACACACCGTCCAGCTCAAGTCTGAAATCGTAATGTAACCGGCTTGCCGCATGCTTATGGACAACAAAAGAAGACCGGTTTGTCCGGAAAGTCGTCCCACGAGGTTCCGGGGTTTTACCAAATTGACGTTTACCCTGATACTCTTTTAAGCCCATGTGTATGACTCCCTCCGAGCAGCCTTGAATGTCTGAGTCCTGAAAAAACTAAAACAAAGACCCTTCTACTCAATCAGGCGGACAATACACGGTGAAGGGTATTTAACTGGCCTTACGGGATTTTCTAGGGGAGGCGGATTTACGTTTTTTGCCTCGGCCGGAGGGTTGGGCCTTTTGAACGCTTTTCTTTAACAAGGACATGATATCAACGACTTTTCCTGAACCGATTTTCTCTTCTTTCGCGGCAGGGGGGACGGATGTTCGTGATCGGGCACTTTTCGATTTCTTTTCAATCCATTTCAACAAAGCATCGCGGTAATCATCATGGTAACGCTGGGGTTCCCACTTGGTGCTCATGGATTCCACTAACTGTTGGGCCAAAGTCAATTCCTTTTCCGAAATTTTGTAAGATTTCACACTTGCTTCAGGCACATCCAATTCTTTCATATTGCGGATTTCTTGATGAAATCGCAGAAGCTCCAGCATCAGAACATGTCCTTGAGGAATCAGAGCGGCTAAATACTGGCGTGTGCGGATAACGACTTTGGCAATCCCGACTTTGCCACTCCGACGAAGCACTTCCCGTAACAGTACGTATACTTTATCACCCTTTTTATCGGGAACAAGATAATAGGGCTTTTCAAAATACTCGTAGCCGATATCCTTTCCGTTGACAAAAGCTTCGATTTCAACTGATTTATTCACTTCAATGGCAACTTTTTCAAAATCGGCATCATTTAACAGAACATACCGACCCTCTTCATATTCAAACCCTTTTACAATGTCCTGCCATGGGACCTCTTCACCCGTCTCCTCGTTCACACGTTCATACCGGACTCTGGCCTGATTCCGGCTATCCAACAACCGGAAATGCAAGTCAAATTGTTTTTCCGCTGAATGAACGACAACAGGAATTGTGACAAGACCAAAGGTGATGTGCCCTTTCCAAATTGGCCTGGTCATAACACTGAATCCTTTTCTCGTCCGTCATCAATTGTGAAAAGATACGAGGTGCCTATCCACCTGATTCCATTGCCTTATTATTCCGGACCATTTATGGACGAACTGCCCGTGGGGTCTTCTGCTATTTCCTTTTTCGTTTTAAACCGGTCCTCCCAATTTATCCCACGTTGACAAACCGTTCACTCTAGTGAGGGCTTTTTGGATATTTCCTCACGGAACATCACTCGGATTATGCTTTCCAGTTGATCGATAAAAGGGCCGATAGGATCAGTTGGAGTTCTCCTCATGACTTGATCGACCTTCTGATGATGCATGTTGACCATTAATGGACGATTGGAGGGTCCACTAATAACGACAATTTTTCCGCCATACCCTATGGCACGCAGATCTTTCAGGAGGGTCTGCCCATTGGGATCGGCAATGGACAGATCCAGAACTATGACTTCAGGAGCCTGTTTCTCCACGAGTGAAGTCACATCATGCCTATTCTCCGGTATAGAAAGAGGAAAGTCCTTTTCCTGAAAGTGGAGGACCATTGCGGTTCGAAAGACCTCGTCAGGGGTAATGACCATGATCATGTTAAAACCCACAATTCCCTGGCTTGGGGCTCAATGTTACTTTAGGTGTATAAGTCTCCAGCCAAATGCAATCGTGCCGCCACAGCCCACACTCAATTTACCTTATGAGCCGTTTCCCCATTTATGACGGGTGTGACCTTTTCAATCCTCCGGCTAGGCCGGAGGTCTTTTCCCCGTAATAAAGCTCAAGGCAAAAATTATCAGAAATACGACAAATAACACCCAGGCAATATTGGTCGCTGTACCGGCTACCCCAGTTAAGCCGACCACTCCTGCAATGAGAGCAATGACTAAAAATGTAATGGCCCAACTTAACATACGTAATTCTCCTTTGTTCCCTTCCGAAAAGGGCGGAATGGGTTGTTTATCGGGAACGACTCATCTGCCATCTGTTGATGGCTGAACATTCCCCGTTTCGAGCTGCAGATCCTTAATGGCAAGTTACTCCTTCGCTCCATCTTTGGAAAGCTGTTGATAATTTACCACCTTATTTTGGGCGTTAATTTCTATCAGAACCGTATCACCTATTTTGAAATCATCTTTCTTCTCGGAATTAGCCAAATTCAGGTATCGCGGGGCTAACTCTCCAGCCTCACCCGCATCCACCCGTAACGTATTTTCGTTCACTTCTTCTACCACCCCTTGAATAATGCGATGACCTTCATCTAATTGACCATCTTTCTGTATTTGAGTTGTCGCCGAACGGTCACTTTCGGGAACATGGCCAGTGAGATCGCTACCAAAAGCGAATCCTGTAATCCCCAGTAGAACAACCAATGGCATGATAATTTTTACATTCGGAAACCACTGCAAATGAAACTTGGGAGCATTCATGTTCGCCTCCTTCATGTGGAATTTCCGCTGTACCCCAAAGAACAACGACCAACGTCCGTCCTTTGAGCATTTATGCCGTTACCCTCCGTGCCCACATCCGGAATGTCCGCACTGACATTTTCCGCCCTTCGACGGTTGGGATGATGAGCATTTTTCGGAACAAAATTCCTTCCCCGGAGGGGCTTCGCATGAACAGCCAGGGTGAGCACATTTTTTAGCATTGGCGGTGGTCATCATTTCTCCTTTCCGTCAGGGTCATAGGAATTAACTCCAGAATTCCGATTACAAAATCCCTTTTTCCAAACGCAATAACCAATTCATCATTCAGTGTTGCCCTTTTAAGCCGCTTCATACAATGGACAAAACTACTTTCACATGAGGAAAAATGGAGACAATAATTTCCTCATCTGTTGATGTGGGATTTTTAATTGGCCGAATCCTGTATATTTTCTCCGGCCTGTTCCATCTTTTCTCCCGCTTGCTCCATGGATTCATCGACGCTTTCGCCTGCTCGTTCCGCAGGACCTTCTTGTTCACATCCCAGGGCACCGAAGAGTGATCCTGAAAAGCACGCGACCAATAAAATTCTTTTGACATAAGAAGTCATAGTTTTCCTTTCCTCCGATTGCATAGCATTTTTCGGTTAAAGAAGATTTCGTGTCCCTTCCGGCAATACCTTTTCCGCAACTTGGCCTGCTTTGTGTTTCACATCATCCACGGTCGATACCACGCTGGATTTCACCGCTTTCATCACCCTGTCCCGCGAATCTCCCATCAATTGGTCTTCTTTCCGACTTGCCGGTATGGCGGCTGCCACGACCGTGCCTAGCGCCACCATCACGGCTCCCACCGCCAGCGGATTATTGTCCAAAAGGTGATTGAATTCTCCTCGCACAACTGCCCCTTGCTCTTGAAGATATCCCTTGACCTCTTCCATTTTCTGCCCTGCACCCTCTTTCCATTCCTTAGCCCGTCGACTGGCTTCTTCTTTCAATTCATGAGCCTGGTGACTCGCCTCATCCTGCCACTCCGACACTTGGCCTTGAACGGTATCCTTCGCTGTTCGGATCTTTTCTGTCACCTGTTCCCCCACTGAAGGTTGAAATTCTATCTCACTGTTGCCCCAAGAGTTATGGTCACTTCGATGGCGTCTTGTGGTCTCGTGAGAGGGTTCAGCCCCATCCTTAAACAACCAGTACAATCCCAAGCCGATAAGTACGGTGGGAACAGGATTTTGTGTAAGCGTATTCAACATGGACTCCCTCCTTTTGTAAGTGCTCAAGGGCCGATTTTTCCAATGCATTTCCCGGTCTGGTAATGTTAGGAAAGGTTTCCCTTCCAATAGAACTTCGGTCGCTCCTCAATTGCCTCTTGGAAACCACATTTTTAAACGTCGACTATTTTTCAACCCAATCGTGGGGTTTACCATAAAAGTCATACATACGAACTTCGTATTCTCTATTTATAGGTGTGTTCGGATCATACTCCGGACTTCCCTCGATCGTTTCTCGAGTCATAGCAACCTCAACAGTTTGTTGATTCCAATCAACAGTATTGACCCACTTGTGAGAAATGAGAACCTTTTTCCCTGGCAACCAGTTTTGAGTATCCACAACCAAATATCGAATGGCCCATGTGGTATCCTCAACGATGAAGTCATCCACATGGCCGATCTCTCCATCCCGGGCCCTGATGTAATATCCTTGGATTTCATTGGCGGACCGCAAATGTGGATTCCCATTTAATCTGGCAGACGATTTCATTCCGTCCTTGAGGGAAAGTTCAATGGCTTCCCCTCCAGGGACACTCATCGGTGTGAACCCGGCAGGCTGGATGAAACCATCCTCGTCCCAATATTCTCTCCATTTAAAAAACAGGCGGAGTTCTTTTTCCTTTTGGAGGGAAAATGGCAAGTCGGATTCAATGCCCGGGCTATTTTCGATTTCTGCGGAGGTCAGCTTCACCGGAAAGACTTTATTTTCCCCATCAGGGCGGTCCAAAGCTTCTTGTCCAATCAGCACACTTCTTCCCGGGAGCCAATTTCCGGTATCCGCCACCAGATAACGGATTCTCCACAACCGGTCGTCAAAATAAAAATCATCCACGCTCCCGAGATCTTTATCAATGGCTCGTAACCCATACCCTCGCATTTCCAATAAAGTTTTCAACATAACCTTCCTTTTCAATTAATGTTTAATAGGAATGGATCAGTCACCTATTTCAAATACGCATAAGTCAAATGGCTTCTCTGAATTCATTAACCACTTTCTATGGTTTCTAATACAATGTACAAAATTTTTATCAGCATCCTTGAAAAGTCAAACACCCGCCTCAAAACAAGCGTTCCAGTGACAGAATGGACTTGGTGACAGGGAGAGAAGTATCCGGCAACTTTCCAAACTTTACAGCAACACCATGCAGGAAAATCCGAAAGTCTGAATCGACCCATTATTAACCGGAGGGCTAACTACAATGGACCAATTCAATGGTCCCAAAAGCAGAAGTGAAAGACACGGTTAGGGAAGGATATGCAACATTTTGTCCATCAAAAGAGTACTCCGCCTTTCTCCCATACTCAACGAAGCCATGACCTGACGGCACCGATCCTCCACGGCCTCTAAATCATTTTTTTCCTGAATGGATTCCCGGCTCCCTCTTTGGACCATTTCGACATGACGAAGGATTGCCCCACGATCCTCATTTCGTTCTACGGTTTCACCTATTCGCCCCAAACCTTCCAACAGACAGATGATCACCGCCACATTGCCGTTTCCGTGTTGTCGAATTTGATTAAAAGCCGCATTCATGACGCCTTCAAAGGTGACAGACGGAGCAATCACACGAAGAACTCCCTCAGGATCGTACCGGAAAGGAGAGGGAAACTCTCTTCGCGCAAGCTGGCATAAAATTGCACTGAGGTGATCAATACACTGAATGCATGTGAACGGATCATTAATTCCAGGGGAAAGTGCCCTCACCGCCACTTCCACAAGTTGAAGCACGGAAAATTCAATATCTTGTTCCTGGGTCCGGTTGGTTCCACAGATCATTTGCTTGTTAATATGTTGGGTTACGACATCCGCCATCGGCCCAAGGGCCAGAACTTTGGCCAATGATGCTCCCTTGGTGATAAAATGGCCTGGCCGGTAATGAAGAAATATCACTAAATTCTGTTCACGCGCGATTTCCAACAGTGCATCATTTTCAATTGCCTGAAGGTAACCCCCAATTTCGGCCTTAATTTCCATTCCCTCTTTTTCTATCCGGGACATGATAGAGGGAATGTGGGTTTTGTTCGCCTCATTACCATCGGCCAGTCCCAAACGCTCTGGAAAAAGTCTGGCCAGGTCTTCTTCCAATTCCCCATATACCGCAGCGATCAAATTGGGGGCTTGAATGGAAACAGCAATATGATGCATGAAATAAATCAATACCCCTAGGCTGCACACGGCCAAAATCAGGCCCGCCAACGTTCCCCAGTATGGCGTAGAGCCATTGGGATCAACATGGATGGTTCGCAAGACGAGCAGACAATAAAGGAATGTCGCCACGAACGTTCCCAGGACTACTTGATTCCCTCGATCCCGCAAAAAATTTCCTAAGAGACGTGGGCCGAATTGTCCCGAAGCCAGGGTCAAGGCCACAATTGTGATGGAAAACACGACACCGGCAATGGTAATCATGGAACCGGCAATGGTCGAAAGGAGAGTCATCGCTCCTTCAGGACCCATATTGCTTAGCCATTGAAGAAAATCTATATTCCCGGGCGTAAAAAAATTGTCGAGATAGGGTACGACCAACGAGAGGAGAATGGCGGCAATGGTCATGCAAGTGGGTATAAGCCAGAGACTCGCACGGAGTTTATTCAACCAATTTAATACCCAAGCCGGCATGTGCCACCTATCTTGTAGCGAGATAATTTAGATTCATCATCCCGCATTAATTCGAAAGGCAAAAAGTTTGCCCTAACTATTGTAAACTTAACGACTTAAAAATTCTCCAATGGAATTGAGTGGCTCAATTTGATCACAAATTATTTTAAGAGACGCGACAAAAGGTACAGCGAGCAACGCCCCAACGGCACCCCATAACCAGCCCCAGAATAACACACTCACTAATATGATGACGGGATTCAATGTCAGTTTTCGTCCCAATAAATGGGGTGTAATAAAATTTCCTTCCATAGCGGTCAAAAACAAATACGTCCCGAACACCAAGCCCACCATGTTCATGTGTTCAAATGTGATAGCCGCAGCTAACGTCACCGCTCCTAAACCAATAATGCTTCCTACATAAGGAATAAAATTCAGAATGCCTGCCATGGCTCCCCATAAAAACGGGTTCGGCATGCCAAGCAGGTACATGGCTAGACTGGTTGCCAACGCAAGGCCGACATTCACACTGGTCACCGTAACAAGGTAACTGGAGATGTTATTTTCTATTCCACGGACAATTTCCACTGCCCGTCGCTTATCCGAAAATCGTGGTAGGACTTTCACGAGTTTTTCCAAAAACAAATCCCCTGAGGCAAGGAAAAAATAGAGTAAAATCATCGTCGAAACCAACCCCAGAATGAATTCCGTAGTCCAACCGATCAACAGGCCTCCTAAACTATCGGTTTTCACTTCGATCCTTTGCGCTTTACGAGATTCCGAAAGACTCGCCACATGCTCTAAAGCCTGGGTCGCCTTCCCCATTTCCAGGACCGAACTTTTGATGGTCCGGATTTTACGTTCCACCTGTTGTAAAGCTTCCGGGGCCCGGTCCAGCCAGAGAGAAGCGGGAGTAGACAGCTGAACAATTCCGAAAGTAAAGACACTAATAAACACGAGAAGAATCCCCCCGGCCGCAAGCGGCGCGGGAATATGAATTTTTTCAACTCCCCGCACAAGAGGAGCAAACAAAAGATTCAGGAATAAGGCCACAAACACAGGAAGCATGATGGCTTTGGCCAGATACATCACCATGAGCGAGGCATAAAGAAACAATCCCGTGAGGGCAATGGACCGGATATTGATCGGCCCCTGGAATAATTGAGATAGATAACCAGCTTCGAGTTCTGATGAAGGAGATGGAGCGGAAGCCTCACGTTCGAGTTCTGAGGTTTCTTCCTTGTGGATTTCAGGCATCGGAGGGAGCCATGTTCGGCAAATGAGGTAGGGTCACCGAAATAATGTATGTGTCACAGGAACCATACACAAACCTCCTGATTCTTTTGTTCTGTAGGATTGGACAACTGGTCACCGGCAGAAGCCCCCTAATAAAATTTTCCCTCATCATCAGCGGACCGGTTGGAGAATGGCCCTGGCTGGAGCACCATCTCCGTCTGGAATTTTTAAGGGTAAACAGATGAGCATATACTCACCCGGTTTCACTCGAGAAAATTCGAGTCCCTCAATAATGACAATCCCGGCTTGAATAAGCATGCGGGCAATCTCTTTTCCATTTTCGTGTTTCCCTCCGATAAACAGCGCATCAATTCCGACGGTGCTCACCCGCCGTTCGGCAAGCCATGCCGCGGCGGTTCGGTCGAGAAAGATAGTATCTTCAGGGGAGTGTTCAGAGTACCAGTCAGAGGCAGAATTGCGTGTCTTCAAAAGAATCCGATCATGCGAATAAATCCGGTGTTTCTTGAGTTCTTCCGCTTTAACAGATTTCCTATCTTGGATTTCAATCACTTTGGCCAGACCTATTGTCGCTGAAAATTCTGTTTGTTCATGATCTTGATAAGGACTTCCATATTTCACCGGAGCGCCAATGTGCGTTCCAGCATGAGAACTCATGGATATTTTCGAGACATGAACCTTATCCACATTTTTTCTGTCCGTCACCGGTTCCATCTGAAATGGTGGGTCTTCAGATCTTTGAAGCATTCCAGGATACAGAGGCATGGAAATGTCAATCCAATTAGATATCATGACCTACTCCACATTTCGACTCCCATTCGCTTCTCATTAAAAACCGGGAGGTAGCCGAAGCCTGCTCTTATCATCCCTCTTTTTCCGAAATCCGGCATTGGATGGTACAGTTGATAGACTAGGGTCACTTCCGACCTTCACTCAATAGACCTTTTTTAAAGGCCCACTTGAGAATTGTCTACACCCTGTTGCCGAACCCAGGGTTTAAACTGCCAACAATGAACGTCCTACTTTGGGAATGCACATTCGGGAATCATTCAACGTACTTGTTTGACGAGAAGTAAATTCCTATGCCACTGAATTTGGCTATATTTTATGGATCGGTGAGAACCGACCGGCAGGGTATCAAGGCCGCTCGTTTTATGCTGAACACCTGTCAATCCCGCGGCCATGCCGCAACTCTTATTGATCCTCTTCTTTACCCTCTCCCGCTGTTGGATAAAATGTATAAGGAATTCAAGCCTGGGCAGGCGCCTCAACCTCTCCAACAAGTGGCTGATCTGATTATTCCGGCTGACGGCTACATTATTGTGTCGGGCGAGTATAATCACACCATTCCTCCTGCCCTTTCGAACGTATTAGACCATTTCCTTGAGGAATACTTTCGAAAACCTTCCGCAATCGTATGTTATTCGGCAGGTGGGTTTGGCGGAGTTCGTGCGGCAATGACCCTCAGGGCCATGTTAGCTGAACTGGGAATGTCCAGTATTCCATCTCTGTTCCCCATCTCTCATGTACAGGACGCCTTCCAGGAAGATGGCACACCTACTGATCAAAATTTCCATCAAAAGGCCCGAGAGTTTTTTGAAGAACTGGAATGGTATGCGTATGCCCTGAAACAGGCCAGGACCCATCCTTGTCCTCGAAGTGAGAGTTCAACACGATCGCATACCTGAGTGTGCCAGGCTTGATCGAACATGGCATTTCATGAACTGCTTGAGAAAAGAGACTGAGGGACCACTCAGCACAAGACTGACGTGCAAACATCTCTGATGCTTGAAAGCCTTCTGTCCTGCGCGGTCTAATAGCGACTTGATTGAGCTGTATTATTGTTTGGCCCAGACGGATATAACTGACTCAGCCGCTCATGATGACAGGGCAGAGTTGGGTTTTATTGGCACCGGAAATGAGGTTCTTTGAAGCTGGCCAAATAATTGAAGAATCAACCCTCCGAAAAGACGGGCAAAGATGACTTAAAATAGCTTTCCTAAAATGAGCTTTTTAACATGAAGATCGGGTTTAACCCATTAGCGGAGGATCTTCCTTATCTTCTCCGGTCAAAACTTCGGCCTCTGTTTCTTCCAGGCTTTCCATTTCACTGACCAATCCCAATAACACCTGTCGTCTTTGCTGCAAGGACTTTTGTAAAAGGTCACGGGAGGTTGGTTCTTGAGCAGACTCAGGAAGATTGACCAAGGCTTCGGCTTCTGCCATGGTGGCAAAATTATAGGCAGCCATTTTGCCTTCTCTGCCGTCTACCCGTTTTAATATCTCCTCGGTCTCACGATCAAACTGGTCCAGCACTTCGGTATTAACCTGGGAGTTACTCAGGTTCTCCAACTTTTTCAATTGCTGTTTCAATTGATCTACCCGGGAAAAGGCAGAAAATGATGCATTGGTGTTTGGCATAAGAACCCCCCTTCGGTTAGGTCTGATTCTCTACAATGAATAATTTTTCGTCCTCAAGTCCTCGGTGTAGAAATTTCGGCCTCATGCCCAGGACGCTTCCTGCCTGTTTGCCGAGGAATAACACACATCCAGATTCAAATGCTCTTGGGCAATTCGGATAGCGCCCACGACCCGATTCACGGCCAGAGGACGACCGGCGGTTTGAATAGCACCAAATCGAGAGACCTCAGGGACAAAAGGGGTAGAAGATTCATCTCCTAGCACAATGGTTTGGCCTTTATACCCGGTGGCCTTAAGATTCTTGAGAATTTCTATCGCATCAATATGAGGGCAATTACCGTCCAGGATGATGATATCAGGGGAGGTTTGCCGGAGGCGCACCCACAAATCCTTACTATGTGAAAATCCCACCGCACTTTTTCCCATCTTTCGCAATCGGCCTGTCATCAATTCTAAAAATTTTTGATTCTCTGTCACAAGGAAAATCATCTGCGCCTCCTTCATGCATTCATGTTGACAGAAACAGCCTGGCGCTTTTTAGCGAACTTCGACAGTTTCCGCCACTATCAAAAACCCTTGAAGGTGCAAATTTGATGATTCCTTCATATTTCATCTGCCTGGGTAAGGGGTCTGTAGAAGACGCTAGACAAAGTGCTGATGGACGATCTTATTTTGTCTCTTTTAGAAAGGGATATAGAGAACTACATTGAATAAATCAGCTCTTTCCGTAAGTGAATTTAAGTAGAAGGGCCATACGAATCAACGGCAATATGGGGATCTAAATGCCACCACTCTTTCTCATGATGTTTTTCGGCTCCATCCTATTCCTGGCGCCCTTTTCTCAATCCGTAGCCATTACTCCTAACCAGGGCTCCTACAAAGCCAGTGAGCTGGTTGGAAAATCCGTCAAGAATTTGCAAGGCGAAGATATTGGGCAGATTGAGGAATTGGTTATTGGAAGCAATGGAGAAGTCGGATATGCCGTTCTATCCTTCGGAGGATTTTTGGGTGTTGGTGATAAGCTCTTTGCTGTGCCCTGGACCTCGCTGGCTCACCAACCGGATCGCGAGTATTTGACTCTGGATATTCAGCCGGAAAAATTGGAAAAGGCACCAGGCTTTAATAAAAACGATTGGCCGGACATGAAGGATGAAAAGTGGAAATTCCTCATACGGGAATTCTACTCAACGCCGGATCAAATTCCTCAGAATCTTAAAGCCCGGTAAGCCTGGGTGGGCCATGGGACCAGGAGGAAAAGAATGGAGGGGCATCAGCAATAAGTCACTCAACGTACTCACGCTTGGATAAGAATGAAGTCAGGAAGAATTAAGGGAGTCATCTTGGCGTTGTTAGCCGGAAGTGTGGCCACGGGGATCGGCGCACTGTATTCCATCGGAAGTGCCGACCTGCCCGTTCAAGATCAGCAACCTGTACGGTTTAGCCATCGACAACATGCGGGAACATTGAACATCCATTGTCAATTTTGTCATCGGTATGCCACGCAATCTCCAGTGGCCGGGGTGCCGTCCATGGCCTTGTGCCAGACGTGTCATGAGTCCCTTTCTGAAAAGACACCGGGTATGAAAATGCTGCAGATCTATTGGAAAGAACAACGGCCGATTCCATGGGTCCGACTGCAGCGTCTTCCGGATCATGTCTACTTCACGCATGAAATGCATCTGTTCGCGGGCCTGTCCTGCACCTCATGCCATGGAAATGTTGCCCGCATGTCGAGCACCCCGAGAGCACCTACCTATGAAATGGGCTGGTGTTTGACCTGCCATGAACAACGGGGGGCCTCTCACGATTGTTGGATCTGTCACAAGTAAAAGAAAACAACCATGGACCTAAATCGCCGGACTCTATTGAAGATTCTTGGACTGACAGCAGCCGGGTCATCCCTGCCAGGATGTGAGCGAGAGGTGCATAACCTCGTGCCCTATCTGTTGCCGGACGACCATATTGTTCCCGGAGTAGCAAATTGGTATGCCTCCACATGTCAGGAATGCGAAGCCGGTTGCGGGACCATAGTTCGTGTGATGGAAGGGCGCGCAAAAAAAATTGAAGGCAATCCCAAACATCCGGTCAATGAGGGGAAACTCTGTGCCCGGGGACAAGCCGCCCTTCAGGGTCTGTACAATCCCGACCGCCTTCAAGGTCCTCTAAGACGTGAAGGCAAAAGAGGTCAAGGCCAATTCCAGCCGATTACCTGGGAAGAAGGCCTAACAGAATGGGTGGAGCAGTTACGAACGCATGCCGGAAAGTCCGCGATGATTACCCGTCCGGTGTCAGGCACATTAGCCAGCCTGTTGACAACATTGTTGGATTCCCTATCCGGTCGTCTTGTGATGTATGAATCCACGGGGGAACAGACTCTCAGAACAGCCAACCATCTCAGCTTTGGAACCCATGACCTTCCTTATTATGACCTGGCCAATGCGGATTACCTCTTGTCATTCGGTGCACCATTCCTTGAACACTGGCTCTCACCAGTGTCTTTTGGTGTGGCCTATGGAAAATTCCGTCAGGGCCGCCCGTTGGTTCGAGGTCGTTTTATTCAGGTGGAACCGCGCCTGTCCCTCACCGCGTCGAATGCGGATCAATGGATTCCTCTTAGGCCGGGAACCGAAGGGTTACTGGCGATGGGCATTGGACAGGTCTTATTACGGGATGGCCTGACAAGACTTTCTTCCTTTCACCGGACATCTTTTCACCAAACCTTTACTGCTTTCTCATTAGAAGATATTTCGGCCAATACCGAAGTCTCGAAAGAGGTGATCACCCAACTGGCGCATGAACTGACATCAGCGAACGCTCCGCTAATTCTGGGTGGGGGTCCGGCTGCGGCCCAGACCAACGGCACAACAACTCTTATCCTCATTAACGCACTCAACGTGATGATCGGCGCTATCGGACGGCGCGGCGGACTCCAGTGGATGGAACCTCAAATCTCGCCGGTGGATCTTGCCCGACCCGGATTGGCCAGTGAGCGGACGCTCATGGATTTGGCCCGGGAGTTTGAACAAGGATCCCGCACCCTGCTTCATCTATATCGCGCCGATCCTCTGTTCACCCTTCCACCGTCACTGGAATTTGAGCGGGTGTTTGACCATGCGCAATTCATCGTAAGTTTTAGTTCCTTCCTTGATGACTCGACTATGATGGCTGATCTGATTCTGCCGGATCATGACCCGCTGGAATCCTGGGGGGAGGTTGTTCAACAGGATACGAACCCCGTGCCGGTCTGGAGTGTATCGCAACCTGTGGTGGGTGTGCTCTATGACACAAGGCCCATCGGTGATGTGTGGTTGGACGCCGCTCATCGATTGGGGGGACCTCTCCGTGAACGGGTTCCATGGAATACCCTTCACGAAATGCTGAAGAGCCGATGGCAGACTGTCTTAACGAAGTATGACTCGGCACAGCCATTTGATACCGGCTGGAGAGAGACTCTGCAGGAGGGCGGGTTGTGGCCTTCCCACATCCCCATGCGCCAGATGAACCCGGTCATACCCTCCGTCACCTATGAACCGCCGCAATTCCTGGGGGATTCCGCCGACTACCCTCTATATTGTTATCCCTATCCGTCCCTGGGGTTGCATGATGGGCGTGGGGCCAATCGTCCCTGGCTTCAAGAATTGCCGGATCCTCTCACCACCGGCATGTGGGGAAGTTGGATTGAACTCAATCCAACCACGGCGCAGGCGTTAGGAATACATCCCGGCGACCGGGTTCGAGTCACGTCGGATTATGGGTCGATCGAAGCCTCAGCCATGATGTTTCCAGGCTTGCATCCTGACATGATTGCCGTTCCCATAGGCCAGGGTCACCGTGCGTACGGACGATATGCCAAGGGGCGCGGAGTTAATCCCATGGCCTTGCTTGGTCCTAGTTTTGATAGTCAATCGGGTTCTCTGGCCACAGGAGGGACGCGGGTTCGTGTTGAGCGCCTCAAAGGCGGATCGCGGTTGCCGATGTTGGAGGAATTCGGGAAAAACCCTGTCATCGGGCGTATACAGGAAACGGGAGGTTTGTAATGAGTCAAGATCCTCAAGCAACGGAAGAATATTCAAACACGGCGGCATCGTCCTATAAGTGGGAAATGGTCGTCGATCTGGATCGGTGCTCCGGATGTGAAGCCTGTGTAGTGGCGTGTCATGCCGAAAACAATATTCGCATTTCCGGGGAGGAGGAAGCCGCAGAGGGGCGAGCGATTAATTGGATTCGCATTGAGCGATATTGGGAAGGAGACTATCCCAACGTCAAAGCCAAATTCCTTCCGGTCATGTGCCAGCATTGTGACGATGCTCCCTGTGAACCCGTCTGCCCCGTCTATGCTTCGTATCACACCCCGGAGGGGTTGAATGCCCAGGTCTATAATCGGTGTATCGGTGTTCGATACTGCGGGAATAACTGTCCCTATGTCGCCCGTCAATTTAATTGGTTCGATCCCCATTGGGACGAGCCGTTGGCGGAGCAGTTGAATCCGGATGTGTCCGTCCGATCCGGCGGTGTGATGGAAAAATGCACATTTTGCGTGCAACGAATTCGAAGTGGAAAAGAAGCAGCTCACAAAGAAGGCCGGCGGGTCAGAGATGGAGAAATCACACCCGCCTGTGTGCAATCCTGTCCCACATCCGCACTGATTTTTGGTGATCGGAACGATCCCGAAAGCCGGGTGTCTCACTTGAAGAAGAGCCGGAGAGGATTTCATTTGATGGAATCTCTGGGCACGCATCCGGCCGTGACCTATTTGCGGAGGCTGTCGGAATGACCGACCGGCCAACGGTTTGGGAGGAAATGCCCAAGATCAATCGGGACCTTCTCTTGCCGCTCCAGACAACCACCTGGACGTATTATCTCTGGGTAGGCGTGTTGTCCTGCTTTGTCGCAGCGGGGGCGGGAGCGTGGACGTACCAAATTCAAACGGGTATCGGACAAACCAATTTGCATCATCCCATTTTCTGGGGATCCTATATTGCCTCGTTCGTCTTCTGGATCGGCGTCAGCCATTCCGGAACGTTTATTTCCGGTGTCTTGCGGTTAACGAATGCCGAATGGCGTCGACCTGTCACGCGTATGGCTGAGCTCATGACCGTTGTGGCCCTTTTCGTCACCGCGTTATTCGTCTTTTATCACCTGGGTCGGGTCTGGCGGTTTTATTATCTGATTCCATACCCCAATCAACGGGAACTCTGGCCGAACTTTCGATCTCCGCTGATGTGGGATGCTACAGCCATTTTTACGTATGCGACCGCAAGCACCATCTATATTTATCTGCCCTTAATTCCCGATTTTGCGCTGGCACGGGATCGAATTCAAGGATGGAGAAAAACCGTGTATCGCTGGCTGGCGATAGGATGGCATGGATCTCAAGCGCAGTGGCGCACATTGGAAATGGCCATACGCATTATTACCCCCCTGATCGTGATGGTCATGATCTCGGTGCATTCCATTGTCGGATTTGATTTCAGCATGGCTCTTGTGCCGGCATGGCATTCGACTATTTTTGCTCCTTATTTTGTGGTCGGCGCGGTGCACTCAGGCTTGGGGATGGTGGTGATTGGGCTGTATACCCTGCGCAGGGTGTATCGTCTGCATGATTATGTTCGAACCGAACATTTTGAAAAACTCGGGAAATTGATGCTGGTCACGACCCTGCTCCTGGCCTATCTGTATTTTGCTGAGCAATTAACTGTCTGGTATGGCAATATGCCCGATCATATTGCCGTGCAGAATTCTCTTCTCTACGGAGCGTATGCCGTGCCCTTCTGGTTCATGGTGAGTTGTATTTATGTCATTCCCCTGATGACGCTGATATGGCCTCGTTTTCGACAATGGCCCGTAGGACTCCTGATGGTTGGGCTGATCATCAATATCGGCATGTATATCGAGCGCATGCTGATCATTGTCCCTCCCCTTGCCCATCCGAGGCTCTCATTTCAGTGGGATGAGTATTTCCCTTCGCTGATAGAGTTCGCCATTCTGGTAGGCACGTTGGCCTTGGCTCTCCTGCTGTATTCGCTTGCGGTGAAATTCGTACCGGTGATTTCGATCTGGGAAGAAAAACTGGGGAAAAAACATGCCCAAGAACACTGAGACGACGGACAGGCACGTGGTGCTGGGATTATTCAATCCGGCGACTTCTCTCCCTCCTGTGCTTGATCACATACGAAGCCAGGGCATTCCCGATCTCCTTATGGAAATTCTCTCTCCTCTTCCGCTGGAAACCTCTTTGCTCAATAAGCCGGTTCGCGTCCCGCTCCATCGCCTGACCATTATCGGAGGGATCGTGGGAATTGGAATCGGGATATTTTTCGCCGCAGGAACCGCACTCCTGTTTCCCTTAGTGACGGGAGGGAAACCCATTGTGAGTATTCCGGTGGTGGGAATTATCTCCTATGAAACCATGATGCTGATGGCGATTGTCGTGACCTTTTTAGCGACAGCGATCAAAATTGCCTTCGTGCAACAGTCGGGTCTTCGCAATGACCCGCGCATTGATGAGGGATCGGTAGGTTTATCGATTCAGGTTGGGAATGACACTGCCAAGGCCCACTCTATATCCCGCCTGCTTCAAAAAGCCGGAGCTTCTGAAGTGGAAATTCGGACCATTTCCAGTGACTCATGAGGGCCGATGATGATGCTGAATAATTTTGGTTTGAACCGCTCGTTCCGTATCCTGGGTTGGATCACGTTGGCTGGGCTGTTTCTGTGGGGATGCTCGGAAGATATGGAAGAACAACCTTCATTTTCGTATCAAGAAGCTCCCCGGGTGCATTCACCGCCGGAAAGCTCTCCGAATATGACGCCATTTTCCCTTACTACATCTCCGCGGGAACAGACCAAAGAATCGACCGATGGCGCACGTCTCTTTGCAATTAATTGCGCCCATTGTCATGGAGAACAGGGAATGGGTGACGGACCGGTGGCCGGGTATCTGCCCGACCTGCCCCCCAATCTTCACGCTTCGGCGGTGCAACAGAAACCGGATGAGATGCTGTATACCATTGTCACTCATGGAGAAAATGTGATGCCCGCGTTTGAACCATTTCTTTCTCAGGAAGAAAGATGGGCCTTGGTGGCATTCCTTCGGACTTTTTCGGATCATGCGCCATCCGCCAGTCTTTTGATCCAAAACCCGAATTCGCCGGGTTAATTAACGCGTCTGTGGAAATGTGGTAAACGAGATGACGAGTTCAAGTTTTTGGATCGGCTTTTTTAGTTTGGCCCATATTACCTTGGCGAGTCTTGGTGTGGGATTCATGGTTCTGGCGCCTATCGCGGAAGGATTGGGACGCAGTCGTCCCTATTTTACGGATTTTGCCTATCTGGCCACACGATTTACGCTGGTGACGTATACCACCAGCATCGTGTTGGCTGTCTTTATGTTGGAATTATTCATCGGACTTTTCCCTCTCACGAATACCTACCTGTTTAACCACTTCCGCTATCCTTTGCATCTGGCTTTGATCGTGTTTTTCATTCAAGTGTTGTGCCTGTATCCCTATTATCACTTTTGGGATCGGCTTCGTTCGAAAAGTATCACCTGGCATATCACGTTGGGTACGGTAGCCGCCGTATTCATTCTGATATGGGGAGGAATTCTTGACGGGATCGGTTCGTATATGATGACTCCTGTTCAAGGCGATAGCGGATGGGCAAGGCTCTGGAACCCGACATGGGTGCCCTTGATGGTCCATCGATTCTTTGGAAATCTGGTCATCGCCGGATATGTCATGGCGGCGTATGCCGGATGGCGCCTATGGAAACAATCGGGTCAAATGAAGGATGAGGCCTATTACCTCACGCTCATAAAAACAGGTATGGCCGTCGGCATTGTGAGCCTCATGATTCAGCCGGTCTCCGGTTTCGTATTCGCGCAACACATACACCATGCACAGCCGGATATTCTGCAGGGTCTCTATAAAGGCCAAACAGTCCTGTTGGTGATATGGCAATTTACCCTCCTGGCTCTACTCCTGTTAGGCAGTCATCTCATTTTTCGCTCGGTGCATCTGGAACGGGGACATTCCTACCGGGCAGAGATATTTTATGTGCTGACGATCGTGTTGATGGTCATTTTGGCGCCCTATCCATTGTATCGGCGTATCGTGAATTTTATCGTGCTTCTTCAAACGGGGTGGTACCTTTTGTATGTGTTTCCCGTTTGGATGCGTGGCTCAACGCCCTCACTCAACAAACCGTTCATTCACTTCATCGCCATGGCCCTTGGTCTGGCCGCGCTGGTCCTCTATTTGACAATGGGAACCATCCGGGAAGTGGCGAGAGGGCCGGATACCATTCGTGGAATGATCAACAGTCAGACGGAATCGACATTGAGGGGAGAGACATTCCCATGACCCTTGATCCACTTGAAACTTCTATGACCATCGGGCGTGTGGCGATTGCCGCTTCTGCACTGACGCATAGCTTATTTGCCACGTTCATTGTGGGATCATCCTTAATCGGCGCGGTGACTGCAACATTTAGCTTTGTCACGGAAAAAGAATGGTTCCAACGGTTGGCCAAGCTGATTGCCTTCGCATTGGTGCTTTCCACTGCAACCATTTCATTTTTTGGCGTCGTGCTGGTGTTTGCGCTGAACATCTATTGGCCTCAATTCTGGCACCGTCTGTTTCAGGTAATGTTTTGGCCGTTTTTGGGAGAGGCGGCATTGTTTTTGGGAGAAGCGATTTTTGCCTATGCCTGGTATTACCTCTGGGAATGGGGACGGCATGGGTGGAGGCAAAAGGTGCACTTGGCCTTTATCTGGCTTGCCGCAGGCTGTGCCCTAAGTGCCATGTTTATGATCGATATCACCGCTTCCTACATGCTGACCCCGGATCCCATTCATTCGGCATGGGAGAATGTGTTTAATCCCACGATGATTCATTTGGATCTTCACCGGTGGTTCGGCAATCTGACTTGGGCGGGTTTTGCCCTCGGTGGGATCTGTGGCGTCCGATATCTGAAATCTACCATTGATATAGATCGAAACTTTTTCCATAAAGGGGGAAGTTACTGTTTTGTAATCGGCTATGGAGCTCTGCTGGTCATGCCGGTCGTGGGATATCAGTATTTGCTTCATTTGCGATATGGACAACCCCAGGCCTTTTATACCGTGATGCTAGGAGAACGCTCGTGGCTTTTTGATGTCGCGGCGTTGTTGTATGGATTATTGATACTGGTCGGTTCTCTGTATGTTAACCAGATGGTTCGGTCTCAATCACAACCACCTCCATCTTTCATGGGATTCATCCCCTTGTCACTCATTGTCATCGTGATCGCTACCGTGACGTTGGCGATGCCCTATCAATTGCAGCATATCCCTCTTCTCAATCGGTTGACCGAACAGGAAATTAACTCCATTGGGAAGATGCAACCGTATAAATATTTTGCGCTTTCAAGTCTTGTGACCTTTGGATTTGCACATTGGCTGTACTCCTTGCGGGTGTTTGGGCGAATGCCACAAGCCACCGTTTCAAGAGCCGTGTCCGCAGCTCCGCGAAGGATGGCGGGTATGTTGATGACGTTGGCAGTATTGACGGTGATCATTCTTTTAGCCATGGGATGGGTTCGCGAATCCGCTCGAGCAGTCAACGGATACCTCATTTATGATGAGATGCGGTTGGAGGACGAACAATCCACGTATCAAGCCACTCCTTCGGAAAAGGGCATTTTGTCCCAATAGGTCCGGCCTGGACGTTCTTGATGAAGGGGTATCGAATTTGTCCAGTTTTGAGTCATAGGGACCATAGAGTAAAGTAAAGTCCATCAAATTATTCATATTGGACATGGTAAAAAATCGGGTAAGGGAGAATGCCTACATGCTGAAAATTTTCTTAAACATTCTATTCTTTTCGGTTCTGATCGTCTCTTCGAGTTATGCGGAGGAAATCGGAAGTGTGGATACAAAATTCAATTTTTTGGGTCCTGATCACAAAATTGTGATTGAAGCGTTTGATGATCCCAAGATTGAAGGAGTCACCTGTCATCTGAGTAGAGCGAAGACAGGGGGCTTAAAAGGCATGGTTGGTGTCGCTGAGGACACTTCAGATGCCTCAATTGCCTGCCGCCAGGTCGGTCCCATTCGCATCATTGATGAGCTTGAAGAAGGAGAGAAAGTGTTTCACGAGAGTCGATCACTGATATTTAAAAAACTGCAGGTGGTCCGATTCTTTGACAAGAAGCGTCAGACATTCATATATCTCGTCTACAGCGATAAAGTGATCGAAGGCTCACCCAAAAATTCAATCTCGACGGTGCCGATCAGATCGTGGTCAAATTCACAACAACGTTGAAAGAACACAGGCCAAATATCTTACATTTCATTGTTACGTCGTTTTGTCAACGCTCTCTCGAACGATCACTCCATCTCGGTTCATGTTGAAGATGGGGTCGGAACCCCGGGTTTTGTGCAGAACAAACAAATCTAAAGCGAATTTTAAAATTTTCAGGGAAGGAAAAGAATGGTGATTCCTCCCAAATACACAAGTAAAATCAAAAAACTTTCGAATCCGATATTGGCGATGCCATGTTCCTCACGACGCAGCAATCCAAGCAGTAAAATACCGTTCATGAGCATAGTTAAGGCGATCAGATAGACTTGCTGATTCGTCGTAGCATGATAAATCGAACCTTCCTGATACGCGAAATCGGAAAACGCGACCAGAAGCGTGTCAAAGGTATTGCCTCCTATTATGCCTCCTACGGCAAGCGTCAGCGCTCCCCTACGCACCGCGGCAAGTGAGGTGATCAATTCAGGCATAGAAGTACTCATGGTCGTAAAGACTCCCCCTACAAGTGTTTCAGAAAGTCCGGTATGAGTCACAAGAGAGACGGCTGAACCGGCAAGAATCCACCCGCCCGTTCCAATGAGCACGGCAGAGGCAGTGAACGCCATCATTAATTTCTGAAGATTTTCATGACAGTTGCCCGCCTCCGGTTCATCAGGTTTCGTGTGAGAGGTTAACTTAGGACTCCAGAGTGGCTCAACATGGCAATGATGCACCAGCCGAAGCCCAAAAATGTATATGGCGACGACACATGGGGTGACCGGATGCACATTCCACAGGCTGAATTCAGGACCGACGATGGCGAGTAAAATGAGCGAGAGCATGCTCATGAGCAGCACCCCGTTCATGAGATTGGCGGGTGAGGCTGCAGCATGCTCCAGATTGGCATGGCGATAGGTCATATCGGCAATGGCAAGAAATGCCGTTTGTATGGCAATGCCTCCTAGGGCATGACTCACCGCAAATTCGGCATGACCGCCCCATGCGGTTGTCACGGAAGTGACTATGCCCGGCAGGGATGTACTGGCCCCCAGGAAAACGGCGCCCGCAAGCGCCTCGCCAATCCCGGTTCGATCAGCCAGCCGGTCTACCAATTGAGTAAGTTTCCAGCCGACCAGTCCGATGACCGCCGTGGACATGAAAAATAGAGTCAGACTAAGAGTGAAGGACCAACCTTCATGTTCCAGGATAAAAGATCCTATTCGCTTCTATGCTTGGAATTGACCCGTTTATCGTTTACAGGGCAGAAGCTTATGTTTCTTAAATGTTTAACATTTGAAACCTGAGAAAGGGACCGGATTAGATCTCCTCATTGTCACTCGACATGATGCCGGCAGGAACATGCCTTTGGCTTTGTGAGAGCCGAAGGACGCAGTATGATCTTAAGGTTTCGTCCATCGAGCTTTGAATCCCCGAACATCAACATGAACGAAGGGACCTCGATGAGGTTTGGGCCCATAAATGCCTAATCCTCCCAGAAAAGGTTGATACCAGGTTTCACGAGCTTTCTTCTTCACGACATCCGCCAATACAACGGCATCCGCCATGGTGATTTTACCATCTTGATTTATGTCATCCATCTGATCATTTTCATCCACATCCACAAAAATATCGGCTGCACCTCCATACAGGTGTCGGCTGTATTTTGTGCGGTTTCCGATCGAATGATTGTAAAATGGCGTGCGATAGCCGCTCATGATATGTAGAGTGTGAGCTTTAATCCCTTCTTGATTGACCGCTTCCAGAATCATTTCCAATTTGAGTATCAGTCGTTCCCTTAAGACCAGGTACTTGGGATACCCGCTCGGCTGTTTGCCGACAAATTGGCCTAGCGTAAAATGCGGCGAGACAAGCACATTGCGATTATTCTGGGTGACCTCAACAAAGCCCTGGGGTCGATTGTACACAGAATTATTTCTCAAGGGTTTTTCTTGATAGCGACCGATCCGATAGCCGTTTAACTGTTCACTGGTATGAGCAAACGGCACCATGACAAACACATTAAGCATCATGGTGGAATTGGTTGTCGTGTCCGTAATGGTGATGGGATATAAACCTTTCTGGTTGGGTGCCTTCCATTTCCATCGCTCCTTAGTGTGACGTTCGAGGCTGCCCCCCAGAGCAGAAACGGTGAAAGAGCTGGCAGGATTGGTAAATACGCATTCAAGCTCGATCGTTCGGGAAGGCATGACATAAACGCCTAAGACCCGATACGGATTGACTTCGTCCTTTATTTTGACAGTAAAAGGCATGAGTTCCGGAGCATAGAGTGAACCGGGTGCGGCGACAGCATGGTGAATACCTACCACCATCACAAAAAATCCAATTCCGCACCATGCGACCATGAAGAAACTGTTGAATCGCAAAAACATGAAATGACTCTGTAGGATTCGCTTTAGATAGATTGATTGGAACGACCCCCAGCTGTAGATAGGACCGGCTGCAATGCTGTCCATAATTGCTCGTCATGACCATAAAGATCTTCACGGAATTGCAGGGTCCCGTCCTCAGCCACCCAGGCCGTCAGGTACAAAATATAAACCGGGATCGCTTGTGGAAGTTGAATCGCACGGCGTTCCGAACTTTCAATGGTATGCAGAATTTCCTCCCGGGACCACTTTCCGTTCAAAAGAAAAGCAGCTAAATCCGTCGGCCGTTCAACGCGGATACAGCCATGACTGAAATCGCGTTCGGATGCATCGAACAAATGATCGGCAGGGGTATCGTGAAGATAAATGGCATGATCATTGGGAAACATGAACTTGACCAGACCTAGCGCATTGTTCGGGCCGGGTTTCTGTCGAATACGAATCGTTCCGGCTTCAATGTTTTCTAAGGTAAGTTGAGAGATTTCCATAGGCTGTTCATCCCAGTCCACCAATTCAAAATTGCTTTCCTCGAGATAAGCGGGATCTTCCTGGAATTTGGGGATTATTTCATCTATAACAATGCTTCTTGGCACGTTCCAGTATGGATTAAGTACCAGGTATTCCAGAATGTCACTGAAGATGGGAGTCTGGCTCATCGGCTTGCCCACAATGACAGGCATCCCCATTTGTGGTTTCCCATCTTGATAGGCCGTGAGCTGAAAATCCGGGATGTTCACCAATACATAGTCCGGACCCAATGTCCGCGGCATCCAACGGCGCCGCTCCAAATTCACCAACAACTGTCGAATACGGGAATCCACCGGAGTATTCAAGGTTTCCAAGGTTCTCGGCCCGACTATCCCGTCTACAGATAGTCCATGTCGTGCTTGAAATTTTTCTACCCCCTCCATCACTTTCTGATCAAATACCGAACTTATCGGCCCGTCGTTCATATCTCCCGTCGCCGCTAACCGCTGGCGTAATACTTTCACGCGTGGACTGCTTGTCCCTTTCGTGAGGAGAGGACCGCCTGGTATGATCGGCCACCCTCCATCGGACTTGATCTGAAGATATTGTACTAACGTCTTCAGTAAGGGCCCATACCCTTCATGCCCACCGGCTAATGACTCCAGAGTGACAGCGATTCCGTCGTCAATGACTTGTGTGACTATTTGGGTCAATGGTGGTCTTTCATCTTCCAGATACCACTTACCGTTAACTTGTTCCGGCGATAAGCGTCCCGATGTGACGTGATCCAAAAGCTTTACAAGATTATTCGTCAGAACGACTTCGATTCGGGCGAGGACATTTGTATGGAATAAGGGGCGATCTTCGGAGAATAATTGATCGGTACGTTGTAACCAGTGAAGTTCGGAATACGCATAATCCTTGGAATTTAAACCCAGTCGTTCGGCTTCGCTCAAAATTTTATATAAGGCCTGTCCCTCGGCATTAAGATGATCAGATAGTGAGACCCACAAGGGCTCATACTGCCGATCATCATATATTTCAATTAACTCTTTCCTGTAGGTGACCGGTGAGTCATCAATAAGCTCCTCGAGCACCTGGGGAATGCCTGGTTCCTGACCTTGGGCTCTCCCCACCACTCCAAATCCAAGGAACACATAAGAACATATGCATAAAAAAAGATGAATTTTCCTAATCTTCATATCCCCACTTTAAGGCAATACTCGAACCTCACATACTGGCATTAACCCTGGAAGATATCATCTTGATCCCTACATTATTTTGCTTCCATCCAGGGTTTTGACAGCCAAACTAAACCAGATGCAGGAACCTACTACCCGGCGACCCCCTATAATTTGTCAAACCTACAAACGATCAGCTTCATTTTCATGGCCATTTCCAGGGTTTTTGAGGGTTTTTTATAGGAAATTTGAACGTTATTTTCCAACCATCACACAGAGCGGTGAGAATCCTCATCGCATTCACAATTTACATATCAGATCTCAAGAAAGGAGGGTTTGTGATGAACCGGTCTTATGCACGACCAATTCTAGTTGGAGGGGCACTTTCTTTGTTGGGAATGCCATGGGGAGGCAGCAACCATAAGATATCTACAGTCCATGCAGCCCCCTGAATCGCGCCTGCCCCACAAACAGGAAGTGTCCGCCAATTAGGTTCAGGGTGTCGCCCGTGAGTTCCGGAAACCTAAATTTCGTAACATTTTCATGGGCTTTTGCCGATGAGACAAAAGCGGAAGAAGTACGGAAACTTCTTTTTACCATGCAGAAACAATACCTTCTTGATTTAGAAGATGCAGTCGTTGTCGTAAAAAATCGGGAAGGAAAAGTCACCATTAATCAGACTTACAATTTGGTTGCTTCCGGTACGGTAGGAGGAGTGCTTTATGGAGGTTTATGGGGTCTATTAATTGGCGTGCTGTTTTTTAATCCCATACTCGGGTGGGCCGCAGGAGGACTGGCAGGAGCCACAGCAGGAAGCATTACCGGATGGTTAACGGACATTGGCATTGACGATATTTTCATCAAAGAACTAGGAAACACTATTCAACCAGGACATTCCGCTTTATTCCTTCTCCTCAAAAAAGTGTCCCGGGATAAAGTAATTAACGAATTAAAACGGAAAGGCATGGAAGGCACGATTTTGCAGACGTCATTATCCACCGAAGACGAAGCCAAATTACAAAGCTTCCTTTCGTCAAAAGTTCATCCTGTGGAACATGAGGTGCAATAACACTTGGGTTGTTGCATTTCCACCTCCTGAGCTAAGAAGCCAAACATATCTAGATATAGAGGAGGGTCTTTTATCACTTCTACCCACGCAGGGATGATGTCAAAGCTACCACGCAGTCCCAGCCCTAAAGATTCCCCATTTAACCCCGCAAAGAAAATCACCGTATTTCCAGGGTTTTCAACAGTTTCGCAAGTCCGGACTTCTTAACCATACTATTGCTAATTAAAAGTTTTTCAAGTTTCCAATGCTTCGAACTACATACAAGAAAGAGAGGAACGACCAATGAGACGACCCCACATGAACCCACAACAGTCTGCTATAAATTTCCGGTGGTGTGTGCCGTTACTTTTTTTGGCTATCGTTGGCTGTCAGGATGAAACCGCCCCTGTTAATAATCCACCGGTTGAACCCACGGTTTCCGGCAGCTCGAAGGAAATTCCCTCTCCGCCCGTGAATTCTAATACTCCGAACCCCATCCCCCCCGACCAACCTTCTGATCATGCCAGATTAATTATAGGCGAAGTCATGTCTATTGATGACAAAAGCTATATGATTAAGGACTCCGATAATAAGGAAATCCGTGTAGAGACAAACTCCATGACGTTGGTGGATGAAGGAATTGAAGTCGGCGATACAGCGGAAATCCGTTTTTCGGCTGAGGAAAAACCCACCGCTATTCGAAAGATACGGGGGACCTCATAAATTTATCGAGGTAGAGTTACTTCCTGTGAATACGCTTGGATAGGCGGCATTCTTGGATTGAGGAACAAGCTGCCTAAGATGGATAACAACAGTGGCCTTCCTGATGTGGCATAAAAAAATTCCGGCGCAGGAAAAGTCCCTCTCGCGCCGGAATCAATTTGGTCCTGTGACTTTTTATAATTAATTCTTTTGTTCCCGGGAATCATAAGGATGATTTTCCAACCATTCATCCACCCATGCCCTGACTTCTTCTTTTCGTTCTCCATATCGCTCTTGTAGTTTTCCTTCGAAACGGTCTGTACGCCCTTCAATTGCCAAGAGATCATCATCCGTAAACTCTCCCCAGTTCTCCTTAAGCGCACCTTTGAGCTGTTTCCAATTACCATTGAATTGGTCCTCATTATATACCTTATGGATAAACCCTTTTTGCATTCCCTCATCCGCGGGAACAGAATAATTCATTCCGTTGGCCCCCCAGGCAGGAGCACTCATGAGAAGCACAGCCGCCACGGCTAAGGCATTTTTATTATTTAATACATATTGTGTCAGATTCATAATTTTCCTCCTTCCGTATATCTGGTAAAACTTGGTGGAACAGAACATTCCGAGGATGAATGGACAAGGCACTTTACATCACCGAAGGCCTCGCCCCCTCTTCCCAGGAGCGAGAGAAAAATCCCCCGTCTCCCGGGATGATGGGTATCCTGATGTCACTAGAAGTGAAATGGGAATTATCGGACTGGTTGGTTCTTCGCCTGCCAATCCTCGGTCCATTTATTTACTTCTTCTTTTTGATCTCCATAGAGTTCTTGAGCCCTTCCCTTAAATTTATCGTAATCACCTTCGATTTGGGTTAATTCATCGTCGGTAAACTTACCCCACTTTTTTTTCACTTCGCCCTTAAACTGGTTCCAATTTCCTTTGAATTGTTCCTTGTTCATTTTTTTCTCCTTAAAAAAGTTGTGTAATGTTGAAAAGGTTTTTCGAATCGTTTCTCATACCTTCTTTCGTTTTTCCTCCACCTCCTTTGATGGGGTTACCTAAACGTTATTAAATGACCTATGGGTGGATTACCCACTTCTTGATCCCTTTATGACTACTTAATATCAAGATAAGCCCCACTTCACCAACGTATAAATTGGTTTTCTCCTCGCTCTTTTTTATCCAGATATTTTCACCAAATACTGAGGCGATCCTCATTCGTTTCCATATGGTTAATGCTCGATGCCGAAAGGCATCCAAGGGAAGTGCTAAAGCAGGATTTTCTCAGGGTGGTAGGCTTTGAAGGGGGAAGAAATCTCCGAGAGAAGAAGGCGGAATTTCCCAATATTGAATTAAGAAATCCCGCCTTTCATTTTAGGAACCGATTTTAATCGGCTGCCTTTTCAATTGTTTTACCGGCTTTTTGTACATCCTCGCCGGCACCCTCCATAGTATTACACCCGGTTATCGCCAACAACGCGATCAAAAACACTCCCCACACATAATGATTGATCTTCATTTTCCCCTCCTTGTGTTTAAGAAAATTTGAGGAACCATGCCCACTGAACTGCCCCAATGAGGAATCAGACATCGCCACACTTATACCCCAGGCTGGTTTTCTCTATTTGATTGTTTTTACATTCCTAATTGGTTTTTTCCAGTTTTTTTAAATTTTCGAAGGCAGGTGTCATGGCATCGACAAACGCATTTTTGAAAAGGTTCCAAATCAGTTGCCATGTCCCAATATGAATATTTTCCATATCCCCGGTTATATCGGTTTTCGTCGCCACCTCATCCCTAGGAGTATTTTCCAGAAGGGAAGCGACTCCACCCACAACACTCTCATATAACTGTTGAAAGATATTGTCGGTTTTGTCCTGTGAAAAATCGTAAATTACCGGTTGGTCGAAAAATGGCTTAATGTACCCCTGGACACGGCCATCATCAGTATGCAGTTCGGAAATCATAGAAAATTTTCCGCTTTTTACATCAAGTCCACCGTAGGCTTTAAAGACATCGTTTAAGGTTGTCATTTCTGTTTTTTCAATTTTCATCTTTACATCAAAATCAGGATGTTTTACTTCCGGCCGGAATCCTCCATTAACTGATGTCTTCCCCTTTCCCATAAATTTTCCAGAGAGCTTCAATTCCCCTTTCTGTGTGATCTTTGGGACGCCCACCCCGGTCATCAGGAGATCCACCTGGTTAAAAAATATCCTATACGGGGGATCCGTGGTCTGGTTCTTATATCCAAATTCGCCATTTTTCACCGATGCGGATTCAATCGCCACCTTGAACGGATCTTGGGATTTCTTTGAATCACCCCCGTCTTGTGATTTGGCATCCTGTGAGGCTTTTTGTGCTTTCTTTTGAGAATGTTTCTCCACATAGTTAATATGTGGATTTTCTATTTCCAACATGGCAATTTGAACCATATTTGTCCAAGGGGCATATTCGACATGTCCCCGCCCGTTCAGCGTTCCGGAATGAATTTCCATATTGAGTAGGGAGGATAAAGGGATAAACGGTTTAAGTTGAACATTATTCACATCGAAGTCTACTGATACTCCTGGAAACGGTTGGGCTAAGAAATTCGCTTTCCCCGAGATACTCACAAATCCGGATTGGTGAATTGATCCTTCCACATGAATGCCTGAGGGGTACTCCCCATCCTGGGAGCGGATATTCTGGATATTTTCCACTTTCAATTGAAGATTTGTCAGTTCAAGTGGAGGATCGTCGGCTTTTTCCCTATAGGAAATGGCACTATCTTCGATTCGAAAGGTGTTAATGGTGACAGGGTACAATGCATATAAGGCCTCTTGCCAACCTTTGTCTTCTACGTCTGTTTTGTCCTTTACCTCTTTTTCGGCTTGAGCTAAAAGAAATACGACTTCAGCATTTTTAATAAGGTGATCACTGACAATCTCCATCATGAACAATTGTGTCCACTGAATACTTGCACTCCAGAATGGGATGATGAGGAGAGGAGGCTCAGGATTCGCTTCTTGTCTTAACGTTAAATTTTCAAAGTCAACGGAGAAACCAAGTGGATGAAAATCAACCGTCTCCAATTCAACCCTATAGCCTTTGAGATTTTTATTGAGATTGGTTTCAATGTATGCCCGCAACGGTTCATCAATAAAAAATGACGTGATCCCCAAGAGCAGTAGGAGGAAACCCATAATCCCCAACGTGAGGAAAACGGCACGGATCCACCATGGTCGTTTTTTCTGAGATCCCATTTTCAAATATCGTCCTACTCGTCATTCCCATCGTGGAATATGTAATGTCCGGCAACATCCCTGAATGCGAAATTTCAGTAGCAATTTTGCTTTTATTAGACTGAACATTCCGTTTTAATTTGATAGAATAATAATTTCCACCCCGTCCCTGAGGCGTGGATCTACGGATTTGATTATGACGGGTCAGACTAAGGAGATTGAACCGTCAGATCATTGTCGACTCGCTTGACGCCTTTGACTTGCTTGGTCAGACGGCCCGCTTCCGCTTTGTCCCCTTCAGTTTTCGCTACACCTATAAGATGAACAACGCCCTTTACGGTTTCAACCTCTACTCGAGATAATGATGAGGGTTGTTGATTAGCCAGTTTGGTTTTCACCGCGGCAGTTATACTGGCATCATCAACATAATCCCCAGTGGTCTGTCCGGTCATAGATTGGCACCCCGCCAACAATCCCATTACCACTGCAATACTTAAAAAGATTTGAACGGTCTTCAACATTAGTCGCCTCCTCTCGTAATTGTTGCCATCAAAAGCATTTCAATGTGTTCTCACAGAATTAACCTCACTCATCCTACTAGATGAAAGTAGCTCCGCCTCAAGAGACAAAACAGTCTCCTTACTTAGTATTTTGTCTTAGATTTCCATTTTGCTGCGCAGTAACATAACAATATTGCGAATTGGGACTTGAAAAATTCGGGTGTTTTCACCAGGGTTTGTCATGCATGGACTCACCCGATTCTGGAATGAAGGCAATTCCGCAACACAGACGAATTGGTCTGACCTCAACAAACAAATTATGCCAAGACTTCTCAACGAGTTTAGTGGAATGATGGGTAGCCGAGTGTCAAAGAAATCCGCAGAAGTATCCCAATTTTGAGCAACAACTTTCCAGGACTTTCGATTCCATGGATTTAGTCAAGGAAGCCAAACAATCCGTTAAAAGCCGACCAGTGGAAAAACTCCTTTCGCCCCTGGAGGAATTCACCAAACAGAATGCCTCCGGTGGTATCGTTCTTTTGGTTTGCACCGGAATCGCCCTGGTCTTCGCCAATTCAGCCTATAGCGATCATTTTTCGGCATTTTGGAAGCTGCCTTTTACCATTGGCTTTGGCACCTATGTACTAGAAAAACCACTATTACTGTGGATCAATGACGGATTGATGGCCATTTTCTTTTTCGTCATTGGACTCGAAATTAAACGGGAAATATTGGTCGGAGAATTATCCCAACCCCGTCAAGCCTTTGTTCCCATTGCGGCGGCTTTGGGCGGAATGGTTCTTCCCGCTGCGATGTATCTTCTGCTTAATATTCAGACCCCTTATAGCTCAGGTTGGGGAATTCCCATGGCCACCGATATTGCTTTTGCCATTGGCCTGCTGGGTCTATTGGGCTCAAAGATTCCCTTTTCGGCTAAAATTTTCTTGACGACCTTGGCTATCGTTGACGATCTCGGAGCTGTTCTCGTTATTGCCTTTTTCTATACCTCGGACATTTCATGGATCAGTCTTGGGACCGGCTTGGGATTTTTAGTAATCCTGATAACTGCAAACCGGTTGGAAATCCGTTCTCCATTTATTTATGGCCTATTCGGAATTGGTGGCCTTTGGTTGGCGTTTCTTTTTTCTGGTCTTCATCCCACGATTGCCGGTGTGCTTGCGGCTTTTACGATTCCAGCCACATCTGCCATGACCAAAAAGGAATTTGCCCATAAAAGCGAAAAATTCAGCCAGGAATTTAAAAGGGCTGAAGTTCCGGGGGTTTCAGTATTGGAAAATAAAGACCAGACACAAGCAGTCCATGCACTGGAAACGGCCAACGATTTGATCCAACCTCCCCTTCAAAAACTCGAACATGTTCTCTACCCATGGGTCACATTTGCCATCATGCCTATCTTTGCTCTCGCTAATGCAGGAGTGGTAATTACCACCGACTCTTCTTCACTCATCAGCAATACCCTCTCTTTAGGAATTGGGTTGGGATTATTACTTGGCAAGCCCTTGGGCATTTGCCTTGGAGCCTGGTTGGTGGTCCGGTTTGGCAATTCTGATCTTCCATCCCACCTTCATTGGCCTCAAATCATTGGTTTGGGATTTATGGGGGGTATTGGGTTTACCATGGCCATTTTCATTGCAACGTTGGCCTTTCGCGAACCTTCCGATCTACAAACGGCAAAATTAGCCATTTTAATAGCATCCTGCCTCTCTGCCTGTATCGGCTTACTCCTGTTATCGAAATCAACTAAAACGCCCAACGGGAATCGGACCTCCTAGCGGTAACTCAGAGTTCCCTCCCTCTTTTTATTTCTCCAAGTCCGTTTTCTCTTACTTCCTGAATTTCAAACCCAGGGTTTTCTTCAGGTCTCCCATGAAGAAAAATTGAGTATATTCGAATGTCTGTATTGACCCTTAACTAAAAATTAACAGAAGGAGCGTTTCATGCCTTTCACGACCGAATTTCAAAAAACGTCAATGACGCCATCGACACAAGGTTCCAGGGGATGCTTAGGTCTATTTGGAATGTGCTGTTTGACTGGATGTCTGGTGCTTTCCGGTGTGGTGTTTGCCCATGAAGGAAATACCACGAAAGGCAATGAATCCCTGTCCGGGGAGCGTGTCATAACTGGAACTGTGGAAGAAGTCAGAGGGGAACAGGCCAAGGTAGACACAGGGGAAGGTCAACCTCGTTATCTACCCATGAATCTCCGTGAGGAGAAAGGGCTTCCTGCTTTGAAAAATGGGGATCGGGTTGAAATAACCGTCAACGATCAAAACCTGATTGTAGATGTTCATCTGGCAGGAGAAGAGTCCCATCATCGAAAGGTCCATGGTGTTTTGGCCCAGCCACTGGTAACCGGCCACGAAAAGGCCGTCATTCAGGTGAAGGAGGGTCAGCAGGAATCGCATAAGATCAGTTCAATGGCCAGGAGCAAAGTGGCGTCCATTCCCGTTGGCGCAGATGCCACGTTCCTTATTGATGAAATGGACCAGATCGTTGACGTCACATTTGAGAACCAGGCCACAGTGGACAAAGCCCAACATCTTCAAGAAAAAAAATCTCCCTTAAAAGGGAATTTCAAAAAGGTTTCAGGAGTTCTGAAACAACCCCTGAAAGATAATATGATTGCCGTTCAACCGGATGGAGAAAAAGAACATCAGTATGAAGTGCGTCCCCTGATTCAGGAAAAATTCAAAAAGCTTTCCTCAGGGCAAGAAGTCGTCCTATTTGTCGATGATGAAGATAAGGTCACCGATGTGGCTTTTGTGGAGAAAAATTAAGTTCTCTCCCCTGATTGTATGAAGCCAGTATATTGAGCAAAGCATGATGGTAGATGTGTTCTATTGGAAGGTGAAACCGGCATAAAGAAGAGCGCCAAACCCGAGAGATAGGACAAACACGAATGGATACATCTCAAACCGGTGCTTCCATTTTCATCTCAATCGAAAGGTGTTGGAATTATAGCCAGGAGGGTGTTGAAGACAGCACGCTCCTGGTTTTATAAATTCCGGTTGAACTTATTGCGCGAATGGCCGGAACCGTATGCCTGACCCTTTTCCTGTAGTTCATTTTTCCTTACCCGTCAAATTCTGTTAACTTTACCAGTTAAAAAACGTGGCGGCTGCCATACCGGGTGTCCCCGGCAGCATTTATACTGAACGAAAACCACGCCTCAATTAGTGCAGCCAATGCCGGTCCGTCCTTTCCATTGTCCCCCGATCTTTAACCAATAACGGCAAGCCGAGTCTACAGTCATTCCCAGGTAAAGAAAGGCGGCTATGGGCAACACCACACCATAGGTTGGAGCCAGTGCGTATAACCGCAAAGTGGGTTGAAACGTATACATCATGATAAGCCAAGCGAAGACCGCCGGCACTCCCGCCAAAGCACTTCCGTGAAATGGCCAGGTCAAAGCAACAAGCGGTGGGAGGAGATAGACCACCACCAGACCCATGACAGTACCCACAAGCATCAAAGGAGAATATTTCAGTTGAGTGTAGGCGGTCCGTTTTACCATGGCCCAGATATCATGAAGTCCCAAATAGGGACGAATGCTGTGCTCTGAATCCGTAAGACCCACCCAAATTTTTCCTACCCGCTTAATTGCCGTCCCAAGGGCACAGTCATCAATTACTTCACCCCGAATGGTTGCGATCCCTCCTATTTGAATCAGTGCACGATTCCGCACAAGGATGCAACCTCCAGCTGCGCCTCCGACAGTTGAATTGTGATCGTTAATAAGGGGAAAGGGATAGAGTTTTTGAAAAAAATACACAAATGCAGGAATCAGCAGCTTCTCCCAGGCATGTTGACAATGTAATCGGACCATGAGCGATACCAGATCAAGTTCCTCGAATTCGGCTTTACAAACCATCTCACGCAGATTTCCCCGACTGTGCTCGATGTCCGCATCCGTCAAATATCGATAGGCGGCATCGGGCCAGTGCTTCTCAGCATACTGCAATCCGGTATGTAGAGCCCAAACCTTTCCCAGCCATCCAGAGGGCCGATTCTCGGCGACTTTTACAGTCAGGCGTGCTCCACACGGGTGATCGATAGCAAGCTGACGTGCAATGTCGCCGGTATGATCCTCACTTTGATCATCCACCATCACCACGTGAAATTTCCCTGGGTAGTCCTGCTCTAAAAGAGAGCGCAGCGTCCGTTCGATGACATCGGCCTCATTGCGGGCGGGAACAACAACGACGACGGTAGGCCATTGTGTGGTTTTGAAAGTAATTTGACCATCCCCACCGAGTCGCTGGTCGGCATACCAGAAGCGGCCATGCCCAAACGAAAGGTAGAGCCAGGTTACTAAGGAAAGCGTTGTGGCCAAAAAGAGGTAGTCCTCGAGATAGGAAAAAGGGATAGGCCAAAAACTCATAGAACCTCCAAACAGAAAATTTCATACGATCATCAATCATGTGAGTTCACTCAAGCACCAGTGTTTTTTGCTTCGTTTAAGTCTTGTCTCCGTAAAAAGTGTTACAAAAACAGTGGTGCAGTTCACTCAGCAGCGAGAGACCATTCATTTCCGTGATATTACTATCCCACGACATTCTACATGTGACAACCGGAAGGGCGACAATGGCTTCCATCCCTTTCTTGGCATTCAACGTGCCATACTCCTAGGCCGTCAGGTGATCCTCCAGCTACTTGTAATATCCCTGTGACCATCATCTACCACCATTGTTGAGGGCACTCATCCATCGGAACAGTCTGGATTCCACTTTAGCACTCTGGATTGAAACCAAGGGAAATAAACGTGTTGCCATACGTATCGGAAACGAACTTTGGAAGAATGGCGCATTTAGTCCAGAGAATCGTGGGTAAGGGCCACGGCTTTGATTTGGGCGTGGACTTTTTGACCGGGGTGGAGTCGGAGGGTCGCTAATGATTTTCGGGTGATGGTGGCCAGCAAGGGACAACCAATATCCAATTTGATATCGACAAAGGGTTGTCCGGACTCGATGGGGCCGATTTCCAGGACCGTCGCCTCTAACACATTCAGCACACTGGTTTGGAATGCAGGAGGGCTTGCCACAAGACTGACATCCCGGGCAAGAATTTGCACTCGTAATGATTCTCCTATGGATGAATGTTGATGGGGTACTGACAGTTGACCGCCGGAAAAATTGAGAGTGGTGAGCCCGAATTCCACATCATGCCCCGCCACATGAGTGTCAATGACTGCACCAATGTGGCTGTCCGGGATGACGCGACGACTGCCTACTTGAGAAAACACTTCAGCAAGTGGCCCGATTGCAGCCACGCTCCCCTCCTTCAGCAGGATGAGAGTCCTGGCGAGTTGTACCACTTCATGTAGAGCATGACTCACATAGATAATGGGTATCCTGAATTCCTTATCCAGCCGTTGGATAAATGTCATGATCTCCCGCTTTCGTTGAACATCAAGGGAGCTGAGCGGTTCATCCATGAGGAGCAGGCGCGGGCTGGTTAATAATGCGCGGCCAATGGCCACTCGTTGCTGTTCCCCGCCGGACAGATGGGTTGCCCTGCGTTCCAATAACGAGTCTAAACCCAGAATCGCGACAACCTGATCGAGTGAAATGCGGCGCTCCGATTCCGGTATCCGTTTCCATCCATATAATAAGTTCGATCGGACGCTCAAGTGAGGGAACAACCGAGGCTCTTGAAATACGTAACCAACCGGACGTTCCGAGAGCGGAAGAAAGATGTGTGTGGTTTCATCCTGCCAGACGTCCTCTCCCAGGGCGAGAAAGCCGGTCGGCGATCGTTCCAATCCGGCGAGACAGCGTAAGAAGGTGGTCTTGCCGCATCCCGAAGGACCGAATACGACCGTGATCCCTTCGGCGGGCACACTCGCCTTCACCTGCAATTGAAATGAGGGAAAGACTACCTCGAATCTGGCTGTCAACTCGCTCATGAGACATGGATAGGCAAACGGCGGTTCACCGAATAGACCAGAAGAAGAACCAGAAATGAAAAGACAAGTAATCCTGCCGATAGGACATGAGCCTGGCTATATTCCAAGACTTCCACATGATCGTAAATGGCAATAGAGAGTACCTTCGTTCTTCCTGGAATATTCCCTCCCACCATCAAAACCACACCAAATTCGCCAAGGGTATGAGCGAATCCAAGAACAATCGCCGTGAGATAGCCGCGAGAGGCCATGGGGGAAACTATGGTAAGAAATGTGTCGAGCTTTGAGGCTCTGAGCGACCAGGCCGCCTCTAACGGCTTTCGCCCGATCGCCTCAAAGGCGCTATGCAAGGGTTGAACGACGAAAGGAAGTGAATACAACGCTGATGCTATGACCAATCCGGTGAATGTAAACGAAAGGGCGGATCCGGTTATCGCCTGTGAGGCGCTCCCGATCCATCCATGAGGACCCAATAAGACCAGCAAATAAAATCCGAGCACGGTGGGTGGCAAAACAAGAGGCATCGCGACAATTGCCTCGATCGCCGTCCTGGCGCGGGATCGGGTATGTGCAAGCCACCAGGCAATGGGAGTCCCAATGATCAAAAGTACGATCACCGTCACCCCGGCCAAATGCAAGGTCAGCCAGAGAGGCCCTAAATCCACCTCAGATAATGTCATGGCTCCCTATTTAGCATTATCACCTTTGGAATGAAAGTTCTTTTCTCAATGATCGATGTGAAGGTGATTATGGCAGTCCATAGCCGAATCGTTCAATAATAGCCCGGCCTTTATCTCCTTTGATAAAATCCAAAAATGTTCTGGCACCAGCATGATTCTGTCCAGTCCCTAACAGGACCGCTTCTTGTTCAAGTGATTCGTGAAAGGAAGTTGGCACATCCCACCGGCTGCCGCTCCCGTTGATTTTGGAATCCAATACTTGGGAAAGCGCCACAAATCCAAGCTGTGCGTTCCGGGAAAACACAAATTGAAACGCTTGTCCGATGTTTTCCCCCTGAACGATCCGATCCGTGAGGGATTCCCAAAGACCCATCTTCTTGAGTGTTTGTTGGGCAGCCCTGCCATAGGGCGCGGTTTTTGGATTGGCAATGGCCAGATGATCGAAGTGGCCCTTCGACAGGACGGTTTGTCCATCCCCATGCACCATGTTCGAATCAGGACTCCATAGGGTTAGACGTCCCACGGCATAAACAAAACGGCTACCCTTGACCGCCAGTCCTTCAGCTTCCAACAATTCCGGGCGCTCAGCATCTGCTGAAAGGAAGACATCGAACGGGGCACCGTTTTTGATTTGTGCATACAATTTTCCACTCGACCCGGAACTGACCACAACCGTATGTCCGGTGTCTATCTGAAAATTCGTGACAATGACGTTTAGGGTGGTCAAAAAATTTGCCCCAACGGCCACCCGCACTTCTTCGGCTACCGCTACCGATATGAAACCGGAACAAAAGACCACAAAAGGCAAAACATAGATTTGAAAAAACATCATGCATCTCCTAACATCATAAGTGCCGCCAGATGGTTCCTTTTTCAAAGAGCAGGCTGACTCCGCTTAGGGACTGATAGCCTTTTCACAATCTGATGCGCATGGAAAGATAAAAATAATCCGTATCCTTGTTCCCACCCTGAGGTAGATTCGCCGAATCCGGAAGCCGATCGAAATACGATCCTTTAAACCAATGAACGTATCCGGCATCGAAGTCCAGATTTTGGCTGACAATCCATGACACGCGTAATTCCAAATCCTGTCCTAAATAATTTCCTGCCCCTCCTGTGGGATCTTGTAAAAGAATCCCGCCATTCACGGCGCTGCCTTGGGCTAAGTACCAGAACCGATGCTTGATTTGCATCGTGACGCTGTTGGCAGGCTTTACAACCAGCCTCCAACCGGGAGAACTGACGTTGGATCGGAGAAATGGCCCAAAAATTCCCGTAGGCATGAAATCCCATCGCCGAGCCCCGAACAAAATATCAAAGGTTCCGCTTTGGCTTCCTCCCGGAGTCCTGGTGCCGCTGGAATAGGAATACTGCACCAAAAATTGAGGGGTCCAGGGCACATTAAACGTATAGCCGACTTGGGCATTGGGATTATAGGAAAAATGATCGACCTGACCTAATTGCCCGACTTGAACCGCCCCCTCCAATTCATAATCGAATTCACCAACTGCAGGATTTTTGTAAAGGCGAAATCCGTAGGTACCATACGTACGATGAAAATTTTTATTTTGTTGTCGTTGATCGTTGAGTCCGTAATAAAAGGCATTGATGTTCATCCATGGAATCTGAAGGTTTTCCACATAAGCACCCCAAAACAAAAACTTCTTATTCTGCTCGTCTAGTTGAACCTCGTCCCGAATGACCGGTTCAGTAATAAAAGCACGGAGTCGCCAATTATCTGGTTTCCCAATCTGCCAATGTAAACCGTCAAAGGCATTTGAAGTATTTCGGAAGTTATTGCGAGCGACATACCGACGGCTTCCCAGGTCCAGGGTCATGCGACCGAAATGCAGATCGGTTCGCAACCCGCTTCCTGCAACATTGTCTATGGTCAATGATCCGAATAATTGTAAAATATCCCATTTATCGACTGTTGTCGTATTGACAAACCCTCCAACCTGAGCTCCGTATTCGCGAGAATCCTGTCCTTCAAAAAGAAACCGTAATGGACCGTTACCCAACCCAAAACGCACCCTGGACCGGAGGAGCCACTGAGAATCCGTTCGCCCGCCTCCAATCTTTGCTGTGGATCTCCAGGGATGACTGACGCTTTCAAAACGCGTGCGGTTTTCAATCCCCAGGTCAACGAAATCCGGCAGACCCAACGCCGCTTTCAGATACCGATTCCATTGAGTCTCTTTGTCTCGGATCAGGACGGCATCCGCCGTTTCCTTCCAATTTATTCCATTCTGTGCTTCCGCCCGATCCTTTATCTGGACAAAAAACTCACCAAAAGCCGAACCCTTTTTAATTGCTGAAGAAGAGGGACTTGAAGACGCCGACTCGGCCGCCAAAACCACCGTGCAAGAAATGGCCATAGCCATGGCCATTCCCAATCCAGCCATTAGCCAAATTTTCACATTACTTGCCTTTTCTCATTACGACACATCCTTTCTTTTGTGTCAGAATGATCAAAGAATAAGAGGTCCCTCTTTTTAAAAGATCTCAGGTAATGTAATTTTAAAACTTCTTTATGTCAAGTTTAAATGACATGGATTATTTACCTTTTTCAATCATAAATGACATGGACAATTTTAAATTGCTGGTGAACCTTTTAGTAGGTTCGGAAAATCATGCGGATGAAATGTTTTGGGATAGGGACACCAAAGAGAGTCCCCCGATGATAGAATATTGAAAGAATTCACGCGGTCTGGTTACGCAGAAAATCGAGAGCAAGAAACACGATGAGACAGTCACTTGTGAAGGTGAGGGAAACTTATTTGAATGATTGTCTCCCTTCTTCGATGATATGCCACCCTGTATTTGTCATGATAAATTCGCTGACAGATCCGATGGGGACATCATGAGTGACAAATCGTTTCGGCCTCGGGGTATCCGCCGCATACCCCAGCAACGCAGCACTGCTTCTCACGCCATGCCCTTGAAATCTGGTGCCCATCCAAACTGTTCCCCCACGTAAAGACGCATCAGCCACCCTGTCTATTAGCTTTCCTCCGGAGTCCACGGAACGGGCACCACATATTTTCTTTGATTCGCATGCCGAAATTTCATCGTTAATAATGGAAACCTTTTTAAACAAAGCTGAGTTACGTACTGGTGTTGGCCCCTATTTCCCTGGGACCGGAATAATTTCCGTGCCAGGCCTGATTTCGTCAGTTCCCCTAATTACCACGAGATCACCAGATTGGAGGGTGCCAAACACTTCAACCATTGAACCACTTCTTGATCCCTTTCGGACGGGGATCCATTCCACCAGGTTTTCCTTGACCAACAGGACAAAGACGTTTTCCGTCGTGGTGACAACGGCCGTGGCCGGAACAAACAGGGTCGGACGAGAACGGCGAATCGGCCAGCGGACCTCCGAAAACATTCCGGCAGCCAGCCGCCGAGCCTGGTTATCCACATCCATTTCCACTGGCATGGACCGAGTTTTAGGGTCGACCGATTGAGCAATACGAGACACCACTCCCTGAAAAGTTTCCTCCGGATAGGCCGGCACGGTAAACGATACCGTTGCCCCTTTATCAATTGACCCCGCATAGGCTTCCGGAACTGGAACGATCAATCGTAAGTGAACAATCTGCTCTAACCGTAACAGCGCTGAGGCCTGACCGCTTCCACCATCCGGTCCCACCATCGCTCCCGGATGAATATTCCGTTGTGTGATCACTCCATCGAATGGGGTCACCACCCGCAAGTACTTTTCCATTTCTTGTAAGGATTGGAGACGGGCTGTCAGGGCTTCCTGATGGTGCTGGGCCAATTCCACATCGTTTCCAGCCACGATACCTGGCGTAGAGGCCGCGGCTTGAAGACGGGTATACGTGACGTTTGCCGCACGAAGTTCGGCTTCCGCTTCCCTCCTCTGAGCTTGCAACTCTGGCGCGCGTAATTGGATGAGAATATCCCCTTTCTTTACTTTTGCACCACGATCCACGCTGACGGATTCCACGATTCCCGTGATCTTTGAGGAAAGGTCGACGCTCAAAAAAGGAAGCAGTTCCCCCGGCAGGGGAATCGTCTCTTGCAAATATTGGCTGGAAACGGCCACCACTTCGATCGAAACCGGTTGATTACGGCTCGCGGGGAATTCTGGTATTTCCGATGGGGAGATTGTAGAGGAAGGGACTGATGGGTTCTGAGCCACACGACCGTCGTTGCTCATGACCATGACCCCTCCCGCAATAAGTCCGAATAATACCAGCCCGATTCCGATGATCTTGCGTGACATGGTTACTCCGGGTTAACTGGGAACCGTAACGTGCGAAGGTTCATAGTGGATACTGGTTGGATCATCTGGATCTAATGAAGGAGACTGGATGCCTCCCCGCTTTTCCAAAATCGCATACACGGCTGGCAAGATCAGCAAACTGGAGACGGTGGCGAACAACAACCCACCAATCACTGCCTGTCCGAGAGGGGCCACCTGCTCCCCTCCTTCCATGATGCCCATTGCCATCGGCAACATGCCAACCATCATAGCCAACCCGGTCATGAGGATCGGGCGAGCCCGGCTACATGCTCCTTCCCGAGCAGCTTCGAGCGAGGAGAGTCCTTGTCTCCGATGATGTTCGGCAAACGACACCAAAAGAATCGCATTCGCCACAGCCACCCCCGTGGCCATAATTTCCCCCAAAAACGACTGAATATTCAGTGTGGTCCCGAAAAGTGTCAGGGCAAGCACGACTCCCATCAATACGGCAGGCGTCGTCAGCAAAACTACCAAGGCGCTTCGCCAGGATTGAAAATTTGCGGCTAAGAGCAGGAAAATCGTCAGCAATGCCAGAACTAATCCCAGTTGAAGGTTAACGAACATCTCCCTCATTGGGGCGATTTGCCCTCGAACGTCCACCCGAACCCCTTTCGGAGGTGGGCCGACCCGATTTAACGCGACCTCAATATGGTCCGCTGCCCGTCCTAAATCTTCTCCCGTCACATTAGCCACAATCGTGACCATTCGTTGCATGTTATACCGTGCATACTCTCCAATAGAGGTTCCGGGAACGACCTCCGCCACGTCACGAAGCAAGGGTCCACGCCCCCCTTCCAACTTCACCGGAAGATTGAGCATATCCTGTACGGACTGAAATTCCGATTGGGGAATTTCCACCTGCACCTGATAGGCTCTTCCAGATTGGGGATCACGCCAATACATCGGTTCCACAAAACGAGTTGAGGAAGTCGCCGAGACCACCGCCCTGGCCACCTCACCGGCCGTCACCCCAAGCTGGCCTGCCCGCACCCGATCCACGCGCACGGCCAGGGTGGGATAATCCAGGGGTTGTCCAAAGCGCAGATCACGGATGGCAGAAAGATGCGAAAGTTCCTCTCGCACTCGTTCCGCATACGCCCGGTTAGCCTCCATATTCGGTCCGCTCATCGCGATTTCAATTGGGGTTGGAGATCCCATGTTCATGACCTGCGTGACGATATCGCCGCTCTCAAAGGTATAACGCGTTCCGGGAAAACGCTTGGGTAAAAGTTCCCTCAATCGTTCTTTCACCTGCTCCAGGGAAACATCGGAACCCCGTTTCAGCGCCACCAACAAGACTGCTTCATGAGGTCCGCTGCTCCACATATACAGGGTATTCACCGGATAACTCGATGGATGAACGCCCACAAACCCCAAACTAATATTTATCTGCTCAGGGCCGATTTCCTGTTTAATCGTTTCTAGAATTTCCTTCGTCAACATCTCCGTTCGTTCGACACGCGTTCCATCCGGAGCCAGAATTCGTAATTGAAATTGTCCGGTATCGACCCGCGGAAAGATATCCGATCCCAACTTGGCACCTAAAACTCCCACGGTCGCCATACTGAGCAGCATATAGCCGATGAGGATCAGCCCTTTATGGCTCAATGTCCAGTTCAGTGCATTGATGTACCAGGCCGGCATGGTCGGACATCCTCTTCCCTCGGCCTTGGGATGGCCGCCCAATAGCCATACAGCCAGGACGGGCACTAAAGTCGTGGAAAGAATATAAGAGGCTGCCATGGCAAAGCCCAAGGCCAATGCCAACGGCACAAACAAGGCTTTGGCCACGCCACTCATGAAAAAGGACGGAAGAAACACGGCTAAAATACTCAGCATAGACAGGAGAAGAGGCATCACCACTTCACCACGTGAATCCTTGACGGCCCTCCCCAGACTCTTTCCACGAGACAAATGGGCGTGCACATTTTCAATCGTGACCGTGGATTCATCCACCAAAATACCCACTGCCAGGGCCAAGCCCCCTAACGTCATAATATTGATGGTCTGTCCTGTTGCCCACAAAGCCACCACGGCGGATAAGAGAGCAAATGGAATCGTCATGACGACTATCACCGAACTCCGCCAACTCCGGAGGAAAAGCCACACCACTAATCCCGTTAAAACCGCTCCCAGCACACTTTCTACGACAACAGCCTTGACCGCATTGGTAACATAGGTTGATTGATCGAATTCAAAACTAATCTGAATATCGTCAGGCACGGAGTCCCGAAAGGTCGGGAGCGAGGCTTTAATACGATCCACTACAGCCAAGGTGGAGGCATCGGCCCGTTTGGTGACCGGGATATAGACCGTGCGTCGCCCGTTCACCATGGCATAACTGGTGACAATGTCCTCTCCATCTTCCACGGTTCCCACGTCTTTCAAAAAGACCGTGGGCCCTGACCCCAATCGAATAGGCAGATGTTCCAATTCTGTAATGTTTTCGACAACAGAATTCACAGGGGTCAAATAGGCCAAATCTCCTATGCGAACATTTCCCGCCGGCATGAGCATATTACCGGTTCGTACGGCTTGAACCACTTCCTCCGGAGACATGCCGAATGCACGCAACCGTTCCGGATTCACCTTAATCACAATGGTTCGAGCTGTCCCTCCAAATGGCGGAGGGGCAGACACTCCAGGGACCGCGGAAAACATCGGTCGCACTCTGAACAAGGCGAGATCTTGAATTTCTTTCAGGCTCCGAGACTGACTCGTAAAAACCAAATAGCCCACCGGCACGCTTCCGGCATCAAATCTCGAAATAAAAGGCGGCACGGTGCCGGGAGGCATAAACGCGCGGGATCGATTCACATAGGCGACCGTCTGCGCCAAAGCCTGGTCCATATCCGTATCCGGATGGAAAAACAACTTCATCAATGCGGCACCCTGGATGGACTTGGATTCGACATGCTCAATCCCGGTGATATAAAGGAAATGATATTCATAGAACGAGACCAAATAGGCCTCCATTTGGGCCGGATCCATGCCACCATAGGGTTGGGCGACATAAATGGCAGGAAGTCCCAGATTCGGGAAGATGTCGATGGCCATCCGTTTGACCACCAGATATGAAAATAAGGCCATGGACGCGACCAGCACCATAATGGTCAGAGGTCGCCGAAGGGCAAAGAGAAGCAGCTTCATTTAATGGCCGGGTGAAGAAGGGGAGGGGCGCGCAAGCCGTAAAATTTCTGACAGCTCGCCCTGAACCCCGGATAAGGCCAACAGGGCTTTCCACACGCCAAGGCGCGCGCGCGCATCATCCACGGCGGCCTGAACAACCAGCCGTTGCGCCTCAGAAACCTCCACGACTGTAGCTAGCCCGACTTTAAATTGCGCAGCGGCTTGGGCTTCCGTCAAGCGAGCGGCTTGAAATTGGATGGGTGTGTTTTCGGCAATGAGCTTGGTACTCTCAACAAGCGATCGAGCCTTCACCTGCTGCGCCGTCAGCTCTTGAATCACGCGATCGTAGCGAGCCATTTCCGCCAGATTGCGATAATGCGCCTGTTGCTTTTGCGCCCGGATGTTTGAAAAATCCAACAGGGAAAAGGTCGCCGTCAGACCAACCGCCCAATTCGGCACATCCGGTAATAACCCGTCCCCTCCGCCACCTCGATTCCCTTGATTATCCCATCCGCTCCCACGGCCAAAAAAGCTGCTCTGCACATTGAATTTCGGCACCCATGCCTGCGCCAAGGCTTCTTCCCGTTTTTTGGGAATATCGGCTGCGGCTTTTTGGACTAGTGCCAAGGGATGCTGTGAGGGATCTTTTTTTTCCGAGACAGATCCTTGAGGGAAGGCTTTCAGCACCGGATCGCCGATCGAAATTTGACCACCAGCTATCCCGAGCGCCTGAGCCAAAGTGGCCATTCGTGATCGTTCAACCTGCTCTGCTTCCAATAGGTGAGTGCGTGCAACTGCCGTCTCGGCTTGAGCACGCGATCCATCAACTCCCGCCCGCAATTGATTGCGGACGAGAACCTCGACGGTCTTAGCAAAGACAACCCGACGTTCCAAATTGGCTTGAAGGGCCTGGCGAGCCTCCTGGGCCATGATGACATCGATATAGGCGTCTCCGACAGCCAAAGCCACTTCAAGCTGGGTAAGGGTGATAAAGGCTTTCGAATGACGCTCCATGGTCTGGGCGGTACTCACCTGGGCCGACCGCAAACCAAAGTCAAAGGGTTCCCATGCCAGCAGAATACCGGCGGCACTGCCCCAGCCACTACTATAGGCACTTCGTCCTAAATCAGGACCGGAAATCGGTTGAAAAAAGGAATTCGGGAAAAACATCCCGGAAACATTATTAAAGGTCGATCGAGTCCCTTGAACGCCGATTTCCATCCGTGGGAGATAGTTTGTCTCTGCCAAGTCGATGCCGGATTGAGCTTCCTTTTGCTTAGCTAAGGATTCCCGTACCGCAGGATAATGATTCAAGGCATATTCAATGGCTTGCAGCAGGGTCAGTTGAGTGGACAACTGTTCAGGCTGCTGAGCATGACAAGCCTCTATGGCCACATGAAAACAAAAAATGATTGCCAGGAAGGTTGGCCACAAATTCATTGAGGTGTCCTTTTTTTATAGTTATGGTGACCATTGATCATTTAGGTGGTGAGGAATGCCCCCAAGATGAGCCTAGATGAGTTTGGAACACTTCTTTCTCTTTTCATCCTTCCTGTACACCCTTAATTCATATCACTGGATTGATGGATGAGTAGCCGTTTCCAGCAGTCTCCTTTCGTCAAATCGTTTCTCGATTCATGACCTCTTCTGTTAGTTCTCGTATTTGCTGTCGGGCTTGAGCTAAGGCCTGTCGGCCGGATCTGGTAATGGTATAGGTTCTTCGGCGGCGTCCCGATTGAAGCTCCAGTTGGCATCGGAGATATCCTGCCGCTTCCAGTCCGTGCAATGTTGGATAAAGGGTGCCCGGACTCAGCTGGTAACCGTGGCTAGCCAATTCCTGAGCCAAATCAACCCCACAGACGGGCTCCTCAGCGGCATGATGCAAAATATGGATTTTAACGAAACCCAGGAAAAATTGTCGCACCATGCGCCGGGTAGGCTCGTAACTAGTGGTTGGCATAAAGACTTCAGTTAGGGAAATAAGCTTCTGCTATCATTTATCGATATCGATTTTCGATACTATTAGCTCAAATTCCCTAATTGTCAAGATGGTTATTACACGTCGCATGCGCAAGGAGCAGACGAAACTAGATCATCTCGCCGTTAGAAATTCTTCCCTATAACAACCATCCCCAAAGCATACGGTGCCTGTATCTTTGGGCTATGAGCTTGTTTACTTTCTTTCCCTGATTATGATGCCCTCTGATCATGAAAGGTTTATCTCACATGTCTGTCTCTTTAATACCCAGGCGACCCTTCATCATCTTTGGCAATACGTATGCTGTGTTGACTTATGTCAGGCCATTCGACATGGATTCTTGGTTTGGCCTCACACTGACACATAATTTGATTGATCGGCGTTGAAAAAACGCACGCGGGTTCCCTAATCATATACCTTCACTTTGTCGGGTTCATGAAAGGCTGAAATTGCCTTGAAACCTCAGACAGGAAACTAGCGTTGTCCTGTCTGCGCTAGTTATCACCTACTCGCCCCTGTTTTCTTTTATCTTCTTTGGCGCGCCACATATCGATATCCCACGAGAATCGCGATGTAGATGTATGTAATTGTAGTGTTATCAAAGATTACCGTCCCCGTCGCCGGAGCAGTGGTAAATGGGGCCAAAATCCTGGGCTTGTGGGTTTTCCGCCCAAACTGTTTGGCGGAAAAATGCCATGACGTTGCATTGCCCCTTTCTATTGTTGCCTTCGTTGCGCGATTTCAATTACAAGTGAATACTTTCTGTGTATCCTCATTGGGGTTCCTGGTCCTCAGTTTCACCTTGGCAATTTTTAACTTTTGTAGAGCCTGTAGAGTTGTTATTTTTGAGGTATGATAACCGGCATGGTCGCCTTTAATGGGTCAACACAAGGAGATGTTCATATGAATTGTCTTTTATTGCGCCATGGCATTGCTGTTAATCCAAATGAATGGGACCACTCTGAACGGGAACGCCCTCTGACCAAAGAAGGTATAGCCAAAACTGAACAGGTCGCTGCAGGGCTCAAACGGATTGGAGTGAAGCCCACACACCTCTTGTGCAGTCCATTAATCCGTACGCAACAAACCGCTGAGATTACCAAGGAGGCTCTACAGATCAAGTCAACCATTCAGCTATGCCCTGAGCTGGTCTATGATCAATCCCCTACGCTGGTTTTCGCTATTTTACAAAGATTGCCAGGGGATGCCTTCATCATGTGCGTCGGACATGAACCTCATCTTGGCCAAACAGCCGCATTGATGATTTTTGGAAAGAACAGCCCAGGCCTTTCGGTTAAAAAGGCCGGAGGTTGTCTTATTTCTTTTGATGGAAACGTCGAAGTAGGGCGAGGAAATTTAGAATGGTGGATGGCCCCTGCGCAGCTCAGAGCGCTACGCTAAGGGCCTTGTGGACGACACCATATTCACCACTCGTCAACCTTATGAAGAATAGAACAATAGCCTTTCCATGCCTTGGCTGGCACTCGATGTATTGGCTAATGAATTATGAGACCGCAGGGCGCACCATTCCCATTTTCACCAGTCCATTGACAAAGACGCCTTCTTCTAGCAGAAAAACCGGGGCATCGATTTTCCCTTCCAATGTCGCTGGGGCCAGCAACTGTATCTTCTGCAGAGCGACGAAGTCCCCACGAAGAGGACCCTGTGCGACAATGTCTTTAGCCTTAACTGTGGCTTCAAGCTTTCCATCTTTTCCCACCTGAATCAGATCACTCCCATAAATCTCCCCCTCAACAAATCCATCGATTCGCGCCATCCCCTGGACTTTCAACACACCGCTCAATCGGCACTTTTGGCCTAAATACATTTGATAACCTTCCTCTTCAAGTCCAACCGTTGAAACCTCCAATGAGACTGTCTGATAGGATTCGGCCATAACTCCTCCTTATGGTTACAATGCCGCGAATTGTGTGAAAGGGAACTCGCGACTCATCCGTTTGAACACGTCAGAGTAAAGGGAGCGATGCGAAAGGAACCATTCCCAAATAGAGGGACCGTAGTAGCAACTTCAGACAACCAATTTCTTGAGACGAAATCGATGGGACTGTATCCACAAAACCGGGCAGGTCAAGGATTCTACAAAAGAAGGACAGACAGAGAAAAGAAGAAAAAAGATATGCCCAAACGTCAAGATTTAAGTCACAGGAATTCGTTACCTATCAATTCAGCAACAACAGATTCCTGATGCGACGTGCCAACAGACTCTTGAGATTCACAGAAGATAAAGTAACACCGAACAACTAGAAAAATGCAGACAGCAGGAGGTAAAAAGCCACGGCCAAGAATGCCGAACCGGGAAGCGTAAAGACCCACGCATAGGCAATTCTCCTGGTAACACCCCAACGAACCGCCGACAATCGATTCACCGCCCCCACGCCCATGACTGAAGAAGTAATCGTGTGAGTCGTGCTGACAGGCAATCCAATATGGGCGGTAACCATCAACACGACACCGGCTCCGGTTTCGGCGGCGAACCCATGGACAGGATCCAACTTGGCAATTCGCATCCCCAGAGTTCGAATAATCTTCCATCCTCCTAGGGCCGTTCCCAGGCCCATAGAGAGTGCGCAGGAGATTATAACCCATTTGGGCACTTCCGCAGAAGGAATATGTCCGGCAGAAAGAAAGCAAAGCCAGGGTAATGATTCCCATCGCTTTTTGTGCATCATTGGCTCCATGACTCAAAGCCATAAACCCCGCTGACAACAATTGAAGACGTCGAAACAACCTCATGGCCCTTCCTCGCGACGCCCGAAAAAACGCCCAGCTCAACCCAACCATGAGTACAAAGGCCGCAAGAAACCCCAATAAAGGAGAAGAGACCATCGCTTCCATGACCTTTATCAATCCGGCACCCTGCAACACCTCGACACCACCATGAATAAAACCTGCACCGACCATGGCCCCAATCAAGGCATGGGAGGAACTGGAAGGCAACCCCATATGTAAGGTAATAAAATTCCAAACGATAGCTCCCCCCAATGCGGAAATAATGACCACATCATTGATCGCGGCAGGATCGATAATTCCGTTTCCTACCATCTTGGCTACCGCGGTAGACATAAAGGCCCCGATTACATTCAGGATACCGGCAAAAAGAACAGCCAAGACGGGGCTCAGGACTCGAGTGGACACGACGGTGGCTACGGCATTGGCACTATCATGCCAACCATTTGAAAAATCAAACAGAAGTGCGAGGCCGATAATTAGAATGAGAAGTATGCTGAAATCGGCCACTGAAATGCTTTTGGGAAGGATATCAGAAATATAGAAAGGATTCGGCTAACACGTCACTATCCATGCTTGAGTGCGATCCGCTCCAGGACATTCACCACATCCTCACACGAATCGGTGCCCATCTCAAAATTTTCGTAGATCTCTTTCCACTTCATCACCGTCTTGGGATCCGCTTCCTCTTCAAATAACCGGGAGATCGCTTCTCGGCTCACCCGATCAGCTTCGTTTTCCAGGCTATGGACTCGAATGGCACAGTCCTTCATATCCCAGTTTTGAAGACGAAGAAGATCAATCCCCTTCCCGACTTCTAAAGCAGCATCATGAAGGATTTCGGACAACCTGAGTGCCGTGGGCGTCGGATGGTCAATTTTAAACACCATGAACAATTCCGCCACCGCATCAATTTCGTCCAGAATATCATCGAGCGCGCTGGCCAATGCGTGAATATCTTCCCGATCTAACGGGGTAATAAACGTTTTATTGAGTTTATACACAATGTCACGAGTGAGATCGTCACCCTTGTGCTCCAAATTTTTGATGTGTTGAATTTTTGTATGCGGTTCATCAAAGGACTTCATTAATACTTTCAAGCACTGCCCTGCTTCCACGACGTTTTGAGATGCTTGCTCGAATAAATCAAAAAACCCGCTTTCCCGAGGCATAAAACTAAACATAAGGAGTCTCCTTAAACTGGAAAGCGCAGAATGGTCAAATCTCGCCTTGGACTCTGCAGGCCAGGAATCACAATTTCCAAGCCGAAAACAGGTTAGCCTATCGATTATTCGTTTTTTTGGTGAGCAGATATTATGAAGTGACCCGCCATGATCTACAAGAAGAAGTCGACACCCTCAAACCGCAGCCCGACATTTTAACCTATGCTGGGGACCCCAAAATGCGCAAGTATCCCATAAATGCCCGAACAATTTCCAGAGAAGGGTTCACACATAGGGTGACCCGCTAGGCCACAGTTTTCATGGCAATGGGAGCCGGCTTCAATTCAATCCGACAATGAAAGATTTTCTCAAAAAGTTTCATCCTTCGTTCCGTTGTCCATAATTCCAACTCCGGGTCATAGCGAAAAAATACATGGAGGCGGAGAGGCTTCCCGGGTTCAATGAAAATTTTCCTGACCACGGAAAAATGACTCCGATCCAGACCATCAGCAATTCGTAAAATCGCACTGAGACAGGGCACAACTTTTCGCTGTTCGCGGTTTAAGAGTCGAAATCCTTTATGCCTGATCGTTGGTTGGCCCCGTCGATGATATCGCGCCACGTTGGCCATAATGTCTACCTCTTCAGACGAAAACCCGGGAAGATCGGCATGGGTTATCAAATAGTAGGTGTGCTTATGGTGTTTGTTTTCTCTAATATGGTGCCCAATATCGTGAAGTAAAGCCGCGTATTCCAACCACTCCCGTTCCCTGTCGCCAAGTTGATGTAACGCTTGAGTCTGATCGAACAAGCTTAATGCCAACTTCGCCACATGATGCGCATGGTTTTTTGGATATTGGTATCGTCTGGCCAACAATAAGACCTGACGCCGACGAATATGGGGAATTTCTTGTTCCGCCCGCAACCCTTCCTGATGTTGTTGGATGAAATCATAAATGACCCCTTCCCGAATCGCTTTATCACTAATACGCGCTTGCTTGACCCCGATACGTTCCATAAGTATACGCAACACCAACACACCGGAATACAGCGTATCTACACGCCTAGGGTCCAGGCCGGGTATATTCAATCGTGTCTGTGTATCTTTGGTCCGCAGCAGTCTTTCCACTTCTCGAACTTCATCTAACTCAATCGTGGCCATATCAATTTGAGAGAGCGGCCGTCCGGTCCTAGACAAATAAATGATTTCCGCGAGGTTCCCCGCCATTCCCGATGTGGCCACAAGTTGATTAAATTGAGAGTCACGTTTCTTTGATGGTAAGGATTTCTTCAAGGTTTGACTGACCAGATTTTCCAGACGTTGGATTATTTTTTTATCAGGAATATCTGCCTTGAGAAATTCATCCTTCAACCTGATCGCACCTAGCTTGAGGCTTCTCACAAATTTTAAGCGCCTTTGCGTACAAGCCATCAATTCCACGGATCCGCCCCCGATATCCACAATCATGGCGGGAAAATGGTCGAGATCCATACTATTCCTGACGCCTAAATAGATGAGGCGAGCCTCTTCCTCCCCGGTGATGACCCGCACCCGAAGGCCAAGCTCTTTGCGTACGAGCTTTAAAAAATCCCCTCCATTTTTTGCCTCCCGGACCGCACTGGTGGCAATGGGTAAAATAGGATCAAATCCTTTATTCTTTGCCAGCATGGAAAACCGTTTTAGGACGGTCAACCCACGGTCCATGGCCTCTGGAGACAACCGCTGAGACGTAAAGGTTCCATCACCTAATCTGGCCATATCCTTTATACGATCGACAATCTTGTAAGAAAATCCTTTTCCAATTTCGGCTAGAACCATGTGAATGGAATTAGTTCCAATATCAATAACCGCGAGCCTTTTCATGTAGCTGAACTCCTTCAAAAAATAGATTCGGTTTTACCCGTTCATGCCCACAGAGATTCCGTGGTCAATACCCGTATCAGATGTTGCAAGAAGGAAATCTTCAGGAAGGGACAGAACCATCATGAATGATATGTATACGATACCCCACACCCCAGACAGTTTCAATAGTGGGGCCGTGATCGCCCAACCGCTGAAGTTTTCGCTACTATATGAGAGCCTACAGTCCGAACTTCGACAGAGATCTGCGTTCACCAGACGCGGTTCAAGAGATCCTGGCGATACAGAGATCTGCCATCGCTATAACCCCGAAAATATTAAAAGGAGAGTTCTCGAGTAAGATGTTGGACGAGCAAACGGTTCCCAAATATGGCATCAACCTTTCCGGATACCTTTGAGGGACGAAGGATTGCCGTCCCTCCTGCCTCCTCAATTAATACTTGAGTAGCCAGGATATCCCACGGGTTCAAAGCTGGATCCACCATTGCGCCAAGGGCTCCACTGATCACCAGGCTATGGCCAAAGCAATCGGTATACCCTCGCACATATCCGGACATCCTTAACAGCTGATGATAATCCGCCTCCCTATTAACACTGGAAAACTGAGCGAAATCGCCCACTCCGATAATGGCCTTTTCAATGGGAAGATCTTCAGGAAGGTGTAAGGCTTTTCCTTGTCGAGTGATCCCTTGTCCCCTGGCCGCGGCATAGGTGAGACCGAGCATGGGTAGGTGAATCACTCCGAGAACAGGAAATTGTTCCCGAGCGTCAACCAAGGCGATAATGGTACCGAATAACGGGATCCCATGGATAAAGGATCGTGTTCCATCGATAGGATCCACGACCCATTGCCATCTTGTTCCCGTTCCCTGTAACCCTTCTTCTTCACCAAGAATATCGAGAGGCCCGATTGCGGCGTTGGAAAGCAAGTGACTGCGGATGAGTGCTTCCCCCTCTTGATCGGCTTGAGTCACCGGTGAACCATCGCTTTTTTCTCTAATACGGAAATCCTGCTTTTCAAAATAGGCTCGAATCGGAACAGCCGCAACGTGGGCCGCCTGGACAGCTGTTTGCAACAGTTGAGTCAGTTGATTATTAGGCAATCCTTTATACATCATTATTCTCCTGCGTGTTTTGAACCCCACTTTTCCCCTGGTAGTATATCGAAATTCATTTTTTGGTGACACAGTTTCTCTCGAATTCTGGATCACAATGCGTTTTCTGACAGTCATATGCAGACTCAATTACCCATCACGTGCAACAGAGCGTGCAGGAAAGAGATACCCGTTTCTTTAAATCAGGTGAGCTCAAGTAATGCTCCCTGGGATTACCGGAGCATGAAGGTGGCCGTAAAAGCCCTGCAGGAAACAACAAGACATTTATCTTGAAAAGACAAGAATTTGCGCGGGAATTTCACACTTTCTTGCGATTCATTCAGGTAAAATGAGACGGATCCCGGGAAGATGTGATTCAAACGGCCCACAGCACACTGAATATTGCAGGATGAGTTGTTATGGCATGGAAGATTCACCAGGCGATTGAAAACGAAATTAAGTTTCGGATTCCCCCCCGCTTCCAAATCCCTCCCGACATGGGGGAGCCGATCCCGCCACGCGTATTTACCTCCACCTATTTTGACAGCGAGCACCATCGACTCGGTCAATTGGGTCTGACACTCCGAAAACGAGTGGAACAAGCCCATGGGGTGTGGCAATTAAAGATACCCAGCGGTGCCGTTCGAGTGGAGTTGACCATTGATTCCAGCAGTCGCAGCATTCCCTGGGAATTTCAGGACTTATTAACGGCTTTTTTTAGAAAACAGGAGGCCATTCAACTCGGAAAACTCCGGACAAAGAGAAAAGGGGTACGCATTCGGAAGGACAGCCAGGTCATCGTTGAAGTCGTTCAGGACTCCGTCGCCCTCATCAGAGACCAAAAAACTGTGCATTCATTCCAGGAAGTCGAGATCGAACTCCAGGAAAGCACAGCCGCTCAACTCAAGCCTATCAGGAAGATCTTGCTGTATGCCGGGGCAGAGGAGAAACCATTACAACCCAAGATTTTTCAAGCACTACAACTTCCCTATCCGCTTGCCCTCAAACTCAGTGATGCTTCAGCACCACCGACAGAACATATTCGAGAAAGGCTTCACTCCCAGTTCCTTCAGATGTTGCAACATGATCCCGGCACCCGCTTGGGTCGGGATAGCGAAGCACTCCATCGCATGCGAGTCGCGATCCGCCGCATGAGAGCCATCATTCGAGCCATGCGTACTTTTCTCGCACCCGAATGGACAGAGCATGTCCGCCAGGAGCTGGGATGGGTTGGTTCTTTGTTGGGCGAAGTGAGAGATGGGGATGTCCTTTTGGAATCATTTCGTCAAAATTTCCATGACCTCTCCATACAAGAAACGCGTGCATTTCAATCGATTCTCAAGATTTTTGAAGATCAGAGGTCTATGGCCCGTGCCAAACTTCTGGAGGGATTGCGTAGTGACCGGTATCTCAATCTCCTGAATCATTTTGAGGACTCATTACCCCGTTTTCCATTTCAGTCGTCTCCACTGACGATTACGGAATTAGCGGAAAACGCCTTTCACAAAGTTCAGGATTTTGTGGATGCCTCAAACAGCTTGTTCCCGAAAACTGATCTGCATCGCACTCGAATACTCTTAAAACGGGCGCGATATGCCATTGAACTGGCCGAGCCCTTGCTTGGCAAGCGTGCCAAACAGTTTCTTAAACAAGCGCAACACACGCAGGATCTTCTGGGACACCATCAGGATGCGTTAGTTGCTGAGCAACGGCTCCTCGCCATCAAGCAATACTCCCGGTCAACGGGCATAGCCTATGTCATTGGACTGATGATCGAACGGTTACGAAACCAGCAATCCCAAGTGTATCAACAACTCCCGAAACAGTGGCAAAAGCTTCAAAAACATGGGAAAAAGCTATAAAGCCTTATGCCACAAATCCTCCTTGCCCCGTTTATGTCGACATTGACCCGTTTTATTGGACTGATGATGGGCCTGTATAACCTCAATGAGGTAGAATGACTCTTCATCCATAACAGGCATAATAGGAGATTAGGTCATGACTCATCAGATAAAACCGAAGGCACCCAATCAATCTGAGGTTATCGATAATCTTGATGACCCCAAGCTGTACCTGAACCGGGAACTGAGCTGGCTGGAGTTCAATAAACGGGTACTGGAAGAGGCAGAAGATCCGAGCCATCCATTACTGGAACGAATTAAATTCCTTTCCATATTCTTCAATAATCTTGATGAATTTTTCATGATCCGAATTTCAGGATTACGCGAGCAATTGTCCAGCGGCGTTCTGGAAGCCGCTCTGGATGGGATGAGTCCGTCCGATCAATTGGGCCAAATCCGGGACGCCCTTCTCCGCAGTTTTTCCCGTGTCACCCAATGTTGGCAGGATGACCTTCTGACGCGTCTGGCGCAAGCACATATTTGCATTCTGGCCTATCAAGACCTCAAACCCAAACAACGATCCCTTCTCCGCCGATATTTTCGAAAAGAAATTTTTCCCGCGTTGACGCCTTTGGCCTTTGACCCCAGCCACCCTTTCCCCCATATCTCCAACCTCACGGTCAACCTGGCCGTCGTGGCGAACGACCCCGAGCGTGGGGAATGTTTTGCACGCATTAAGGTTCCGTCGTTGTTTCCAAGATTAATCAGAATTCCAGACGAATCGCAGGTATCAGACGATGAACAAATGGGGTTAGCCACCGGAGCGGAAAGCACCAACTTTGTGTGGCTGGAGGACATCATCGCCGCCAATCTGGACTTATTGTTTCCGGGTTTGACAATTCAGGCCTCCTATTATTTTCGCATTACCAGGGATGCGGATTTTGAAATTGAGGAAGATGAAGCCGGCGATCTGCTGGCTGCCATTGAGGAACAAATTGATTTACGCCAATTCGGTTCGGTGGTGCGATTGGAACTGGACCGGCATATGCCCGATTCCATTAAAGATATCCTGGTCAGAAATCTGAGTTTAGCGCCCTATCAGGTTTACACCTATGACTTCCGTCTCGGCCTATCGAATCTCCTTGAACTCACAGCCATTGACCGACCGGATCTGAAATTTTCACCCCATTTCCCCAATATTCTGCACGACCCCACCTCCAAGGAGTCATTATTTTCACTCATCAAACGGGAAGACATCTTCCTTCATCACCCATACGACAGCTTCTCACCCGTCGTGGATTTCATTCGACAAGCCGCTCTGGATCCGAAGGTGTTAGCCATTAAGCAGACACTCTATCGAGTAGGCATCAACTCCCCTGTGGTAGACGCCCTCATGGAAGCCCGCCAAAATGACAAGCAGGTTGCCGTACTCTTGGAACTCAAAGCCCGGTTCGATGAGGAAAATAATATTGAATGGGCAAGAAAACTAGAAGATGAAGGCGTCCATGTGGTGTATGGTGTCCTGGGCCTGAAAACACATGCCAAGGTCTGCATGGTCGTTCGTCGTGAATCAGATGGCATTCGTCGCTATCTGCATCTCGGAACCGGCAATTACAATCCCATCACCAGCAAATTCTATACAGATTTCAGTTTATTTACCTGTCATCCGGTATTCGGCGAAGATGTCACCGATCTGTTCAATGCCTTGACCGGGTATTCAAAAAAAGACTCCTACGCGAAACTTTTGATTGCGCCGGTCGGAATTCGAACGAATATCATCGAGCGAATCAATCGGGAAATATCCCGCCAACAACAACATGGAGACGGCTACCTGGCATTCAAGGTAAATTCTCTCGTCGACAAAGCCTCAATTCAGGCCTTGTATCGAGCCTCTCAAGCAGGAGTCAAGATTGAACTCATGGTCCGTGGAATGTGCGGGCTCCGCCCTGGGGTTCCTGGGCTCAGCCAAACCATTACGGTCACGTCTCTCGTCGGACGATTCCTCGAGCATTCCCGCTGTTATTATTTTGGTAACGGAGGGCAGGATGAATTATTTCTGGGAAGTGCGGATCTCATGCCTCGCAATATGGACCGTCGGGTTGAAATTTTGTTTCCGATTGAGAGTCCCACACTCCGAGCCTTCATTGTTGAAACCGTTTTGCGTCCCTACCTGAAAGATAACATGCACACGCGACAACTCCAACCCGATGGAACCTATACTCGCGTCAAGCCTTTGGAGCATGAAGCACCATTTCATGCTCAAGATTGGTTTATTGCAAACTGGAAAGGAAAGTACACCAAGCCGCTTTCCTTCTGAAGATGGTGAATGACCAGTCGGATGCTTTTTTCAACGATGCCAACACATCTCAGCGCCTCTGCCAAAATTAGCCGGTGGATTTGTTAGGCACTAAAAACCAGTTTTCCGAAAGAAACGCTGCTTCCAACTCCATCAGCGGACATCCCTCTTGCTGGCCCTTTATCCTAAAATCCGGCTCATCAGAATATCTATCGAACGTGAGCTTCATGGTCAGCCATCCAGCCGACACATACATCTCATTGAATCATCAGATGCTCTAGCCCATAACAACGGTGCATTCCTCCTGAACCGTCTCGTTTTGACGGGACTTCGTCCAAACCCGGCCAACCGCCTCATTAGCAACTCCACAGAGTTCACGGCGCCTCATACACGCGATAGTTTCCTGAATGCGCTCTGGCCTTCCCCAATCACTCCAATAGACCTCGGTCAAATCCATCATATGTAATTGCTGAGGAATCAGCGATAAGAGATCGCTCGAGAAATTTCTCGTGGGCATCGTTCGATAGAGATGCAGTAAACGTTGATGTTCGCTTGAGGTCCCAATCCCACCCGCATGGTCTTCAAGAGGCATCACAACCTCCGGAATACACTGACGTCCAGCTTCCCATAAAGTTTGAACGTTGGCAATCAACACCAACGTATTCCATTGCCCTCCACTCAAGGCAATGTCCTCTAGCTGGGATCCATCTGGTTTTTCCACAAATCTTCGCACTTCCCTGACCTGAACCCCTCCCGGATGCGAGACACGAGCACCTGGAATCACCCACCCATAGTCCTGGTCTCGCGATTGAGGAGGAACAGTCAACAGCACCATACGGTGCGGGTGCTCCTGGACAAAGGCCACCGCATCATGAACCACTTGAATCATCGGCTCAACGGGGAAAATGAAATGATCAGAAGGCCATAGAACCACCGTGGCATGAGGATCATGCGTTCGAATATAGGAGAGGGGCAGAAACACACCGGGTCCGGTTCCTCGGTTATCAGGTTGCCAGACCACCCGTCCAAGGGATTCCTGGATCAATTGTGTCCGTACATAACCCCAGTGTGATTGGTCCATCACCGTTACAACCTGATGAGGAAGACAAAGGGCTTTCGCCCGCCTCCAGGTATGTTGAATCATCGAACGTTTTCCCATAAACGCACAATATTGCTTTGGTCGATAGGCACCGAAACGCTGTTCGGTATATTCCCGAAGGCGTTCCCCATGTCCACCTGCCAGGACCAAGGACCACAGCGAACCAGGGCCCTGTAAACGTAACGGAGTAACCTGACCTTGGGAATACGGTGAGGAACCTCCGCGGGTGTCAATCCATTTTTGCATACCATTCTCCTTCCGCAAGTGGTTGTGTATATTGAGGATCATTCATACCCACACTATACGTTTGGGAAATGACACTCCTGTCACAGACAGGTAAATTTTTTGTGACAGACGCTAGGAAGCTTGAGGGAGAACACACCAACAAGAGAAAATGGGGAGGAGAAAACAGCAGGCAGGAAAACAGAGTCAGGTTGGATTCATATGACGGATAATTTTCCCTTCAACCATATACACAACCAGTTCCGCCACATTTGTCGCATGATCGGCGATCCGCTCAATGTATTTGGAGATAAATGATAACCGGATGGCACGCGAAATTGTTTGGGGATTTTCCATCATAAAAGACAATAGTTCGCGAAATATTTGTTCATTCAGTTCATCCACATAGTCATCCTCGTTGAGGACCTGTCTGGCAAGTACCGAATCCCCTCGCACAAACGCATCAAGGGCTTCTCCCACCATTTTAATGGCACGCTCAGCCATGAGCGGAATATCGATGTACGGCTTCAATTGAGGTTCGGCATGCAGTTCGATGGCACGCTCACAGATATTTTCGGCCAAGTCGCTCATACGCTCTAATTCTGTGGAAATTTTCATGGCGGTCGTGACAAACCGAAGGTCCTTCGCCGCAGGTTGGTGGAGCGCCAACAATTCGAGGCAAAGTTCGTCGATGACCACATCCATCGTATTCACCTGACGATCATTCTGAATGACCTGATTGGCCACGACATCATCACGGTCCACAAGTGCGGTAAGGGCTTGACGAATTTGGCCCTCAACGAGCGCTCCCATGCGCAAAATTCTCTGTCTGAGATCCGCTAACGAATCATCAAAATGTCGTTTCATCGTGATCCTTTATTCTGGTCTACCAGAAATCAGCCGAACCGCCCCGTCACATAATCTTCCGTTCGGGAATCGCCTGGATTGGTGAAAATTTTCTTGGTGTCATCGAATTCGATTAATTCCCCTAACAGGAAAAATCCCGTCAAATCAGAGACTCGGGCAGCCTGTTGCATGTTATGTGTCACAATGACGACTGTAAGCCGTTCTTTCAACGTATGAAGAAGTTCTTCAATCCTCCCGGTGGAGATCGGATCCAGAGCGGAACACGGTTCATCCATCAACAACACTTCTGGATTCACCGCAAGTGCCCTCGCAATACAGAGTCGTTGCTGTTGACCTCCCGACAAACCCAAGGCGCTGGCATGTAACCGATCTTTGACCTCATCCCACAATCCTGCTCCCTGAAGACTTGTTTCAACGATTCCGTCAAGGATGGCACGTTTGCGGATCTTCTGCAATTGGGGACCATAGGCCACATTCTGCCAGACTGTCTTCGGAAACGGGTTAATCTTCTGAAACACCATACCCACCCGTGTTCGAAGATCGGTCGCATCGACTTCAGGTCGATAAATATTTTCCTCATCCAGGAGAATTGTGCCTTCGACCCTGGCACCATCGACCAAATCGTTGAGTCGGTTGAGACAGCGCAAGAGCGTCGATTTTCCACAACCTGAAGGTCCGATAAATGCCGTCACCTTATTGGCGGGAATGGTCATATTCACACATTTGAGAGCCTGAACGGTTCCATAGTAAAAATTCATATCCTGAATGACGATTTTCGCAGGCACAACCGTTGGTGAATGTTGAGCCGTATCGGATTCTACAAAAGCCTTCTTCATGGGGTCCGTCTGCCTCGTTTCAACCACCAGCCTCAAAGGATTTGCCCCGGAGGTTTTGACCAAAGGCATAGATTGTTCCAGAAAATTCTGCTCGATTTCCATAATTGTACCTCATTTAGACCGAAGCACCAGCATAGCGCTTCCGCATCCGAGTGCGAAGCGCAATTGCGGTCATGTTCAAAAGAAGCACGACCAGAACCAGGACCAGGGTCGTGACGTAGACCATAGGCTTTGCCGCCTCCACGTTAGGGGATTGAAATCCCACATCATAGATATGAAAGCCCAAATGCATAAATTTCCGATCAAGATGCAGAAAAGGAAACTGGCTATCAACCGGCAGGGCCGGAGCAAGTTTGACGACGCCGGTTAACATGAGTGGCGCCACTTCCCCCGTAGCCCGGGACACCGCGAGAATCAACCCGGTTAAAATCCCCGGCATGGCACACGGCAGGACAACCCGCATGAGGGATTCAAATTTTGTCGCCCCCAACCCCAACGACCCTTCCCGGTACTCCCTGGGAACTGCCGATAATCCCTCTTCCGTCGCAACAATCACAACTGGAACAGTCATGAGGGCTAAGGTAAGTGAAGCCCATAACATTCCCCCGGTTCCAAACGTCGGGTTCGGCAAGGAGGCCGAAAAAAATAATTGATCAATGGTTCCTCCCACCGCATACACAAAGAACCCCAGACCGAATACTCCAAAGACAATTGACGGAACCCCCGCAAGATTATTCACCGCAATCCGAATCATTCGGGTCAATGGGCCTTGTTTGGCATATTCCTTTAAATACACGGCCGCCAGGACGCCGAACGGCACCACCACCACACTCATCACCAAGACCATCATGACCGTACCAAAAATCGCAGGGAAGATCCCACCTTCGGTATTGGCTTCCCGTGGCTCTTCGGATAACACGTTCCAGAAGTTTTCCACATACATCAGAATTTTGTCCGACACAGTCATGGCGTTCGGACGCCACGCCTTTACAATGCCGCCAACCGGAAATGTTTTTTCTTCGCCTGTGACATCAAGGAGGGTGACACGATACCGGTTCAATCGCTCATACAATCCTACCAATCGTTCAATCTGCTCCTGATATGCCGCTTCCCGTTGTTGAATCTCCCGTTGAAGAATGTCGGCTGAATCCTGAGAAATTTCCCCTTTTGATTCCAAAACCTTCAGATTCAGGCGGGCCCGCTCCATGTCAGCGTTTATGGCGCCAATCACATCGTGTTCAATATGATGAATTTCCTGGTGAAGCACTTCGGCCTGCTTCAGGAAGGGATACCAGACGTCCCACCCGATATCCTGGCCCTGAGCCAGACGCGTCTCCCCATCCCACACCGCCGTGACCCAGCCATAAAAATTCCCCCACTCCCGTCGTTCAAATGCGATGACATCCTGAGGCCGGTTCCGCTGGGCAATGTCGGCTTCATCAACCCACCGGAAATCCAGTCCGTACACATCCCGGTTGCCCACTTTCAGTTGGATGCGGGACTGCCCATCGGGAAAATCCGCAGTGACCGTTTCCGGAATGCGTTGGGAATCCACGATTTCCCCAAGCACCCGGGTGTTATCCTTGAGCGTCAGCTGCACAAGATCCTTCGGCCAAAAATACCCCATACCATTAATGAAAATAAGCGCCAGGAGGCCGCCGATCAGGAGCAGAGAACAGGCTAAGGCACCACCTGCCAACCAGATAAATAATGTGCCGGATGAAAAAAACCGTTGAAAAAATTTCATGGCTGTTCGACTTAAAACTGAGAATATTTTTGGCGGAGCCGTTGCCGGACGATTTCGGCAATTGTATTAATCGTAAAGGTGAAGCCAAACAAAATCAGACCGGACAGGAACAACACACGATACAGGGTCCCGCCATGAGGAGCTTCAGGCATTTCCACTGCAATGTTGGCCGATAGCGTACGAAATCCATTGAACATACTCCAATCCATAATCGGGGTATTTCCGGTGGCCATCAGTACAATCATTGTTTCGCCTATCGCACGCCCAAATCCGATCATCAATGCCGAGAAGATTCCCGGACTGGCCGAAATAAGGACTAACCGGGTCAAGGTCTGCCAACGCGTCGCACCCAAGGCCAGAGATCCGGCGACAAGTTGCCTCGGCACATTGGCAATGGCATCTTCAGCTATGCTGAAAATTATCGGAATCACCGCAAAGCCCATGGCAAAACTAATGACAATGGCATTACGCTGATCATACGTTAACCCCAAATTTTGTATTAACCATTGTTTGAAGTTTCCTCCAAACAACCAGCCCTCAATCGACTGATTGGCCATCAAACAGGCACTCACCGTAAGAACGATGGCAACCATCATGACCACCAGGTCAAGGCCATACGCCTCAAAACGCTTTATCCGAATAGGAAGAAATTGCCACGCCAGACAACAGACGGCAATCACCAGAGGCAGCAATCCCACAATGGCCACAACCGCAGGGAAAATCCTTTCTAAGAGAGGAGCAAACCAGAGGCCCGCGAGAAAGCCCAGTACCACGGACGGTAGAGCCGCCATTAATTCCAGTGACGGCTTCACCACAGCTCGAAGATGAGGGTGCATGAACATCCCCGTATAAATGGCTCCCATAACCGCAAGAGGTATGGCCAACACCATGGCATATAACGTCCCCTTCAACGTCCCAAACATGAGTGGGATGAGTCCTAATTTCGGCTCAAACTCATCCGACCCACTGGAGGATTGCCAAATCATCTCCGGACGATCATACCCTTCATAGGTCACCGGAAAAAATAAGGATTTGAACGTCACCTCCGGATGGGGATTATCAATAGCATAGGTCTGAAGCGTGCCACCTTCCTCCACCCACACCGCGCCATCGGCCTTGGGAGCATAGCGCAGAGATTCGATGGCTTTGCCCCTACCAGGGATTTCTAAAATCGTTTCGCCAGTCGTGGAATAATGCAGCAACACGGTTCCCTGCTCATCGGCAGTGAGAAATCCTTTATCACGTTGGGACACGGAGAGACTTGTCACCGACCGGGTATGAGGAGTGAAGGTATGAACTTTTCTCAAGATTTTTCCGAACGGCCCGGACTGATCGGCTGAGAACGCCCATGTACTCACGCTTCCAGAGGTGGTGCCAACCACCAACGTTCTTTCACCTAATACATATGAGAGAGCAGTCACCCCATCCTCGGCAGCACCTACAGGCACGGATTGAGGCAGCGCATCAAATCCCTGCCGTTCCCATTCCCATGCGAGGAGATGTCCATCGTTCGTCCCGGCCACCAATCGTTTTCCCACACTATCCAGGGCCAAAGTCCTCAGATGCGCCTTCGGGGGAAGGACCAACCGATTGGTTGTGACAACGACGTCATCCGAAAAGGAAAAATCCCCTGGTTCTTCAATCCTGGTCACCCAAAGCTCCCCGCTTCCGGTGAGAGCCACGACGGTTTGCAATTCATCTCCTCGAGTGACATGCGCATGGAGGATTATTCCCCTTCCGTCAGGAACCACCCGCACAGGATCGTTAACCTTCACACTCGGGAGAATGGTCCGTTGGTCCCCTTGGAAATCCGAGCGATACAGTATTTTGACCAGATAGACGAGTCCCCGATCGGTCCCGACGCTAAGGGTATGGCCTTTTAACCCGACACGCACCACAGACGTCGGCTCACCCTCGATCGACAATCCCCCTCCCGCCTCCGGTATTGGCGTGCCATGGGGTAAAGAAAGAAATTTGAGCTGTTTTCCTTCAAAAATAAACGGAACTTCACGGTATTCATCAATTCCCACCATCATGGGAGTCCGTTCGGAAACTTGAGTCTCGGGAATTGCTACAGGCAGAGTCAGTTCGGGAGAAACGGTAGCGGGTTGAAACAAAGGAATGACTTCCCACACCAGATACACAAAAATCCCAAGGATACTGATAATCGTCGCCAGGCCTCCCGCCCCGACAATATATTTGGCCACACGATCAAACAGGTGACGGATCCGCCTTCGAGTGCCAGGACGGGAAACGTCAGCCAATGATTGCCTATTAGATTCTAAAGATGAAGAGGAGGAAGATACGGGTGGCATCAGGTGTGAGGGCAATGAGAAACAGGGCTAAAATGATTTTAGAACACCCAACCGCTCTCCAAGAGGTTTCTCATGGAGGCGGTCCAGATGTTCCTTAAGATATTTCTACTTGAGGTGCTCTGACTGTTTCCCAATAATCTTTTCCGGGATGGGGAAATAGCCATCTTTAATGACGACCTTCTGTCCTTCACGGCTATACACATATTTCAAAAATTCTCGAACAATCGGCGACAACGGTTGATTGGGAGCTTTGTTCACATACACAAACAAATACCGTGACAAGGGGTACTTCCCCTTGATGGCATTTTCGTACGTGGGCTCCACAAAGGGTTGCCCTGTTTTCATGGAAAGAGGAAGCGCATGGACACTCGAGGTTCGATATCCAATACCGCTATATCCGATCCCTGCCTGATCTTCAGTCACTCCTTGCACGACAGAAGCCGAACCGGGCTGTTCCTTCACTTCATCTTTATAATCACCGTTTTCCAGCACCACTTCTTTGAAAAACCCATAGGTCCCCGACGCCGAATTCCGGCCATAGATACTAATCGGCATATTGGCGAACATTCCGGTTAATCCCAATTGTCCCCAACTGGAGAGGCTTTCCTTATATCCGTGCTGCCGGGTCGTGGAAAATACCGCGTCGACTTGCTCAATCGTCATCCCTTGAATGGGATTATCCTTATTGACATAGACCGCCAACGCATCTATCGCAACCGGAAAGGCGGTAGGTTTATAACCGAACTTTGACTCAAAAGCATCGATTTCTTTCCCCTTCATTTTACGAGACATCGGCCCCAATTGAGCTGTTCCTTCAATGAGAGCAGGGGGAGCGGTACTTGATCCTTTTCCCTCAATTTGAATTTTGACATTCGGGTATTGCCTCCGGAATCCTTCAGCCCATAGCGTCATAAGATTATTCAGGGTATCCGAGCCAATGCTATTGAGGGTTCCGGATACGCCACTCACCCTGGCATAATTCATCCAATTGGGATCTTCCATCCCATCTTTGGCCCAAACAGTGGAGGCCCCAGGCATCGCGGTCCAGGTCCAGCCCATGAACAGCCCTATCACCAAGCCCAACAACCACATTTGCTTTCGTTTCTGACTGTGTTTCATCAATCATGCCTCCTCATGTGAATAAATAGTGTAGGTCCAACAAGTTTCTTCTATGTAACGCCAATGTTACGAATTTGTTAAATACCCATCCACCGATCTCCGGGGTTTGCTGGAATGCTTCCCCCCAGGACATTCTCCACGTTTCCGTTTAACGACGGATGGATGGCCCGAACTTCAAATTGAAACTCCTTTTGGCACCGTCACACCCGGACGGGCAGAAATGACCGCTGACACCTGATCATGATCTTTCCGTTCTACATCAACCGGAGCAATCCATTCTGTGCTTGTTGTTCCCATGGGCCTCTCCCGTCATGGTCGTCTCAACTTGTGACAATTCAAAAGCTCGGCAGTCTAATTATTTAACCCTGCCATCGAATCCTAGCGAATGACTATTTCACCTCTGTGAGGTTCGGGTTACAACTGTGTAACGTTTTTCGGGGGGATCAGGTGGAAACACTAGAGGAAGGGATTTATCCGGGAGAAACCACGAAATCTCACAAAGATCGACTTGAGGAAGTGGGGCTGGCTATTGGCAGGATCACCTCCACGGTGGTGCCTTTACCCAATTCACTCTGTATGCGAAGTTTGCCATCGAGCAGTTGAAGCAGATGCTTGACAATGGAGAGCCCAAGGCCCGTCCCGCCTTCTTCACGGGACCTCGCTCGATCCACCCGATAAAATCGCTCGGTAATCCTCGGAAGATCCGTGGAAGGAATGCCCTGGCCTGTATCTTTAATCTGCAATGAGATTCGCTCATCTCCCAAAGGTATGGATTGAAACGTTATGGTGCCTCCGTCAGACGTATATTTAATGGCATTATCCACGAGATTTACCAGAATCTGAATCAACCGATCTCTATCAACCCAGGCACTAAGGGCGACTCCGATTTTATTGGAGATCTGCAGATTTTTTTTCGACAGTTGATGCTGAAACATCTCAGAGACATCCTGTGCCACTTCACACAGCGGCACCGATTCACAACGCAATACGACTTTTCCCGATTCAATTTCCGAGAGGCTGCGTAAGTCTTCTACTAACCGACTGAGCCGTACGGCATGTTGGTGGGCAACCTGTACAAATTTCCGATTGTTTGGGGTTTCCAATGACGGTTCATCCACAAGCGTTTCCAAATATCCGACAATGGCCGTCAGCGGAGTTCGCAGTTCATGGGACACGTTCTCAACAAACTCCGTCCGTACCTGTTCCAAACGACGCAGTTGGGTGACGTCGTGTAACACCAGCACGCTCCCCTTTTTCTGGTTGGAAAAGGGAAAAGGGAGCGCATAGACCTCTAACACCATGGAGACGGGAGGATGCAATTCTACCTCTGCCTGTCGTCGTTCATGCCACGCCAATTCCTGACAACCTTCAACCAGACCTGCCAGTTCTTGATTTCTGATGATTTCCCACAGCGATCGTCCTTGAATCGCCTGAGCGTCCAATCCCAATATTCGATGGGCGCTGGAATTGGTGAATAACACCTTTCCCTTTGGATCAAACGCCACCACCCCTTCCACCAGATTTTCCATGATGGCAATAATTTTCGTGCGTTCTTCCTCGAGGCCGGTCATACGTTTCTTCACGTTTTCCACCAGGCGCTGGATATGGCCTCCAAAGGCCTCGGGTTCCAACACACGGGAAGTCCTCGCCTCATCAATCCCGCTGAGCTGTTCAAGTTGACGAACGCCTGTCATGACATCTTCATGGTTTTCTCTCGTCTGATCCCATATGTTCCGGGTCAGCAACACCGCCACGCCAACCAGACCAACCCCCAACGAAACCACCACCCAGAATGGCCATGCCCAGGCAACCGACACACCCACACCGATCATGGAGGCCACCATCCAACCAACAAGAATGAGCGAAGGATTACGCATGGATCAAGGTCACGTTCATCGTACTCACCTTAGACCGTCCCTGACTCAAAGCGATAGCCCACACCTTTGACCGTGACAATGCGTGGGCATTCGCTTCCTAACTTTTCCCGGAGCCGTCGAATGTGCACATCCACCGTTCGCGATTCTATATCCACGGCATTGGAATAGCCCCATACCGTTTCCAATATTTGCTCCCGGTTCAGGACCCGGCCATTCGCCCGCATCAACGCACAGAGCAGATCGAATTCCTTGACGGTTAACTCCACCACGGTTCCGTCCACCGTCACCTGGTGCTTGCCTTCATCGACCTCGAGCGTTCCAATCCGTTTGAGCGCCGGCATGTCCTGCCCCTGTCCCCGCCGCAACACCGCTTTCACTCTGGCGAGGAGTTCCCTCGGGCTAAAGGGCTTTACCATGTAGTCGTCCGCCCCCATTTCCAACCCGACAATCCGATCTACTTCTTCGGCCTTCGCCGTCAGCATAATAATGGCGATCGAAGACGTTTTCGGGTCTTTCCTCAACTTCCGGCAGACCTCTAAACCATCCACCCCCGGCAACATCAGATCCAAGACCATAAGATCCGGAGTACGTTCCCTTGCCATCTGCAAGGCCGTTTCCCCATCACGGGCTTCCAAGCACTTGAGCCCTTCCTTTTCCAAGTGATACTTGACCAACTCCACCAGATCCTTCTCATCATCGACGACTAATACCGTGGCAGCCATAGTCCAATCTCCTCAACAGTGCGTCTCAAGGCGCCAGCTTTTTAGCCATTCCCTGAGTCTTGTGGGCGTGATGTTCAAAATATTGTGTGATGGCTGCCATGGCATAGCAATCATCCTCGTTATATTCCAGAATTCTATTCAACAGCGCTTCATTGGCTGGATCCGATAAATAATCGTTATACCAGGCAATGGAGTTGGCCCCGGACGGGTCCAGGTCTCTCCACTGAAACCCGATTAACTTGGCGATATGTTTAATCCCATAAGAAAAGGTCGGCCAGTCAGAATATTCCACAATGAGGTCTTGATACAAATCAAATTCACAGGACTTATATTTTTCAAACGTATCGGCATCCAGATCATATTTTTCCATCAGACGTTTCAGCGTCGATCGCTCCTTATGGGAATACACATAATACACAGCATGTTCCGTCGATTGAATAAATTGCCAGAAATCCCTAACCGTCTGCTCTTCATCTTCGGGCCTTTTAGCCAAAAAATAGGTGAAATGAGAGGGTCTTTTCCCATCCTGAATTACCATTCCGAACAGATAGGTGACGCCACGGGTCGGGTCATCTTCAATATCAAAATAGATCTCCCGATCAACCTCCGGGAACCTATAGCCGGAGCGTATCCTCGGCTTTCCCTCTAACAGAACCTGCGCCCGCTCTTTCATCCGGGTCAAGGAGACTTTTCCCATTCGCGGAATCTTATGAGGCGGCTTGAGATAGGTTTGCACATCCATGCCAGCAATATCTTGAATCGTCCGAAGCCCCTGCTCCCGGAGCGCAAACTTTTGCTTACCCACAAAAAATAAACCGGTGGGATCGGACTGGTCTTTTACCCATCGATAGCATCGGCTAAACCATCCGCACATGGTACAGTGACTTCCCAGCACCGGCTCCGAAGTCTCGTCTCCGGACACCAATTGCTGAACGTCCTGCATGGCCTGGGTAAACCGTTCTTCAAAGAGAGCCGGATCAAATTCTTCAAGCTGTTTGTCCACATTAATAATCCGGCCACCCGCTGGAACGATTCCCTGAATCTGCTCAAGTAACAGCCGATAAAACAAAATCTGAAACGCGTAATGTTCTTTAAACTTGGGTTTCTTGCCGTCCGTTTCTTCCCAACCTTTTCCAGCCTTAATATCAATCGGCTCATAAAGATATCCGCCAAAGCGAGACGCCCCGTCCTCACGTTTTAATAACAGATCCGGTCGCCCCACAAAGTGCTCATGAATCAGACAGCCTTGGTAAATCACAGGGGCTCCATGCTTCATGGCCAACAGGGTTTCCTGAAATGCCGGCTCTACCGCAAGATTTTGCAGGTCCACGATCTCCTGATCGCCGAGCGAAGTAATATAATCCCGTTCAGTCTGCAACCCCACTTCCCACAACAATTTCACAAATGAGCTGACCTCGGATTTTTCGGAGGGATCGCCGTTGCTATCCAGATACACGCGATGCAGACACTTGGTGTAGTTATAGAGGTCTTGGGCGGTGATTCGTTGCCGGGCCATGCTTCAGGAAGGAACGAAGCAGTCAGTTCACATTTGGAAGAATTTTGCGTTCATTGTTAGTACCAATACTAGCACAACAGGCAGAAAAGACCGAGCAGAAAGGGGAAGTAGTCAAAGCACGCAACGGGGAAAAACCATAAGGAAACTCTTCGGTTGATACGGCAGTCGTAGCCTCGATCCTTGTTAAAGCATTTCGAAATCCGGGCGAACCGCTAGTCCTCCATTCAAGCATTCTATTTACACATTGTTTACATAGATGTGATCGACGCCTAACCTTCCGGCAACTTCCGGCCATTACAGTTCCCTTCACCAAATAAAAAATAGAACCCGTAAATTTTCTCATGCTTCTTTCCGATTGTGGCCGATTTCCCATAATTAGAGGAGGATTTCAATTTATGTATTGGGAAGTTGGAATTAGGTTTTTGATCAAATCCGTCCATTCATATGTTTGCCACTTCTTCAAACACCTCAGACAAGAAACGCTACCACGGATTTTAAAATCATTTCGTCGCCCTGCACAGCAATGGGGATGATCCACTTCTGCCCTGCACCTCATCAAAACCCTTCTAGCACAATCTTGCCCCGCGCAGAGCCGCTTTCGAGCTGCGCATGCACCGCCCGCAGCGTCGCCGCAGCGATCTTGCCGGCGACTTCGGTCGCGGTGGAACGGATGCGTCCCGCATCGACCAGTGCGGCCACTTCGTTCAACAGCTTGCCCTGCTCCGCCATATCCGGTGTGCCAAAGAGCGAACGCGTGAACATCATTTCCCAATGAATTGACACGGCCTTGAGCTTGAAGGGCATGACGTTGAGCACGTCCGGGTCATCGATCAGGCCAAAACGGCCCTGCGGCGCAATCAGTCCGACGATATCAGCTAGATGCTGACCGGTCTGAGTCGTTGAGAACACAAACCCCGGAGCGCCGAGACCCAGTGCCTCAACCTGAGTTGCTAAAGGCTGGCGGTGGTCAATCACGTGATGGGCGCCGCATTCGCGCACCCAATCCTGGGTTTCAGGACGCGAGGCGGTGGCGATCACCGTGAGATCGGTCAATGCCCGCAGAAGCTGAATGGTGATCGAGCCGACCCCACCTGCGCCACCAATGACTAAAATGACGTTGCCTCCCTGCGGAGTCGGGCGTTTGACAGCGAGCCGGTCAAACAACATTTCCCAGGCGGTAATCGCCGTGAGCGGAAGAGCTGCGGCCTCCGTGTCACTTAATTTGGCGGGTTTTCGGCCAACGATGCGTTCATCGACAAGGTGATATTCGCTGTTGGTGCCGGGTCGTGCGATGGATCCGGCATAAAAAACCGCATCGCCCGATTTGAAATTTCGCACCTCAGGCCCCACGGCCTCGACAACGCCGGAGGCATCAAATCCAAGGACCCCCCAATCGCCTTCGGGCGCAGCACGGAGGCGCAATTTGGTGTCCACGGGGTTGACCGACACCGCGATGATCTTGACGAGCAGATCACGGCCTTCAGCTTTGGGTGTCTCAAGGGTGATATCCTGCAGGGCGTCCTCACGGTCAATCGGACCAGGTGTTTTGTAGGCAACGGCTTTCATTATGAGTCTCCAGTTGTCCTGAGGTGTAAATAGGTAATATGTGGTTCATGCAACTACGCATCGGTGAGATTTCGCATCCAACGAACATCAGAACAGGTGGAAGGAGCGATATTCCCTCCCCACTAGTCATGATTTGAGCGACGCTCAGTTCGGAGATTACGGTATTCGGTTGGTAAGTGTTGGGAATTTAATGATCCCAGATCGATGCTCGGTGACGGCCACCCGGTCTGAACTTGAACACAGAAAACACATTTCTTCAAATTTGTCATGAACCAGCCCGCCAAAGTTTCCCACAAGCGCCCAACCATTCTCCGGGCTTGTGGCGGATGGGTTGATGATTTGAATTCGGGCTTGATCTCCCGAACAATCAAACTGAATGTCTTGGGTGGAGGCCCTCGTGGTATTGCCCGTCACGATGATTGTCGAATTGGCTCCAGACTTTGGACCCAAAAGGTTAAATATATGAGAGCCGTCGTTTACACGGAGATTCCAATCTATAAAATTTGCTACGAGGAGCGGGCCTATTGTTCCATCCGTTTCGATAAAGCCGGAGACAGTCCCTTTTCCATCAATCACTCGATTCACATTGTAGGTTATCGCTAAGGCTTGGAGGGGCATCTGCGCAAGAGAAAAAGTCACAATCATACTCACAAAATGGTGCCAGGCTTTTTTAAATTTCCTCATGGGTATGTCCCTTAGTGAAAGTGATCCTCGTAGCCCCTCTCCTCCCCAAGACAAAAAAGGTCACATTGTTGATTTCAAACACGGAATGGTGATCCTGAGGAGCTATTATTGTTGATGTTCTCCGAGAAGTAAACCTGGCGATTTAGGGATCTGGCTCCTGCAAAATGAGAAAATTAGCAGAATTTTCTTTTTACATGTTACGAAGAGCAATTAGTGAATTTGTTCACCAATCCCGTATTCAATCCTTGAATTCCTCGGACTCAATCCGCTGTATATCGACCATCGAACGGTCAAGAAAAGCTTGGATCTCATCATCCCACCCGCTCTTGAATTCAGTTATCAGAAACGCATCAACGATCTCCTTGGCTTTGTAAGATGCCGTAAGCATGCCACCCATGGTGAGCACGTTGGCATTGTTGATTGATCGGGCTTTGGTTGCAGTGGAAGGATCTTCGCACACCGCGGCATAGACATTCGGATGCTTGTTCGCAATGATCGCCATGCCTATCCCGGTACCGCAAAGCAGGATACCGCGATCACACTCACCTGAACTCACTTTTCCGGCCAGTTCATGAGCGACTTCATAATAGGGACGTGCTTCATCCGTTGTCCCGCCCAAATCTACGCACACATGACCGAGTGCCAGGACATGTCGCTTCACGGCCTCTTTCAGTCCCAGGCCAAAAGGATCTGCTCCGACTCCAATTTTCATGTTCAGTCTCTCCTTGCGGTTTTCGCCATGGACACCTCCCCCCTACGTATGCAACACCAGCGCGTGAACACCGTCACCGGCAAGTACCTCTACTCCGTTCGAAGCCGGATGCGGTACAGGCCGTTACTGGAGGGTGGAGTCCACGGTCCCGAACCAGAGGGAAACCGGGCGCACACCACATACAGAAAATTGGCGTCGGCACCCCGCCCAAAATCAAGATTCACGGCCGTCTCCTCGGTCGCCAGAAAAGCGAGTCCTTGCCCACTCGGTGTGTAGATGTGGACCCCATTGTTACCAGGAGGGCCACCGACGCCCACGTAGATGTTCCCCTCTCTATCCACAGTCATCCCGTCACCCCAGGTCCCCGTAGGAAATGTCACCACCATGCTTCGATAGCGAAGAGAGCCGTCGTCCAGGAGATCATACGCGTGAACCGCGCTCGGTGGACCGCCAACAACCGGAGGCTTCTCCAGGATATTGGTGTTATAGGTTCCAACCTCAACGACGTAGAGCGTCTTCTGATCGGGCGAGACGGCGAGGCCGTTTGGCTGCCACAGATTGGCCGCAAGAAGATGCACGCTTCCGTCAGGGTCAATCCGATAGATGCCCATCACCGGTTGCTCGATGGGCTCATGGCCGGTGTATCGCGGATCGGTGAAGTAGATCCTCCCGCGAGCATCGATCGTCAGGTCGTTTGGAGCGTTGAACCGATTCCCCTTGTAAAGAGCGGCAACGGTGTGGCTCTTGCCTGTGCTCATCTCCGTGTGCGTTATCCTGCGGCCACCGAAGTCGGCACCTTCGGCCACGATCATGTCGCCGCGGGCATCAAACACGATGCCATTCGCCATCCCACTCGGTGAGCGGAAAATGGTCGTCACTCCCGTGCGTGGGTCATACCGCCAGATACGACCGGCCTGCATCCCGCTCACACTGGTGTGTGGAATGTCTGAGAAGTAGACCGAACCGTCCGGAGCGACAGCCGGGCTCTCAAGCCAGAATCCACCGCTGAACACCTGCTCGAACTTGGCTTCGGATTCCACGATGGGCAATGAATTCTGAGCGAGAAGCGTCCCGACGTTCAACACTAAAAACAAGAGCACGAGGGCTGGCAATATACGTTTCCACATGGTGGTAATCCCCTGTCTGCCCAAGCAACCTGTCCCTTCGTATGAATGAGGGCTCATCTTCCTAAAACAAACAAGAACAAGCCGAGCGCAGCAAAAACCGCAATGGATGAGGACATGATCTCAAGAGGCTCGGCTAGACTTCGAGCGCCAGCGCAGGAACTGCCGAAGAAAATTCGGTAGTGAGCGAGGATCGCAAAAACATATCCGGATACAAGAATGGCAGCTGCACCACAGGCCGCCATCGGCAATCTCAGATAGTTAGGCGAAGTCAAATCTAGAGTCACTAGTGGAACCATCACCAGAAGGAGAGATACCAACGTCGCGAGAATAATGAGCCAATCGGCAAGTGGGATCCAGACTCGTTCCCCCTGCTGCTTCATATGGAGCTTACGTTGAATCCTGAAATACAGCATCACTGCCCCGAAAGCGCCTTTGACACTTGCGAAATTTGCGAGAGTCCCACTATCCATCAATTCTCCTGAAAAACACGGGACAATCCCTGCAACTTCAATCATTTTTTTTGTTCTTGTGGCCAGCCATCGCTGCTATCTTTGCGAATCGGCATAAGACACCAACATTGAACTCAGCCACGGATCTGTAGTAAACCAGGCAAATTCTTGGTCAATTGACAAGAATGTCAATGCGTGAGGTACAAATGGGAGGAACGGCCGGGAAGATTGGAGACCAACCTTCCCTCCCTGGAAAGTTGGGCCATCATAGCGAAAGGCATCGGTAGGGTAAACGTTACTGACTCGTGTTCTGATCGTATTCGGCTGCCTCTACAAAGAAATAGGTATGGCAAGCCCGATCGATAAACGTTTTGGAGAGGGTCGGCGGCACTCCGTTAAATTTTGCAATACTGACAATCTGCTCGATCAAATCCCTGGGATGGCAACTCCGCATATTTAATTGATACTTGACATACACACCATCCAATAAATACTGCACGGCTTCAGGATCATACGGCACCCCCTTTTTCTTGCAGACTTCTTCAAAAATCTGCGTGAACCGTTCGGGGGTCGGATCGGCAATGTAGATTTTATTTCTGATGCGGCGAAGGAACGCTTCATCCGCCAACTTGGCCGGTTCCAGATTCGTGGCAAACAAGACAATCGTATCGAAGGGAATCTGAAAGACCTTTCCCGTATGCAAGGTCAGATAATCCACCCGCTTTTCCAACGGCACAATCCATCGGTTGAGCAAATCTCGCGGACGGACCAATTGTCGTCCGAAGTCGTCAATCAGAAACACCCCGCCATTGGCTTTAATGTGAGGAGGCGCCTTGTAATATTTCGCGGACGCATTAAAAGAGAGATCCAGCGTGGCCATCGTCAACTCACCGCCGGCAAACTCGATCGGACGCTTACACAGCACCCAGCGGGTATCTTTTTCCACTTTGGCTTCAATTAAGGATCTGGCCGCTTCTTGTGGAGCGTCGACTTTAACGTGAGTGATCGGATCGAACACTTGAATGATTTGGCCATCGACTTCCATGGCATAGGGGATATAAACTTCTCCCCCGCCTACCGCTTCCAACATCTTTCCAATGGCCTCGGCCAAAACCGTTTTCCCGTTTCCAGGAGGCCCATACAAAAAAATGGCCCAGCCGGAATTGACGGCTTCCCCGAGTTGGTCCACGGTGCCAGGAGTCAAGACCAGATGTTCCGTGGCCGCTGTCACGGTACGTCGGTCTATGGTTAAACTATTCACGGGCTGACTTTTGATCATGTTGATATACTGATTGAGGGGAACAGGAGCCGGTCCCACATACCGGCACAGATCCATAAAAGCCGTGGCTCTCTGACGACCGGCTTCCGTCAACACATACCGGAGTAACACTCCAAGAGACTCCCCATGTCCCTTGACCTCGCACAACTTCTCCCGTTGGATAAGGATGAACAGCTCCCTCATGACTCCGTAAGGCAATTTCATAATCTCCCCGGCCGATCGCTCGGTGAGTTCTCCTTGGGTGTAGAGAGTTCTGACCAGAAGCTGTACAAGCAATTCCTCCGGCAATCCGGTCTCTTCAATCGTGGTCGGAGCCGTTAGGGAGCGGGCGCTGTGAGGTTGGGTCGTCGCATTTCCATGAGAGGTCATCGTGGCAGCCGAACTCATTCGTAATCTCCTTTGATTAGTCTATTGCTTGAATAAGGGGACATGGCAAGGCAGAGGTTCTTCGAATCTTCAACTTTCGCCCTTTTACAATAGGGATAATCCCTGTAAAATTAGAAAAACATCGCCATGCATAAATCCCCACGCTATTTTCCCGTCTCGTTCACACGCCGTTTTCCTAAGGTTGCATGAGGATTTCTTTCCAAGAACGTCGCGATCTCAGCCATAATCAATCCCCCGTGTGTTCCCCTATCGGTTCTGCCAAAAGAATGCTTCATGGCTTTCAGATGAACTGGCGATTATGGCTGATGGTTTTGGGCCTCATGTCAATTGTTGGCTGCACTGAATCGCTTCCTGATTACACGCTGCGTTTTGGGTTAGCCAATTCGCCGACGAATTTAGATCCGCGTTATGCCACGGATGCCACTTCGGCTCGACTCAATCGGCTGCTGTATTCGCGCCTAGTGGACTTCGGCGAGGGCACGATCCCGATTCCAGCTTTGGCCACGTGGCGTGAACTCTCTCCCATCCATTATCGATTCGACTTACAAGAACCGAGGCCGCTCTTCCACAATGGGGCACGACTCTCCGCTAACGATGTCAAAGCCACCTATGCCTCCATTCTGAATCCTGCCACGGCATCTCCACATCGCGGTATTTTGCAAATTATCACCCGGATCGACACGCCGACGGAGAATACCGTCGATTTCTTTCTGAAGCGGCCCGATTCATTATTTCCCGGCTATTTAGTTATCGGCATTCTCCCCGCAAACCTTATTGCCAGGGGGTACCCCTTCCATGACCACCCCATAGGCAGCGGGCCCTTTCAATTTCTCGAACGTCCCGATGACACCCGGCTTGTTATCGAGCGACAAGCAGATGGTCAACGTGTTGAATTTTTAAGAATTCCCGATCCGACCGTTCGAACCCTCAAGCTGTTGGCAAACGAAATTCATCTCCTTCAAAATGATCTCCCCCCTGAGCTAGTCACATATCTGTCCGCCCACAAGGCCATTACCTTGCAACAGCGTCAAGGGGCAAATTTTGCCTACCTGGGATTCAATCAGTTAGATCCTGTGGTCGGTCAAGAACTGGTACGGAAGGCTATCGCCCATGCCATCGATCGTGAGCACATTATTCAATACGTATTGAGAGGACGAGCCAGGGTCGCGCAAACGCTCTTTCCTCCGGAGCATTGGGCTGGGCATGCATCCTTATCAGGGTACGCCTACGATCCGGAGGAGGCAAAACGCCTATTGAAGGAAGCCGGATATGATCATGACCATCGGCCGACCATCACCTATAAAACCTCAACTGACCCCTTTCGATTGCGCCTGGCCACGATCATTCAATACCAACTCGACCAGGTTGGAATTGATGTCTCCATCCAAAGCCACGATTGGGGCACATTTTACGGCGACATCAAATCCGGCCGATTCCAAATGTATAGCCTGGCCTGGGTCGGTGTGAAATCTCCGGATATTTTCCGGTACGCCTTTCATAGTGACGCCATCCCTCCCGTCGGCGCCAACCGTGGTCACTTTGCAGATGTGGTGGCGGATCGTCTCATGATGCAAGCCGAACAGACCCTGAACAGGCAGGAGCAGCAGACATTGTATCGAACCCTTCAAGCCCGTCTCCTGGAGACCCTTCCGTATGTGCCTCTCTGGTTTGAAGACCATTATGCTCTGGCGTCCACCACCATCACCGGATATCAATTGAGTGCCGATGGCAATTTTGACGGACTCAGTCAGGTCCGGTGGATGGGACCTCCCTCAGTTCCCCCCACACACTTCGCACGGCTTTACCCATGACCATGCCACGCGACCATGACCTGGGCACGCCGGCTCTTTTTTTTCAATTACCGTTTTCTCCGGCTTCGTCATGACCCATTTCCTGGTGACAAGAATCTTGAGCGCGATGCTCGCCCTCCTGGGAGTGATTTGCCTGGTGTTTCTGTTGATTCATCTTATCCCAGGCGACCCCGTAGAAGTGATGCTGGGTGAATCAGCTCAACCGACAGACAAAGAAACCCTTCGCCATGCCTTAGGCTTGGACCTTCCCCTCCATCAACAGTGGTGGATTTATTTCAAGGGGCTTTTACATCTGGATTTGGGCACATCGTTGTTTTCGGGTCGGGCGATTGTAGATCTGCTCATCGAACGCATTCCCGCCACCCTCTATCTCAGTCTCGTCTCACTGATTGTGGCAATCGGTTTAGCGCTTCCCCTCGGCCTCGTCGCAGCCGTCCGGCAACACACACCTCTGGATTATGGCGCCATGGGGTTTGCGCTGTTTGGAATGTCGATTCCCAATTTCTGGATGGGTCCTGTACTCATCTTAGTCGGGGCCCTCTGGCTTGGCTGGTTTCCCGTGAGTGGTCGGGAAGGTTGGAACGCCGTCGTGCTGCCTGCCCTCACACTCGGTACAGCCATGGCGGCCATCCTGGCCAGAATGATTCGGAGCAGCGTCCTTGAGGTACTGGGGGAGGACTTTATGCGGACCGCTCGCGCCAAAGGCCTCTCCTCAACCCGAGCAGTTTTGCACCATGCACTCCCCAATGCCCTCTTACCCATCTTGACCCTCCTGGGCCTGCAGCTTGGGGGCTTGCTGGGTGGAGCGGTGATCACTGAAACGGTTTTTGCCTGGCCGGGATTAGGCCTACTGATGATTGAAGCCATACAACAGCGCGATTATCCGGTTGTGCAAGCAGCAGTGCTTTGTATCAGCGTGACCTATATCGTGGTGAATCTGCTCACGGATCTGCTATATGCCTGGCTGGACCCTCGCATCCAATTCACCACTGGCTAACGATGCGTCTTTGGCTCCCACTCTCCATCATCGCCGCCTGGGCCTTTCTGGCCATCTTCAATTTCATCTTTTCCTTAACTCCTGATGCGATTGATCTCACCAAAATCCTTTCCCCGCCAAGCCTGGAGCACTGGTTGGGGCATGATGAATTAGGTCGACCGGTTGCCGACCGCCTCATCAGCGGCGCACACACGTCGTTTTTTGTTTCGCTGTGTGTGGTCGCCCTGGGGGTGAGTCTTGGAAGCCTTCTCGGCGTCTCCAGTGCGTATCTCAGCGGATGGGTCGATGCCGGTTTTGTGCGAATTGTGGACGTCATGCTCGCCTTCCCGGGATTACTGCTTGCCATCGCCCTCGCCGGGGCATTAGGACCGGGAATCGGCAATGTGATTCTGGCTCTGGGAATCGTGGGATGGGTGGGATACGCCCGCCTGGCGAGAGGACAGGTTCTCGCCCTCAAGCACGCCGATCACGTGCTGGCGGCCCAGGCCATCGGCGCACCGCCTTGGCGTATTATTCTCCGGCACCTTCTGCCGTTAATCATGGCTCCGCTTATTGTTGAAGCCAGCTTTGGTGTCGCCGGCGCCATCATAGCCGAGGCCGGCCTCTCCTTTTTGGGACTGGGTGTTCAACCTCCTGCCGCGTCATGGGGAAGCATGATTCGCGACGGAACCCGCTACATGTTGGTAGCTCCCCACCTGGTCGTCTTTCCCGGCTTGGCTCTTATGGCAGTCGTTCTTGCGGCTAACATGCTGGGAGATTGGCTGAGAGATCGGTTGGATGTGAAAGAACAGACTTCCCGAAGACTGTCATGACCCATCGAACAGCAGACTGAAGGTGACTGCGGGTTCAACATCCACAGCCACCTTCCTGCCATCGGATTCAAAAATGGACAGAAGGTCTTTGCTCGTTCAGGGAGATTCCTTCTTTTCTGAAGGTAGCGGAAACGAGATGATGATGGCACCCATCACATCTCCCATTTTGAAATCACGCTTGGAACTCAACAAATGCCCGTTGTGGCAGTCCACACAGGCTTTTGAAACCGCCCGATCCGCATAAATGGCTTTAAAAAACCGTTGATCCCCTCTCTTGATAATTCCACTATATACTTCATCGGGATTCTCAGCCACGAATTTCAATCCAGACTCTTCAAAGTTGGTGCTTGGCCCATTTTCCTCATAAATAGGCCACAAACTGGCCAGACGATATCGCAGCCCGGTCCCCCCCATTTCGGCCACTCGTCCACCCATCAAAAGCATTTGCGCAGGGAGAGGAAGCGCCTTCCGTTGCTTCCAGGCTTCTGCGGCAATCACGATCCGATTCTCCTGCATGCGATCCACCACATGTGTCGTATAGAGCGCTCTGTCTGCGGCAATCACCGTATGGATATACCCGGCCACAACCTCTGGAGAGAAACTCACTTCAGTCCCTGGTGCCATCCGCACTTCCATTTCATCCTCCCCCGCAGCTTGTGCGCTCTCCCAACCGCTTGTGCACACCATTGCCCCCAGCACGATTCCTATGAATAATATCCGTAAACTCATGGCCGCCCTCCTTTCATCCGTCATACTTCAGTGAATGAACCAACATCCTGTTGCCTTGTTTCGAGCGGTCTACCTCAGGAGATGTCTCCTGTTCTTGGACTTTCCGTCATAAATTTCCCTTGTCTGCCGGGTGACCACTCGTGGCCCGCATGACAGCCCGTTAGGGAATCTGGCGTCTAATCGAAGGGACAATTTCAAGGCCTTCTTCTAATAACTCCAATCCAAACCGGGGATTTACCTCTATTTCATGCGCACTACGACGGCCTTGTGGAGCCTCAAACTGAAAATTAGCCACAGTGGCTTTCTGAGCTGTCACCGTGATGGGTTGTTCCACAAACTCCTTCATCCCGGGATGCCAGGCCGTCAGCATATAGTCTCCAGGAGGAACATCGGTCATTTCAAAGGTTCCATCCTCGGGAGTAATCGCATAATAGGGGTTCTCCAACACAAGTCCCCAAGAAAACATATAGGGATGGAATCCACACTGCATGACAAACACATTCCGTCCTTTTCGTAAATGTATTTTTTCCACCATTGGTTCACCGGGAAGGTGTTTCTTGCCGAATATTCCCGCCACCTTGTGGTACGGATTCATCGGTAGAGGACGATTGAACAGGACCCTGGCCCCTCGCTCTCTGGCCGTTTCATAGGCCTGAATATCATGCTCGACCGGATCCATATTGACGACGGTCAGTTCGTCTCCATCGCGCAATACATTCACAAACGGAATGAATTCACAGTCGACTGATTCGATCCTGACCTTAGGCATGTGAAACGGTTTCCCGTGTTCGATATCTTTGAGAAAAACCACCACATCTTTAAGGCTTTGATCAGGCCCAATAATAAAATCCTCAACAATCCGCCAACCCGTTCCCGTAGAGATGGTTCCACAAAACACCGGATCGGGGATCGTCACTAGATTAAAGGCCATGGGTCTGGGCTTATCTCCCGTAATGGTCACTTTCCCTTGAATGGTTCCCCCATCGGTCACGGTTATTTCATCGTAGGACCATGCCGTTTGCGCGAAAAGCGCTATAAGCCCAACCCCTACGATCCCTTTCCATCCTTTTCGGCCCTTCATTCTCTCCTCCCACAAAAAATAAAATGATTGTTATGCTTATGGACATTCTATCGAACCACTCACTCAAAAAAAAGCGGGGAAGCCGAAGAGTGGCTTCCCCGCTTTCGCTAACCCTCGGAATGAGGGTCTGGCTTACTTCGCGATGGTAGGAATAATTCGCGGCTCGGCACTGGACTCCTCAAGAGCCGCTTGTTTGGAAGACATGGCCGAACCATCCAATGGCTGAATCCGTTGATCCGTGTCCGGCAACACCCGGAGATAACCCCACTGCCCCGATTGGGAATAGGGTAATCGGCCATTGCTCCACACATAATCTCCAGTCAGAGACCATCTTCCTCCTGCCGAGGGCAGGAAAACATCCAAACCTTCCGAACCCGAGAACTCCACGGTGCTAATCATATCCGCACCGGGCAGGAAGGGTTCAATCGGCCATTCATGCTTTTCCACGGTGAACATTCCATTCTGCTCACTGCTGGCGCCAAAGACGTGAATCCGTACTTTGTCTCCGGCATGGGCTTCAATCACCGGTGTCGCAGGATCCTGCGGCTTGTCCACTTGGCACGGTTGGAACATCCGGCCCAATGAACAACCGGCTTCTTCGCGATGAAGATAGGGTTCGGCGCGATAGTTGACGCCGGTCAGGCCTGCCACATTTTGAACATAGGGCATGAAGCTGGTTCCGATGATGTTATCCTCGTCCTGGAAATACAAGGCGACATCCCGGTAGCTCACCCGGCTCTCATTGCCCTGAATAGTCCGATCCACAATCACATCGGCATTCCAACTGTTTTTCAGGGAAATATCTTCCCCGGTTTTTGGATCACGGTACTGTGATCCCTTGGGACCGATAATGATTCCGCCAAACAGGCCGTTGCGGGGATTCATCGACACATTCCCCCAATCCCACACCAAGGTTTGCGTCTCGCCATTGAAGGGATCCGCATAATAGGTGTACATCCGGGATTCACCGGGCGCCACGGTTTGGTCCCCGGGGTTGTTCCCCAAATTGAGGCCTTGGGAATCTTTGGGATCGAAGGCCAGGCCGAAGGCCGAGAATGACGCTCGCCCTTCTTTGAGCTTATTCGTCAATTTGACTTGGAGACAGTCACCCACGTTGGCCCGTAACGTTAACGGCATGGGTTGCACATCACTACCGACCTTTTGCACCTCATCTTCGAGGACATAGATTTTGGCTTCAGGATTGCGCAATTCAATCTTGCGCTCAAAGTCCACTTCAATCGTTTCCGGAGCATTGTTATTAAAGCTCATCCCCGGATGGTCCAAGGCCACGACACTGAAGCTCTTCACCGGAGCCCCTTTCGGACAAACCGGCAATCGCTCCGGCATGCCCTCTTTGCCATAGGCCTTATTCGGTAAGGGCTGCAGATCACCCACCGGCTTATCTAAGACCCGAATCAGCCCCCAGGAGCCTTCCGAAAACTTCGAACTCCGGCCATTAAAGAACATGTAATCGCCGGCTTGATGGCGCGGCCCACCCGCTTCCGGAATGACCAGGTCATACCGTTCGGCAATTCCGATATGCAGCGAATGTTTGCGATTCGCCTCTTGCGCATACCGTTCTGACCAGAAGGTATGGCCGGACAACGTAAACACATTACTTTCATTCATGGTTACGTCAATTAATCTAAACACAATGGCATCACCCAAGTAGGCCCGAATCATGGCCGTGCTGGGATCGCCATGCACCGCACTGCTGAAGAGCTTGGAGGGATCCGGGTTATTGACCAATCGTTGTGCGAATGGCTCAGCCCGGAAATTGAACGCTCCTCCCGTCGTATGTGTGCCGCCATTCAGGAACGGCATGGGCGTCATTTTAATCCGGTCGTTCGGCGGCATGATAAACGACACCGTCCGACCCGCTTCTAAGGCCACATCCACCGGTTGCCCTGGAGGATTGCCCGCCGTCACGATATTTACCGTGTGCGGCACCGTATCCATGATGTGCACCATCAATTCACGGAAGCTGCCTGCCACATCATGTCCCACACGTTCCACCGCATGAATATCGGCTACCGGACCCGAGCGAATCCGCTTGCCGGTCTTCGGATCGTGCCACGTGGAACCGAAGGGTTCGGCAATCATGGTCCCAACTGCCCCGTGCGGCCAGGTTGTGCCACCAAAGGCATGGTCATGCCAGAACACACTGCCCACATCGGCATCCACCCAGAACCGTTGCCGGACATATTCCACGGTGACAATGTCCTTGACCGGATGCGCATTCTTCAAGGGCTGGGCAAATGTCAACGTATTGCCATTAATTTTGACGATCCGTCGCACCTCCTGGCCTTTGACATTATCCGCACCAATCAGAATCGGAATGCCCACATGATATTGCTTGGCATTCGAAACCTCCAAGGTTTTGTCACCTTTCTTGGCGGCCTTCGTCACCTTCGCATTCATCGGCACCGGCAACCCTTTATCCGACTTTTTCTCGAATTGGGTAAACGGCCGCATGGATTGTTCATACGAAAATCCCGAAATGACTCCATCAGATGCCTGATTATCGAACTGGAAGAAATGGAAATGCGTGTTGATCTTGGACGACTGGAAGTTCGTGATATCGTCATCCAACCATTCACTCGTCAGCGTCCAATCGATGCAATCATACACATTCGCCCGAACCACCAACGGGAATTTTTTGTCGTTGTTGGCTCGCACCTCTTCCTCTTCCTCATGCACAACATAGAGAAGCCCATTGGGGTCGACAATCGCCGGCTCTTTTCCTTCGGCAGCCGACAATTCTATCGGTAACTTAATAAAATGCACCTTGTAATCTTGTGATCCGGCTCGATCCGGACACAGACTCCAAGAGCCATTTTCGCCCGCCTTGGCCGGTTCGACCGACCGTGTTCCATCAGGATTCAATCGGATCATTTCCAACCATGGGGCCGGATTGTGATCATTGGAAAACGGCGCCCGTTTTCCGAAATGTGGCGTGAGCCACGGCCACGCGACTTTCCCGGTTGACGGTTCAAACCAAATGGCCCGCCGTTCCCCGGCTTTATATCCCTGCCACTCCGGCCGATATTTGGGATTTTCCCCAAGGGTCGGCTCTTTCTCGCTCATGGCCTTCGACCCATCCCAGACCCAATCCATGACGGTGGCATCATAGGCCTTCATTTGACCGGCCTCATCATCTTTATGTCCGGGCTTGCCTTGATTGCTGAGCTGCATTTCTACCCAATCTTTAATATTCACGACGGCGGGGTCGGCTTTCCAATCACTTTTGCCTTTACCCACAATCTTGAATTGCTTGCCAAACCAATTGACGGTCTTGCCCACCAGTTGATCGGAAGTCACGGGCTTGTGAATGCGGCCTAACCGGTCCGGCAATTCTCGCAAAGGAGCCATCACGTCATTTTGCACACCTGGCTCTTGCAGGCTGTTATACACACGCCAGTAACCCCACATACCGGCCACATAGTGATGCGCCACATGGCAGTGAAAGAGAAAATCTCCCGCCAACCATTGGCAAAGCCCCGAGCCGCATTCGGTCTCCAAATCTAACGCTTCGGATGGCCCAATCACTTCCACATCGACTCTGTCCGACTTCGTCCGAATCACCGGAAATTTCACAGGTCCGTTTTGCCCCGTACTCCAGACCGGCATCTGCGTCGCACGTGGGCTTCGTTGCCACCGAATCGACCCGCCGTGAGGATGATGCGAATGGAAGACTTCCGATCCACCATGCACAATACGGAATTTAGCCGGGTCACCTAAATAACTCCTGGGAATAGTCGGGGCGGCATCACCAAAGGTATAGGAACTATACGCCATCGACTCATCTTCAAATCCAAAGTATTCATGTTGCACGTGCATATTGTTAATTCCGAACGGTTCACTCCGATAATTGAGAGCCCGGGCACCCGGACGATAGGCATCGGTGAGCGGGTCCCGCTGAGGCAGGAAGTCTCCATGCTTATTCACGGGACGAAATGCTTCATCACCCACTTCATGATAAATCAGGACAAATTCCCGAAAGTCTGGTCCGTCCCCATTATCAATCATCACCTGCCAGCCACTCGTGGCTTCCGTGGCCGGCCCCGTACCCAAGGGCTCATAGTAATTCGATCCACGTGGTTCCACGACGAAGACGCCGAAGAGTCCCATGACCGTCAACTCCCGGTCATTGCTAAAGGTATGAAATTGCTTTCCACCTTCTTGAGTATCGGGATGGATGTACCATTCCATTTCAATGGCTTGGCCTTCTGTCGCCACCGAATCAGGATTGGTGGTGAGCGCCGGTTGACCGGTCTGGCTCATCACCATATCAGACCCATTGATATGCAAACTGACTTCTTCGCCGAACTCCAATTGGTTACGCAGAGTAACCTTCACGCAATCGCCTTGATTGCCGCGAATCACCAAGGGTTGTATCCACTGATCCTGAATGCCATTGTTCACAGCTCCCGGATCGACATGACCTTCCTTTTCACGAGCCTCGGCATTTTTGGCTTCCTCCTCACGGATCTTGTCAATATTTCCGGTCAAGGCATACATGTACCCGGGATAATAATCCAGCCATTGATTCAGACTAATTTCCACATTAATGGCTGACACATCATAATTTCGAACAGGTGCGGTCTTGGGACATAACCCACCTTTCATGGACACCGGCTCCACACCGGGAGTACTTGCCAGAAGGCCATTCGCCGGCCCCCCTCCATATTGGTGAATCATCGACATGGAATCAAATGCACCCGTGTCGGCACCCTTATGCTCCATGTCCTTCTGCATTTGCTCCATCATGCGTTGATGCTGCTGCTCAACCAGGGCCGCCCGTTCCGCCCGCCCTTCCATGGCATCTTCCACAATCGTCTGGCCCTTGAGCTGTTCGGCCCAACCAGGAGATTGCGCCGGCATCCCCGTCTGATGGGCGTGTGAAGGAGATGCATTTTCAGCACTGACAAAGGTTGGAGTAGCCCAGAAGGCCGCCCCCCCCATCAGCGCCAAAAATATAGACGCAGTTAAAAATTTACTCTTGCCGTGATACATGCTCCGGCCTCCTTACCTATGAGGTGAATAAAGATCGATTGGGTTTGCTCTCAATCAGACAACTTGTTTCCCACAATTCACGTTTCTCGAAAAACAGACCGGCCAGATACTTGATTGTTAAGTGCCGACGCCGGGAATCCTCTTGGAGAGGTCGGGCATTCCGGAGGCCGGTCCATCACACCCAAACCAGCGTCGGCATCAAATTGTTCCGCAACATCGATGCCAATGAACACTCATCCATGCGACAAACCACAGAAGTCGGTACTGGTGCGGATTTCAGCCGACAATCAGGAATGAATGGAAAAATGCACAACGCGGCAGAATGTCCAACACCTTGGACCAACTTTTCCGTGGTTTGTTATTTCAACTAAAATTCAAGAAGTTGTGCGTCCAAAAAAATGGACAATTGAAAGCTGAGAATGGGGATTTTGGGGGCAAAAACCCGGGCAGATTAGGAAATATGATAGTCCCGCAGCTTGTTGTAGAGGCTGGATCGACTGATATTCAAGGCCCGCGCAGCGCGGGTCTTATCTCCCTTCACATCCCTGAGGGCTTGGAGGATTCTTGACCGTTCCGCTTCCTGGCGAGCGATTTTCCCGATCGAACTCAAATCGCGTTTATCGGGTTGCAAGGGATGATCGGCAAAAAAATCTTTCACTTCAAGTGTGGAATGCGGGCATGTGACCACCACCCGTTCAATCAAGTTTTCTAATTCCCGGACATTCCCAGGCCACGAATGGTGTAATAAAGCCGTTTGGGCATCGGGGCTGACCTGCATCGGACCACGCCCGTGCTTTCTGGCGCATTGATCCAGAAAATACTCCACCAACAGTAGGATATCTTCTCTTCGCTCCCTCAATGGCGGGACGGTTAACGGGAGGACGGCGAGCCTATAATATAAATCTGCACGAAACAGCTTGGTTGCCACAAGATGGTCCAGAGGTTTATTCCCGGCCGAGATGACCCTCACATTCACTTTGACGGATCCATTGCTCCCCACGGGCTTGATTTCGCCTTCCTGCAAAACGCGAAGTAAGCGGGCTTGAAATGCAGGAGTGGTATCAGTAATTTCATCCAAAAAAATTGTGCCACCTTCGGCTTCTTCAAACAAGCCTTTGCGATCAGCGACCGCTCCGGTAAAGGATCCCCGTACATGACCGAATAATTCGCTTTCCAGCAAGGTTTCGGGCAATGCACTGCATTCCACCACTATAAAAGGCCTGAGGCGTCGGCGACTCAAGGCATGAATGGTCTTCGCCACTAATTCTTTCCCGGTTCCACTTTCCCCTTGAATGAGCACCGTTGCCTCACTCGCGGCGATCAATCGAACCATTTCCACCAATTGTTGAATCGGGTCACTGCCTCCGATGATCGTGGGAGGGAGGGCCTCCGTCAAGGAATCCCCAGACATTGCAGGCGGGTCAGATGAATCCTCGTCCTGTGGAACCATCATAATACTCTCACTCCCCCGAGCCCCCATCAATATCGCAACATGGGTCATACCGGTCCCGCTTCTCAATGGCACCGCACGTGGCAACGGACATCCTGGCGTGGTAACAACCGAATGGGAAGGACAGGGAAATGTATCCTGAACTTGCCTGTCAGACCGAAACAGTTCCATTGCGTGACAAGGGTCACAAGGTGTCTGATTGGAAGGCAGTGAATCGGAAGAAGAAAGGGATGATGAAAGGATTAATGGACAATCTTTCGCTATTTTATTGGCTGAGGGATTGGCATACACCAATTCCTTCCGAGGATTGAAAATCACAACCGGCTCATCCACCTGCTGCGCCAGAAACTTTAATCCTTCAATCCGCGCACTCCAAGACACGTCGGAATCAGAATCCTGATGCACGAACGATCCGGCCATCGTTTTACCCTTTCTTTATTTCGCTATCGTGTGTATTGCCTCAATAAAACGGAAGGTTCCCGCAGGGATTCACCAAACACATTTGACAAATCCATGCCTTCAAATCAGAAATACGAAGAGGCTTTTCGAAATATCCTTTGACTCCACAATCTAACGCTTTCGCCTTGGACTGACTGTCTCCATACGCCGTCATGACGACAATCGGACAATCCGGAGCTCCTTCCTGGAGGCGCCGCAAATAGGGAAATCCGCCATCCGGCATTTTCAAGTCCGTCACAATCACATTCGGCACCACGGCCTTTAGGACATTCAAGGCATCTGTCCCATTCTCTGACTCGATCACTCGACACCCTTTTTCTTGAAGGGCGTCCACAAGGAGTGTCCGCATTGCTTCATCATCATCAACGACCAGAATGGTACAGGATTGGCCGCGATGTTTTACCGGTGTGGTATCTGAGGACATTACCGCACCCTCTTCCGAAACATGCCACACTTTCTTAGGAAACCGGAAATGCTCACAATAAACATATACTCAGCAAATTCTGGGCCCTGGGTTTATATAGGGTAGATGCCCAAATTGGCCCATTTCGTCCTTAAAATGGCCTCGGAGAGTGGTCATCCTGTGGATTTTTTCTACAATGTGATTGAAGAGTTTTTTGGCAACCTGAGGGAAATCTTATTTTTCATCCTTGCCCTCATCGTCAACCTCCAATTGTCCCCCACGATGGCACTTCAAACATTTCGCAAAATGCCCGAGTCGATGAGCACCCTCTCCTTTCCGCATCAATCGTTCAACGTACGAATTGTGTAGTAGGGTGCCATTCTGTTTCCCAGCCCCGGCGTTTATCACGTGGCAATCAGAGCAGGACGTCGCGCCGGTGGCCCGAAAAATTAATTCTCCATGAGGATTTTCGACCCTACCGATAGTTATGGCCGTTAACACACCCCGATGCTCCGTATGACAAACCAGACAAGTTTCTCCAGTTTGAATCGCCTTTTGATGCAATTGGCGAACATCCCCGGATCGAGATTGAAATGCTGCCAACGTATGACAGTTCACGCATTTTTGCGGTGTAGCTCCTTTAAACGGTTCATGGCAGGACAGACATCTCGCAATGTCAGTGTGATACCGGCTGAGATTTCCAGGAGCCCACAAGGCTTCTGTGTATGAGGGAGAAGCCCAGGCCAGTGCCACGATGATCAGACCTGTCAAAACCCAGATAAGGGGAGCAACCCATGGTCGACGACATCCCATGATTTAGAAGCCGCCGAAAAAGAGGGCTCCTCCGATGTGCAGCAGGGTGAATGAAACAAATGACCACGTTAGGGGGCCGTGAAGACATTTCCACCATCGGAGTGTCTCCTCTTGTAGCGCCAGACCATGCAGGTGCGCCTCAATCGCCTCCTCGGTCATCCCTTCAAACGCCAGCTCATGCCGTCGTTCGTACAATGTTCGAAACGCCAGATAATGCAAGGCCTGCCCGGTGATCCCACTCATCACTACCAGAACCATGGTGATAAGGGCGATGATCGGCACCAGGGCATGGAAATGCACACCGGCATGGACAAAAATGATTAAGGGGCCAACAATTCCAAAGACGATATGTACTTGAAACCATCCATGTGACCAGACCTGATTAGGATACAACCACCGTTTCAGTGGATACACAAAAGTCAGACCAATGAAGACCAGGCCGGTCCACCCAACCAGGTGAGCCATTTGCGTGTGACCGAAGGGCCGGTCTTCTCTGACACTCAAGAGGAATTCAAGAAAAAGGGCGCCGGCTATGGTGAGAAAAGTCAGACCGAGAACCAAAGATGTACGACGGGAAAGAGACGGGATCATAAAGAACTTTTCTCTTTTCTCATCACAACTGGTGTATTCATCGTTCAGGCGGGGTTGTGAGTCAACACAGGAGAAGATGGAGGAAGGAGCGCCCGTAATTTTGTTTCAATGACCTCAGGATCCTTGATGCCACGGAACCGAACACTCCGGCCTGAATTCTCGGAGTGAATAACAAGAGTACCGATTCCCAACATTCTGGCTATTGGTCCCTGCATGACTTCGACAGACTTGAACATCCCGAACTCCACGCTCGCCATATCTTTTCCCGAATACCCATTCTTCAGTACCACTCGCTTGGACGTGAGCAGATATTTGGCCCAATATCGAAGTACCACCACCAAACTCAATAATATCCCTGCCCCGACAAACCACATCTCCCAGCCGGGAAACCCCATACGTAGAAGTAAAAAACCTCGGAGTCCTGTCCATAGGCTAAAAAAATAGAGCCAAGTAAAATGCCCCCACGAGGGATACCCTTTCCAGATAATCCGTTCGGGATCTCCTGGCTCACTCATGCCTGCCATTCCTTGTGTTTAACATCTGGATTTTTTCACCTTCTAAAATACACAGATTTCATTCCCTAAAACGACGCCGTGCCGCATCATGGTCTTTGTCACACCTCTTGCGACCTTTGTGCCATTAAGTCCCACACGGATGAGAAACGATTTAAAAGAGAAGAGGGAAATGGATCCCGTCTCAGACCAGGCCATTGACGACAAACGCACCACCACCAGACAGTCAATTTGTTGATTTTTGCCTCACAAACCATTGAAAAGCAGAAAGGAAAATTGGACCCGATGACAGGTTCATAGACCCAAACAAAAAAAGAGGATTTGGGAAAAAGAGGAACCGGGGATAAGAGAAACAACTCAGAGTGGAAAAGGGCCATACAAGAGTAGGGAGGTCGTTTGAAACAGAGCCCTGAAACCTCCCGTTGGGATGGACTACACGAGCTTGTCTGCTCGAAAGGACGGCTGCTTAGAAAGGAAAAATCCTCTAGACAGCCCAGACAATCTTTTCAGCAGCTCAGATAGGGATAACCCATGTCCTGTGGAATTTGGGTATTGAATGACGCACCCGCTCCCATAAAGGCCTCCATTGGAAAGGCAGGCTTTTTCCCTATTGATCGCAGAGTCTCCACAATTCGTTCCGGCCGGCCCCAATCGCTCCACGTGACATCATTAAGCTCCATGACACCTAATTGACCGGCAAGAGGTTGCAAGACATCACGGGAAAAATTTCGTGTAGGCATATCCTGATACATAGCCTGGAGGGTCGAACCTTCGGCCGGAGTCCCGATCTGCCTTCGTAGCCCTTCAAAACGATCCATCATATCAGGAAAGCACAACCATCCGGATTTCCACAGCGTCTCGACTTTGGTCACCAGTACCAGGGTGTTCCACAACGCTCCCTCTGACATCATTCGCTTGCCATCAAGAGCCGCCGGCTTTTCTACAAATGATTGGATGCGACGAATAGACGTCCCTCCACTCCACCCGAGCACTCCTCCGACGGATATCCATCCATAATCAAGCTCCAGATGAGACGGACGAACGCCCATGAGAATCATTCGATCAGATAAAAATTCTACTGCTCGCACAGCCCGACGCACTGCCGACACAAAGCGATCTTCGGGACAGATAAAATGATCGGCGGGTAAAAGGACCACGACCGCGTGAGGATCCCAGGCTTTCACGTAAGTAAGAGGAAGAAACACTCCCGGGGCCGTGTCACAATTTCGCGGCTGAAAGATCAGCGTGCCTTCATCTTGCCTCGTGCAATGATGTTCCAACCTCTGCTGATGTGTTCGACCAACAACCGTCACTTTTTTCCTGGGCTGCCCGATTTGGTCGGCCCGGTCCCACGTATGTTGCAACATAGAACGGGTACCGACAAAGGTGCAGTATTGTTTCGGAACCGGGTACCCGAGCCACTGCTGGATTGAGGGGCGAATCCGTTCGCCTTCACCACCTGCCAACACGATGGACCACACGGAGGACGGTAGGGTCTGAACAGCCATGATGAACCTCCTGGAAATTATAAAACGTAGCTAATGGAACATGCCCGATAAAGCAACACCCATACTCGTTTTTCCAGACACCGCAAACTGACTTTCAGATAACAGGGGAGGTATCAGGGATTAATATTGCATTTCGGACCATTAATGGAAAGATAAGCAATTGAAAGGCCAGAGTCGGAAGAAACCTTAATTCGTTGATTTTTCTAACTTTCCGTCGATGCCATCAGAGCCAGAAAGGTGCGGAACCAAACAGGCTGAAGGCGTCGACCTTCATGTTTTTTCAAGAAGAATTTCCCGGGCACTGTTGCTCTGTTGTAATTAAGACATGACATGGCTTTAAACTTATGCTTTACATAGCTGTAATAGATCGGCCTGACAACCTAAGGTGGCGGCTAACCGGACGCCTTTTTGTTTTCTTTTTCATAAGTGAAACCCGAACAGATCGTTGAATTCCTGGACGCACCAATCTTTGGCATGAAACCAGCATATTATTATGATCGTGATGACCGTGCCTCTTTTTTCCAGATGTCTGAAAATGTATTTAATATACTTCTTAAGATCAATTTATCACTGGGGTTTAACGCTTGCACCCGTATAAACTAATTGACCAAAGGATCGTTCCATGAAATTCATCTCGTATGTTCTCACGTTAGGTCTCAACATTGTCCTGATCGCTCCCGCATTTAGCTATGAGGAAATCACGGTCTCCAATGGAGGCACCATTACCGGAAAGGTGACCTTAGCGGGGAAAGAACCCCCGGCATTGGCGTACAGTCTGATTACCAATCCCGATACGGACTTTTGCGGGCGTATTTCCACCGGAACAGGATGGCGTCTCGTCGATGAATTTCAAGTGGCGCCGGATGGTGGTCTCCAGAATACCGTCGTCTTTTTGGAGGGAATTTCTCAAGGCAAGCCTTTTCCCCAAACAGATGCAGCCAAAGTGACGGTGGAGGATTGCCTCTTTACGCCCTGGGTCTCGGTTGTACAAAACGAACAACCGCTCCACATCGTCAACATGGATCCCATTATTCATGATGTGCAAATTTATGAAACGGCACCATTCGGCTCAAAAGTCATGCTTCATCGCCCACTCCGGCTCAATCCGTTCCATCCCAAGAACAGAATCAAGGATCATCAACACAACCCCGGAGAGGCGATGCTCGACACGGTTGAATTCTCCCAGGGCCGCAGAATCCTCTACTTGGAATGCGGATTTCACACCTACATGCAAAGCTGGGGAGTTGCGGTAGACAACCCGTATTACGCCATTACCGATGCTGAAGGAAATTTCACACTCCCAGATGTCCCCGAAGGCGTCTACTCGCTCTTGGCCTGGCATCCGGGCATGGGAGGATTTATTAAAATGGATGTGGTGATCTTAGCCAACGAAACATTGAAGACCAGGATGGAATTCCAGAATCCGATCGACCGGCGCATGGCTCATAATACGATGTTCTCTAATTATCGGTTTGGCACCGAGGTCCTGGAAAAGGAAGGTGCGGTTTATGATGTTCAAGCGACCCATGAGACGCAAGACATCCTCAGCGACCAGCATGGAAAGACCGCCAATACCCATTCAGCGCATTGATACGGCATACATGTAAGGCCCTGGCAAGGACCTTGCTCGCCCATTTCCGAAAAAAGCTATTGATGCATGTGCTTGATTGGAATAAACAGATCAGTTAGCTATTATCTCTGTAGGGTGTTCTCAACATATCCACCTGGATCAACCAGCCTGGCGAGGAGGGTCTGACTGAATAAGTCAGGCCCCATTCTTTTCAACTCGCCTCCTCAAAAAAGACCTGCCCCTTTCCCCTCTCTCTTATGATTTTTGCCTGCCCTCGCATCGGGGGGGTCCATGTAACAACAAAAGCAAGGCTAGCGCCTATCGGCAAGTTCCGATAGGCTGCAGGTTTGGAAAAACATCGTCTGAAAGGCACAAGATATGAAAAAATCGATCAACATGGTAGCCGGAGAAAATATCCCCTATATCCACGAGGCGTTTGCCAGCTTGGGAAATCTGACTCTTCTGCCCGGGCGATCCATCAAATCAAGCGATTTGCACAATACGAATATTCTCCTCATTCGATCGATCACGAGGGTTGATCACACCTTATTGGAAGGGACTCCTGTCGAATTTGTCGGATCGGCCTCCGCAGGAGTGGACCACATCGATGAAGCCTATCTCAAAGCCCGAAATATCGGCTTTACCTCAGCGGCCGGATCGAATGCCAATTCGGTGGCCGAATATGTCCTGGCGTCCTTATTATTCCTGGGCAAGCAACAGGGGTTTTCACTCAAAGGGAAAACCATTGGCATTATCGGCGTCGGGAATATCGGCAAACTGGTCAAGCATAAAGTGGAAGCGCTTGGGATGCTCCCGGTCCTCCATGATCCTCCCCTGGCAGAAACGGGCCAAGTGGAGCACCGGTCGTTAGCCGAAACGCTCAGTTGTGACGTGGTGACGCTCCATACGCCCTTGACCACCGACGGCCCCTACCCGACCTATCACATGCTCAATGAGCAGACACTCAAATGGCTGAATCCATCCGCGATCTTCATCAATGCCGCGCGTGGGGAAGTCGTGGAGACCCATGCGCTGCTGAACGCCATCACCGAAAATCGTATCGGCCCGACCATCATCGACGTGTGGGAAGAGGAACCCGCCATTAACTGGGACCTCTTTCAAGCCGTCACGATCGGCACACCCCATATTGCCGGCCACTCCCTCGATGGCAAAGCCAATGGCACCTTCATGATCTACGCAGCCTTGTGCAAACATCTGGGCATCTCCCCCACATGGAACCCGATTAAGGTACTGCCCACACCAACCGTCCCCTCTTTAACCATCGACTATCACGAGCAATCTGATGAAGAGTTGATTCAAGAAATGGTCAGCACAATCTATGACCTGGAGGCCGATTATCATCGCATGCAACAACTGCTTACGATGCCTCAGAAAGAACGGCCTCGTCGCTTTGACGAACTTCGCAAAAACTATCCCGTCCGCCGGGAATTCCACCGAACCAACGTCACCCTCCCCAAAAACCAGGAAAGGCTTCAGCACCTGCTTGCAGAAATTGGGTTTTTGGAATTCAGCGAGGAAGCATGAAACAGAAATGGACAGGACAACTGAATAGCACCCGTTCATCCTGAGGGCAACGTCCGGCCCGGCAGTCAAAGGGTTTGTCCGGAGCCGGGTCGATGGGAGAAGGGGTAGTCGAACCGCCAACGGAAGGGTCGGGCTCCAATCTTTTATTTAAGTATCGTTCTGTTGTTGGAAGGGAAAAAGAGAAAGATAGACGGTATCCGCTCGTTTCTTAATCCACTGAAATCGGAATAACGTGCGGATTTGACTGGAGTACTGCCCGATATTCGCCTCTTGCCAGAGGCCTTCTGCAAAATAACGCCGATTCTCCCCCTCACTCAGAAATCCTGCGAACTTCTTATCGGTCACAAAGCTCACCGCCCAACTGTTCGTCCAACTCGGATGACAGCGCTGAACATAGTCATCCACCTCAAGAAGCAACGAGGTCATTCCCTCCAGATCCGTCATGAGCGATTCGGAGGCGAGGAGAAACAACACATCATGCCCTTCAGGAATATCGACAAGACCAATGCGGCTTTCCAGAGCCAGACAGGTTTGTTGGTCAATAGCATACACATCCGGTTGGCCGGGATCGCCCTTGGGAATGATAAGGGTATTGGGTGAACCGGGTTTGCACACAAACTTGAGGTTAGACGGAGGACAGTCCCACTGCAATTGCACCCCGGCTTGCTCAATATCATCTAATAGGGAAGGAATCCGGGGATTTAATGCCACCCTATTCTGAATCGATTCGCCCGGCACCAGTGGGACCATTTGTGATCCGAACCTCCCAATAGGAAGGTCCTGCTTGATTGGACTCTTGTGGGCATCCAAACGGCTAACCGAGAGCCAGGTAGAACCATCCGTGGGATTCCAGGGCAAATCCCGAACATCCACGCTGACCGGTTCATCACTGATATTGGTTAAATGAACATGCAGTTCATACAGATGTTTACCGGGCTTCTTTAAAAACACCTCCATCGCCAACGGCAACCGGGGCATTTCCTCAGGATCTTCAGCCGCAACGAGTGGAAGAGGCATGGGATTGCTCAGAGCCAAAAATCCAAAACTTATGACAAGACAAAGAAATCGGTTCAAAATTAATCCTCCCCTAAGCCGTCCCCAAATCTCCATCTAATCTATAAGCACCTTTCACAGACACTCTGAGCAAGATAGGGTCTTTTCAGACAAGTGGTCAAATCATTTCTGGTGCTGCGGTAAATCGTGTAAATTATTCGGGCGAAACAGATCTGCGTGAAAAACCCTCTCCTTTGTAAAGAGACGGATTCTGGAACGATCAACCTGCATATTGACCCATGCGAATGTCGCAAGACTCCAAAAACAAATTGTATCATGACTCAAGCTCATATCCCGAAACAGAAATTTTTTGTTGATGCCATGCTTGGCAAGCTGGCCCGATGGCTTCGTATCCTTGGGTATGATACCGCGTATGAGCGGAACATGGCCGACAAAGCGATCGTCGATCGAGTCTTGAATGAACATCGATGGCTTTTAACCCGGGATCGATTTCTGGTCCAACGGAAAGCCGTTCGAGGCCGTTTTACGCTTATTCGCAGCGACTTCGTGACCGACCAATTACGGCAGATCCGAACGGAACTTGGGATCAGGCTCGCGATTGACGAGGAGACGGTGTGTCGCTGCGTTGCCTGCAACCACATTCTGGAGAACATCCCACCTGCTCAAGCCGGTCCAGAAGTGCCTCCTTTTGTCGCCAAACATCACACGCACTTTACCGGTTGCCCAAATTGTGGCCAACTCTACTGGGCGGGTACGCATTGGGGTCATCTTCAACAGCAGCTGAAGCTGCTGAGTCAGGCGGCAACCAATCAAGTCCCCGATCAATAGCTGATCTCATAGAGTAGAGAAATTCATCTTGAGGGAGGAAGGTGTGCATGGCGAATGCCTCATCATGGGGGCCCTTAAGGTGGCAAACACTCTCCTACAATATGATCGCCAGACAGCATTCTCTTGGCTTCCGATGGGCAGTGAGTTCCTTCCCACACACATCCATGCAAAGCCAGGTTCGTTGACAGTATCCTGTTCATCCCATTTATTCTGATAGCCTGGGATAGTCTGTATAACCTTTCGCGCCCAGGGGCAAATACCAATGTTGCATATCAGCGGGCTCGTTCAGCTCAGCATTGCGCCTAAAGCGCTCCACCAGGTCAGGGTTGCTGATATACGGGCGGCCAAACGCGATTAAATCGGCGTGACCCTCTCTAATCACACTGTCGGCCAATGACTTGTCGTATCCGCAATTGCCCATTAAGGTGCCATGATAGACAGAACGAAATTCACGCAAGGTCATTGGAGGCCCTAGTTCATGGAAGCCGAAGCCCAGGCCGTCCACGATATGCAGGTAGCCCAGATTGCAGGCATCTAACTGAGCGGCTGCATAGGTGAACTGTTCGCGGAAATCCGGTGATCCCATATCGTTAAAATTGCCATTGGGAGAGAGTCTCACCCCCACGCGCTGTGAAGGCCAGACAGCGCAAACCGCTGTGACAATTTCCTTCAAAAACCGATAGCGGGATTCAATGCTCCCGCCATACCGGTCGGTACGCACATTGGTCCGTGATTGCAAAAACTGATCGATCAAGTACCCGTTGGCTCCATGAATCTCCACGCCATCGAACCCCGCCTCTTTCGCATAGCGGGCGGCTCTTTGGTAGTCGGCAACCACGAGGGCAATCTCCTCAGTAGACAGCGCCCGCGGAACCTCATAGGCTTGCTTCCCTAGAGGGGTATGAATCCCATCGCCGTTAAGCATAATCGCGGAAGGGGCCACCGGAAGCTCACTATCATGAAAACTGCTGTGTGAAGCCCGTCCCATATGCCACAATTGTAAAAAGATAGGAGTTCCTTCGGCATGGACAGCGTCGGTCACCTGTTTCCACGCGTCCCGCATCTTCACCGTGTACATGCCGGGGGATTCATTCCAGCCATTCGCTTGGGAGGAAATGGTGGTGGCTTCGGTAATTAGTAATCCCGCCGAACTTCGCTGTCGGTAGTATTCAGCCATTAAGGCATTCGCCAATCGTGCTTTTCCGGCTCGTGCCCTGGTCATCGGCGCCAGGATGACCCGATTCTTCAGGTGCAGGTCACCTAATTGGAATGGGGTCAGCAAAAGAAGTTGAGTCATTTTTTCCATCCAGGGTTACAGTGGAATACGGGTACCTAACGGGCAATTGTGAGATTCGCATGGTATGGTTTATATTTCATGATGTGAGACTATTTCAATGAGGCTCAAGACTGTCCATTCTAACTGACAGTCCGCGCATACCTGAGTGTATGGTCAACATTACCGCCTAAGGTCGAAATGGAGCCAATGTTCAAAGTCGGAGGTTCACACATCATACACACACGGCGGATCGTATGAACGAAATTCTGCCGAACCGATGATGGCACCCCATGAACGAACCACTACCAGGAATTTTTCACTGGCGAGTTGCTCACCCCGACATCCACATTGAAGTCGACAGCTACTACGTCTCCTGCCTGACCCCGGCCTTTCTTATCGATCCCCTGGTGCCTCAGGAAGGCATCGACTGGTTCAGGGAACGGCCGGCCCCGCAACACATTTATCTGACCAATCGGCTCCACGACCGCCACTGCCGACAATTTATCAAAAACTTTGGCGTCACGGTCTGGTGCCATGAGGCGGGGCTGCACGAGTTTGCGGACGGGAACTTGGCCGTTACGGGGTTCCGGTTCGGCGACGAATTGCCGGGCGATGTCCGTGCGCTTAAAGTCGGCATACTCTGCCCTGAAGAGACAGCTCTGCTGCTTCCAAGTGCCGGCGGTGTGTTGTCTATTGGTGATGCAATCATCAATGAAGACGGCGAACTCGGCTTTGTACCTGACACGCTGATTGGCGATGATCCATCCGCCGTCAAGCGTGGCCTGAAAGCCGCGTTCCTCCAGATTTGTCAGCAGGAGACCTTCGATCATCTGCTGTTCGCCCATGGGAACCCAATCATTGGTGGAGGCAAAGACACGCTTCGCACGTTCTGTCAGATCTGAACCACTGATCGACTCCCCTCTTATTGGTGGAGGTAACCCCCGTCTCCGCAATGTTTCCCGAACCTAATCCATGGTCAATATCTAGATCCTACTTAATTGATAAAGTAAGGATATCTACAAACGGGAGAGATCAAAAGTAGGGGCCGATCTTGGGAGCATCTATTGCGAGAATGGATCCTGATGTGACCAGCCAGCAATTGTGATCAAAAAAACCATTTCTTTTTAACAGCCTGGTCACCATGCTTGATATTCCCAAGCAGGCCGCCAAACAAACTGGCCTCCTCAGACTTGACGGCCGAGGCGATCATACGGAAGAGAGCTAGACCAATTGCAGGGGCACCAATTGAGCAAGATTCGAAAAATCTTTGTCGGTGGTTAAGAGGGTGCAGTCGTGTTGGATGGCGGCTGCGGCGATTTGGCAATCAGGGGTGGAGAGGGTCAACCCTTGTGCTGCGGCCTGGCGGCGAAGTTTGGCTGCCGCAACAAAGTCACTACGGTTTAAGGAGAGCAGGGGAAAGGCATCCAGATAGGTGGTAACTTTTGTAAAGGTCCCTTCATGTTTAAAGCCTTGGAGAATTTCCTGCAAAATAATCCCAATAAGGACAATGTTTTGTGTGTCTAACAGGAAGCTTTGTAATTTTTTGACTGCGGGGTGGTCTGCCGGGTCATCTTCCCGAAGGGCGAGAGACCATACGGACGTATCGACTAAGACAGTCATTTCCGTTTTCGTGCCGTCTTGTAATCATATTTGGGGTCCCATTCCAGGGTTCCGAATATCTCAAGGACGTTTTTCTGCTTCCGGCGGGTGACATATTCTCGGAGTGCTGCATTGACAGCAGCTCGTTTAGTGGAATGCCCTCCTAGACGTTGCACTTCTTGAACAAGTTTATCATCAAGTGCAAAATTTGTTGGCATAGTCTTCTTCCTTTCCCACAACGATCTACGCATCATGCTACACAACATGTCCTTGGTGGGTAATATTCCTGTGAGTCAAAGGGGTTACCTTGTAAAGCAGGGATTTGATTGCCAAACCAAAATGGAATCGATTACGACCCAGTGGGCTGAGGAGGTTAGTGGGCTCCTATGATCTCAAGCATTTTTAAGGATCCATTTTTAAAAATCTTGTTCTCATTCAAAAATCTTTCATTACATTCCCAAAGTAAATTTTTCAGGAGATTAATAATTAAAGTGTTCAATATCAATGCCGCTTCGATATCCTTCCGACCGGTTAAGGTAAAAGTATTTATCGAATCATTTAACCAGTCTGTACAACAATTTTCTTTATTATATTGCCCCAGGTTTTGTCTTCTAAAGGGAAACCAAAGTCCGTGAGAATGCCTATAATTTACATCATTCCGAATAATGGATAACCAGTTGCCTGTTGAACTACCTCCTGATCTGGTTAGCCCATCTTTTATCTCTGACAGTAAATTAATAGCTTTTATTTTTTCATCCCCTAGGCCAGTCGTTTGATCAATCTTCTGGATTAATTCCTTTATAAGTGTGAGAAAACACGCCCATGTGTCCCTATGAGAATCTTTTAATTTTTTGAATTCAATCTCGTTAGTAGAATCATTAAATTGAAGTTTGTAAAACCCTTTTTCTAAGCGAGAAACTCCATTGGCCCTATCGAAAAGTTCTACTTGTTCCAATATTTTATTCATGTGCTCTTGATCAAATTGGTTACAAGAGATGCCAAAAACTCTCAGAATTGCATGGGCTGAAAAAAAAGCAGAGTAATATGATTGAATAAAGTGCCATGAAGAACTTTTGGGGAAAGTAGGATTGCTTTGAATATTGGTAATTGTTTCAAATGCAGCTCTTGCCATTCGATCGCAGTCATTTGCTAAGGCAAGAAAAAAGGAGTGATCATTTATTCTTACTTTGAAACAATTCGGTTCTATATCATAATCAATGAAATAACTCTGATTGGCGACCCAACCCCTTATATCAGTCTCGCTTTTTGAATACACTTTAAACTGTTTCAGGCATGCTAGCTGTGATAATATCCTGGCAATATTTGACATTTAAAGTGTAAAGTCCTTTTTCAAGGATTCCTCTAAGTGTTCTAGTAAGGGCTTATAGGCGTTTCCTGTCTCAGTAATTTTGTTGGCTTTAATTCTGTTCTCAAGTGGTTCGAGAATATCCTTGAAATTGTCCACCGAATAAATAGCCCCGCATTTATCTTTTACTCGCTCCGCAATGGTTGGAAAGAAAGAACAAGCAGATTTGAATACATTTAAAGAAAAAAGATAATCGGTTAATTTTTTTGGTCTTAATACGGCTTCGCGAAATGCATATAAATAATTATTAAATATCTCATAAACCTCTTCTACGGGCCGCCCACCAAAATTTTTAATAAGAGGCTTAAATGCAGAATTAAAAGTGTTCCGAGTGTAATGACCTTTCCTTTTCTTCGCGGCCGACAATCTTCCCAGAAGAACACTTTTATTGTCCTTATTAAAGATATCGAATAAATCACGAAGATACTGTTCTTCATCGGATTCATATTCAGCTAGTTTTTTAATATCGAGCAAGAGTTCTGGCCTTACCCCTTTTTGGGTAGAATTAATGTCAATAAATAACCGACTTTCATCTCTTTTGGTTAGGCCGTCATAAATTATAACCGGTATTCGCAATGCGGTTTTAGCCAGTTTAAATCCATAAACTCGATGCTGGCCATCAATGATTAAAAATGCTTTGGGTATTGGATTAAAACTAAGTGATTTTTTGCTTGAATTATATTCTAAAGCAGCATCGGCTTGGGCTGAGAGGACAATTGACGAAGGGACCGTTCCCAACCCCGAGTCTATATAAACTGCAATCTCTGCCGCTCTCTTTTTGTCCAGTTCCCTTTGAAACCCTTCAATCGGATCTTCTTCACGATTGATAACAAAAGTTGTTTGTGCGATAACATCACTTGGGATTGTAAGAGAATAAAACTTGTGCCCACCCTGACGGACTAAGCTGACACTACCAAAACTTTTCTTTTCTCTGCTCATTAAGCTATCCCCTAATTCACAAGATTAAAATACCCATAAAACCATCTTTTATGATCCCTCTTCACATCCCTCATGCCACCGCTCTTTGACGCACATCATCCAAAACCTCAATAAGTGCTTTCACATCATTATTTGGGAACAAGCCACTGACGCCTTGGTCGTCGATGTCTGTAAAAGGGCTCTCATAAAGGCGGCGCGGATCCATAATGCCACGCTCAGTTAAATGCTCGATGATCAGATCGACGAACCCGATCTGATTGGCGGTTAACGTCCGTCCATCCATAAATTTCGTCAGGGCACGCTTGGCGGCCTCCCGATCTAGCCCGGCGAGGGTGCGAATGAAAATCCCCAGGCCGCCTTCCGCGCGAATGCGCCTTAGGTCATCGTCAGCGCCCACCCCCTCATCAATAAAAATACGCTCTAACTCGGATAGGTCCTGTTGTGTGAGCTGCTCATTTCGTTTCAGTTTCTGGATACTGATGTGGTCTTGATGCTGAGAGAGGAAATGACGCACCTTCATGAGGAAACGTGTTTTGTCCGTGCCGGAGCCGGCAATGGGCAAATCGACGACCATCCCCGCCCCTATCTCATCCTCGAAATCCGTATAAACGATCTTCCGGGCTGCCGGTTCAATTAGTTTCACAAGGCCGCGCAGCCGCCTCCGAAGAGTCTCCAGAATAGGCAGATTGATCCCCTGCCAGTATTCGTCTGTTTGCACCTCCAGGATCAATGCCATCTCGGCCGCGACCATTGGCACATTGCTCAGCTCTTCAAGCTGCGAGGCAATGTCCATGATCCGAGACTGAAGTTTAACGAAGCCGGGATCGGTGCGCAGGACGACCAGTTGCGCCATGAGGATCAGGTAATCGAACTGTTTGGCGGCCAGGTCATCATCAACAAGCGCGCTCGGTAACCCGGCAATATGTTCGGTCAGCTCGGCTCGGGCTTCGGGCGTCAGATCTTCCCAGGCTTTTTTTACCTGGAATTTTTCAACAAAGCGCCGCTTTGGCCGGACAATAAAATTGTCCAGGCTCATATTTTCAACTTCGTCGAACAGCCGGTCGCTCAAACTCTTGCGCAAAGCGATTAAGGGCTCAATATCGGTTTCAAGGTTGGTCTGATCAATCTCCCCTATTAACTCAACACGTGTTTTGAAAAGTTTCTCACTGAGAGAGACTCCAAGCGCACCATCTGTCACGGCTGGATTCTGGTTGAAGAACTCGAAATTCTGGCAGAAGTCAAAGACCAGAAAATGTTCCTTGTGTTGTCCCGGCCCGAATAGATCAGGTCGTAAGCGCGTGCCGCGTCCGATCATTTGCCAGAACTTAGTTTTGGAACGGACGATTTTGAAAAAAACGAGATTAATGACCTCCGGTATGTCGATACCGGTGTCAAGCATATCGACCGAAATGGCGATATGCGGAGCTCGACTAGGGTTGGAGAAGTCATCGATGAGTGACTGTGCATACTCGGTCTGGAAGTCAATGACGCGGGCAAAATGCCCTTTTAAATGGGGATAATTTGCATCAAAGCGCTCTGCAATAAAAACAGCATGATCGTGATTCTTGGCAAAAATGATGGTTTTGCCAAGCCGGTCCCCATCCTCGACTTTCAGCCCATGGGTCATAACGTGTTCGAGAACTTTATCCACGGTATCCGCATTGAAAAGCCACTTGTTGATCGCGGAAGCATCAACGCGGGCAGGAACAGTTCCGTCCTCTGACCATTCGAGCGCGTCCCATTCCTCCTTCTCCTCCTCGGAGAGGTCGTCATATTTAATACCTTCGCGTTGAAACTTCAGCGGTACTGAAACAGCTTTTGGCGGCACCAGATACCCGTCTGCCACGGCTTCATCCAAATCGTAGGAATCTGTCGGCACGCCTCGTTCCAGCTCAAACAGCGAATAGGTGTCCCGATCGATCTCAGCACGCGGGGTCGCTGTTAGCCCGACCAAAAGGCTGTCAAAGTAATCAAATATGGCACGGTACTTTCGATAAACGGAGCGGTGTGCTTCATCGATCACAATCAGATCAAAATGCCCTGGCCCAAAACGCCGTACGCCGTTTTGCACTTCGTCGATCAACCCGACCATCGTTGGATAGGTTGAGACATAAACGCGGCCTTCCGTGGCTTTATCGGTGACAAGATTGACGGGGGCCGCATAGGGCAAATGAGTCTTGAATGCGCCTACTGCTTGTCTCACCAGCGCGACACGGTCAGCAAGAAACAATGCCCGCTTCACCAAATTCGCACGCATCAACTGATCGATCAGGGCGATGACGGTGCGGGTTTTGCCGGATCCGGTGGCCATGACCAGCAATGCTTTCCTTTGATTTTCCTTTTCGAAGGCTTCGCCAACGCGCCTTATCGCCCGCGTCTGATAAAACCGCTCGACGATTCCAGTTTCGATCTCAACGGAGGCAAGTGATTTTTTGGTGTTCTTTCGCTGATGCAAAAGCAACAATTCGTCTTTCTTTAGAAAACCCTGAACAGACCGGGGTGGATAGCTTGCATCATCCCAAAGCCAATGCTCATAGCCGTTGGTGTAAAAGATGACGGGACGACGACCAAACTGCGATTCAAGGCAATCCGCGTAAAGCTTCGCCTGCTGTTGGCCGACGCGCGGATCCCGTTTGGTGCGCTTGGCTTCAACCAGTGCCAGAGGCTTGCTGTCATCCCCCCAAAGCACGTAATCGACAAAACCTTCGCCGGTATTGTTGGGCATGCCCGTGATGGGAAACTCACGATCCCGCTCCTGATCAAGCGTCCAACCGGCCTCATGCAAAAGCAAGTCAATAAAGGCGTCACGGGTCTGCGCCTCATTATAGTCATGGGTATCAGGGGCCGCCTGGTTAGCTTGTTTAACAGCCGCGATCTCTGCCTGGAGGCGCGCAATTTCCGTCTCTAATGCGGCCCGCTGCTGTTCAGTCTGGATTCGCGCCGCTTCCGCCTGCTCGTGTGCCTTGGTTTTTTCAGCATAGTCTTTGCCCACAGCTTGCAGGCGGGCCAAGGTCGTCACTTCAATTTGAGCGGTTTTTGGCAAGGAATCCGGCGAAAACTGCCGCCCCGCTTCGGGCTTTGCGCCTTTGGCGTAGGTGCGTACCAGCCAATAGGAAAAATGGAACAATTCTCTTAGCGCCGTGGTCGCTGCTTGTCCTGCAACAGGACGGGTATCATGAACCGCCCGGTTTCCAAGGTCCTTGATAATCCGGGCTTTGGTGACAAGAGCATTGCCAACCAGACCTCGGAAGGTTCCCTCATGGATCAAGGCCGAGAGAGCGTTGTCATAGGGACTACGCAGCGTCCTGTCATGCGCATACATCCACTTCACAGCCGTTTCCAGGGCAAGCCGGGCATAAAAACAAGCCGCGCGCGGGTCGTTCAGGGCCGCGTTTTCGGCCTTCCTTGCATGTTCAAAGACCGGGGAAAATTCAGCTTGTAAGAAGGCGAACTGGCTCACTCATCACCTCCATTCAGTCCAGGAATAGCGCATTGATAGCCTGGAATCATGAATTGCGGTGATTTTTTTTAAAAACGCGAGGAGACCGGCTTCCGTGGCTTTCATATTTATAGTTCCCCTCGAAAGGCGCGGTGTTGGAGAGTGCCAAAAAGATCACTGGTTCTGTCCACTCCCTTCCGCAATTGCGTCATCTGCCGTTCAATGTCACTCACCATTAGCTCGTACTCCGTCTGAAGCCGCATTGGAGGAAGAATTAGATCGGCGTCAGAGAGAGACCCCACATTAAAATGTTGTTGAACCTGACCCTTGCTTTCCGAAAGCACAATTGCCTTTCCGCCCTTGGAGTTGATCAAATCTCTTAAGAAATAGGATTTTACTTTATGTTTTGACGGGGTTGCGATTAGAACATCTATCGAATTGACGCCACTTAGTCCCTTAGAAACGACTGCTGCTAGACCTGGTCTACCCGATCGAACAATGACAAGATCACCCTCCCAAACACGTGTTTTTGAAAGACGAGTTTCATTGTCGCTTTCAGAAAAATAAACTACGTCGCTAAGATCAATGCCACTGGGTTTGATATTCGTTCCCCGGATCGCCGGGACTCCGGATGGCTGGTAGTAAGACGCTGGCCTGACGACGATTCCTACAGTAATTCTCTCGCACAGAGTGCCGCACTTTTCCGTTGGCCATCCCATTGGGTTGGTCGCAGGATCACCAAACATCTCATAGAAAATCGCCTGACCGAGTTCGTTCAGGCGATCGATGGCGCGCTGACGAAGGCGGCGCAATGCATCGGCCTGATCAAGGATCGCCGCAATACGTTTTTGCTCTTCGAGGGGTGGGAGTGGGATTTCCAGCTTCTCCATGTCCGTTTTGCGGATGGAGGGTACAGTTGTAGAATTGGCTAAAGTGTAGAAATCAACTGTTTCGAGAAAGTGGTAAAGGTATTGGGGGGATACTTTTTCAGCATTAGGAATTATTCCCATCACATTGTTATCAAATGTCATGGGCAAAGATGTGATCGCCCGATTATTTTTACGAATAGCTTCACCAATTTTTGCAAATACGATTGAGTTTTTTGGGAAAACTTTGGCTCGAAGTTGCTGCGCTATTTGTTTGGTCACATAGTTTTCGGCTCGTGAAATTGTTTTTCCTTCTTCTCGTTTCGCATTTGAGATGTCCCCAACTTTAGCAAATGGTAAATCCCCTTGGGTCTCCCCCTGATACTTTTTGGGGAATCCCGCACCTGAGTGGATTTCAGCGATTTCACTCAACACCTCCAAATTCATCCCATCATCTCCTCAAGCTTGTTGAGGCCGTCAGAAATCTCTTTTTCTAGCCCTCGGAGTTCGCGAATGATATCGGCTGGGGCGTCGTGGTGTTGCTCTTCGTGCTCAACTTTCTTGTAACAGTTAAGAGAAAGGTCATAGCTGCCCGTGGCACTAATCTCGTCCTTCGGTACGCAGAAACTTTGTGCTGTGCGAACATTGTCACGCTCATTCCCCTCGTGTTCAGTCCAACGCATCAGAAGGTCGGGAAGGTTGTTCTTCGCGTGCTCTTCGTCATTGATCTCCTCGCTCGGACAAACGCCAAGCTTTTCTCCCGCCAATAGTGGCGTGCGCTTATCATCGAGTGAGAAGCCATCAGCTTGAAGATCGTAGAACCAGACGTGATCGGTGCCGCCGACACCGGTTTTTGTGAACACCAGGATCGCGGTCGAGACACCTGCATAGGGACGGAACACCCCCGAGGGAAGTTTGATGACCGCATCGAGCTTATGCTCCTCCACCAGCATGCGGCGCAATTCTTTGTGTGCCTTCGATGAGCCAAACAGCACGCCGTCCGGGACGATGACCGCCGCCCGCCCGCCGGTCTTCAGTAGGCGCAGAAACAGGGCAAGGAAAAGCAATTCGGTCTTCTTGGTCTTGACGATCTGCTGAAGGTCTTTGGCCGTGGCCTCGTAATCAAGGGATCCGGCAAAGGGCGGATTAGCAAGGATCAGCGAATAGGTCCCGGCATCAGCCGTGTGATCCTGGGCCAAACTGTCACGGTAACTGACATCGGGATTTTCGACCCCGTGCAGGGTCATGTTCATAGATCCGATGCGCAGCATGGTCGGGTCGAAATCAAATCCATGAAACATTTGTTCGTGGAAGTGTTTGCGCTTTTTCTCGTCACGAAACAGGGCTGCGTGATGCTGGCGCAAATACTCTCCGGCAGCAACCAGAAATCCGCAAGTACCCGAAGCGGGGTCGCAGATCACATCTTTCGGTGTTGGCTTGGTCAACTCCACCATAAGCTGGATGATATGGCGCGGTGTCCGGAACTGTCCGTTTTGTCCGGCGCTCGCGATCTTACCCAGCATGTACTCATAGAGGTCCCCCTTGGTGTCTCGATCCTCCATGGGAATTTTGTCGAGCATTTCGACGGCCTTGGCGAGAAGCGCAGGGTTGCTGAAGCCCAAACGGGCATCCTTCATATGGCGACCGTAACTAGACCCCTCCGCTCCTAAACTACGCAGGAAGGGAAAAACATGCTCATCCACCACCGCCATCATTTCGCGCGGTTCAAAGTTTTTGAACCGGGTCCAACGCATGTCTTCGTATGCCCTCCCCTTTTCGTCGGTGCCTTCCGGGAATATCCGACGCTCCATCGGAATCCCGAGCGTCTGCGCTTTGCTTTCTTCAAGAGTATGCAACTCATCAAGCCGCTTGATGAATAACAGGTAGGTGATCTGCTCAATGACCGAAAGCGGATTTGAAACCCCTCCAGACCAGAAAGCATTCCAGATTTGATCGACCTGATTGCGAATTTCACCCGTCAGCATTTATGAACGCCCTTCCTTATAAATCCGTAAAACAAGCTGCCACAAAAGGTTGAATTTTACCAGTTTTAAGGGGTGTGTCTTCCTATATCGGGGATCTTTCTGTATTGGTTGAAAAAAAGCAAGCTTTTTCCACTGTTTAAGACAAGCCCCTCCCCTTTTAAGCCCATCCTGCTTCCCCCAAGCAGCGTACGTACGGCCTAGCACACTGCGCGCAAGGGGCAGTTTCTTCAATTCCTGTTTGTGAGTGGTACGTGGTGTTGTGGCGCGGAGGCATTTGCCGGGTGTTATTTATGGCTTCGGTCCCGCACAGGCCACACGAGAAAAGAGGGCCTGACACGGTTCAGCCAGTGCAGTCCGAGCCCTTCGAAAACAGGATCTCCTGGGTTCATAGTCAGCCAGGATTGGATTTCAAGAAATTCCGGGTTTTAAAAATTTTTGATATACCATTGATGATCCGCTTCCCACACACATCTAAAGGAAATTGGATTTCCCCCATCGGCAATGGGTCCGCTGATTTGGCTATCACCCGAAATCCTTGCCCATCTGTCAGTTGAAGGGGAACGGAAAAAGGATTGGCGATCTCTCCTAAATGATCGGCCAGCACGGTCCAATCATGTCGCATGGCATCACGCCTTCTGGTAGCCACAAACGCGACAGCCCCCTCAATATCCTGCTTCGCCAAGGCTCCCAGCATGCCCCGCCACCGGGCATTGAGGGCAGCCTGGAGATCTTCCGGATTCTCTAATACCACGTCGGTCGTCGCTTCAAAGGTTTGACCCTGTGTATTTGTCACAATCACGCGAGGGGAAAAGTGTCCGGCATGTGAGAAGGTGACGGTCTGAGAATGGAGATGAGGCCCTTCTGCGTCAAATCTTCCATCGCCTTCATAATCCCAGGCTATCAGTTCCACTTCAGGGACCGAATCCGTAGACACTCTCAAGCTCACAGTGCTCGGTGCGACATCCCGTGCCGGGGATGCCCGTATTTTCACCAGAGGCGTCCTGCTGTGATCCATGCCGTAGGAATGCCGATTCCACACATGAGGACGAAGATGGCACCTGCGGATTTCCTCAGCCATAATATCGGCTTCATTTTTCCGTTCTCCTTTTCATTGTTCTGCCGGCCGCTGTTTTCAATACGGACGACTGACAGGCCTCACCAAGCGACTTCACACAATCCTGTCCGCCTCTATTTCGGAACTATTTATTGATTTCATGAATGAAATATTCATGAAAGCCCGCAACCTTCACGTGAACAGGGAACACGGTTCGGGCAGGCGGGATTCTTTACCTTGTCGGGAAAATCAGGTATGAATCACAACTATGGGTTTATGTATTGATCGCGACCAGTTTGACGAAGAGGATTTTACCCGGTTCGGGCAACGGTTGATTCAAAGCTTGAAAGCTCTTAAGCATGTGGTGGAGCAGCCGGGGTTTGGTGTCGGTCCTCTCTCCATCGGGGCGGAACTTGAACTCTCGATTATCAATAGCGAAGGCCGGGCCTATCCCATTAATCGCACCCTTCTGAATTGCGCGCATGATGCACACCTCCAACTCGAGTTAGACCGGTTTAATTTAGAGTATAATTTGTCTCCCGTCGCCTTGGCGGGCCATCCCTTTTCCCATGTCCGGGCGCAGTTAGCGAACGCCATTCAATCATTGGAATATTGTGCGCATAGATTGGGAGGACGCATTGCGCCGATTGGCATCCTGCCGACTCTCTGCGCCGAAGAACTGGATTCGCCGGTGATGTCGGATCTCCCACGCTATCGTGCGCTCTCGGCCGGCCTTCGACGATTACGGGAAGGGCCATTTGCGATACACATCAATGGACCGGAGCCCTTAACGGTGACCTGTCCAGATGTCACGCTGGAAGGGGCCACGACTTCTTTTCAAATTCATCTTCGGGTGAACCCTCAGGATTTCGCTCACGTCTTTAATGCGGCGCAACTGGTCACGCCCGTTGCCTTGGCGCTCGGTGCGAATAGTCCCATTTTTTTGCACCATCGGCTGTGGGAAGAAACGCGCGTGGCCTTGTTCAAGCAAGCAATCGACAGTCGAAAAGCCCAGGAAAGTGATTGGCATCAACCGGCCAGAGTGTCGTTTGGCCATGGGTGGGTCCGCCGAGGGGCGTATGAGTTATTTGCCGAAGCCGTGGCGCTTCATTCCCCCTTGTTGCCGGTCATGAGTCCGGAAGATCCCATGGAATGCCTCAGTCGAGGGCAACTGCCGCAGCTCGAAGAATTACGCCTGCACCAGGGAACCGTCTGGCGGTGGAATCGGGCGATTTATGATGCCAATGCCGGTGGACATTTTCGCGTCGAATTTCGATCTCTACCCTCAGGACCTACGCCGATTGATATGGCGGCCAATGCGGCATTTGTGATAGGGCTGACGTTAGGCATGCGTCAGCAGATCGACCAGCTCCTTCACCAGTTTCCGTTTGAATATGCGCACCGGAATTTCTATCGGTCGGCCGAATATGGGATGGATGCCATGTTAGTATGCCCGGGTCAGCCAGGGCATGGGTTGCGCGAAATTTCCGTGTGTGACCTGGCCGGGGAATTGTTGCCGGTGGCCGAGAAGGGCTTGGAGGAGAGCGGGGTGGAGAAGGAAGAAATCCAAACCATGCTGAATGTGATCCGGGGTCGCTTGGAAACCCGTATGAATGGCGCCCGTTGGCAGATCCATCGGCTGGAACAGTATGAGAGCCGTGGGCATGACCGCCCTACGGCTCTAACGCACATGCTCGAAGATTATCTGCGAGCCTCACATACGGGCGCGCCCGTTTCACAATGGAGTCTGAACCTCGAATGAGCCTCGCACGACCTATACCCAGGTGGGAAGCACCCACACCACAAGACGTGGGACAGACGGTTGAGGATTTCCTGATGAAGCTTGGTGAGCCGACCTTTCTTTGGCTTCCTGGCCTGGATACCACGCGCACGCGGGCCATGTGTACCTTATTGCACGGTAATGAACCCTCAGGGGTGCGCGCCCTTCATCGATGGATCCGGGAAGGACGCCAACCCCAGGTCAATGTGCTCTGTTTTATCGGATCCATCGGAGCGGCCTTGACCAGACCAATGTTTTCTCATCGATACGCACCAGAAGGCACAGATCTCAATCGGTGTTTTCGGTCTCCATTTGAGGGGCCGGAAGGGAATATCGCCCAAGCCATGCTCCACGAACTGCATCAGGTCCAACCTGAAGCCTTGATTGACTTTCATAACACCTCGGGTCGAAGTCCGGCATATGGTGTGACCACCCTGAACCGGGAAACCCATGAAACATTGACGGGAGTCTTTTGTGATCATCTGATTGTGACCGATTTGCGGTTAGGCACATTAATGGAAGCGACGGAATACGACTGGCCGACCGTCACCATTGAAGCAGGCTGGGCACAAGATCCACAGGCCGATGAGCTGGCCTTTCGGGGATTTACACGGTATGCCATGGCCATGAATTTTTCAGATATCTCGTCACCGGTGACCGTGCTCCATCATCCCATTCGAGTGGAACTGCAGGAAGGGGCCACCGTGGCCTATAACGGTGGACCGGTTTCCGAAGTGGATCTCACCCTTCCTTCAGATGTGGATCGATTGAATTTTGGACTGTGGTCCCGGGAGGAAACGCTGGGGTGGGTGGGGAAACGGGGCTTGGATGTCCTGTGGGCCAAGAATGCGATGGGGCAAAACGTCAGCAAAGCGATTTTCTCCGTGCACAACGGCGAACTTCGATTGGCTCATCCCAGTCGGCTCATGATGGTCACGACAAACGCAGAAATCGCCCAAAGCGATTGCCTCTTCTACATCCTCCCTGATTCGTGAACATGGAAATTCAGCGTAATATTTCCACACAAAACTCAGGCGCCCGCCAACATTCCACCCACCCTAACTACCGCGTCTTTTCTCCTCTCTCCACATGCTGACACACTGAAACAATATCTGGAGAGTTATCCGAATTAAAGCACCGACTAGGGGTCGGAGGCGTTTTTATTCCACCGAACCACTGGCAAGCCCACCCTCCGCAAAACTATCCCCCCTAATTTTTGGTGCAGCGGGGGTCTGCTTGTTGAATGGCCGCGATCTTCTGATCATCGAACGGGATTGGGGCGCACCCATGCCCCTTTTCACATACGAAGTCGAACCTGGCCGCCGGCTGATGACAACTTAAGCACGTGACTCCTTGCGAAACATTGACGACGTTGTCTCCCCGATCCGCAATCTTGGTGCCTTCTTTGGAGACTTCCAAAAAGAAAAATTCCCAGCCGTTCGTTTTTGGAAACTTGTCATGCGAATGCTTCACCATGGCTTCATGAGGAACAAGTTGCAGAATGGTTCCAACCGGATACTCCGTCTCCGGCACGCTGTCCCGTAAGATTCGCTTGGCCTCCTTCAATTTTTCCGGATCGTCATGCTTGATGCGAGTATTCCTGACCTTCGGCCAATCGAGAATGCACCCGAACATGCCTTCGGACACCGTAATTTCTTGAGCCGACACGCTGTATACCAGGCAGCAAATCAGTCCCGCAGCAAGAACGCCCCGTTTACACACACACGCCGTAAATTGGGATAAGAGCGAGAGTAAATAACGCATGAGCATGCTCCTTTCTTCTTTCTTTCCGCCCAGCCGGGAGGCCCCTTCCAGTCATTGATCTCTCGGATTCGTCATTATAGGGCTTGGATCTACTTCATCCCTGATCTTGCAGAGCATCATACATCCATACAAAGGAGGAAGGTACAACTGGCACCATGCTTCAACCCCACTTATACAAAGTTCGTTCTCACGATCATTCTGCCATCCCATATCGAGCGGTGAAATGTCGGAGAAAGGGCGCTTGCTCCAGAAATCGAAACGCCTTCAAGCCCTCACGCCGCCGGAACGCTTCTTCCACCACTTCGATAATATAATCCACATGACTTTGGGTGTAGACCCGCCTGGGAATCGCCAACCGAACAAGTTCACGAGGGCCCGGCTCTTCTTTCCCGGTTTCGACATTGCGCTTGCCAAACATCGCGGTGCCGATTTCCACCGCCCGAATGCCTCCCAATACGTATAACTCCACACAGAGCGAAATACCCGGTAGATCGAGCGGTTGGAGATGCGGTGCGAAGCGGGCCGCATCCAGGTAGATGGCATGTCCACCGGGGGGCCGGAGGGTCGGCACACCGGCTTCATGCAAATGGTTCCCCAGATACCCCGTGGAGGTAATGCGATACTGGAGGTAATCTTCCTCCACGCCTTCATGTAATCCTACCGCCATCGCTTCCAAATCCCGACCGGCCAAGCCCCCATAGGTGGGGAACCCCTCGGTTAAGATCAACAGGTTTTGCTCTTGTTGGGCCAACTCGGCGTTGCGTGTGGCGAGAAATCCGCCAATGTTCACAATGGCATCCTTTTTTGCGGACATGGTACAGCCATCGGCCAGATCGCACATTTCACGAACAATGTCGCGGACCATTTTGCCCGCATATCCCGGTTCCCGCAGTTTAATGAAATAGGCATTTTCTGCAATCCGGCAGGCATCCAGGTACAACGGGCGGTCAAAGGCGCGGCAGACCTCGGCCACTTCTCTGATGTTGGCCATCGAGACCGGTTGGCCTCCACCGGAATTATTGGTGACGGTGACCATCACCAACGGAATACGGTCGCGCCCTTCTTTTTGGAAAACTGCGCGAAGACTTTCGACATCCATATTGCCTTTGAAGGGAAACTCACTGGAGAGGTCCGCTAGCTCGGGACAAGGCAAGTCCACCGCTTTGGCTCCGGTAAATTCCACGTTGGCCCTGGTCGTATCGAAGTGCGTATTATTGGGAACCACGTCACCAGCCTTGCAGATGGTGGAAAACAAGATGCGTTCCGCCGCCCTTCCCTGATGGGTGGGAATGACAAGCGGGAATCCCATGAGTTCCTGTACCGCAGCTTCAAACCGGTAAAACGAAGGACTTCCTGCATAACTTTCATCCCCCCGCATTATGGCCGCCCACTGTTTGGCACTCATGGCCCCGGTGCCACTATCGGTCAGGAGATCGATCAGGACATCATCGGAGTGCAGCCGAAATACGTTATACCCGACATTGGCAATTAATTCCCGGCGTTCGGTTTCTGTCGTCATACGGATATGTTCGACCATTTTGATTCGAAAGGGTTCGATGATCGCGTTAAACATATTCGGTCCTCCGGTTCTACTTGTCGCTTGATTTCATAATCCGGGAAAAGACCATGACTCCCGGTCACCGAAATCATAACATCTTCTGGAAACACATCGAAGGATTCATGACTCGACGATCCCCGCCTCTATTTTATGAAACCCTGAGGCTAACCGGCTTTCTTGAAAAATTGGGTGAGATGAATGCCTGATCTGCTCCCGAACAAGACGAGGAGACCGACACTGCGGGATGTTTTGGAATGGTGTTTGTCCAGCCGGGTCTGAATGTCAGACCCGGCAGGATATGATTGGAGATGGCAGGATTAAGGTATTCGGTACCGAAAATCTCATGTTGGCGGATGGAACTAGCCTGGAATAGGTTCTTCTTCCTTAGCGTGGAGAAGCGCCATTAACTCTTCCCCGGTCATGACTTCGGCCTTCAACAAGGCCTCAGCCCCGTTTAACAGCACCGGCCGGAGCCTTGTCAGCAATTCCCGGACGCGATTCCCTTGCTCTTCAATGAGGCGACGCACCTCTTGATCGACCTGCTGAGCGGTGTGCTCGGAATAGGTCGGGGTCGCATGCGACTCCATATTTTTTAAAAACGTCGGCTGCACGGATTCATCTAACGCCACCGTTCCCAATTTATCGCTCATCCCATAATCTTTGACCATCCGTTTGGCGATGGTGGTGGCTTTCTGCAAATCATCAGCCGCTCCTGTGGAGGCTTCTCCAAAGACCAACTCTTCCGCCATACGCCCCCCTAACAAGACGGCGATACGATTTTCTAATTCGGAACGGGTGAGCAAATAACGGTCTTCAACAGGGAGCTGTAGCGTGTAGCCCAAGGCGGCAATGCCACGGGGAATGATCGAGATTTTTTGGACAGGATCACACCCGGGCAAGGACATCGCCACTAACGCGTGACCGACCTCATGATGGGCCACTCGCTTCCGTTCTTCCACACTGAGGACGCGGTTTCTCTTTTCCAGTCCGGCAATCACCCGTTCCACGGCCTCCTCAAAATCCTGGTGTTCGGCCGTCTCCCGACTTCTTCGAATGGCCAATAGGGCAGCTTCATTCACCACATTGGCTAAGTCAGCCCCTACCATCCCCGGAGTCATGGCGGCAATTTTGTCTAAATCGACGTCAGGAGCCAGTTTGATGGACTTAGCATGTATGGCAAGGATAGCGGCTCTTCCAGGTCGATCGGGGCGATCAACCAGCACCTGTCGATCAAAACGGCCTGCACGGAGCAAGGCCTGATCCAGAATTTCAGGACGATTGGTTGCGGCCAGCATGATGACCCCCACACGAGGATCAAACCCATCCATTTCCACCAGCAATTGATTCAGGGTTTGCTCCCGTTCTTCGTGCATCATGGGCCCTGTTCCCCGGGCTTTTCCCAACGCATCCAACTCATCAATGAAAATGATACAGGGCGCTTTAGCCATGGCCTGTTCAAACAAATCTCGCACCCTGGCCGCTCCCACCCCCACAAACATTTCGACAAATTCCGAACCGCTGATGGAAAAAAATGGCACGCCGGCTTCTCCCGCAATAGCTTTCGCCAACATGGTTTTTCCTGTGCCCGGCGGACCCACTAAGAGCACCCCCTTGGGGATCCGGCCTCCAATCCTGGTGAATTTTTCCGGGGTCTTTAAGAACTCGACGACTTCCATGAGTTCCACTTTGGCTTCATCGACTCCGGCCACATCACTCATACGAGTCTTGATATCGCTTTCAATATAGACCTTCGCTTTGGATTTCCCAATTCGCATAAAACCGCCCCCCGCCCCTTGCCCCATTTTCCGCAAAATCCAAAACCAGATCCCGGCAAAGACCAGAATAGGGACGACCCAGGAGGCCACGTCTTTCCAGAGCGTACTGACGATCACTCCGGCATATTCCACATGCCTTTCTTCCAACAGTTTCACTAATTCCGGGTCATCTACGCGCACTGTCTGAAACCACTGGGGGCTTTCCCCGCCTTTTTCAGATTTTAATTTTCCGTGAATGACTTTGTCGGTAATGGAGATCTCCGCCACCTTATCTTCTTGAACCCAGGTTTTAAATTGACTATAAGGCACCTCATCCATATGTTGGGCCGCAAAATACATTTCCTGGAGGATAATGAGTCCCCAGAACGCAATAATGAAATACCAAATAGAGACACGATATTTTTTTTCCATATTTGCTATCCTAACCCCTGTTCCTGCCTGATCCTGAATCGCGCGACGTTAACATAATCTTACTGTACCCAAGAATCAGAAATACGTCTATCGAAATGAAACAAAATTCTTCCCTGACTCATCATTCCTGCCTGACGGCAGACCTGGCCCTCTCCTTCGTTCGAGCATGGGCCAGAAGTTGAAAAACCCCATGATCTCTTGCAAGTCAACATGATGTAAGGAACTTTTATCGTCCGGGTAGGTTCTCTCTTCTCAAGCATGATCGCCTCTTACGACCCTCAGCTATTATGGATTCTCGTGGCCGGCTTGCTGGTCGGAGGGACAATCGCGTGGGGCATCTGTTCCATTCTCTATCGAGGAAGGAGGATCCAGGCCTTACAAGAGACCGCTACCCGATTTGCTTCTGCCCAAGCCCAAACTGGAGAACTTCGGACCCAACTCGCCACCCTTCAGCAGGAACGTGACCGGATTCATCAAGAATTTCGTTTGATGGAAGTGGCCAAAGTATCAGCTGAAACAAACCTTGAAAATACACAACGACACTTAGCCGAACAGCGAGCCTTGCTGGAGGATGCAAAAATGACCTTATCGGATACCTTTCGATCTTTAGCCTCGGAAGCCCTGGCAGGAAACAATAGGGGATTTCTGACCCTGGCCGAGGAAAAGTTTAAAGCCCTGAAGGATGAAGCGACGGCTTCCTTCGACCAACGCCAGACCTCCATTGAATCCTTGTTGCAGCCGCTGACTGAATCCCTACGCACCTATCAAAAAGAATCTCAAGCCTTAGAAGATAAGCGGCTTCGTGAACTCAGTGTCGTGGGAGAACAGTTACGCCAATTGGCTTCCGCCCAGACCACTCTCCAAGCCGAAACAGCCAAATTGGTGAATGCCTTACGATCACCACAAGTTCGAGGACGCTGGGGAGAAATCGCGCTTCGAAGGACGGCTGAATTGGCCGGCATGTCAGAAAACTGCGATTTTTTTGAACAGGAAAGTGTCTCCACCGAAACCGGCCGCTTGCGTCCCGATATGATCGTCAAACTCCCGGCAGGAAGAGATGTGGTGGTCGATTCCAAAGTGCCGCTCAGTGCGTTTTTAGATAGCCTGGAAACGCACACGGACGAAGATCGGGAAGCCGCCCTTAATCGACATCTCGGCCAGGTAAAACGCCATATCAGCCAATTAGCCTCAAAAGAATATTGGGATCAATTTCCAGCCGCTCCTGAATTTGTGGTCTTATTTATCCCCAATGATTCGTTCTTAGCTGCCGCCGCCGAACGCGACCCTTCCCTCGTCGAGTCGGCCTTAACGAAAAAAGTCGTCATCGCCACACCCACCACCTTCATTGCCCTGTTGCGGGCCATTGCCTACGGCTGGCGCCAGGAACAGGTGGCGGAAGGGGCCCAACGCATAAGTATCCTCGGACAAGAACTCGCCGATCGACTGGGCACTCTGGCAGAACATTTTGGAAGAATTGGACAAGCTTTAGGTCGGACCGTCGAATCCTATAATGCGACGGTCACCTCATTGGAGAATCGGATCTGGCCCACGGCCAGGAAATTCAAAACACTTGGAATCAGCGCAAAAAAAGACCTCATGGACCTTAAATCCGTCGAGCACATGCCAAGACCGCCTGGGGAAATGGAACCACCTCCCGAAGACTTTCCACCCGCATCTTCATAAATTGAAAGCACATTTTCTCTCCCGCTTTTTTCGAATGACATCAGTAATCCCTTGCATAAGGATAGTGCTTGATTCGGGGCTGCCCCGTTCTTTCTGCCTGCCCGTATTCCCTGGGGACAAAGTTTGATCAATTCCTATTAGCGCTATTTTTAAGTACCCAAAAATTGTTATTATATATAGTCATTTGAGGGTTTGTTTAAAGAATTAACCTTTGTTTGGAAAGGATGAGGTGTGGCACGTGGGACCAGGAATTACCAGCAGATCGACAACAGATTGGGAAAAAGGCTTAAAAGCAGGAAACAAAGAGTTGTCTGTGACGTTGGGATTGGGTGCATGTATATTGATGATCCTAAGTTTGGCAGCCCTTTCAACCTCATCCTGGGCCGCCGCAGGTGAAGGCTCGAAACCTCTCGCCAAGTTTTTAGAAATTCCACTGAAAGACGGAAGCATCCCGGATAAACTCAGGTTTCCTCTCCATGAGCAGAATTCTGTTCAATATTTCAGCGCCGGATTAGGTAAGGAGGAACGGAGCCTGTCCTACCCACCCTATTCCCTTAAGTTGATCTTTGTGAAAGGCGACCGCTCTTTTTTAGCTGGTGTGGCGGTTGAGGTGATCAACTCAGATCAGACGACTTTGGTATCTATTCCAGGCGAAGAGGTACAAGGTCCTTGGTTATTCCTCAACCTTTCTCCAGGCAAATATGTTGTCAAAGCAACCGATTCAGGAGGGACCACTATTGAAAAAAGCATCACACTATCTGGAGAAAAGACCACTCCTGTTCACTTTCGTTGGCGGTAAGATGGTTTTTCTCCTCCGGAAATTGTCCTGATTTTCGGGTTTTTTGCCCCCAAACCATCAGGCTTTCAATCTGCAACTCTCCCTGTGCCCATCATTCATTAATTTTTTAATTTATTGTAGTTATACTTAAATTTAAAAACTTAGTCATAAGAACTATATTCATATTCAATCTATATGATTATTAAAGGTTTATTCACATTTATGGAAGTTATTGATGTTTCTTATTATACAATTATGAGGATTTTTTAATATTGGATTAATCTTGACTTAAGATCAAAGAGCTATATCTACCAACAAGACGTTTTAACACATATGTTACGATAAACAGTAAAAAGGAGATACATATGGGACATTTCGGAATACAGAAAAAGACCCCAACACTTGGGAAAAGTCCCATTAAGCGAGAAGAAGCTCACTCCGCTCCAAGCACTAAAACGGTGGATCCAAGGCACTCCGACACCTGTACACGATGTGGAGGATTTATGGTTTCCCATTGGTGCATGAATGTGAATTATGATGCCGGTGGAATGGAAATCCTGACCAAACGGTGCCTGCAATGCGGTGAAGTCATTGACCCCGTCATTCTGGAAAATCGCCTCAACCCCCAACGGGAAGCGATGAAAAAGAAAACCCGTCCGCTCCTCTCTAGGCCCCTAGCATCATCAAATAAGGGCAGGGGATCTGGGATGAGTTGTACTCCTATAGCCTAAGTTTGAGGCATCTCACACTCCAGGGTGCTTTTGAACCACCCACGAGGATGAGCTGGATTTTGCCTCCTGAGATTTGAAGACTGCTTATATTTTTAGTCTATCCTCCCCAGGATAATCCCAGGGCGCAAGCGTCCCCCTCTTCCTTGTGGGTCCCATCTCACAGGAAGAGTATGAAATGCATCGCATCTGATGTCCTTTACTCTCCGATTCCCGTTTTTCTCCATTTACCCTCCTAATCCATTCTTCCTTTTCAAAAGAGGAGTGATCAATGATCAAATCTCCCGTCATCATGAGTGTTCTCCTCTTGCTCCTTCCGCAGATCGCCTTCGCACAATTTGGTGACTTTATGAAAGAGATCGACAAATTTTCTCTGCCTGGGGCAAAAACCCTCGGAGATGACAAGATAATCTCTGGACTTAAAGAAGCACTGATCGTCGGAACGGAAAATACCGTGAAACTCACCGGCAACGCAGACGGTTTTTTAAAAAATGACGCTATTAAAATTTTACTACCTGAAAAACTTCAATCTATGGACAAAGCTCTTCGACTGGCCGGATTCGGGCCCCAGGTTGATGAATTGGTAGTTAGTATGAACCGGGCCGCCGAGCAGGCCGCTCCCTTGGCCAAACCCATATTCAAAGATGCGGTCACCAACATGAGTTTTGATGATGCCAAGAAAATTCTCGATGGAGGAAATACCGCCGCAACTGATTATTTCCAGGGTAAAACACGCGATCAACTTGCCACGGCGTTTAAACCTGAAGTGGAGAAGACGATGAGCCAAGTCGGGGTTACCACGCAATACAAGGAATTGGTGGGACAATATACGATGCTACCGTTTGTCACAGTCCCGGCATTTGATCTGGACGATTATGTGGTCGGAAAAAGTTTGGACGGGCTATTTCACACATTAGCCCAGGAAGAGCAAAAAATCAGGACTAACCCTGCAGCGCGCGTTACAGATTTACTCAAGGATGTCTTTGGCAAATAATTCACAAATCCATCATAGTCCCCCATCATAAAAACTTGGGAGAAAAATGAACCAACCCATTATCGGGTTTCATCAAGATGACCTGGATGATTGGGTGGCAGATCTGGCTTGCGGCCATGGGCAGCATGTTCGACATCAGCCTCCCCTTAGTTTTCGCCCATGGGTTCTGACACCAGAGGGACGTCGAGCCCACCTCAAAACCATCCTCAATTGCAAAAAATGTGACGAAAAGAATTAATCATCTATCCACCCATCAGGCGGAGGATATCAAATCTGCTGTTGTGATGGCATGGATTGGAGTTTCTCTTCAAACATGAAAAGGCTTTTTTGCCGGCTGTCCCGGGAGGGCTAGCGTAAAGGTTGATCCGTAACCCTCTCCTTTACTCCATACCGAGAGCGTCCCACCCAGGTTTTTGGCGAAAAGCGCACTACCATGAAGTCCCAATCCTGAACTGGTTTTCTTGTCAGTTTCCTCCTGAGAAAAAATGCGGGTGAAACTTTCGGGATTCAAGCCTTTCCCCGTATCTACCACCTGAATCTGGATCCATCCTTCCTCTAGAGGATGATGATTCAGTTTCAAGGTTAACCGGCGTGATCCGAAAGGGATGTGGCTCATGGAACCCATGGCATTGCGGATGAGAACCGTCAGAATTTGCAAGACCTGATATCTATCCACCACTATTTGCGGAAGTTCGCCAAATTCTCTTACGACCTCAATGTGATGTTTCTCAAATCCGGATTTATTGATCAAAAGGGCACACTCCAAAAGATCTTTCGGAAGGGCGGGCTGCAAAACATCAGTGGTTGCAGCCATCTCCTGCTGGGTGGCAATGATCTGTTTTAAGGCAGCGACGAGGGTTACCACCTTATTTATTTCCTTCTGGGCCGTTTCCAAGCCCTCATTCAAATGAGTTCCCAGCTGATGGAGAAATGCCGGTACACGTTGTCCCTTGGCATCCTGACGAATAAAGGTCTCCAGGTCATCAGAATGATTTTCCAGAAGGCGGGCCACGCGTTGGATATCCTGAAAGGGAAGATGATGCAGCTGATCGCCCACCAGCATTGCGGAAACATTGAGACTATTCAATAAATTTCCTACGTTATGCAGAACATTGGCCGCCACCTCACCCATCCCCGCCAGACGGGAGCGCTCGATCAATTGCTGTGTCAGATGCTCCCGTTCTTCTTCCGCCCGTTTCCGCTCTCTGGCATGTCGAATCACCCGTTCGAGAATTCCCGGATTAGTTTCGCCCTTGACCAGGTAATCCGCCGCACCCGATTGAATGGCTTTCAAATCGATTTGTCGATCAGTGGTGCCTGTCAACATCACAATGGGGATACGGCACCCGTATCGAAGAGCCTCCTGAAGCAAATCCAAGCCACTGCGTTGGCCTAAACAAAAGTCCAACAGACAAATGTCATGTTCGTTTTGCTTTAATCTATTCAGTCCTGCATCAAATGAATATGTCCAATCAACGGCAAAATTCATTCCCTGCAGGCTTGCCAACATCGCTTGCGCAATAACGGCATCATCTTCATTGTCATCGACAAGCAACACCCGCACCGATGCATCAACGTGATGGTCGTCAACGTCATATGCGCGAATTTGCTTATTCGTCACGCTCGGAAGTGCCATCATCGCAATCTATAGTCCCCGCCTTTAGAAGTCTATATTGCTAACCGCACGGTCGGATGTTGAATCACGGCGCGCAAGGCTGCTAGTAAATATTCAAAGTCATACGGCTTTTCAAAAAGTGCCGCACCTCCCACTGCAATCGCTGATCGTCGTAAGTCGGCCTGTTTACTCGCCGTTAAAAAAATGATGGGGATCTTCTGGGTTCGATCGGAGTTTTTTAACCGCTCAGCAAGAGATAACCCGTTTCCTCCCGGCAGGGTAATATCGAGCAGAATCGCCTGAGGCAGAAGTTCTGCCGCCTTCTGCATACCCATAATTGCATCGAAAGCGATGGTCACCCTGAAGCCTCTGGACTGTAAACGGACTTCCAGGGCTTTCGAAATACTTTCATCATCCTCAATAATTAACACCGTCTGTTCCACCTTTGCCTACCTCCCTCGGGTTGTTAATCGATCATTTCCGTTCACATTGGAGCGTAAAACTGAAGACACTCCCTCGACCCGGAATACTGCTTGCCACCATGGTACCTCCGTGTAACTTGATGATTTCCCGACAGATAAATAACCCAAGACCTAGTCCCGGGGAACAGGAGGCGATATCATCTTGTATTTGAAATAATCGATCAAAGATATTTTCGAGCTGATCTTTGGGAATACCGATTCCGTTGTCCTGGACAGCCACCCGGACTCTCTCAGGACAACGGCGATCCGCAGAAGCTGTCACAGTCACCTCTCCTCCCGTGGGAGTAAACTTCAGAGCATTGCCGACTAAATTGAGTAATACTTGTTTAATTCGCTGTGAATCTATCTTCACAGTGGAAAGAGAGGAATCGAAATGAGCGGACAACCGGATATTTTTAGATTTCGCCTTTGGACCGAGACAGGTTACGACATCGGTAATTATCGGCTCCAGGATGCACGGCTGAATATGTATCCGTAACTTTCCCGTCTCTAGACGCGTAATATCATAAAGATCATTAATATTGCGATCTAAATGGGCGCAACATTCCTGGATGACGGTGAGATATTCATTTTGAGATGTATTCAAGGATCCGGGAATCTGTTCTAGAAGAATATTGACGAATTCCCATGCAGCCGTGAGCGGTGTTTTCAACTCATGAGCTAATAGATGATAAAACCGCCGGATCTCGGCATTTCTCTTTTCGAGTTCCCTATTGGATAGTTCAAGCTGGCTCTGCCTTAATTTCAATTCATTGGTCAGTTTGGAATTTTCCAATCCGTGACAAATAGCCCGTTCTAGATTTTCGGTTGAAAGAATATGTTTAGGGATATAGTCTATGGCACCGGACTTAATTGCCTCGACCACCAGCGATTCATTCCCTTGGCCTGTCAGCATAATGATCGGCATATGGCAGCCTTTTGCCTGTATTTCTTTGACTAAATCAATCCCGTTTTTCAATCCGAGGTTGTAATCGATCAACCCGATATGATGCTGTTGCTGTTCGAGGGAGGCGCACCCGGCCTCATACGATGGAGCCCAATCCACTATGAGAGGAGGGCCGGAGCTAAATTGCAGAAGACTGCGCGTGATAATGGCATCATCCTCATCATCCTCCACCAGCAGAATTTTAAGAGGAACATCCCCCTGGACACCCTCAACAGCCCGCATAGACCAGTCTCCCGGGGTTTTTCAAAATAAATTGGCCTAAATGTTTTAGGATCTCCACATATTCGGAAAAACTTTCCGGTTTGGAAATATATTCAAGGGCTCCAATCGTTTCGGACTCGGCCATATCCTTCGGCATCTTGGAATCGGAAAACACGACGACGGGAATACTGCATAAGCGGTGATCTGCACGCAGTTCCAGAAGGACCTGTCGTCCATCCATCCGAGGCATATTCAAATCCAGGATGATCAAATCAGGATTCTGAGTGATCTGGAGATTCCGAAATTTTCGGCGACGGTACAGGAAATCCAACACCTCTCTACCATTGTGAACCAGTCGAATATCACACTTTATTCCACTTTCCTCCCACGCTCGACAGGCGATGACACAATCGTCGATGTTGTCTTCAGCGATCAAAATTACCCCAGGGACCGAATGTTTTACCATTGACAACTATCCTCCTTCGCGATGTTATCCATTCTGAGGGAACGGGCGCTTTTCTGATCATCCGTGAGCGGAACGCACCATCGTTTCCTGTACTCATACCCGGCTCCCGTCAGACTGTGACACAACCATGACAAAAAAAACGCCATCTTCCTGCAAAGATTGGCGCAAATCTACCCAAGCGGATTCGTGTAAAGTGGCAACCGGGCGAACCTTCCTAACTGTCAGAGAGAAAAGGTCCCTAGGCTTTGCGTCCCAACCTCACGGGTGGTTTGCGATTTTCACTTTATCATTCCTTATCGGCCCATGACCCCAAACCTTAACCTCAACATTGGCCTGCGACATAGGAGTTGTGGCGTCATGGAGAGGAGGAGACACGTTCTCAAGTCGCACATAAAGATCGAGGGTCCTTTTGAAAATGAGGCTGAGTTTTCAGCTCGGCAAATTGTGCCTTGTTTTTCACGAGGACATCACCGACGTATTGGAATCGCACTGCACTTACACGTCCGCACCTCCTCTGGCATTAACAATAATCCTGAATTATATTGAAAGAGAAACGGACTCCACAAAACACAACTTCGTTTTTGTCAATCCAATAGATCCACTGGAAAAAATCTGGAGGGCAGCCCGGATGTCGCCATTTCTTGAACCGTTGAACAATTTTATGCCGCATGGGATGTGTTTTCTTTGGGATTCCTCGCTGTTGTGGTTACATGTCATTTCAGACAGTCTCATTGCGCTTTCCTATTGTTCAATTCCCCTGGCACTCTGGTATTTCACAAAGATAGGAGGGAAATTGCCCTTCAAACCTATTATCTTTTTGTTTTGTGCGTTCATCTTAGCCTGTGGCATGACACATATGTTCAACATATGGACCATATGGAAACCCGATTATTATCCGGAAGGATTAGGCAAACTTTTTACTGCCGTCATTTCGGTAATTACGGCGATTGCTTTATGGCCACTGGTTTATAAGGCGAGCAAACTGCCAAATTCGTTTCTTTTACAAGAATCCAATCTTTTAATGAAAAAGGAAATCCAGACACATAAAACCATCGAAGCTGTCACCCGATCTCAAAGCGAACACCTTCAGAAAGCCAACAATCAATTGCGCCGACTTAACCTGCATTTGTGCGATCAAGAACTTCGTATGCTTGAACTGAAAAAGGAAATCAACAGGCTTTCACTCGCCACACACCAGCCGCAACCCTATCCCAACATTTCTTTATTGACCTAAAACTTTTCCTTGTATGACTAAGCTGGCAATACGGGGACCATTTGTATGAATGTCATTAAACATACGTCTCTTTTACTAAATCTCAATCTTCAAATAGTGTTTATCGCCCTAATGGCTTTCGCTTTCTTCTGTTTGGATTCAATGACGCATCTGGGAATTGCCGAGGGTGTGCTCTACGTTCTGGTCGTGCTGGCTACCTTACCGAGCCACCATAAGCTTTTTACTATGGGCTCCATATGGGTGTCGACCGTCTTAATTATTGCGGGGTTTTGGACATCTCCTCCCGGTCTTGAGGAGAATTACGCCCTGGTAAACCGGTTACTATCTATTTTGGGCGTGTGGGTTACCGGGTTCATGGTTTTAAGAAATCTCTCCTCAAGCCAAAAGCTTCGATCATTAAAGGATGATCTGGAAAAGCAATTTGAGACGCAGACAGTGGAGTTAAAACAACAGAATGATGCCATGCTGAACCTGCTCGATGACATGGAACGGGTCAAACTCCAATTGGAAGAAAAACAAGCTCGTTTGAATCTCTTTATTGATGCCTTTCCAAGTGGCATGGTTATGGTTGATGAGCAGGGGCAAATTATATTGATTAATGAGATTATCGTGAATCTTTTTGGCTATACAAAAGACGAAATCCTCGGAAATCACATTGAGCATTTACTTCCGGAACGCTTTCGAAACACCCATGTGGCCCATCGAGGGGAGTTTATGAAAAACCCCCATCCCCGGGCCATAGGAACCGGTCGGGACCTGTATGCCAGACGCAAAGACGGCTCCGAGTTTCCTGTGGAAATAGGTCTGAACCCTTTAAAAAGTGGAGATGTGACTTATATCCTGGCTTCACTGGTCGATATCACTGAACGCAAACTTTCCGAGGCCATGTTAGTCCAGCAGACACGCTTACTGGCCTTCGATGCTGCGCTCAGTCATATCATCATCCAGGGAGGAGACCTTCAGTCCATGCTTCAGGCATGTACTCAAGCAATTTGCGACCACCTAAACGCTGCATTTGCCCGCGTATGGTTATTCAGTCCGAATCAGCAGATCCTCGAGTTACAGGCAAGCGCAGGACACTTTCACCATCCTGAAAATCATCATTTGGGTATCCCCGACGGACCATTTCATGCCGCGGGAATTGCAAATCGCAAAAAACCCGAATTGACCATTGCGGTCATCGGTAATCCCCGTTTTCCCCATCAAGACTGGGCTACACAAGAGGGAATAGTGGCCTATGCGGGATATCCCCTGCTCCGTGGCCAGGACGTGTTGGGAGTCATGGATGTATTTTTCAAAGAGCCTGTGCCCGATTCGACGGCCAATACCCTTAAATTGGGAGGCGATCGAATTGCGATGGCCGTTGACCGTTATCAAATCGGGCGTGCGCATCACCAGCTCTCACAACAGAGTGAACGTATTTTGAATTCTGCCGGTGAGGGGATCTATGAAGTGGACAGGGAAGGGCGAAGCACGTTTATTAATCCTGCCGGCGCCAGAATGTTGGGATATCAGCCGGAAGAACTGATCGGCTTACCGATGCATCTGACGGTGCATCACAGCAAACCCGATGGATCTCCCTATCCCATTGAAGACTGTCTGATTCATGCTGCCTTACGCAACGGTTCTGTCCAGAGGGTCGAAGACGAAATAATGTGGCGCAAAGACGGTACAGCATTTCCCGTGGAATATATTAGTACTCCGATTCGGAATGAAAATAATCAACTTTCTGGTGCAGTCGTCATTTTTAATGATATCACCAACCGTAAACAGGCTGAACACATCATCGCGGCAAGAAACCAGGAATTGGTTCGAAGTAATGAAGAACTTGACCAATTCGCGTATATCGCCTCGCACGATCTGAAAGAGCCAATCCGTGGGATCCATAATTTCGCCAAAATCCTGATTGAAGATTACGGCAAAGATTTCAATCAGGATGCGATGAATAAATGTGAAACGTTGATACGTTTATCGATGAGAATGGAGAATTTAGTGGATTCCCTGTTGTATTTCTCCCGCGCCGGCCGGACGGAAATGGGCATGCGTGACACGGATCTTGACGCGACGATCAAAGACATAATGGATTCTTTGGTCGTGCTGTTAACAGAGGAGAATGCGGTCATCGATATACCCAGACCGTTGCCCACCATTAATTGTGATGCTGTTCGGACAGGAGAGATCCTCCTGAATCTCATCACAAATGCCATAAAATACAATGATAAACCGGAAAAACACGTGGAGATTGGGTACCTACAGAGTGAGGAACGCGTATGGGACTCAAGACAGATTCAGCCGGGAATCCCAGTCTTTTACATCAAGGACAACGGCATCGGGATACGAGCCAAACATTACAAAAGCGTATTTCGTATTTTCAAGCGTCTTCATAGTCAAGATAAATATGGAGGCGGAAGCGGCGTGGGATTAACCATTACGAAAAAGTTAATCGAGCGGCATGGAGGAGATATTTGGATTGAATCGACGGTCGGAGAAGGCACAACATTTTATTTTACTCTTGGAGGGGGGAGTCGCCATGATCAATACGCCCAATCAGCCCATTCTACTTGTGGAGGACAGTCCGGAGGATTATGAAGTAGCCACGCGGAGCTTGCGGGCCGCTGGACTGAAAAATCCTATTCAGCGTTGTTCTGACGGGGATGAAGCATTAGATTACCTATACCGGAGAGGCATTTATCAAGATCCACACACATCCTTACCTCCGGGCATCATTCTTCTGGACCTCAATATGCCCGGTACAGACGGACGTGAAGTTCTCCAGGAAATCAAACAAGACCCTCAGTTAAAACTCATACCGATCATTGTGTTATCGACCTCCGCGGATGAAAGGGACATACAGGATTGTTATGCCATGGGGGCAAATAGTTACGTTCCCAAACCCCTCAACTTCGAAGGATTTCTGCAAGCGATGACTCGTTTGAAAGATTTTTGGTTTGAGGTTGTGATCATTCCAAAGGTGACAGAGGAAGTATGAATTTCAATTCCCTCTCTTTGTTGATCGTCGACGATTGTTCCGAGGACCGTGAGTACCTGAGCCGGCTCCTCTCTCATCATCCTCAAACGGCATTCCATATCATGGAAGCCGATTCGGGCATAGAAGGATTGCAGCTCTGCACCCATCACACATTCCACTGCATTTTAGTTGACTATCAGCTCCCCGACGTTGATGGATTGGAATTTCTTGAATCTTTTGCCGAAAGTCACGATCCCAGATTTTTACCCGTTCTCATGCTGACCGGGCAGGGTAATGAGGAAATCGCTTCTGACGCATTGAAGAACGGAGCCAGCGACTATCTGGTGAAAAACAAAATAACGCCGGAAGGCTTGTACCGGGCCGTCACCCGCGCCACTGAAAAATCAAGCCTTCTGCGAACCAACGAGAAACAACGCGTAGAGATCGAACGGTCGCAGCGCGATCTGGAACAGTTTGCCTATACCGCCGCTCACGATCTCCAAGCGCCGGTCAGACGCATCATCAAATTTCTTGAACTGTTTCAACGTGAACTCTCCGACCCACTGCCAGCTCGCCCCAAGGACTACCTGAGTCGCGCTATGAAAAGCGCCATCTACATGAAACAATTGATACAAGATCTTCTCAATTATTCCTTGGTTGGAGGAGCACGGAATTCATTTACTTCCGTGGATTTAAATAAGGTCATCAAAGAGGTTCTCTCTCAATTAGAAATTAACATTCTTAAAATCGGTGCGTCCATCGAGCAACACCCTCTCCCGACAGTCGTCGGCCATAAATGTTTTCTCCAGGAGTTATTTCAAAATTTGATTGGGAATGCCCTCAAGTTTTACAGCGATCGCCCGCTTATGATCCGGGTATCCGCAGAGGCCAAAGAATCGGAATGGATATTTACCTTCAAGGACAATGGCATCGGCATTCCTCCTGAAGGTATTGAAAAAATATTCAACCTCTTCCAACGAATAGAAACCGGCACACCGGCCGAAGGGACGGGAATCGGATTGGCCTTATGTAAAAAAATCGTAGAGATCCATGGGGGTTCTATTTGGGTGGAATCCACACTCAACCAGGGCACGGCGTTTCATTTCAGCATTCCCTTTCCCACCAACAAATCCTCGATAGGTTCTCCAACCGGAACAGACGTAACAGAGGATCCCCAACCTACTCATCCTTAAGATGTTCGCTTCGGTTTACGAGCCACCAGGATGTGCACCATACCTGCCAATGGTGCAGGATCCGTCACGTGATCGAAAAACGTTGCCACAGGAATTCAATAAGCCATGAGCTGATGAGAAACTGAATCAGGGATTCTGCCACATCGCACCGTCCGCAAGGTTGTCACCTCCCTGGTGAGTTATTTTCAGGATATCCCCATTTTTCACTTTGGCTTCCAAGGTGGAGATTTTCTGATTAATGGTCAACATGAGTTCATTGGCCTGAAGAAAAGGCATTAACCCTTGAAAATGATCGGGGAAATCCTCTAGCAATTGCCTAATGGTGGTGGCGTTTTCTAAGCTAATTTCAACTTCCGGGTCTTCAACCGCTTCACGAAGCGAAAGGCCAAATATCAATACTTTTACCATCCGATGTTCCTCATGCAAAAATGAAAATCCATCCCGATTCCAACTATCACAATGATATCCCGCCAGAGCACCGCATCTTATACCTTTACTTCCTCCCTGGATGCTCCCGCATGACCTGCGCAATATGTTTGACCTCTGCTATCCCACGAAGTCCATTTTTTAACTGAATCATACATGCAGGGCAACTCGTTGCCACCACCTGTGCCCCGCTTTCTTGAATAGCCCGCTTCTTACGTTGGAAAATTTTCTGGGAGGTTTCATAATTTTTGACGATATACGTACCCGCTCCGCCCGCGCATCGATCGGCATCCTGCATTTCGACAAATTCAAGGTCAGCCACAGAGGCTAATAAGTCTCTGGGAGCCTGGGACACACCCGCGGCACGAAGATGGCACGAAGAATGGTACGTCACTTTCTCCAACTTCCCCTCGGCCGATATCCGGGTTGAGTGCGTATTGGCCGACGACATCCCCTGTTCAACAAGATATTCAGAGATATGCTTCACGCGTTTGGATAAATCAATGGCTGCGGCTTCCTCCGGCTCTCCATGAAACAGCGTGACATAATCTTTGAGACTTAACGTGCACGAAGCACAACTGGTGATCACGGTGGCATACGATGCCAAATGAGCCAGATTTTCTCGCGCGCCTTCTTTTACCAAATCCCGTAACCCGTAGGTTTCAATCGGCGTCCCCGAGCATCGTTGAGGAGGAAGAGCGACCTTGACACCGTAGTCAGCTAAAAGTCCGATCACAGCATCCCCCACTCCATCCTCAAAATAGTTGGCCGCACACCCGTGAAAATATGCGATTGAGGCCTGCCGGAGATGTTCAGAATGACATAGTTCAGGATACCGATCACGCAAATGCCGTTTAGCAAACGTCGGCAGAACCATATCTCGGGGAATCTTTGCGGTGGGAGCCAACTTGCGCAATACCGGGCGGGTCAGTTTTTCCAACATGCCTCGAAGAACCGGACGATCCCAAAAAGATTGGGTCCATGCCACGAGCTTCAGCAGGGGATGAAAAATCCATTGACGGGCATGGAGGGCAAAAACCCAACCGGCCAGTTCGTTGGGTTGCTCCGCCCGTCGTTGAAGAATCAGTTCGGACACATCGACCCCGGCCGGACAAATAGTCCGGCAGGATTTGCAATTCAAACAGGCTTCGACCACCCGTTCCGATTGAAGATACGAGTAATCCGAAGCCGTTACAATCTCGAACCATCCGCGCGCACTCATATCTTCAGACTGAAACACATCATATACCGGACACACGGAATTACATTTTGCACAAGTTGCACAGGGTTTGCCCATGCGCTCCACATCAATATGTTCCGTAAAAGAGGTATCACTGATTTTGACCCCAGGATTCATCATCCCCTGTGGATCAAACGCCTGCTTCACTCGAACAAAAATTTGATACACCTCTTCCCCATACATCAAGCGAACGGTCTCGGCGCGAATACGCCCGTCTCCATGCTCTCCACAAATTGAGCCGTCAAACCGGTCTAAGACCGTCTGGTGAATCTCCCGGTGAGCTTCAACCATGGCATCAACATCATGTTGATTGTGCAAATCGAGCAGCGGCACAATATGAGCATTGCCATTTCCCACATGTCCAAAGATGGCGACCGGCACCGATCGTCCTCCAAAGTACTCTTCCAAATACCGGATCAATTCTCCGGTGCGTGAGGCCGGCACGACCACATCATCGACAAAATTGATGGGCTTTTTTCGAGGATCAAAACGATAAAGCATCGGAAACAACGCCTTGCGGGCTTTCCACAACTCCCCCTGTTGGGCTGGATCCGATGCCAGCCTCACCTCTCCGGTGAGCGGAAAACTTTTACACATCTCCATCAAACGATGACGACGATCTGCGCCTCCGCCTTCATCAAATTCAATGAGCAGCGTCGCCGCCGCATCGGATGGAATGCCATAGCGATTTCGCCCGATCAAATCCAACGAATTTCCATCCATCACCTCCAAGGCATTGGGATTCAACTCCAATAAGTGGGGAACTGATTCGCCCATACCTTCCAGATGTCGAAAATGGATGAGACCCGTCACGGTGGCATCAGGGCGTTTAACCAACTTGACTGTTGCTTCACTCATAATGCCAAGCGTTCCCTCGCTCCCGATAAATAATTTTTGAACCTCAAATACGCCCCGTTCCAGTCCATCCACCAAATCAAAGACGTTATAGCCGGAACTGTTCTTACTCACCTTTGGACGCCTGGCGCGGATCAATGCTTGCTCCTCTTGAATCATAGTCCACACCGCCTTGAGGGATGGAAACCCTTTCAACAAGGAGGTATGAGCCGGGCCTCCAATATGAACGGACTGCGCGTCAAGCCAACCCTCCGTAAGCAGCCGAATCCGGAGAGTATGAACATTGTCCTTAACTGATCCATAGCGAAGCGTATGCGGACCAGCCGAATTGTTGCCGAACATGCCTCCTAATTTGCACATATCCCCGCTTGAAGGATCAGGCCCATACATCAATCCCATAGGGGCCAACTGCTTATTGAATTCGGATAACACCAGGCCTGGTTGCACCCGCGCCCACTGCTCGTCTCGATTCACTTCCAGCAAGCGATTCATTCGGGAGATATCCACGATAATGCCGGCTCCGATGGCTGATCCGGTCAGATTCGTTCCGGCAGCCCGTGGAGTCAGAGGCACTCCAACCTTGACGGCATACTCCATCACGGCATGAATGTCTTCTTCTGTTTCAGGAAGCACAACAACCTGGGGCGGAATTTTGTAGATACTGGCATCGACGGAATAGGCTTTCAGCGTGGCCCAATCCCACCGAACCTTATCCTGGCCCAATTTTTTGGCTAAATCGGGCCCCAAGGAAGATTTTTTTTCAGGTAGCAATAATGCCATAGGAATTTATTCTGCTCCCTATGAGGATGGCGCACAACCCTTGTCAGAGAGAAAACAGGAAGGAAAACAAACAGACCACAGCAGGACGCGTGGCCTCACGGTCGATTTAAGCAGAAAGATCGGAAACCCGGGCCTCTCCCTCCTGTTCCTCTGTGGCAAAAGGAAGCTCCATAGGGAATTGTTCCGGGCTACCCAACTCTTTGAGTTCTTTCAGCGGAGGTAAATCTCGTAAGTCCCGCAGACCAAAACGTTGAAGAAACTGTTTGCCGGTTCCATACAAAATCGGTCGGCCCGGGATATCCTGCCGTCCAACGATTCGAATTAACTTCTGATCCAGGAGGGTACGCAACACACCCGAGGTTTCGACGCCTCTAATTCTTTCAATATCTGCTCTGGTTATAGGCTGTTTATAACTCACAATTGCCAGGGCTTCCAGTGCCGACCGGGAAACCTTAGCTGCCGGTTTGGCCTTACTGGTCAATCGTTTGATATATAGACTGTGCTCAGGTCGCGTGACCATGACATATCCGCCGGCCACTTCCAAAATTTGCAAACCACGGCCTGACGTCTCATACTCGGCTTGAAGGTCCTGCATTGCGCTTTTAACGGAAGATTTAGGGACCCCTTCGAGAACCAGCGCCAGCTTCTCAAGACTCAGAGGGTCATGCGAAACAAAGAGCAGGGCCTCAAACGCCGCTTTGAGCTCACCAATGTCCAACGCCGGTTCCTGGTCTACAATCCCGGAATCCTTCACTTCTTCTGCGTCCCGGCTTTCATCTGAGAATTCTGAGGCCTCGCTTACCGTAAGGTCTTCCGTCACCTCGTCGGCATCGGAAGTGTCCGAAGGTTGGTGTCCATTGGAGAGTGCGTCCATGATTATTGAGTCCTCCTCTGCGGACTGAACCCGATCATCTCACCTTGCCCCATGCCTAATTCCCCCAGGCCATTCTTCCATCCCCCCATGCGTCCTCCGATCAATACCCGGCTCATACGTGTCACAATGAATCCACAGGAAAACTTTCACTAGAACCAGTCCCCCCGGCTGGAACAAAACGCCTGGTCACCTGGATGGGACCTAACCATTCTCCTTGAAACAATCGAACCAGGTTCATCCTGACCAGTTCCAACAAAGCCAGAAATGTAGCTATGACCAATGGCTTGGACCAATGGTGTTCAAATAACCTCTCAAAAGGAACGGTCGACTCCGCTTCCAACCGCTCCAAGATGACCTGAATACGGTCCTGAACCGTCCAGGTTTCCCTGGCCAATTCCACGATTTCATTAGTTGGGGCTCGATCCAGAACCTCCTGGAATGCACTCAGAAGATCAAATAATTGGAGATCTTCCGTAGCCATATCCTCCTCGACCGCTGACTCAGTTGGCAAGGGGAGAGGATCACGAGTAAAGGACTCCCGCCAAAGACGTTCGCGAATAACCAGGCTCCCTGCTGCCTCCTTGAACCGCTCATATTCGACCAATTGCCGGACCAATTCCGCACGAGGATCCAGACCTTCCTCATCTTCCGTCTCCGGTTTTTCCTCTTTGGGAAGAAGCATCCGGGATTTAATATATAGCAGGGGTGGCTGCCATGACCAGAAATTCCCCCGCCAGAGACAGGTTCAACGTCTTCATTATGGACAAATATTCCAGATATTGCTGAGCAATCAGCGCCACCGGAATGTCATAAATGTTGATTTGGTGTTTCCGAATCAAATGGAGAAGCAAATCCATGGGGCCGGTAAAGGCCTCAAGTTTGACCTGATACGCATCGTCATCTTCAAGGTCAGAAACAATCAGGGAGGGGACGGATTCCAATCAAGTGCCTTTCGACTGGGTTCCACAGTGCAGATATTTAAATTGGTATACCATCTTTTGTGTAAAGCCGCAATATCCTAACCAAATATAGTGGTTGAGCCCTCTAAACTGTCTTCTTCCTTTTGGAAAGCCAGAGGTAACAAAGCACCAGAATAACCAGCCCCAAAAATATCCCGATCTGGCCATATAGCCTCCGCCCATTTTGAATCGACACCACATCAAGCGGGAGGTTACTCCCGGTTAATTCCGGCATGGTGCGGAACTCGGTTCCGGAAAAATCTTTGGCTCCATCAAACCTGGCGTTTGAAAAATCGACCACGGTATGGAATTGTGATTGGGCAAACGTCACGGACTCTCGAAATTCGGTAAACCGAAAATAGATTTCATGAACGACCGAGATGGCTGAAAAATCGGCAGGGCCTTTAAACAAGGACCCTGAAAAGCCTGTCCCACTGGCAAAAGCCGTTCGGGAGAAATCTGCCGCCTGCTGAAACTCGACTTCCAAAAACTCAGCAACTCCGGTGAAATGAGCATCGGCAAAGGTGACCCGATCACGAAATTGAGCCTGGTGAAACCGGGAATGCGTTCCAAACGTGACGTGAGAAAAATCCACCCCTTGGGCAAATTGAGAACCAATAAAAAACCCCTCAAAATCAACTCGCGCGTCTGAAAACCTCACCGGGCCCACAAACACCGTCTTAGAAAGATCAATTGATTGTTGAAAAACGGTTCCCGTGAAATCTACCGTCCCCAAGATCAGGAGAACCCCTTCAACCAGATTGGTGGCAAGCACTTTTTCAAATCGAGAATGTCGGATGGAAATTGTCTCTGGAATGACGCGAACCGCAGTCATACCTTTCTCGTTCAGGGGTTTTCCCACTGACGGGGGAATGGCGGGATATTCCGAAATGGCCTGTTGGGGCAGAAGATCTAGCATCACCTGATCAACCACCAACACGTGGTCCAGATCAATCCGCTTGCCCTGCACAAGCGCTTCCAGCAGATCAGCACCCTTCACGGCCAAGGCTGCCTCTTCCTCAGGCAAACAGGGTCCCTCAACATGCACCCAGAAAACATTTTCGCTTCCGGGAGGAGACGGCAGGAGACGGCAAGCCTCGGCATTAATAGAAGACAGTCCCAGCAGGACAAACAAGCCGAGCTGCAGAGAATATTTTGCTCCCCAGGGTTTCATGTATGCCCACATCACATGAGCATGGTATGGCAAACAGGTAAACCCACTGCCTCCACTCGGGCGCATACGCAAAGAGACTGTTGAAGATAGGTGATCGTCACGAGGTTGTGTTGGACTGAGTCAAATTATTCGACCGTTCGGGGCGAGCGGAGTTATTGAACAAAAGGATCAGAGAATCTGGCCGAATCCTGCACAATCGTATACGTCCGTCTCATCTCGGACAGCCCCTAGGTGGAAGGGGTATTCTCAGCAGATTGAGCCGGCTCGGGTGGAACTGGCTTGGGAGCCTCGGCTTCCGCAGGTTGAGGCTCCTTCACTTCCGCAGGCTTTGGGGTCGCGACCGGGGACACATTTTTGAGCGCCAAATAGAAATCCCGATGTTCATATTCGGATTTAGCCAAGGCTTGATCAACTTCCTGAACGGTCTTAGGCGGTGGCACCACCACCTTGTCTCCTTCCCGCCAATTGGCAGGCGTCGCACAAGCAAAGCGGTCAGTGGTTTGCAGGGCAGTGACCAACCGTAGGATTTCATCCACATTGCGTCCGGCATTGAGAGGGTAATACAGCAAGGCCCGAATCACCCGCTTCGGGTCAATAACAAACACCGCACGCACCGTCGCGGTGGAACTCGCATTGGCATGGATCATGCCATACAGTTTCGCGACACGCATATCAACATCGGCAATCATAGGAAACGGAATTGTGGCACCCATTTTCTCGTGAATACTGCGAAGCCAGGCTAAATGAGCATGTATACTATCCACACTCAACCCTATGAGCTTCACTCCCCGCTGACGAAATTGCTCACTGGCTAGGGCAAAGGCCATCAATTCCGTCGTACACACCGGAGTAAAATCCGCCGGGTGAGAAAACAATACCACCCAATGCTGCTCCTGCCATACGCTAAAATTAAAATCGGTCTGTTGCGTCGTCACCGCGGAAAAGTCCGGTGCATGATCCCCTATGCGAGGCAACCCTCGTTCTTCCGACATGAAACCTCCTTCAGTTGGCAAAACTATCCCCCTCCACCGTAGGCGAAGGGAGCAATCCCGGCTTGTCTATTAAAACCGGGAATACGAATAAAACTAGTGAGATGGTGAAGTGAATAACCCTGGCACAACCTTGGCCCATAACCGGCCAGAATCACCAGGAGCGAGGAATTTCCTCTTCATCATCCTCATGATTAGATTCAGTATCACGAAAAAACTTATCCGTGCCCAATTCTTCTGATAAGTCTTCCGTCAAATCCAAATCCTCATCGGCATCATCGGTGGAGTCCTCGGAAAACTCATCATCATCAAAATCATCCGCAAGATCATCCACATCCAGGGGATCAGTGACATCATCGAGTTCAGTGGTCAATGAATCCAGAGTGATATCGGTATCGGTTTCCACTTCAATATCCAATTCGGTATCAATGTCGTCGGGCAGGGACGTATCCTCAATATCCGTATCGGGTTCCTGGCTAAGAATCTCCTCCGCATCCGCATCAACGGGGAAGGCGTTCTTTCTTTTTTTGGCATCAAGGCCTTTTTCCACAGGCGATTCTTTTTTTGGCCTTCCCGGTTTCTTTTTGGCCTCAGACGGCGCCGCCTTCTTCACCGATTTGGTGGTGGGAGCAGACTTGGTACGATTCGCCCCGGTTTTCGCCGCAGTTGTCGTTTTCGAAACATTGTCAGATGTAGTCAACTTCTTCTCTTTCCCTTTCACCGCCTTTTTCGGCGTCGCTTTGGATCGTGGTTGCGCTTGAGTCACGGTTTTGGATGTCCCCTTCACTCGAGCCTTCTTACTCCCTTTGGCTTGAGACTTAACGGGTCCCTTGGTCCGAGCCTTGGAGCCGACCTTCGTATTCTTGGACTTCGCTTTGGTAGACGGTGATCGTTGAGGCTTCACAGACTTCTTAGGTTTGGCTTTTGTCTTCGGTTGAGCTTTCGCATGAGTTGTTCGCTTCCCCGCAGGCTTCTGTTTGGGCTTGGCCTTTGACTTGGGCTTAGCCATGGCAGCCATGTGTCACCCTCCTGATTATGTGATCGACAAATGATCCATCTGCGATGGATCGTCTCCTGAGTTGCCCCCATCTAACATGGAGAGACCCTCTCAAGCAACAGAATATTTTTACGAAGGAAATTCTTTGCCTTTTCAAGAAACTTCCGGTCATTCAACATCCCTGTTAGAATCGGGTCTCCATGGAAATTATTACCACGCATCTCGAGGCGGATTTCGATGGCCTCGCCTCAATGGTGGCCGCTCAAAAGCTCTACCCGCAGGCACGCCTCGTCCTCCCGGCTGGAGCCCAATCCAGCGAGCGGGCCTTTCTCGCGGAACACCCCCTTTCCTTCACGGCACTCACGAGTCTGAATTTTCCGGAAGTCACCCGCCTGATCTTAGTGGATGCCCAGCATCAGGACCGGTTAGGTCCGCTCGAAAAAGTTCTTGAAAATCAGCACCTTTCGGTTCACATTTATGATCATCACCCCATGGAGACAACCAATCCCCTGCTTCCGCGGGCAGACTACTGCAAAGTGGAGTCGGTGGGGGCTACCATCACACTCCTCTGCGAAGAACTTCAGGCCAGAGCACTCTCATGGACACCCGAAGAAGCCACTCTCTTTGCCATAGCCCTCTATGAGGAAACCGGTCAATTTAGCTACCGGAATACCACGCCCCGTGATTTCCAGATCGGCGGGGTTCTTGTGCAAACCGGTGCAGATTTAAACCAGGTCACGAAGTACATCGCCCGGCACTGGACACCGCCGCAACTCGAATTATTCCATGCACTGTTGCAATCGGCGCAAACACTGAACCTTGGACATCGAAGGGTTCTGCTCACCGCCCTCACCTGGCCGGATTATGTGCAAGACATGGCCCCGGTGGTTCAACAACTGGCGCAATTACATGGAGCCGATGCCATCATCGCCGCTGTCGCCATGGAAGGCAAGGTACAAATCATCGGACGCAGCCGCCATCCCGACATGGACATGAATTCGATCACCAAGGCCTTTGGCGGAGGAGGGCACACCATGGCTGCCGCCGCCAGCATAAAGGGACTCACTATCGTCGAGGTCGAACAGAAAATCCACGCCCTTTTGCAGGAACAAGCCAAAGCCTGGCTTCCCATCCAACGGCTCATGACCACACCTGTCAGAACGGTGGAAACCAACACCACGATCAAACAGACCGAACGCCTCATGACACAATACGAAGTCAACGCCCTACCCGTTGTGAGTGCTAAAGGCGGTTTCATGGGATTAGCCACCCGGGAAGCCGTACAAAAAGCCCTCTATCACAAACTGGCCACCCACCCCATCGAGCACATCATGCTCAGGGATATCTTTCTGGCCACACCCGACACACCGTTTGACGAGGTCCAACAGCATATGGTCGAACGGAATCAGCGGATCGTCCCGGTGTTGGATCACGACCAAATTGTTGGTATTTTCAGCCGGACCGATTTACTTCGGGCAATGCACCAGGCACTCCCGTTTCAGGAAGGGGACTTCGAGCGCTCTGACAAGCCAGTTTCACTCGCCGCGACGGCCCCTTCGACAACGTTGCGGACTTCCAATCTCCACAAACAATTGGAAACCCGTTTACCTCCGCCACTTCTCACCCTCCTCCAGATCATCGAGAAGCTCGCCGACACCCAGGAGGTCGCCGCCTTCCTCGTTGGCGGATTCGTACGGGATTTTCTGATGAACATCCCCAATTTCGATTTGGACGTGGTGATCGAAGGAGACGGCATTCGTTTTGGCAAAGCGTTAGCACAGGAACTGAAGGCCGAATGGACCATTCATGAACGATTTGGAACAGTCTCGATCGCCATCCCCAAGGCTCTTAACATTCCACAGATGCATCACCTGGACATTGCCACGGCTCGAACGGAATATTATGAATATCCCACCGCGCTACCGACCGTGGAACGCAGTTCAATAAAAAAAGACCTCTACCGGCGGGATTTCACCATCAATGCCCTGGCCATTCGACTAAACAGGACGCCCGGTGAACTCCTGGACTTTTTCGGGGGCCGGCGGGACATTAAGGATAAAATCGTGCGGGTCCTTCATAGCCTCAGCTTCGTGGAAGATCCCACCCGGGTCTTTCGAGCCATTCGCTTCGAACAACGTTTTGGTTTCCAGATCAGTAAGGAAACTCAGCATTTCATTCAACAAGCCCAAACCATGGAACTGTTTCACCGGCTTTCCGGCGTACGATTAGGGAATGAATTGATCCACATATTAGAGGAACCCGAGCCGGCCAAAGGCATTTTGCGATTGAGTCAATTTAAACTCTTTCCCTTTATTCATCCCAAGCTGCAGTGGAAGGAACCGGCTCCGACGCTCTTTGCATCCGGAGAAAAAATACTCGCCTGGCATGAGGTGGAGAGTGCCCGATCAGGAACCGAGCGATGGCTGCTCTATGCCCTGGCCTGGTTCGAATCGTTGGGCAAAACCGAATTGGTCAAAACCTGGAAACGATTGGGATTCCCGCAACGAACCACAGCAACCGTCGGAGAGTTCTTACAGGCCCAGTCCACGTTGATAAGAACCCTCAACAGAAAGCACCTGGCTCCTTCAGAAATCTACGATCTCCTCACGCCATGGCCGAAGGAACTGGTGTTATTCCTCATGGCCAAGGCGCAAAGCAAGCCAACGATTCATGCGGCCATGGAACGGATCCGGGATTATCTCACCACGTTTCAACATGTCGCGATCACCTTAACCGGCCACGACCTGGAGGACATGGGCCTTCCCAAAGGGCCGGCGTATCGCCGGGTGCTCGATCGCATCTTCAAAGCCAAACTGGATAGCCTGGTGACCACACAGGAGGATGAATATCGCCTTGCCAAAACCTTTATTGCACAAGAAACCGCTTCAGGAAGACACGCAAAATCCCCTTCATTGGCAAGGAAAGGCAGCGGAGGATAGCCTTCCGGTTCGTTCTCCCGGCAAGTTTTCTATTCATTCCCCATGCACCAGCTTTCATCCTCCCCCCCACCGACTCGAATTCGCTGGCGAATTCTTCTTCTGCTCCTCCTTATCAGCATCATCACTTATATCGACCGGGTGAATATTTCCGTCACCGCCCGCCAAATGATGCCGGCACTCGGTCTCACCGATCTGCAAATGGGTCAAATCTTTTCGGCCTTTGTCTTTGGTTACGCCCTCTTTCAAATTCCCGGTGGCTGGTTGGGCGATCGCTGGGGACCACGTCGCATATTGACCTTCGCCCTCATCTGGTGGTCGATCTTTACAGCTCTCACGGCCGTCGCTCCCACGCTCCCACTGGCCAACCTGATCGGAATAATGGGCTCACTCATGGTTGTGCGATTCCTCATCGGCATCGGCGAAGCCGCTGCGCTGCCCAATTTCAATCGAGCCGTCGCAAACTGGCATCCCCCGAATGAACGGGGGTTAGGCATTGGCATCACCATCGGAGGGATCGGCCTGGGCTCAGCCCTCACACCACCTCTCACCGCCTGGATCATGGTCAATTATGGCTGGCAAACGGCGTTTTATGTCGCAGGCGGGTTAGGTATTGGCATCGCCCTCTTGTGGTACTGGTACGCAACCGATCATCCCAGGCAACATGCACATGTCAACACCGCGGAGGCCGAACTGATCGAGGGTTCGGAATCTCTTCCCGCCCCTCCTGCTCCCTTGGAAGGACGATCCGGCAAGGCCTGGGGAACGGTCCATGATGTCTCCACCGAATTCGAAACACGTGAAGGACGGCCTCCAGCCTCACAGGCAAAAGGCAACGGGACCGGGGGGAAGAAGGACAACCCCAACTCCACCTCCCCACTACAAACCGGAAAGAAAAACGAACCAGCGCCTGATCAGAAGTCAAAGACGACCACCGTCCCCTGGAAAGCCATCCTCACCACACCCACCGTCTGGTGGCTCACGCTCAGCTACACCTGTCTCGGCTATGTCGCCTATGTTTATATGTCCTGGTTCTATCTCTACCTCGTCAATGTAAGGGGTTTTGCCATCCTTCAAGGTGCTTTCTTCGCCTCGGCGCCGTTTATCGCGATGGCCATCTTCTGCCCATTGGGAGGATGGGTGACCGATCGTCTCACCGAACAATACGGGATCAACCGTGGCCGCGCGAGCGTGGGAGGAGCAGGAATGATTCTGGCCGCGTTTTCTATCATTATCGGCGCCAACATCGAAGCGCCCTATGTCGCAATCGGCTTCCTCTCGCTCGGCGCTGGGTGGCTCTACTTCACGGTTGGCCCATTCTGGTCCTCGACCACGGACTTATCCAAACCCTACGCCGGCACCCTCTCAGGCCTCATGAACACCGGCGCCAACCTGGGTGGAACCCTCTCCCCCACACTGACGCCCTGGCTGGCTGACACCTTCGGCTGGTCGGTCTCTCTCGGCATCGGCGCCGGGATTGCCCTACTCGGCGGACTCTGTTGGATCTTCATTCGACCAGAACATGGGCTCAACATCCCCCGGTCGGGAGACCGAGCGTGAGCGAGTCTAAACGGTTCACAATACAGACGGGCACCGAAATGATTCTATTATTTTTGGATCATGGTAAAGTGAGTTGCGGCCAAAGAAAAAAAAAGCGCAGGTAGCCTAGGCACTCCCGACTAAAGAGAAAATTTTCGGTGAACCCAACGGTTGTCCCAACCATCAGAACAAACAAGAACCAACGAACATCGACAGCCTCCAATAGGGTGCGGGGCCATTCATGGATACGGGTACCTTTTATCGGCCGCATCATGTCTCTCTCTTTCTTTCTGCTCTTTCCCGGTGTTGTTTGTGTCGCGGAGGCCGCGGAGATTGAAGAGTTCAAGAAGGGCGTCGTCAAAATTACTGCGATCGTAAATGGGCAACCCAATGTCGGAACGGGATTTATCGTGAAGCTCGACAGGAACGCCGCCTACATCGTGACTGCCGCACATGTGATTTCCGGAGATAGCAAGCCACAGGTGTGGTTCTTTCCTCTTCCCCATCAATCGTTTGCTTCACAGGTATTAGGCATCGATGGCACCAATGAGAACGGGTTGGCCACGTTGCGTGTTTCCGATACCCTTCCAGATGGACTCGTGGCGCTTCCGCTCGATCAGACAACACAAGCTTCGGGGGGAGAACCCATTACCTTTATCGGATTTCCACCTAATCTCGCTCCCTGGACTGTCTCAACCGGAAATATCAGCGGGAGTAAAGGGCCATACCTGATGTTTCAGGCATTAGTGGAGGAAGGCCATTCGGGTGGCCCCCTTCTGCTAAATGGCAAAGTGATCGGAGTCGTGACAGATGCTCAGGGACGTCTGGGATATGCAGTTTCCACACCGGTTTTGTCGATCGCACTGAAAGGATGGCATGTGGAACCATCGGGGAGCGACTCGTTATCACGAGAAATTTCAGGCGCAGACGGTGCGCCGATGGTTCGGATCCCTGCAGGGCAGTTTGAAACGAATCTAGAATCACGCTCAGGAACCGGGGACATTACCGAAGGGAGTCGATATACCGTCTATGTGGAAGAATTCTTCATCGACAAAAATGAAGTCACCATTGAACGGTATGGGAAATTTCTACAGGTCACCGGTCGAACATCCCCGGAATATTGGGATCATATCAATATGTCCCGGGATGCCAATCGCCCAGTCGTCGGCGTGACATGGCCGGAGGCCAAAGCCTACTGCCATTGGGCCACGAAGCGATTACCGACCGAAGATGAATGGGAGAAAAGCGCACGAGGAACCGACGGACGCATGTATCCATGGGGCAATGAGCCACCGACGAGCCAATACACAAATTTCGCCACATTTGGAGACTTTGACGTGTCAAAACTTTCTCCGGTCGGAACATTCGAAAAGGATAGAAGTCCCTATGGAGTGTATGACTTGGCCGGAAATGTGAGTGAGTGGACGGCAGATACCTGGGATGAATTGCGGAATCCAGACCGGGATGCGAATGAGACCGTCGCGGGTTCCCAAAAAGTTATACGAGGTGGAGCATGGAACGCCAAGGACGAATATCTGAGAGCAGCATTGCGCTCTTCTGCTTTACCAACCCACACGGATGGAGGTCTTGGTTTCCGCTGTGCTCAAAATCCTGGTACACCCCCATGAAAAAAGAAGAGGGGCATGACGAAAGAAAGGATGGTCTAAAAATTGGAAAGCCCGTCGATGGATTGAAAGGGCGTCTAAACGGATCTCTTACCCCAGTATCATGGTAAGCTTAATCGTTGATCCTAAGGATTAGGGAAATAGCCAATCACAGGATCCAAATAAATAGTTCGGAGCACCCTTCACGGAAAGACGGTCAATCTTAGAAAGAAAGGAGGAACACCATGGGAGACAAAGGCGGAAAAAAAGACAAAGACAAAGCGCAAAAGCAAAAAGCCGATCAACAGAAAAAAAAGGACAAAAAGAAATAGGCGAGACACATTCTTCGATCGAAATGGTGGGCTTCGCCTAAGCGAAGCCCACAATTCCTGAGGCACTCCAACTCTGCGAATGGCGGAAAATCTTGAGAAGAAGGCCTAGGCAAGAGCCCCGTGACCTGTCATACGGACAAAAAATCTGCACTCCATATCTTATTCGTTATTCAAACCGGTCTAATTATGGATTACTTGTAAGTGAACCGCGAATGAATCGTGAAGCTATCGACAATAATCTGGTCAACAAGGCTATCAACCTACTCATAGAGAACGAGCCGCAACATCTAGACTTGAATGTCACAGAGCGCGCACTTTCGCATCATCTCGCCCGGTACCTCGGTAAAATGGTAACTGAAGGCTTCAATGTCGACTATGAATACAATCGGCACTTTGATGATCCCAAACGTCTAAACCTAAAACGCCGTCAAACCGAAAATTGTGAGATCCGTGCGACAACGGTGTTTCCAGACTTCATTGTTCATAAACGAGGCTCGGACACGGACAATTTACTTGCACTTGAGATGAAGAAGCCCGGGGAGAGTTGGATTTATGACCATGCCAAACTTCCGGCTATTCGAAATCAGCTAGAATATATCCAGACAGCTCATGTCATCCTCGGTCGACGAAACGACGAACTGGGCAAAGAGGTTCTCTGGGTTGATGGCTAATTTATTACTCAAAAAGACGTGCCTACCGGTAGTCACTTAAACCAGGCCTGGTTGCCGTTGAAAGTAGGGTTTAGGCTAATAGATGCAGCGTTATAAGATTCTTCATCGGACCTATTATAATTTTTCCGGAGCGGTGACGCTCGGACCGCATTACTTGCGTCTGCGTCCGAGGGAAGACTATGACCTGCACATTGAGTCGTTAAACCTGAAGCTCACACCGCCGGCTACCCTGCTGTGGCATCGGGACGTGGAAGGCAATTCGGTGGCCACGGCCACCTTCGAGGTGCCTGCCAACCAGCTCGTGATTGAGAGCGAAGTCTTGATCCAGCAATTCAATGAGGCTCCACTGGACTTTCTCGTCGCCGACTACGCGGTTAATTATCCGTTTGCCTATCAACCCGATGACCGGATCATGCTATTACCCTACATGGCTTTTCCTGAGCCGAACACCAAAACTCAACTGACTGAATGGATAGCCGGGTTCTGGCACTCCACTGAACCGATTCAAACCTACACACTCTTGCAGCGGCTAGGTACCCACATCAACCAAACCCTGTCCTATCGCGTGCGGGAAGAACCTGGCGTTCAAACGGTGGGGCAAACACTGGAATACGGCACCGGCTCATGCCGTGATTTTGCCTTGCTGTTTATGGAAGCCGCACGGTGCTTGGGTCTCGCCGCGCGCTTTGTCAGCGGGTATCTTCACGCCCCACCATCAGCAACCGATTATGGCGCCACCCATGCCTGGGCCGAAGTCTACCTGCCAGGGGCCGGGTGGAAGGGATTTGATCCCACTGGTGGAACCATGGCCGGAACCGATCATATTGCCGTGGCCGTCGCAAGATTGCCCGAATCCGTACCGCCCATCGAGGGATCCTTCGTTGGGCCCCCAGGCTCAAGCCTTCATGTCGGGGTCTGGGTCACAAAGTGTGAGTGAACGTGCACTTCCCGTTCTTATGAAACAACATCGTCCTCATCTTCTTTTAATCCGGATGGACTTTTACAACATCCAAAAAACACGGTTCCTGTTTACTCCTCAACTATAAAGGGCGACCATGCCAATCTGGGTTGATGCCGATGCCTGCCCCAAGGTGATAAAGGAAATTTTATTTCGCGCCGCAGACCGGACGGCGGTCCAGGTGACGCTTGTCGCCAATCGCCTCTTGTATACCCCGACGTCACCCTATATTTCGGCCATCCAAGTCGCCGATGGATTTGATGTGGCGGATTCCGAAATCGTGAAAAGGCTCGAGGCCGGCGACCTGGTGATCACCGCTGACATTCCGCTTGCCGCCGAGGTGATTGCGAAGGGTGGGCATGCGCTTGATCCGCGCGGGGAGATGCATTCACCCGACACGATTCAAGCCCGCCTCATGATGCGGGACTTCATGGAGACCCTCCGGGCCAGCGGTGTCGAAACCGGTGGGCCGTCGGCCCTGAGTCAACGGGACCGGCAATTATTCGCCAAACATCTCGACTACTATTTAACGACCCTGGCCAACCAGAAAGATGAAAAAGCCTAGGGACCGGGAAACGCACATGGGGAATGGTAGCAGGCCACAAACCAGTGCTGCCCCTGCCTGCCTTCACGGGCTGATTTACGGCATCAATAGAATATTTGATTTCACACGCATTAGCCTCATCCACAAAATCTGAAGGTCCAAGCCGGTACGAACCTGATTCACCAGCATGAGACTCTCCCCAACAAGAATGATTCTTACAACCGTGTATGGACTATTCCTTTTGGTATTGTTGATTCCGATGCCAGCCTATTCTGAAGAAAGTCAGGCGGTTGAACAATTGGAAAAGATCATCGAAAAACCAAAGGCTGCCCAAAAAAGTTTAAAGGATCAGGGACTCCTCCTGGAAGTCACCAATACGATGGATATCCTCTCCAATATATCCGGCGGCGTGCATCGAAAAACCACTCTCACCGGCGATCTGGATCTTTTGCTCACCGTCGATATAAAAAAATTAGTTCCTAGCTGGAGGGGTACGGTTTTTCTGTATGGCTTGGGCTTGTATGGGGGCGATCCAAGCAACAATGTCGGTGACATCCAAGGGGTGAGCAACATTGCGGCACCAGATACATGGAAACTGTTCGAAGCCTGGTACCAGCACAATCTTTTTAAACGCGTTTCTCTGCTTGCCGGCCTGTATGATATCACCTCAGAGTTTGATGTCATCGTATCCGCGTCGACACTTTTTCTGAATAGCTCCTTCGGGACTGGAGCGGAACTTGGAGCGGGTGGCAGAAACAACCTGTCCACCTTTCCTGCAACCTCTCTGGGAATCAGGGCGCAAGCCATCCTCACCGATTCTCTCATGGTTCGCGCCGTGGTCGCCGATGGCATTCCGGGGGATCCCAATAATGCTCGGGGTACTCATGTTCGTTTAAAAAAAGATGATGGCCTGTTCGGTTCCATGGAATTGGCATATTACAAATACAACACGGCTGATTTAACACAAACAAAGGAAAAAACGGTCCAAGAGCTCCCTCGTCGTCTGATCTTCCGCCGGATTGGAAGATCCGCTCCTCTCGTGTATGAAGCCAAAGTTGCCCTCGGATTCTGGGGGTACACCACTTCCCTGGATCAACTCAACAAGGTCAATAGTTCGGGAGAACCGGTAAAACAAAATGGCACTTTCGGGATATATGGGTTAGCGGAATATGATGTGTATTATGAAAAGGACGACAAAGATCAAGGATTGACTCTCTTTGGCCGAGCCGGAATGGCTGACCCCAATGTGAACCGCATTTCCCAGTATTATGGCGGCGGGTTCATCTATAAGGGATTAATTCCGGGGCGAAACATTGACCGAACCGCGTTCGGGGTGGCAGCCGCAGTGAATAGCCATGAGTATAAACAGTCTCAACGGCGGGCAGGACAACGGGTTGAAAATACGGAGATCACGCTGGAATGCACGTATTCCATCTTTGTGAATCAAAACCTCGTCATTCAACCGGATTTTCAATACGTCATTAATCCCGGGACGGTTCCCGGCAGGAATAACGCCGTCGTGGTAGGCGCGCGACTTGAAGTCAATCTCAACAATTAATGTATTCCTTCCAATCATCTCGGGAGGGAGTCAACAGGATTGGTTTTTCAAAAATACAGGAATAGTTTAAATGGATGTGGATAGGGACATCGTAAAGGGTAGTCCCATTCTCTATAGCCGTTCGCTCAAGTTTTGCGAGCAGATTTCCCACGATCCCCCATGAACCGTCGCTCCCCCATCATCGCCTTCGCTCTGACGGGGTCATAAATGTAAGTTTTATTGCATGCCTTGCAGGATTTCCCAGATTCGCATAAGAAGCCAGAGGATTCCTACCACCGTTCCGGCAATCACCAAAGCCACGACTAACAATAACCCTATTACGAAAACCCAATCCCCTGTAGTGGAGCTTGGACGATCTCCAACAGCATATCGCTCCAACAACTCTACATTTTTCACATTACTTTTAAACCAGACAGAGAACAAATCACCGAGAATGGGAATGGCCCCGACCACGCTATTAATGGCAATATTGAGACTCATACGGATAAGGACGATTCTAGGAAGTTGGGATTGAGCCGCCACGACTAGAATAACTGATCCAGCCAGACCTGCGAGGGCATCGCCCACACCTGGAATCAGCCCAAGGATCGGATCTAACCCGATACGAATTGAGGTTCCGGGAATCGTAAAACGCCGGTCTAATATTTCCGCCAGGTGTTTGGCCAGTTCAAATTTTCGGGAGTTTCTCACCATAGGGGTTTCGTTCCTTTTAATCCTGCAAGATATGAAATCCGATAATCCTATCAGTAATATTCCAATTAGTTTTCATTTCAACAGATCTGATGCAGAAATGTTATAGACGGATGAGTTCCCAAAATGAAGTAAATATCTAGTCATTGAGCGGTTTCTGCAGAAAACAGGTGGTGTTGCCGCCTCTGGAAAAATGAGTCATTTTGTATTTCCCCATACCAATCCCCACCATTTTGCGATGAACAGTCTGTTTCCTCGGATAGGAGGGTCTTTCATTGTTCGACGAAGGGAGTTGACCTTTGACAAAACCAGTCCCCTGTGATCTTCCACCCCTTTTTACCATTCAGGTAGAGATTCCTTTCCCCTGACCCAGTCAGTTAAGAAAACTTTTCTCCCCAGTCCTTGGCCAGACCTGTAACTCTGTTTTAAATTGAGGGAAAGAGGCCAAAGGCATTGCTATTGTATCTCCCAGCTCGGAGAGGTGGTCCCTGGTGAACCTGTTGAGCCGACCGTGACCCCATTCATCAACCACACCTCGACCTCACCGGTATCGGTATTGAACCAGGTCAAATCTACTTTTCCGCTACCGTCCCGATCACTGACCTGGGCAATGTCCCATTCCAAGGCCTTGCCCGCCAAGGCACCCGTGCTGCCAAGAGTGAGCCCATTCATCAGCCAGAATGCCACCCCACCGGTTCCGGTATTGCGCCAGATCACATCAGCGGTCCCATTCCCATCAACATCCCCCACCCCAGCCACCTCAAAAACCAAGCTGGCACTCCCTGGGACTCCGATCGACAGGACCGAGAGACCGTTCATTAACCATACGGCTACTGCCCCACTGTTGCTATTCCGCCAAATGATATCGGCTTTGCGATCGGCATTGACATCGCCCATTCCGACAATCTTCCACTCACCCGGAACACCACCGAGCGATTTGGATTGGGCAATGGTCGCTCCATTCATCAGCCACACGACAACCACCTTGCTATTAATGTTTCGCCAAACCAGGTCTGCCGTGCCATTTCCGTCCACATCTCCAAGTTGCTCAAGCACCCAACCAGTAGGAACCGTGCCCGGGAATCCTACCGAAGCGATGGTATTCCCGTTCATTAACCACACCGCCACCGTACCACTGGTGCTATTGCGCCAAACCACATCAGCCTTACCATCCGCATTCACATCGCCGATACCGGTAATCTCCCAAGCCGGAGGGACGCCGCCAGGAAAACTCGGGAAAGCAATTGCCGTCCCATTCATAAACCAAATGGCCGTGCTGCCATTATTGATATTGCGCCACACGATGTCAGCCTTGCCATCTCCATCCAAATCAAAATTCACCGTGCGATTATGAATAAAAATATCCCGGATTGCATTCGTATCTCCCGGAACAAGGTTGGTTGAATCCGAGAAAAAACCAACGATCCGACCATCCTGACTGATTGCAGGATTACAACTAAAATCATTGCCTTGCACGCCTCCAGTCGTCACACTCATTCTGGTGGTCGTGTTGGTCTGACGATCATGCACAAACACATCACCCTCTCCATTCGTGTCGCCCGGAACGAGATTGGTAGCAAAAGAAAGAAAAGCCACGAATCGTCCATCCCCGCTGATGGTCCCCTCTGAGCTCTCTCCTCCTCCTTGGAGACCACCACTTGCCACACTCACGCGGGTGGTGGTGTTCGTTTGACGGTCATGGACAAACACATCACCCACTCCATTGGTATCGCCAGCAACGAGATTCGTCGCATCCGATTGAAAGGTGACATAGCGACCATCCGCACTCAATTCGGCATCCACACTCTCACCATTGACCTGCCCTCCGCCTGTGGCCACACTCACACGCGCCGTCACTCTTGTTTGCCGATCATGAATGAACAGATCTCGCACACCATTGGTATCACCCGGGACCAGGTTAGTCGCATCCGATTCAAACGCAACCAAACCACCATTTGCACTGAGAAACCCCGCTCGACTGGTATTATTCCCCTGGATTGCGCCTGTGGCCACACTCACGCGCGTCGTCGTCCCCGTTTGCCGATCATGAACGAACACATCTAACACTCCATTGGTGTCGCCCGGCACCAGGTTGTTCGCAAAGGAGTGGAACGCCACAAATCTGCCGTCAGCACTCAGGACTGGTGAAAAACTATTGTTATTGGACTGTCCCCCACCCGTCGCAACACTGACCCGGCTCGTGATGCCTGTCTGTCGATCATGGACGAACACATCAATGGTGCCATTGGTATCCCCCGGAACCAGGTTCGTGGCAGCCGACCGAAATGCCACATAACGCCCATTGGCGCTTATGGCCGGCTCAAGGCTCTCGCCATTGGCCTGCCCTCCGTTTGTCGCCACGCTCACGCGCGTAGTTTGCTGGGTTTGCCGATCGTACACGAATATATCTCGTACCCCGTTGGTATCACCGGGCACCAGATTGGTCGACAAGGAATAGTAGGTAACAAACCGGCCATTTTCATTAAGGTCCGGAAGAAAACTATTGTTATTGCCCTGCAAATTTCCAGTGCTGACACTGACTCGGGCCGTCTCCGCCCCATAGGTCATGGGTGCAAGCAATACGAGCATGAGGACGATTGTGCCCGTCGTGACCATTTGGTTGATATGTTTCATGTGTGTTCCTCCAGAACCCTGAATGAGTTTTAGGAATAAAGCCATGTATGAAATCATTGCTACTGCGCCTTACCAAATGGAGAACACGTCATGCGTAGACTACTCCCGGTGATGCGAACCCGGGTTCGCATAAAAAGAACGTCTACGGCCTGCTCAAATTCCTGCGCCATTTCATCATTTTGACGCAAAGCTTCTTTCTATCAGAGCGACGCCCGGTCAGATTCGCAAAAAAGCCTAACTCAACTGACGAATAACTTCCACACATTCTTCAATGACCCCATTCGCTCATCAGCCTTCACCCCCAACAACATCCCGGAATCTAGTAAAAATTAGAAATGACTTTTCTGCAGCATAAACCCCATTCCCGATGAAATCATGCATGGGAGTGTTGAATAAAACTGATTTCCAAGGGCATCTTGACCTACAGGCACGTGGTATTTTTGAGGCTTCGGGGCGGTTCAAAAAAGTTCGTTCAGCAAGGCCGCAGTCATTTTTGCGCGCAGAGCGTACTTCCAGTACGTGAGCACGGGAAAATGACGAGAACGGCGCTGGCGGCTTTTTTCAACAGCCCCATGCATGATGCGCAATAGGGGTGCCAAAATCTGAGTACGCGGCATAAAAAAATGTTCTCCGCGCATGGCTTTAGCGACAGAAACGGACCAGCTATTTAAGAGAGGGACGAGCAGAGACAAATGACGGGAAAACTGCCACCGGGACTCACCAATATTTTTCCAGAAAAATGAGATGCCGGACCTTTTGACTTTTCCGTCACTCGCGACGTACAAGAGTCAATCATCATTTGCCTTCACTTAGAAAAGGAGTCGCATATGCAGTGTCCGTGTCAGAGCGGAAAGACCTTCAAGCAATGCTGTGAGCCCCTCATCACCGGAGTGAAACAGGCAGAAACTGCCGAACAACTTATGCGGGCCAGATATTCGGCCTATACGCAAGTCCAGATGGATTTCATCGAAAAGACCCATGACCCGAAAACCAAACACGACATTGACCTTGAGGCCAATCGCAAGTGGGCAGAAACCACCAAATGGACGGGGTTAGAAATTCTGGCGACGAAACGGGGTGGAATAGAAGACGAAGCGGGCCTCGTCGAATTCAAAGCCACATTTGAGACCGAAGAAGGCCCTCAAATCCATCATGAACTAAGCGAGTTTCGGAAACATAAGGGGACCTGGTATTTCACCGACGGAAAAAGTCCTGGAGTTCAGACCGTCGTGCGTAGCGAGGCCAAGATTGGACGGAACGATCCGTGCCCTTGCGGCAGCGGGAAAAAGTATAAAAAATGCTGTGGAAGCGCCTGAATCAGCATGGGATTTCAGATCGCGTCCGTCTCACGCACTCTCGTCCCGGCATGACGTCATCCTCTGTACGCACGCGCCAAACTGACCGACGCCTGGCCAGATGGGTGACGGAGATCTTTCTATTTCGAAAAGCTTACGCAGTCTTCGCTGCCCCCTGCCATAGCATATCGTAGCCGAGTTCTTTCGTCTCAGAACACATGGAAGCCAAAGCCGCGAATGTCTTATTGAACAGTTCATCGGCATGAGATTTTTCGTGATCCTCAAATGAACTCCAATAGGTCACAATCGCGAAATGGTCATCTGCGGTTTTTGATGCACTTAAGGACCCTTCGTCAGATACGAAACCGGAAAACTTGAACACCTGTCCGGCGATGAAGCCCCCTTTGTCTCCCCCATACGTTTCTTTGACGACCATGCACATCTCTCCAACGGCCAGCTCCACCTGATCGAAGGAAACCCCGGGCTTTAATTTGACGGTGTTAAACAACATTTTTGCCCCAAAGGGAAGCGTAATAGGACCGAACATGGCACCCTCCTGGTGAGAGCACCCGTCTCGAAGCGGGTGCCTGTAAAAGGAATCATCAGACTAACCCTATCCGCAGCACTTATTCTCATACTAACACTTACCTCATAGCGCTCGCAGGCCTCACTCCATACGATTCCTCCCCAACCATCGAGAGGCCTCATCCCGCGGTTGCCCCCACATCAGGCATGCTCAACGCGATATCCGTTCAAATCGCATTGACAAAGCCCAGGAAAACTTTGAGAATCCTGGCATTGACATCACGCGGCTATTCATCGCTGGCGCCAAACCACCACGACGCCATCACTTGAAAGGACGCACATCATGGGGAATGCATACCGGGGTCGTCACAAACTGCGACGGCTCCAAAAACCTGCCGTCGACAAACCCATTGACGAAATCCTCAAAGGACTGCGACCCAAGCCTTCGGCCTCGAGCAACAGCTCCTATCGGGAACAGTCACTGAACATTCACGGGCTCATTTGTGCCAAATGCGCCAGAGAATTCGACCTCAAGAACAGACATCTGCTCACGGTACACCATAAGGACGGCAATCACCACAACAATCCACCGGACGGATCGAACTGGGAGAACCTCTGCGTCTACTGCCACGATGATGAACACAGCCGGGGAATCCTAGGTGATTATTTGCGCAAGGCGAAAGAGGACAAGGCATAGGGGATCAGTCTACAATCCCTGAGGGAACGCAGAACACTTGTTATGGGCTTGAACGAATTGACGGAGAGGTCGATCATCCTATGCTGAGGAAAGAATCACTAAGGGGGATACATGGCATCTATGTAGTTGTTGAGGATTTAGGTCCGGAGCTGAGGGGAGTTTTAAACCGAAGTGAGGTGCGCAAACGAGTGGAAGCACAATTGCAAAGGGCGGGGATTCGCCTGGTCAAAGAACTCGAAGCTGCCAAATTACCCGGAGAGCCGTATTTATATGTCAATATGGCGGCTCTTCCCTTGGGCCCAAAGCGTTACGCCTGTCGGATCGACCTCGAAGTCCACCAACTGGTCGCCCTGGTTCATAACTCCTCCACAGGACACGCCATCACCTGGGAACAGGGCGTCGTGACGGCGGGCGGGGTCAAAACCATTTTCAATAATTTTGACGAATTGGTTTTGGATTTTATTTGTGATTACCTGGCGATGAATCCCGACAACTAATCTATCACCTCCATTACCGCCTCTCGTTCTTGCGAATTTCGCGCTCTTCTACCAGGACTCTTTCCCCTTTCACCGGCCTTCAGTCCCACCGGCACAGGACCTCGTCCACCTGACCCGTTCCTGATCACCAAAACATTCGCCCTTTCACAATCATTATGAACAAGAGAATTTCCCTCGCTGCGCTGGCTGATTCTCATGAAATTTGACCTTGACTGGTCAATCATGAGAAAAGGACCATTGTCCAATTTTCTAGCCTAGAAGGAGAATGCTCATGGCGAAAGCGCGCGCCCGTCACATTTTGGTTTCAACAGAAGAAGCATGCAAAAACTTAAAAACACAAATTGAGGGTGGTGGAGATTTTGCTGCCGCCGCGAAGGAACATTCCACCTGTCCATCGGGCAAACAAGGTGGCGATCTGGGCGAGTTCGGCCCGGGTCAAATGGTTAAAGAATTTGATGAGGTTGTGTTCAGCGGGGAACTCGGCAAGGTCCACGGCCCGGTCAAAACCCAGTTTGGTTATCATCTTCTTGAGATTACCAGCCGCACTTCATAAATTGTTCACGGTTCATATGGACAAGGGCATGGTTTCGTGGCCATGCCCTTTTCCTGACCCCATCATTTTCAAAACCTGTCACAAGCCTTGGGGTCAATCATTCTTCCCACTTCTTCATCCGACAGATTCCAGGACCACACGTCTTCCCGGCTCCCCAATCAGATACGGAAAGGTTTGGCAGCAGGATTCCCCTTGATGTAGACTTTAATACTTCATTGAACGATCTGAAACACTGTCACAGTTATTGATTATGCCAAGCGAACCCCAGCCGCCAAAATCCACGCAATTCAAAAAGCTCCTCTTGTCCCCCCAGCTTGAATTTATCTGCGAGGCTCACAATGGGCTTAGCGCCAAGATCGTGGAAGAAGCAGGATTCCATGGCATCTGGGCCAGCGGACTCTCAATTTCGGCTCAATTCGGCGTGCGAGATAACAACGAGGCCAGTTGGACCCAGGTCCTGGACAATCTGGAATTTATGTCTGACGCGGCCCGCATTCCGATTCTCCTCGATGGAGATACGGGATACGGCAACTTCAATAATATGCAACGTCTCATTCGCAAACTCGAACAACGGCATATTGCGGCCGTGTGCATTGAAGACAAGTTGTTTCCGAAGACGAATAGCTTTCTCAAGGGTGACACACAGCCCATGGCCGACATGGAAGAATTTTGTGGAAAAATCAAAGCCGGTAAAGATGCGCAATCCGATCCGGATTTCTGCATCATCGCCCGGGTGGAAGCGTTCATCTGTGGATGGGGACTGGCGGAAGCCTTGCGACGGGCAGAGGCGTATCGCCAGGCCGGGGCGGATGGCATTCTGATTCACAGTGCGCTGGCGGTGCCGGATGAGATTTTGTCGTTTAAGCGGGAATGGAGCAATCGTTCACCCGTGGTGATTGTGCCGACAAAATATTATTCCACTCCCACTGATGTGTTCCGGCAGCATGGCTTTTCCATGGTGATTTGGGCCAATCACATGCTCCGCGCCGCAGTCGCCACCATGCAAACGACCGCCCGAGTTCTGAAGGAACACGAAAATCTTTTATTCATTGAGGATAACATTGTGCCGGTCTCTGAGGTTTTTCGTCTGCAAGGTGCAGATGAACTTATGGAAGCCGAGCAACGGTACCTTCCTAAAAGTGCCGACCGCGCATCGGCTATTGTCCTCGCCGCTTCCCGTGGGGATGAGTTAGGGGACCTCACCGAAGACAAACCAAAAACCATGGTGAATATTCGTGGTGTTCCCCTCCTTGCTCATATCGTTGACGCCTACAACAGTGTGGGCATCAAGGACATTCTTGTGGTCCGGGGGTATAAAAAAGAAGCCGTCAATCTTCCCAATTTGACTTATGTCGATAACGATGCCTTCGCGGAAACGGGAGAATTAAATTCCTTATTGAAAGCGCTTCAATCAAAAGAAGCCCGATTCCACGACACCATCGTGTCCTATGGCGATGTTTTGTTTAACACGTACATTCCTCAGGCATTGCTGCAAACCAAAGATGACTTTGTCATTTTTGTGGATAGCCACTGGCAGGAAAAAACGAGTTACACGAGGCTTGGTGGATTTGCTGAATGTACCGCTCCAAATTCCCGAAAGGCCTTTAACGCCCAGATTCATCTCAAGCAATTAGGCAGGTCAGTGCCTTCGGACATGATTCATGGCGTATGGATGGGGTTTTTTAAAGTCTCGGCTCAAGGTGTCACACAATTGCATGAGATCCTTACCGAACTGCTTGCCGACCCGGATCACAGGAAAGCAGGAATGGCCGTCCTGTTCCAGGAGTTATTACGAAGAAACTATCCGATTCGGGTGCTCTACACCGTCGGACATTGGCTGGACATTAACAGCCTCGATGATGTTGTCGAAGCTGGAAGTTTCTAAACTTCGTTCTCTAAATTTTTCTTGATGGACGAGTTCCCAGGCTCCGATCCGGAAATTGAGAATTTGCCTGATGCGTCTCGAAGAGGACGACTTTTTTGTGGAGGCAAAAGGACCAACATCCAATTACATTTCGTTCAGCCCCATCAAATGAGGTAGAAGAACTATCAAACATGACAGGATCAGGTATTTATCCGAATGGAGGATTTACAATGAAAATCTCCGACCTTTCTCAGAAAGAATTTAAAGAACTGGTTAATAGCATGGTGGATGACCGGTTGTGTGAACTGCTGGGCGACCCCGATCTTGGCCTGGCTCTGGATGACAAGGTGCGCGCGCAATTAAAGCAAGTATTGAATTCCCCGGAGCGGGTGACGGGAGAAACCGTCGCGGAACGACTGGGTCTTAAGTGGTGAGATGACATGGCCTGGTATCGCGTCACCTATCAACCTTCAATCCTGGACGACCTTCAATCAACCGACCAGGGTATGGCCCAGCGCCTGTTGGATAAGACCAAGTGGTTGGCCTCGAATGTCGCCAACCTTCGACATGAACCCCTGCATGAGGATCTTCCCGGTCTCGTCCAATACGCCGTGGGAGACTGGCGCATTCTCTACTCCATCGACCCGGACGAGCATGTCGTCCACATCCATCGAATTGCGACCAGGCGAAAACTGTACGCCAATCGCACCGTACCTCAGGACTCATGAGTCGGTCGGAACAGATCGAACAGGAACTCACCAAAGCCGCCAGGGGACTCCAGAATGGGAACGATGGTTTGGCCAGAGTGTGCGCACGACGGGCCGTCGCACTGGCCTCCCAGCAATGGGCCGAGCAACAAAATCTGGCAACCTGGAAGGGAGATGCCATGCATCACCTTCGGCAGATCCAAGCAGAAACCACGTTTCCACCACCGGTGAGAGCGGCCGCGCAACGACTGCTGACCAAAGTGACGGAACAGACACAATTGCCCATGACCACGGATCCCGTCACCGACGCCCGCATCATCCTTGATCACCTGCATGCAGAGATCTGAAGCCGGGCATTTGGAAATCCATCCAGCCCTTCACGCTTTCCTCAAAAAAACTTCAGTCCTCGACTAGCCAATGCGTTTTTGCAGAATCCAACAAAAATTTCGCAAATCCAAGGGTCATTTTGCAAAGCTTGCAAAAATTAAAATACAACTCCTGTTTCTGACGCTCATTTTGATAATGGCTGGCCCCGGACTAATGATGGGAGCCGCCTCCCCCCAATTCATCATTGAAGCCCCAGAATCCTTGGAACCCTTAGCCGCCCACTTGACGGACAGCAACCCACAAGCTCTTCAGCATATGATGGACTTTATGGGACTTGAACATCCCGGACTTCCCATTCGAGTCATCCTGGCCCCAAAGGAATCGCCCCTTGCACAGGAAGCGCCGGAATGGATATCAGGTTACGCAGTCAGTCAGACTTCCACAATTGTGCTTCTCACTGACCGGAGTTTGACCTATCCGAATGATTCACTCAACGAAGTCTTCCTGCATGAAATCAGCCATATCCTGGCCCATCGGGCGGCAGGAGAACAGCCTTTGCCCCGATGGTTTGATGAGGGATTAGCGATGATGGCCGCCCGAAGGTGGGATTTGGAAGACCGAGCCCGATTAGTCTGGGCAATGGTCTCAGACACGCAAGTCTCCCTGAATGAACTCAATACGCTCTTCAGCAAGGACGAGACCTCTGTCCGACGGGCTTATGTGCTAGCTTACGCCTTTACGCGAGACCTCCTGGAACACACAGGCCAGGATACCCCCAAACGTATTCTGGCAAGAATCCAACAGGGCATGTCCTTTCCTGAAGCCTTTGCACAAACCACCTTCATGACACTCACAGAAGCAGAAGAGCAGTTCTGGGGTCGGCAAACCCTTTGGAATCGCTGGATCCCTGTGGCCACCAGTTCCGGAATGGTTTGGCTCGCGATCACCCTCCTGGCCTTTTGGGCATTTACCAGACAGCGGAAGCGAGCCGCAGCCATCAAGAGAGAATGGGAAGAAGATGACAATGATCTCTGATGGGTTGTCTCATGACAAACACCTCAGAACCATTCAGCAATGTGTTGTTGGAAGAGAGATGAAAATTTCATTCTAAAATGTTTTACTTGAGTGACACACGATCGGAATGCTCTCTATCTACCTTGAAAGGAAAATTTCTATGTCTCAAAGACTCAAAGACAAAGTGGCCGTCATTACGGGTGGCAATAGCGGGATTGGTTTGGCCGCAGCTAAATTATTTCAGGCTGAAGGGGCCAGAGTGATCATTACGGGAAGAAGGAAGGAGGCGGTGGAAGGGGCAGTGAAAGAAATCGGAGGAGCAAGTGCCGGTTTCGTATCAGATACCGGGAATCTCAATGACATCGCGGATTTGTATCAACAAATACACAGGACTGCGGGAAGGATCGATGTTCTCTTCCTCAATGCCGGCATTGCGATCTTTGGCCCATTTGACACCGTAGATGAAGCCACATTCGATAAGATGGTCAATGTCAATTTTAAAGGCCTGTTCTTCAATATTCAAAAAGCCTCGCCGCTTCTGAATGAAGGAGCGTCGATCATTATCAATTCGTCCATCGCGGACCAGAAAGGATTTCCCAATTCCAGTGTCTATGGCGCAACCAAAGCGGCCGTTCGGAATCTGGCCAGAACCCTGTCGACTGAATTTCTTGAGAGAAAAATCCGGGTGAACGCCCTGGCCCCTGGACCAATTGATACACCAATTTTTGAGAAAGTGGGTGTTCCTGCAGAAGAAGTTCCAGGCATGAAAGCAAGCTTTGGTGATCAAAATCCCATGAAACGAATGGGAACCTCACATGAAGTTGCCACAGCCGCGCTCTTTCTCGCATCAGATGATTCATCGTACATTACAGGGATTGACCTCACCGTCGATGGAGGCGCCACACAACTCTAATTTTTCACAGATGATGGCAGCCAACCAGGGGGCCGATTAGTTGCTTTGGCCTGAAAGGGAGCCTCTCTTTCCAGGAAAGGCGGAAAAGTATTTTTCAGGCCGAAAAATAGAGACTGCCATGGCTCAACAAATCGAGAAGTAAGGAATCATGCCCTTCCGACGGGACGTAATGCTCCGAACCGATTTGGCGTTTGGCGCACAAGGTTTTCACCAGATCTGTCATGAGCCCACTGCAGGTATACTGACGTCCATCAACAAATAGCCAGATATTCTGTCCATGTTCATGAAACGCAAAACGTGAGCCTTCATTTCTGACAAGTTTTCCTCCCTCCGAAAGATGGGTACGAACATCTTCCAAACGGTGTTCCTCCGGCGTCGTCTCCTCTTCCTGATATTTCGGAGAGGTCATATAACAACCAAACCATTGAGCCAGTTTCGCATCATCCTCGACATACCGGGTAAAGATCCTCTGAACTTTTCTAACCGCCTCGGATGTAATCTGGCCGGGATTGGCTTGCGGAACCAGATCCGAATCCGCATAGCGAAACTCTTCGCTCAGCGCTTCTCCAACAGACTCGGAATGGTCGAGCAAGATATCCCGATGAGACGGAGCGCGAAATCCCACCGAACAGGTCATGCAATCCTCACCCACGGCTATCCCGTTATGTCCGACACGCGGGGGGATATAAAGCAGATCGCCCGGCTCCAATATCCACCGTTGTTCCGGATTCCATTCGGACAAAATCTTGACCGGAACATCGGTACGACGAGGAGAGGTTTCATCATAGATTCCCCCGACTTCCCATTGGCGGCAGCCACTGACCTGCACCAGAAACACATCATAGTTATCATAATGCGGTCCGACACCACCCTTGTCGCCGGAATAGCTGATCATCAAATCATCAACCCGCCAACTGGGGATAAAATAAAATTGCGCAAGAAAGTCAGCGGCGGCCGGCACCCAATGATCGACAGCCTGAACCAACAAAGTCCAATGGGCGGATGGCAGGGCGGAAAAGGTCGCATCAGTAAACGGACCATGAGAAAGCTCCCATTGGTCGCTTACGGGATCTTGTATGATCAGCCTCGATTCGACTTGTTCTTCGCACGCGAGACCGGCCAATTCATCAGCCGCAATCGGCGGCTTGATCCCGGGCAAGGCCTGCCGAATCAACAACGGCTTCTTCTGCCAATATTCAGCTAAAAATGTTTCAAGCGAGACATCGCCTAGGGGGTTTGTTTTCATTAGCCGGCGCGAGCCATCAGTTTAAACAGCAACCATAAAACTCATCTGTAGTCATCCTCAATATTTTCATCCGAATGCTATCTGGGTCTTGAGGCTCTTCTAACGTTTGTATGGTCACCACATTTAGTAGCGAGTTGGACCACTCAAAGAAAAATCTCCGTCTTTCAGTAGCTTCACCTGGCCTGGTGGTGTGGCCGAGCAGTGCAGCCGACATCGGGAGAAAGGCGCGCATTGTTTGATCCCTTCGGCATGACTCAGGGTAGACTCCGCAGGTATCCGCGACGCCTGCCGTTCGGCCCTATGGGAGGATGCTCTTATTCTTGGCGGGCCTTGTCTGAGCCTGGCGAGTCGGCCCGCGCTCTTCCCTGCATTCGCCCAATCCAATTAGGCCGAACGGGGCGTGAATGGTTTTGGGTCCTTTTGCCGAAACAAAAAACCTCGTCTGCCGGGGCGAAACCCGGCAATATCCCTCATCGGTTGGACATGACCGATAGTAGTTTAGTTGAAATGGACGTCCTGGAAAGTGCCCAAGAACTTTCTGATGCCACACTGAAATGCCTTATAAACCATGACAAACAGTCAGAACATTCAACAAGATTCTTTCACCATATCAACATGAGGGATTCCATCTTCGAGATAGCCATCTGATACCTGAATAAACCCATACTGCGCATAAAATCGGTGTAGGTACGTTTGTGCCGACATTTTTATAGGCGTCTCAGGCCACCAACCGGCTATTTCCTGCAAGGCTGTCTGTAACAGTTGATGCCCGATCCCCTGCTTACGGAAATCAGCCTTCACCACAAACCGCCCCAGATTCACCTCAGGATGACAGAGTCCAGGGGGGAGAATCCGTGCATAAGCAATCAGTTCTCCACCCTCATTGCGGCCAGAAAGATGTTTCGCCTCCGGATGTCGATCATACTCATCCAATTCCCGATAGGCACATTGTTGCTCGACCACAAACACATCCACCCTCAACTGCAATACGTCATACAACCGTTGGACAGTCAAATGCTGAAACGTTGTTACTTCCCACTGGCTATTGGACATGACATGAAGAACGGCAACACGTAAAGTTTCTCGATCCTTACCTCTCCATATTGCTCTGAGACAAATTGGTTTTGGCTTGGGGAAATATGTGCCTTATTTGTCGTGCAGCATGTGGACGAAGAGGCCATCACGGAGCTTGGGTTCAAACCATGTGCTTTTGGGAGGCATGACGCGATCCGCATCCGCCACCGCCATCAATTCCTCAACCGTTGTCGGATACAACCAGAAGGCGACAGCCCAGTCCCCACTGTCCACCAACGCTGCAAGTTGTTGGGTGCCGCGAATACCGCCTACGAAATCTATGCGTGGATCTGACCGTTGGTCTTTGATGCCTAACAACGGATCCAAGACCCGTTCTGTCAATTCTGAAACGGCTAGCGCACGCACCGGATCCTGCTGACTGTTCAACGACGGATCCTTTTTGGGTTTCGCGCGATGCCATTGCCCTTCCAGATACATATCGAAACCGGCAGCAGGTGGATCCCCTGGTCCGGCGGTCACCTGCAAATCAAAGTGCGGAGCTAATTTCTCGAGCAATTCCTTGGGCGTGAATCCATTTAAATCCCGCACAACCCGATTGTAGGGAAGGATTTGTAATTGATCATGTGGAAAGATAACTGCCAAAAAGCCATCTTCATGATTTCCAGCAGGCTGTGCGCCGGCCTGGCCACGAGACGCACGAACCCGACTTGCCGCAGCCGATCGATGATGCCCGTCGGCTATATATAAGGCCGGGAGATCTTGAAAGTTCTTCATGATCTCCTGGATGGCCAGTGAATCTCGCACGCTCCACACGGTGTGCTCGATCTTATCATGAGCGACAAAATGGACATCCGGCTTCGTACTTGTCACCTCTTTCAACCACTGATCAATTTTGGCCGTCTGGCGAAAAAAGAGTAAAACCGGCCCCGATTGCGATTCATGGGTTTCGATAATCCGCACCCGGTCAGCTTCCTTGACCGGTCGGGTATATTCATGTTTTTTGATGATGCCCCGGTCATATTCGTCGACGGATGCCAGTGCCACGATGCCGGTCTGCTCATGCTGGCCCCACTTTTGTCGGTAGACTCCGAAGAGTGGTTGTGGCTCTTGGGCCAAAACCCCGTCATTGATGAGCTTCCGGAGATTATCGGCCCCTCTTTGATAGACCTCAGCGGAATACGGGTCGACTCCATCCCCAAGCTCAAGCTCCGCACGACCAATGCGAAGAAAGCAATAGGGATTTCCATCCGCTAAATCACGTGCCTCTTGCAAAGAGACCACATCATAGGGAGGGGCCGCCACTTGACTGGCTAATTCAGATTTGGGCCTCACAGCTCGAAAGGGCGCAATTGTCGCCATACGGTCATACTCCTTTTTAATTGGATCCTCAAACCTATTAATACACCACTGCGCTGGCCCGCAAAGCGGGACCTTGCGTTCATCTGTCGCAAGGGTAAACGATATTATTGTGGCCGGGCAACGTATTTACGTAAATTGGCAGGAAAGGAATTGAAAACGAGAGACAGCAGCCAAGTAGAATCTATTGGCCGATGTACCATCCAATACCCGAGCGTTCAAAATAGCTCGTCAGGAGAAAGAATGAATTGGTATAGAGGAGACCGCCGACTGCCACCAGTAACAATCCACTCAGGATGGAGAGGGGTCTGATATAGTTCCGGATCTGCCGGAAATGGGTTAAGAACCGATCGAGCCATACAGCAGTGACAAGCAGGGGAAGTCCAAGCCCAATTGAGTAGAACACGAGGAGGGCCAGTCCATCAGCAGCGGTATCCGTGGTGCCGGCATACAAAAAGATAGACGCGAGTATCGGACCCACGCAGGGTGTCCAGCCTGCGGCAAAGGTGCCCCCGATGAGAAACGAGCCCAGATAGCCTACCGGGCGATTCTGGAAATGGAGCCGCCGTTCTTGAGGCACAAATTTAAAGTTGAACAGGCCCAGCACATACAGACCAAACAGGATAAGCAGCCCTCCTCCGAACTCTCTCAGATAGTTCTGGTAGTTGAACAGCCATTGGCCGAACAAACTGGCTGAGAAGCCAAACGCGATGAAGACGACGGAAAAGCCCCCGATCAACCATAACGAATTGAACATAATCGTTTTGCGAATCCTGTGGGGTGCCGATGAATCGCGAAGTTGGTCAATGGAAAGTCCCGTGATATAGGAGAGGTAGGACGGCACCAGAGGAAGCACACAAGGGGAAACCACTGACAAGAGCCCGGCTCCAAACGCCCCCGACAAGGTCACCTGAGAAATGTATATGCCGGACTCCATCGTAAGTGTTCTATACCTGGCGAATCGATTCCTCCCGGCTGAACAGTTATGGGTTCAAACTCTCAAGAAACTTCTGGTACTGAGGATTCTGGTTGATCCCTGCACCACGGTGGGCAAGGATCATTTCCCCTTGTGCGTTCATCACCACGAATGTCGGGGTGACATTGACACCGAAAGCCTGCGCCACCTCATTTTCCTGATCATAGGCGGTGGGAAAGATAAAGGTGTCCGGGTTGGCTGAGACATATTCCTCCACATGGGCCAGACTGTCCGAGAAGGCCACCGTCAAAACCTGGAGTTGGTCCGGTTTGTTTCCCTGATAAAATTTCGCGAGAATCGGCAATTCCATTTGGCAATACCGACACCATGGCGCCCAAAAGACGAGAAGCGTCGGGCGACCTTGCAAGGAAGCTTTACTGTACGGCTCACCAGATAACGTCTGGAGTTGAAATTTCGGAGCCGGAACGGAGGAGGCCGCAGGAGCCGGAAAGGCTCCGAAAAAAAGACTGAGATTGACCATCATGAACCCCGCTACTCCGCATCTGATTGCCGTGAGCCATTGGCCCCGGTGGGAGCCCAGGAGGCTCCCACTGGATGCGGTTCTTTTGTGGGTCGTGGATATATAAAGCTTATTCCGCATATTTTCTCCTTACGGTTTGATATAAACATATCCCGCGCGTTGAAGATCGGCAATCCGCTTGACGGCTACCGGATGCTCGGTGGGTATGAACCCCGCTACTAATTTCTCCAGTGGTGTCCCATACAGTTTCATTGAGACCTGACACATTTCAGCCTTGATCCCTTTGTCAATCACCGCCTTCAATTTATCTTTCAACTCCTGATCGACCGTATCGCTTTCAAACAATTTCAGGGCCGGCCCATGCACAACCAGCACCAGGTCAATCTTGTCCGGTCCGCCTTCGGCCTCGATATGTTTGTTAATCAAGGCCATTGTGTATTTGGCGAGAGCTGGATCGTTACTATTTAGGTGATACAACACTTTCACTGTGTCCTGGCCCGCTATCTTATCTGCCTGAACCGAACCGGGACTTAAAATAAGTCCATACACACAAGTAAACACCAGTGTCGAGAGCATCAGGAATGACTTAGAAATGAAATTCGGCATGACGGCCTCCTTGGATTAAACAGTGGATGAAAACAGGCTCCGTGTCGGAGTCTTCATCGTCTGAGGGTATTGTGTATCAAATAGAGCCCGGGATGGTAGGTGAGAACACCTGGAGGCTAGCGACTATTCTTCCCCTATGCGACTAGGGGTAAATGCCCCTAATGGGGAGTGTTGAAAAATTGCCGCCAGCGGCGTTTTCGCCGCCTGGCCGTGCTCACGTACTCCTCCGTACGCTCCGCCCGCCCAATCGGCTGCAGCCTTCCCTTCGAGAAGCCTCAGGACAAGACTGGACGAGCATTTTTGAACACTCCCTCAATTTCCCCGGTGAAAGTTTCAATCATCCATTTGCTGATGAACAGGCAAAACATTTGAAATATCCAACAGCCCCTAGGGGGAGAACCGGCGGACGAACTCTGCCGCAGCTTGAGAACGGCGGGTCACTTGTAATTTCTGGAAAATATTTTCGAGATAATGACCAACGGTTTTATCGCTCAGGTCGAGTGCGACGGCAATTTCCTTATTGGTTTGACCTTCGGCCACCAGTGTCAGCACCTTCAATTCCTGTGGAGCTAAGGATTCTTTCTTGCCATCGGCGGAAGAGATGGAGAGATGCTGCATTTTGGTGAGGACGCGTTGTGTGATCGCAGGATCGAGAATAGACTGACCGGCAGCCACCGTTTGTACCGCACGGACTAACTCCTCCCCGCTGATTTCTTTCAGCAAAAAGCCTTTGGCTCCTGCCATGATGGTCGCCATGACCGCCTCGTCGTCGGCAAAGGACGTCAAAAATAACACCCGGATATGGGGAGATGCATTCCGAATCTCACGGCAGGCCTCGACACCGCTCCCGTCCGGCAGACGGACATCCATGAGCACCACATCGGGATGAAGCCGGTCGGCTTCGGACACCGCCGCAGCTCTGGTCCCTGCTTCACCCACGACCTGAATGCTCGCTGTTTCAGTAAAGAGCGTTTTCAGGCCCAGGCGAAGCACCTCATGATCATCGACCAATAAGAGACGGATGGTGTTTGTGTTACGCCTGGGCATGGCTCCCTTTCTTGGCAATCTCAAAAAAAACTCGAGTCCCACGATGAGGTTTCGACCACACCTGAAAATGCGCTCCCAGGCGCTTCGCGCGTGCGGCTATATTTTTTAATCCGTGAACTCCCTCATCCGAATTCTCAGGATCAAAGCCCAGACCATCGTCCATAACTTCCAAGCACACGGCCCCCTCACGCACTTGAAGCGACACCGTGCCTGACGTGGCATGTGAATGTCGCACACTGTTGCTAATGGATTCTTTCACCACATACAGCAGATGGGTGGCTTCCTCGGGCGTGAGCAGGTCAGCCGCCTCCTGATCGATCTGCAGATGAAAGGGCAGGTTCTGGGATTTTTCCACGGTCTGCACAAGCGTGCGCATCTCTTCTACCCATTGCTGTCCATTCAGGCATTCTGGTTCAAGACCGCTAATATGACGGCGCAAGTCTTGAATCACGAATTTGAGTTCCATCAAGACATCGCTGATGCCGGTGAGAGCTTCTTGAGGATGCCGTGGAATGAGTTGCTGACACCGTTCCAAATTCAGCTTTAAGGCAAACGTCGATTGAATGACGCCGTCATGAAGGTCCTGGGCCATACGTTCCCGGGCTTCCAAAACTGCCCGGAGCTGTTGTTCACTGCGACGACTGGCCTGGTCAGCCTGTTTGGTCTGAATCAATGATGTCCGTAGATCAGAGACGGTGGCCAGATACCCTCGCCCGACATACCCCAGGACTAAAAAATACGCCATCAACCGCAGGAAATGCCAAAACCACCATCGACTGTCCCAAATCACGGAATAGGTAAACATCAATTCCGCAAATCCGAACATAAGTGCCAATGAGGCAAACAGGATATCTTCCGATCGACCCGAGGTTCGATAATCCAAAAAGAACCGGAGCGATCCGGCAAAGAACAACATGCTCGCAAAACTTTTGGGAGCCACGGCGGTTGGCGTGAATGCCCCTTCCCGAACCATTGCCGGTAAATATTGCGGAAATCCAATCGTCCATAAGCCAAGGGCAAGGGCTCCACCGGCCATCACCCACGGCATCCATTTAATCGTTGTATGATATTTTCCCGTTGCAGAGAGCCACATCAGCCCGAATCCCAAGCCTCCCAACAAGCTTGCAAGGCTCCGCAATAACACGAATCCATTCCCTGGTACCGATATCGCATGAAAAATTTCAAGAATCCCCATCCCGAAAAAGCCACCCGCGAGGGGAAAGAATTTCTGCATGGTAGGGTCAGGGGTTCTTTGAAGTAGGACAATTCCCATGGAAATGGCGGCCAATCCACCGACAGTTTCCAATGTAGAATGGAGGGGCTCATGGGTCCAACCCCACCCCGGCAACACCTCCGGAAGGACGACGCCCATCATCAACGCGGCCATACCGCATCCACCAATGAACAGATAAATCGAGTAGGGTTTCATATGTCCGGTTTCCGCATGTATCTTCCCAGCCACCATTAAGCTTTGTCTAGCCGGGACAGCACAGGCAAATCAGCATTTGTTCGATCTGCGATCAGAGATCAGACACGCGACTCCACATCTCAAATGTGAAGATTGCGCATTGATGTGAGGTAGAGAAATTTGACGATTTTGATGCGGAGGGATCCGACGAAGACTGGGGTGTATTCCTGAGAATAACAGCGCCTGGAGAAGAACAGGCCGTTCCCGCCGAATTCCTTATAGAGCCTGTTGAAAAAAGCTCCCAGCGGCGTTCTCGCCATTTTCCCGTGCTCACGTACTCCGTGTACGCTCCGCGCGCAAAAATGGCTGTGGCCTTGCTGGACGACTTTTTTTGAACCGGCCCGAAGCCTCTGCCATTCCAGATGATCATAGGCGTATTTGCCTATGGGTGACCTTATTATTCAACACTGTCTTAAACTCTCTGTGGGTCCAGTGAAAACGACTCAGAGATGTGAGGGGTAAGGCGTGGCTATCCGCTCCAACGACATTCCGACCTTCACCTTGCGTGTTCATTCTTCCCTTCATAATTCCCATTTTTTTGATGCGGGCAACCAACGTTGTGGGTTTAATACCAAGTCGTTCTGCCGCACCGCCTTTTCCATAAATTCTCCAGTCCGCCTGTTCAAGTGCCGCCAAGGTATTTTCCCGTTCCTGAAGACGCATTTCTCGTTCCGTCATTACACTCCGTGCCATGAGTGAAGCATGGGACTCCTGAGAGTGCAAAGAAGCTCGTCCTCCTCCCGGCTGAGGGATATCGAAGGCTAATCCCTGCCGTTCGGAAAGAATCAGACCCCGCTCTATGACGTTTTGCAACTCCCGAACATTTCCCGGCCAGTTATAACGTTGCAATTGCCCCACAAGGGCTTTCGTCAGTTTCGGTTGCGCACAGTGGAGCTTCTTTGATGTGACCCCGAGAAGATACTCGGCTAAGAGCGGAATATCTTCTTTCCGTTCACGAAGCGGAGCCATTTCAAGTGGAAAAACATTAAGGCGATAATACAGATCCTGCCGGAAACGACCGTTTTCCACTTCCTGTTTTAAATCCTTGTTGGTCGCGGCAATCACTCTGACGTCCACATGACGAGTGCGTTCCTCGCCCACGCGTTCAAATTGCTGCTCCTGCAGCACCCGCAGGAATTTGCTTTGGAGGTCCAGGGGAATTTCGCCGACCTCATCCAAAAACAAGGTTCCCCCATCCGCCGCGCCAAATCGTCCGGCCCGATCTTTGACCGCGCCGGTAAATGCCCCTTTCACGTGGCCGAAAAACTCACTTTCAAACAGGTCCCGCGGAATGGAGGCGCAATTCACGCGGATTAACGGCCGGTCTTTCCGTTGACTGCGTTTATGAATTTCCCTGGCAACCAATTCTTTCCCGGTTCCGGATTCACCGAGAATCAGGACAGTGGCCTCCGTGGGTGCCACGAGAGCGATTTGACGGATCACGTTGTGCAGGGCCGGACTCTGCCCTACGAGATCCCCGAAGGCCCCGGCTTCGAGGACTTCTTCCTGTAGGTACCGGTTTTCCGCTTGCAAGCGGTTTTGCCGTTCCAGGAGGGCTTCCGCCTGTTTACGCCCGCTAATATCGACCAGAAATCCTTGATACCACTGCACTGCTCCTTCCGCGTTGCGGATCACACGGGCATTTTCTGAAATCCAAATTGGTGTTCCGTCCGCCTGATAGACCTGCGACTCAAAATCCGTGATGACGTCCTGGTGCTCGAGCAACCGGCAAAACTCCTCCCGCTTCGTTGGCTCGACATAGAGTTGGGAACCGATATCCTGGACGGTGTCCATCAGCGCTTGAGGGGAGTCGTACCCCAACAAATGACTCAGAGCCGTGTTGGCATTGAGGAAGGCACCGGCAGGTGTCGCCTGGTAGATCCCTTCCACAGCCTGATTAAAGATGGCGCGATACTTTTCTTCCGATCGCTGAAGGGCTTCTTCGGCTTCTTTTCGTTGAGAAATATCCCGAATGATTCCGCTGAAAAAGAGCCGCTCTTCTTCTTTCCAGGCCGAAAGCGTGAGTTCGAGGGGGAATTCTTCTCCAGTTCTTCGCAAACCACTCAGTTCCACGGTCTCTCCGAGAATTCGCGTTTCTCCCCTGGTGCTGTATCGCTCAAGCCCGGCTTGATGCGCCTGTCGGTAGCGATCCGGCATAAGCATGATGAGGGGCTGGCCGACGGTCTCCTCGCTTTCATAGCCGAAGATGTCTTTGGCCCCCTTATTCCAAAACAGGATGGTCCCTGATTGATCCGCGATGATGATGGCATCGTGCGATGACTGGGCTACGGCCCGAAACCGCATCTCTGCCAGATAACTGCCATTGGTATTGCTCATCGGTCTATTGACCCTTTAGGGGTGTTGAAAAATGGAAAAACATGAAGAATTTGATGTTCCTCTCATATTAAACAATATATTGCTGTCATACAGCAAAATATTGGTGTTGAACAAAATATTGCTGTAAACTTCTTTAAATTAATGTAATTTATTACTTAAAAATCAATATCTTACACATTTCAGGCGTCTGGCATGACATCTGCTAAGAACATTAGCAGGATATGTTGCATCCGTTGGCAAATATAGTCAGACATCTCTCGCATTAATCACATTTATATTCGTTTGGAAAGGATGGAAGAATGAAGAATCAACATTCAGGGCGGATAGGGTTGGGAATTGCGCTAGTAGCACTGACCGGAAGTCTTTTCACATTTGCCTCACAAGTCGAGGCTAAAAAGGTGAAGGTGGAACTCACCGCCGTGGAAACGGAAGTCATTATTGACGGTAAAGGCACCACTTATAAAGCATGGACCTTTAATGGTCAGGTTCCTGGTCCCGTCGTCCGCGTGACCGAGGGTGACCAGGTGCATTTCATCCTTAAAAACCATGAAAACAATAGTCGCCCACATTCCATGGACTTTCATGCAGCGGAAACGGATTTTCTCGCGAATTATCGTGACGTCAACCCTGGAGAATCTCTGGAATATGTTTGGGAAGCGAAACGGCCTGGAGTCTTTGCCTATCACTGCGGCGCGTTCCCCATGATTCAACATATTGCCCGCGGCATGTTCGGGGCTGTCATTGTGGATCCCAAAGATGCCAGCGCGATGCCAAAGGCTGACCGGGAATATGTGTTGGTGCAATCGGAGTTATTCACCAAAGATCCTGATGACGTCGCGGCGATGATGGACGCGAAAAATGACCATGTTGTCTTCAACGGCGGGATATTTAAGTATGATCCCGTCCATGCAGCAAAGGGAGGAGAGTTCCTCACCGCCAAGCCGGGGGAGCGAGTACGGTTTTACTTCGTCAACATCGGGCCGAATAATTTTTCCTCACTTCATCCGATTGCAGAAATTTGGGACGATGTCTGGCCCAGCGGAAACCCCGCCAACCGCATGCAAGGGATCCAAACCCAGGTGATCGGCGCGGCGGATGGAGCGATTCTGGATGTCGTCGTGGAACAAAAAGGGGTCTATCCGATCGTAACCCACTCGCTGAAAGATGCGCTCACGGGAGCCATTGCTCTTCTTGAAGTAAGCGATGAAGCCAAGGATCTGGCTCTGATGCCTTCGGTGGCTCCCCAAGCCACGGAAAAAATTGCCCAAAATAAGTAAAAGGCATCTTTCTTGACCCGCCTATCGCTTCGTGGGAGGCATGCTTATCGCCTCCCACGAAGAACCGTGTTCTCCCCCACCCTCCATTCACGATCCTCGAGTATTTCCGCCAGAATGCCCGTGACCTTTTAAGCGATCCTCAAGAACGCTACTCCAAAATAACCCGTACGTTTTCTTTCCAGCTGCCTTTTGGCTCTAGACCCGGAGAGAACTTCTTGCATTTTTCAGTTCTCCATCATCTCGAGCCTGGTATCGAACTCATGCCCGCATTGGACACATCGGATACAATCGGATTCCACCAACGGTTCGTCATCCCGGATACCCATTCCCCCACAATCAGGGCATCGGGCTAAATGGACCTTTTGATCGTCGACGGTTTCGAATTGCGTGCCGTGGAGACAATACACCGGTTGCCCATCAAGAGCCCATGGCTTCCCCGCCTTATCAATAACCGGCAGGACCAGATAATGTTGCGCCACATAGGCCTCCTGCTCGGTTCGTGTCGGAAGACCGTCTTGAACAAGTTTGCCGGTCTTGACCTCGTAAAGTGCACCGTCTTTGGGAATGACTTTTGTAGGTCCCATCTTCACCTCCTTTACATGTGAACACACCGTTTTGAAATCAGGTTGCCACTTGCGACGACAACTCGTGTTGTAGTCGTACAAGCGCAGCAAAGTCATCGTTGACAGACCATCACGTTCATCCCAAATGCATCTGTCAATTTTTCGCGTAATGAGGCCGATAACATTCACAATGAATCACCAAAAAATTTCGCCAGTCATGACTCATTCCCATTAGGATTCATAAGCATGCCAGCCTGGCCCGTACGACTTATTCTGCTGGTTATAGGGTGGGTCAGTCTTGCTCTCGGGATTTTGGGGTTATTTTTTCCACTCCTGCCCACCATGCCATTTGTCCTGCTTGCCGCCTCGTGCTTCTCCAAAAGTTCTCCTCGCATCAATTCATGGCTGCTCAGTCAACCCCTGTTGGGCCCGATGATACAAAATTGGCACCATGAAGGCAGTATCAATCAGAACACGAAAGTCACGGCAACGGTTTTCATGCTTGGACTTTTCGGATGCTCCCTCCTGATTTTTCATTTTTCGGCTTTCTTGACAATTTTTCTGGTCTGCATTGGGAGCGGAGTTTTACTGTTTATCTGGACTCGACCCCTGCCGTCAGGCCATCTTAATCAATTCCGCAATCGCCCCACTGACACCGGCGAAAATCTGGTGGGGCCTGGCTGATCCATACATATAGGCAGGCGTGGTGATGACTTTATTACTGTGATCCACGACATATTGTTCCACCGCGCAATTCTGATGTTTGGCACCGGTTTTTTCTAACTCAGACGCGGTTCCGGCGTCTTCTCCAATGGTCACATTGACGCCTTTTTTTCCCAAAGCCAATGCCATGATAGCCGGCGCGATACAAATGGCCGCGATAGGTTTATGGCTCTCACTAAATTCTTTCACGATTCTGGCCACCTGTGGATCTATGTTCCCACCGCTCCCCTTTTCTCCAAAATCACAAAGATGCAACGCGGCTCCAAAACCACCTGGAAAGGCCAAAGCGTCGAAATCCTTCGCCTTGAGTTGTTCTAATGGCTGAATCTCGCCGCGAGCAATACGTGCGGCCTCCTGCAAGACATTTCGTTTCTGTCCGGTGGGTTTTTGAGTGAGGTGATTCGTTTCCGCAACCTCTTTATTCGGGGCAAACACCTCATAGGCCGCTCCGTTTTGGCCGATGGCAATGAGCGTGCTAATGGCTTCGGTAATTTCCGCTCCATCTAAAAACCCACAACCTGAAAGAATCACAGCTACTTTTTTCATCATTTCCTCCTTTTCCCTGAAGACCAAAAAAAGGACAGTCTTCCCAAACCGGTCTGTCCCAGTATTTCGTCATAGGTGTTACGCTAGTATGACTCCGGGATGAAGGTCAATCTCTTGATTTTTTGAAATTTTATCTGGTTCTGTGGTCTCCCTTCTAGAAATGCTCTCACAACCAATTACGCTTTCTCTCAGCTCTCAGCCCGCCGGAAGAAAAATCTTATGTGGGAGTGTTGAAAATTGCCGCCACCGGCGTTTTCGCCGCTTGGCCGTGCTCACGTACTCCTCCATACGCTCCGCTCGCCCAAGCGGCTGCGGCCTTGCGGGACGCGCCTTTTTGAACACTCCACTATTTTTCTCTGGTGAGCCTCGTTGACTCCTTAGTTGATGAAGCGGCGAAATCTTTACAATATTCCAAAGTCCCAAGGTATATTTTTTTTCACCAACAAACCTTCCCATGGTAGGCTGTGGGGAATTCTCCACACTTTCATGAGGGAGCCCATGAATCATCAGCGCTTTGATTTTCGCGGAACAGGATTCAGTTGTTTATGGTTATTTATCTGGACGTGGGTGTTGACCGTGATCACCTTTGGCTTATTTTTTCCGTGGGCCTATTCCGCTCAGCAGCGGTGGATTTCAGAACACACCTTCATCGGGAATCGCCAACTCGCCTTTCACGGAACGGGATTAGGATTTTTTGGGACCTGGCTCCTGATCATGGTGCTCACGATCATCACCTTCGGACTCTATATGCCTTGGGGCTTTTGCCGGTTGAAACGATGGCAGACGAATAACCTCGCATTCGCAAACGAGGAATTCCAAGGGTAACGTCAGGTCAAACTCAATGACGATTCTTATTCTGGCCGTGGGGAGTTACGGGGATGTCCTGCCCCTGGTGGGGATGTCTAGAGAACTCCAGCAACGCGGGCATAAAGTCACAATCTTCACCAGTGCCCATTTCCAAGAACTGGTTCACAAAGCGGGAGTCGCGTTTATCGCCTTGGGAACGGCCGATGACTATGAGGCGATAGCCAACAATCCTGATTTGTGGCATCCCCACAAAGGCTGGCGGCTCCTCATGAAACAGATCGTCTCGAGCGCCTTGGAAGAAACCTATTCGCTCCTTCAGTCAAAGATCATCCCGGGAAATACCCTGCTGATCAGTTCCACCCTGGGGTTTGCCGCTCGCCTTCTTCAAGAAACCCACCACATCCCCCATGCCACCGTCCATTTTTCACCAGGTGTCTTCCACTCAGCCCACCAAGCTCCAAAAATTCCCGGTCTGACTCTTCCGGATTGGTTGCCCGTTGCATTCAAAAACGGCGTGTGGAAATTTCTTGATCACACGTTCATCGATCCTATAGTAAAACCCGAACTCAATGATTTTCGCCGTCAGCTCGGCCTGCCACCAGTTTCACGGATCTTCCACAACTGGCTGCATTCACCCGATCTGGTCCTGGGTCTGTTTCCTGAGTGGTTTGCTTTCCCTCAACCTGACTGGCCTCCGAAAACCCATGTCACCGGCTTTCCTCTCTATGATGAAGCTCCGGACAGTGTCGTTCCCGCAACCGTACAGAATTTTTTTGAAACACACCCGGAGCCCCTCATCTATACCGTTGGCTCGGCCAATAAACATGGCCGATCTTTTTTCAAGGAGGCGACTGAAGCCAGCCAGCAACTGGGACGCCCGGCGATTTTTCTGACGCGATACCCGGAACAACTTCCTGCATTTCTCCCGAAGGGGATCACGCACTTTTCCTATGTGCCCCTCAGCCAACTCCTCCCACATGCGGCGGCCCTCATCCACCATGGAGGCATCGGCACCTGTTCCCAGGCCTTACGAGCAGGCACCCCGCAAGTGATTCAACCCCTGGCGTTTGATCAATTTGACAATGCCGCTCGGGTTGAAAAATTAGGGGTGGGCAGAATCATTCCGAAACGAAGGTTTAAAGCTTCCAATATTGCCACGGGGCTTCAGGCCCTGTTCAGTTCTTCTGATGTGAAAAGGCAGTGCCAGAGCTTACAGCACTCTTTTCTGGGAGAAGACCACCTTGGTAAAAGTTGTGATCTGCTCGAAACGACATTCCAAATGATGTGACGTTTTCAGAGCCATACCATACCTGAAGTGCGGACATTGTCTCTTGTCAACACATATTTCTGTGTGTCCCCTCTACGCAAATGTCCGTGATGCTTGATGAACTTTGCGATCCCTTGGTAGAGTGCCAGAACTGTGACGACACCATCTCCCTTACAATTCAAAAAGAAAAATCCCAAGGCCATTATCTCCACAAAATTCGGGGATATAGAAATCCGCTTTTTTACGGACGACGCGCCCCGCCATGTGGAAAGTTTCCTCAATCTCGTCAGGCTGAAATTCTACGATGACACGACATTTCACCGGGTCGTGCCTAAATTTCTGATCCAGGGTGGAGACCCATTGAGCAAACATCCTAACCGGGAACTCCATGGTACCGGGGGACCGGGGTTTAGCCTCCCGTCAGAACCGAGTGATCGACCTCACCGTCGCGGGACGGTTGCCATGGCCAAAGTTCCACGAAATCCAGATGCCACCCGGGATATTTCCGATAGCGGATCCCAGTTCTATATCATCGTGGAAGACACCAGCAGTCTTGATCGCATGTATACGGTGTTCGGCAGGGTGGTGAAAGGTATGGAGGTGGTGGATCAGATTGCCGCCTTGCCATGCGATAGCCGGGACAACCCGCTGGAACCGGTACCAATGAAGATCAGAGCAGAAGAATAGCCCTTAAGCGGAGTGTTGAATAATACTAATCTCCGAGGGCAAAACGTCGCACAGTCATACGGCCCCTTGGAAGATTCTGGTCTGTTCCAAAAAGCATGCCCTGAGTTTTCCCGAAGGGTGCGTCCAGCAAGGCCACAGCCATTTTTTCGCACGGAGCGTATGTGCAATACGTGAGCACGGAAAAATGGGGAGAACGCCGCTGACGGCTTTTTTCAACAGACCCGTTAGACAAACACGATACTGGCGTAAGTCACCGTCGAATTAAACTGATCGGTAATACCCCGATCATAGCGTAGCACCTGCCCTTTGAAGTCCTCACCATCACGCTTGAGGAGTTTCATCAAGGAAAAAATGACCCCAAATCCTAAAATGCGCCGCTGATTTCCCTCTTTCAAGATAAATTCTGCAAACCCTTCCGGGTCCGCTTCTTCCACCTTCTTCAACATTTCCAGATCAATCTGCATACATCGGTGAAAGGAAAAATCAGTGGGAGGCGTTTTGTCTCCATACCGAATCCCGATATGCGCCAGATTGGCGCTGCCAATGACACACACCTGTTGCCCGCTGGCCTGGATCGCACGTTTTGTAATCGTGAGAAATTGATCAATGCGGTGAAAGAGCTGTTGATACTCTCCACCTGTCAATGTCTCCGGAGGAAAATCAACGAGAATCGGTAGAATGGAAATCTCCCGCCCTTCACCAAGCGCATGCTTAAGAAACGGCAGTTGCAACTCCAGGCTATGCTCTCGAAGATGGGCAATATCTTCCACAAAAAAAGTTTCACCGGTTTCTTTGCGAATTAAATCGATAATTGCTCGATTAACCGGCACAGTCCCAAACGGCGTTTCGAAATCTTTATCCGTAAAGGCAATTCCCCCTTCGAGGCCGGCATGGCATGTGCCGATCAACACCAACACATCCGGGACCTGGCCTTCCCGTAATTCCTGATAGCCCCACGCGTAGATTGGCCCGGCACCTTTCAATTCAAAATTCGGGGCGACAAGCCCTTTAATCGTCTGACCGGCACATTCCGCTTTCCCTTTTTCCGGACCTTCTTTGGAGGAATAAAACCCATCGATCTGCGCCCGCAGTTTGGCGGGATCGGATTCATATTGCTGCCCGGCGAACGCCATCGGTCTCGAGTCAAGCTTTCGATAGGCCTCAAAGGCTTGCGCCTGCACCTGCTTCAGTCGCTCTCCTTCCAAAAACAATTTCTCGTCCAGATCGCTCACCAATTTTGTGAGGCGATCCGGCATCATAAATTCGCCATACTTCTTGAGATACTCGGCACCAACCTGTTCCAGGGAATGTTCTCCATCAAAAAACTGAAACAGATAGAAAAAATTCAGCGGCAATACGAGCTTTTCAGAAGACAGGCCGGAAGGGTCCCACAACACAATGTATTGCTCCTCTCCCTGCTTCAGCGGGGAATATTGCAAATTCCGGAGAATCGGGTAGTTTTTGGAATCTTTTTCGACGGTCTCGGTACTCATAAGAAGGGTCCTATCCTGGCTGAAAGGAAAAATTTGTCTCAAACCAGACCATTATACGGGCGCATGAATCAAGCCCGCAACCAATCTGGACAAGGGGTTTTGATGCATATCGTGAAGAGTGAAATTGCGGAGTTAAAAGGACTTTTGAAATGAGAGAAGGTCTATAGTCCTTTCAAATAATTTCTGAAATCTTATTGGGGTGGGTGAGATTTCAGCATCCGTTGCTGGCCAACAGGTGGGCGCTGACGGGTGCCTACCGGCTAGGCCCAAAGGCGAACACTCCAATAAAGTGGGGGGACCTGCGGGACGCGACAAGGAATAACTTGGGCTGCCATATTGAAATCCGGCATCTATCGTATATTCACAACATTCTCAGAAAGTAAGAGTGGAGGGAAAAATAGCGGGAGAACAACCAGCTCTCTTCAAAGAACCATTAAAAAAGGAATCTCAGGTCTTTTGTCCCCCCATTCGTTTGGCCAATCGCTGGGCAACACGTTTCATGGCGGTGGATCGGTCACGAGGATCAAGCAGCACATTCAGTACATGGACTTGCTTCGGATCACCAACGGCAAGGCTCAAAGCTTGGACTAAGTCTCCGAACGTGCCCACTCGATGGCCCACGCCTCCGCCCAACACATCACAAATCTTTTCGTATTGCCATTCATGGATGTCGTTGAACGGACCTTCGAGAATTTCCCGCTCCGTCCCATAGCCGCGGTTATTCAGCACCACCACAATGGGGGCCTGCCCATAGCGAATGCAGGTGGACAATTCGGTGCCGGTCATTTGGAATGCGCCGTCACCTACTAACACAAGGGGCCTCAGTCCGGGATCGGCAAACCCCGCACCGAGAGCGGCCGGGACACTAAATCCCATGGAGGTGTAATAGGCCGGAGACAGGAAATCCGCACTTTTTCGTACACGCAGATCTGCAGCGGCAAACAGCGACTCCCCGACATCGGCAATCACCACAGTCTTCTCGTTGAGCAAACCATCCAAATATCCGAACACTTTGCGAAGGGTCACTGCCGCGTCCGGACCAGGTGGGTCAAAACGGACACTATCGCGTGGCGGGAGCGCTCGTGCAGGGAACGACGGCAATGGGGACGCCACCAGGGCTTGAATAAAATCTTCAAAACGGACGTCTTCATATTTATGATGCTTGATAGCAATGGAGTCCGCCGTCGCATGAACGGTCCGGCCTGCCGCCAGGAGCGTGGCATGTGCTTTGACGTCTTCCACATCAGTGAGCAATGTTCCTAAGGTCAGCAGACAGTCGGCATTTTCCACGAACTCCAAAATTTCTTCACGCCCCACCAGTCCGCCATACACCCCGATATTCAATGGATGGTCTTCGCGAAGGACGGACTTCCCCAGCAAGGTCGTGGCGATGGGCACATTCATATGCTCGACCAGTTCGGTCAATTGGTCCTGAAGACCGAATCGATGGATTTCGGCACCGGCCAGAATAACCGGACGTTCGGCACCGGACAGAATACCGCGAACTTCTGCAACGGCTTCTTTGAGTGCCGCCGGATCACTCTGGCAGGCCGTGACTGTCGGTGGTTTGATTGAGGCCACCTGCACGGGAGTCATCACGAGGTCTCGTGGAATCTCCAAATAGATCGGCCGCTTGAATTGCATTAAGGCCTTCAAGGCCCGGTCGATCTCCCTTTCCGCAGTATGAGGGTCATCTAACACGACGGAAGCTACCGTAATCTTTTCAAAGACATCACGCTGGGTCGAGAAATCACGGACCATGTGATGAAGGAAGGGATTATTGACTCGTTCATTCAACCCTGGTGAGCCGGAGATCAACACTACCGGCGACCGCTCGGCATACGCACAGGCAACGGCATTGACCATATTCAAACCACCCACGCAATAGGTCACACAGGCGCCGCCGATCCCATGTATACGCGCATAGGCATCCGCCGCAAAGCCCGCGCAATCTTCCCGCGTCGTTCCGATGTGCCGGATAGGCGATTCTTCAATAAGCTTAAAGAGCGTCAGCACATAATCGCCGGGAATACCAAAAATATGGTGTAGCCCCAGCTTATACAAACGATCCAGCAGAAGAGTGCCAATGGTGTAGGAGTCACTCATTATGTAACCATCCTCCTAGTCATTATATCGGAATAAATCCTAATAAAAAGAAGTGACCCACCAAATGGAATCTAGAGCAAATTTTTGAAAGCTGAGATTTAACACAGTAATTCAACCTTGGAACAGAAAAGTGAAGACTTGGTGGAAAACAAAGATGTCGCCCTGAGCTGGCGGCGAAGGATATGTGCCGAGGTGGAACCAAAGCCTAGCCAGACTCTTCGTTTCACTCAGGGCTTTGGGTCGGCTGAAAGTTCGGCATGGGGAACAGAGACCAGTTTTCAGTGGCAGTGCGTCCAATAGAATGATTAGGGTTCACCCGCCTTCCCGAGCCGTCCGAGGTGGGACTGAAGACGTTCGCTGTTTCGAAAATCGATCGGTTTTACATCATAGACTGATCGATAGGTAACTGGGCACAAGAAGGTTGCAAAAAAATCTGTGTATGCGACGTAGCCCTGATCGGTGGATTTGCCGAGGTCTTTGATTGCCATCTGTGGATTATGTCCTACCAATTGGGCCCAACCGAAGCGAAATACAAAGCTGCGGATTTTTGAAACCTTCATCATCACTTGGTTGAGCGCGCATGTCGCCTGCAGACAGTCTTCCATTGTCACCTCGCCCGATCTGGACAATCGATCGTGCTTGAGTCCGTTATAGGCTCGCCACCAAGGAAGTACACAATCTTCTGAGTCTGCCCATGGTGCGAATGGACTAAGAGGTGATGGCGTTCCCAACAGTAGCAACGATTGAGAACGTGATAGCCCTAGGACCGATTCTAGTTTATTCCTGTAGTCAGTAATATTTGCATCGTCTTTCTAAGTCGTCTTGCCATTTGCGCGTACGAAGCTTTCAGGAAGTTGGTCCCTGAGGAGAGTGTCAACTAGAGAGGCTGCTTCCAGGAGGATAGATGCCAGCCTAGGAGAGTGAACGTCCTTCAGTTGCGCGGCTTCAACAAACGGCAGAACTCGCACAACCTCGCCGAGTCGGCGCTCGATGTCCATATACCACTCGTAGGTTTGATGGACTGAAGATTCAGTGAGGTGGCTCATAAAATCTAACCATTGAGTATACAGACCGCCAAAGCATGCTAACTCGGCCTACCAACTTCTCTCTGATTTTCGTCTTGATTCATAAACTTGTCAACGCTATCCACCGCGCAATGAGGACGTGAGATAGGGTTCCATCCAAAAGAAACTAAGATAGATTCCCGATTACCAATGTCGGGAATGACGAAGAAGATAACTCCGGCCGCTTTACCTGGGCACAGATCCTTCGCTGTGAGCTCAGGATGACAACTTGGGGAGGGCTTCACCAAGTCATTATGTGTTCGTTCAATGTCTGAATAGTAAAGTCAAAAGCTTCACGCATCAGGAGGTTGAAGAGGCCGGAGACGGTTGAGAAGGAGTTTACTAAGAATACAAGTGGCACCAGACTTGGTGGCCTTTTTCGGGAGGACCGATCTGCGTCAACTTTGGTTCTACTGTTTTGCAGACATCCATCACTTCTGGACAGCGGGGATGGAATCGGCAGCCGGCGGGAGGATTTAAGGGCGACGGGACATCGCCGGGAAGGATAATGCGTTTGGGTGGGGCTGTTGGATCGGGAACCGGATTGGCGGAGAGCAGGGCCTGTGTGTAGGGATGTTTGGGTGTGGCAAAGAGATCCTCAGCAGGAGCGACTTCCGCGAACTTGCCCACATACATGACCGCAATCCGGTCTGCGAGATATTGCACCACATTGAGATCATGGGTGATGAACAAATAGGAGAGGTGAAACTCCTGCTGGAGATCGCGAAGCAGGTTCAGGATTTGCGCTTGAATGGACACGTCCAGGGCCGACACGGCTTCATCACAGACAATGAATTTTGGATTGAGCGCGAGAGCACGCGCAATGCCCACACGCTGGCGTTGGCCGCCTGAGAATTCATGCGGGTACCGTGACTGATGCTCCGGCCGCAAACCCACACGAATAAACAACTGATTCACTTGATCCTGCAGGTCCTGGCCTTTGGCGATCTGATGGATCTTGAGCGGCTCCGCTACAATGGCCCCGATGGTCATACGTGGATTGAGTGAGCTATACGGGTCCTGAAAGATGATTTGCATCCGGCGACGCGTCTGCCGTAATTCCTTCGAAGAGAGTGCCAACACATCTTTTCCCTCGAAGGTTACCGTTCCCGCAGTCGGCTCCATAAGCCGGAGAATGCTTCGTCCCACCGTTGTTTTGCCACAACCCGACTCCCCGACCAGGCCCAACGTCTCTCCCTGTTTCAGATGGAAAGTGACATCGTCGACCGCCTGGACCCATGCCGACACACGGGAAAAAAGCCCGCTCCGAACAGGAAAATATTTCTTCAATCCTGTGACTTGGAGTAAGGATGTCGTGGATTCGGTCATCAGTAACAACGAAATCTTAAAGTGGGATAAAGGATTCTTTCACAACAGAATTGGACATGAAGATCTGTCCTATCATGGCTCTTTTTTGTCATACAGCCAGCACACGGTTTCATGGGACTCTCCTACTTGCACCGTGGGCGGAGGCTGTAGAGGACAATGATCCATCACCTCCGGACAGCGTGAGGAAAAATGACAACCTACCGGATACTGTAAAGGGGACGGCACCGTTCCGGGAATCGCTTCCAGCCTGGCCTGACGTTCCCCCGGTCGAGGCAGCGATTTCAAAAGGGCGCTCGTGTAGGGATGACTGGGATTCCGGAATAATTCCTTCACCGTTGCCCGTTCGGCAATTTTACTCGCATACATGACGATGACATCCTGGGCAAATTGTGCAACCACCCCCAAATTATGAGTAATCAGGAGAATCGCCATACCCATATCCTTTTGGAGAGCCGACAGCAAGTCCAGGATTTGCGCTTGTATGGTCACATCCAGGGCTGTAGTTGGTTCGTCGGCGATCAGGAGATCAGGTTGACAGGCCAGGGCCATGGCGATCATCACACGCTGTTTCATCCCGCCCGACATTTCATGAGGGTATTGATCGAGCCGGCGCTCGGGAGCGGAAATGCGGACCTTTTCCAACAAGCTGATCACTTCTTTCCGAATGTCGCGATCCGAAAGGGTCGTATGAATTTTCAACACCTCGCCGATCTGATCGCCGATCGACATCACGGGATTCAGCGATGTCATAGGTTCCTGAAAGACCATGCCGATGGACTTTCCCCGAATCCGGCGCATGTCCTTTTCCGAAAGATCCAACAAATTTTGACCTTTAAACTGAATCGTGCCGCCAATCACACGTCCCGGAGAAGAGATCAGTCGCATAATCGAGAGAGCCGCCACGGACTTTCCACAGCCCGACTCTCCCACTAAGGCCAGCGTCTGCCCGCCTCGAATGGAAAAGCTCACATCATCGACGGCTTTGATTTCTCCTTTGTCGGTGAAGAAGGAGGTCCGGAGGTTGGACACCTGTAAGAGTGGGTGTACGCGAGATTCCATTTACCGGCTTCGCAATTTTGGATTTAAGGCCTCACGCAGGCCTTCTCCAACAAGGTTAAAGGCCAGCACGACGATAAAAATCGCCATACCCGGAATAAAGAACAACCACGGCGCATCAAAAATGAATCCTTTGCCATCCGATAGGATATTGCCCCAAGTGGCATCCGGCGGAGGAACCCCGAAGCCCAAAAAACTTAATCCGGACTCCGTCAAAATCGCGGAGGCCACGCCAATTGTAGCGGATACGAACACCGGTGCCAGGGCATTGGGCACCATATGACGAAAAATAATCCGGCCCTCCGGGATCCCTAAGGCTTTGGCTGCGGTCACATAGTCCTGTTCCCGAATGGACAAAAATTCAGCCCGGACAAACCTGGCCGTCCCCATCCAGCTAAATAATCCGATAATGATCATGATGGTGTAAATGCTGGGCGGGAGAAGGGCTACTGCTGTAAGAATGAGAAAAAATGTGGGAAAACACATCCATGCATCAGTGAATCGCATAATCAGCGTGTCCACTGTGATAAACCACAATTTGACATGCCCGTAAAAACCGGACAGGCCTCCTAACAGGATACCAATTCCCAGGGAAATTCCCACGGCCACAAATCCAATGGACAGGGACACGAAGGAACCTTGAAACATTCGGGCAAATACATCCCGCCCCAATTCGTCTGTGCCCATGAGATAGATTCCACCAAGGGGCCTATCCGTCGGAATACTGTCAGGAGAAGGTGAGGACAGCGGAGGAAGAAATTTGTCGGTGAGCCGGACAACCTCAGGATCGAAGAGTACCCACCACTCGGTAAAGGCTTTCCCGGCCAATGCCGTGAGCAACAGAAGGACGAGTATCCAAAAACCGAAGAGAGCCTGGTAATCTTTTGTGAAAATCCGAAGAAATTCCTCCCACGGCGTCTCCTGCGGGGCCAGTCCCTCTGCATCAAGCGAGACCAAATCAACATTGCGTCGATCACCGACCTTCGGATTATTCATGATTGACCCGGACCTCAACTCTCATAATTAATGTAGACGAATTCTCGGATCTACCACCGCGTAGAGAATATCGGAGATTAAGGTGCCCAATAAGGTCAGGACTGCGGCGATAAAGTTGAGCGTCATGATGATGGGAAAGTCCCGAGAAAGAATGGCTTCATAGGCTAACCGTCCCAACCCCGGCCAGGCAAAAATCTGCTCAAAAATCACCGACCCGCCAATCAACCCCGGGAGCAGAAGACCGAACATGGTCACAAACGGCAGCAGAGCATTCCCCAACGCATGCCCATAAATCACGGTATCTTCCTGAAGACCTTTCGCCCTGGCCGTCCGGACATAATCCTGGCCCAACACTTCCAGCATTTGGGATCGGACATACCGGGACAGAATGGCAATCCCGCCGATCGCCGTCATGATGGACGGAATGACCAAATGCCATACCCGATCCATCCACTGATAGGCGGGTTGGGCATGCTCCATTCCGAATGTTTTGATACTGATAACCGGCACTCCCAACCACCCCACCACCCACATTATGGCTATAAACGACAGAAAAAACCCTGGAACCGAGATAAGCGCATAGGACAAAAACACGGTGGACCGGTCATAGATTCCACCTCGATGCACCGCCCCGTAAATCCCGGTAGGAAACGCCCATGTCCACACCAGAATCGTAGCCAGGATAAATAAAGGCAAGGAATTGAGAAACCGATTCCAAATTTTCGGGAGAACCGGTTGGCTGTCCTTGAAAGATTTCAATTCGCCCGTGGCTAAATCACGAATCCAATACACATATTGCACATACAGCGGATCATCCAGGTGAAAGGCCGCCCGAATCTTGGCGATATCTTCCGGTTTCATACGGGGATTCATCGGATCCACTTCACTGGGTTCCCCGGGAGCCAAATGAATTACCGAATGGGCCAGAAAGGACACGATAATCAGCAGAACCAACCGTTGGGCGATGTTACGAATAATAAAATTCCACATGATCGATCTGCTATACAGTGAAGACCCGTGTTACCGCATTATTAAAAGTCCGGCGTCAACTCCAACTTTCGCCATTTATGGAAATAAAACGTGATGTCCCCGCTTTTGGTGGGATAAATCTTTTTAAACTGCTCTTTCCCATCCGGCCCTTTTTCGACCAGCACGATTTTCTTATCCAAGACACGTGTACTCAACGGCGCGTAGAGAAAGGTATAGGGTTGGTCCTCATGAATCAACCGATGAAGCTCATGCGTCAGTTGTCGTTGTCGATCTCTATTGTATTCCTGGCGAATCCGGACAATAAGTGCGTCGGCCCGCGGGTTATTGTACCCCACAAAATTTAATTGTTGTGGACCCGACTGACTGGAATGCCAAATCTGATAGAGATCGGGGTCAATGCCCATACTCCAGCCCAACACGACCGCATCAAAGTCTCCGGTATTCACAAAATCGTTCAGAAACACGGCCCATTCGAAGACCTGAGTATTCACTTTAACGCCGACTTTTTTCCAGGCATTCTGCGCGATGGTCATCAAGTTTTTTCTGATAGGATTCCCGTTATTTGTAATGAGATTAAACTCAAATATCTTCCCATCTTTTTCGAGCCATCCCTCCCTATTCATTTTCCATCCGGCCTTCTCAAAGATCGCGAGGGCTCCTTGAGGGTCGTAGGGAAGAGGTTGGATTGCCTGATCATACCATTCGGTATTCCGGGGATAGGGTCCGGTCGTCCGTTCACCTTCGCCATACATCAGATAGGTGATGATCTCGTCGACATTAATCGCCATCCCCAGGGCTGTCCTGATCTCCGGATCGGCAAATAACGGTTTTCGGTTGTTATAGCCAATATAGGTATAGGCAAATCCCAGGCTGCTAAACCATTGGTAGGTGGGATCGTTTTTATACCGGTCAACCTGATGAGGTTGCGCGCCATAAAAATCTATCGCGCCGGTCCGAAATTCTACTTCTTGTGTGAACAGTTCGGGAATGATGCGCATATAATACTCATGATATTCAGCCGGACCTTCCCAATAGTCCTCATACCGTCGAAGATGAATAAATTCATCTCCCTGCCATTCGATAAACTCAAAGCGCCCGCTGCCGATCGGGTGTCGATTGAATTGACTCTCTCGCATCCCGAATGTCTTTTGAGCCTCCTCCGATAATCCTCGCCCCTGTTTCTCGCGGGTTAACGCCTCGTCATTGAGAAGATGCTCGGGAAGAATCCCCATCGTCCACGCATTGATGGCCGGGGAATAGAGGCGCTTATAGATAATTTTTATTGTCGACGAATCCACAATCTCCACGGTTTTAATCGGCTCGAAGTCCGGAGTCCGTGGAGACAAATTTTTTGGATTCATAATGGCTTCATAAGTAAACTTCACATCTCCCGCATCGAACACATGCCCGTCCTGAAACTTCACCCCTTGGCGAAGATGGAACAGGATGGTGGGGTTATGCTCGCCCACGGGAAGAATATCGGGGAATTTGGCCCGCAGGGGTTTCTCCAAATCCTTGGGAACCGGTTCTTGAGGATGAATCAGTTCGTCATAAGGAAAGTGCTCAAAATACCGCTCACCAAGAACCGGCTTTAAGCGATCAAATAAATCCTGGTCCACCTCCGAAAGCGTAAATGCCACTCGTTCCGGTACGTCAATGGTCACGGAGAGTTCTTTGAGCTGAGGTTTGCCTTCCGCGTTGGGCAGCAAGAGTGAGATGGGTTCCGATCGTTGGCCGGAAGGTAATAACTCAATGGATTGCACCCTCTCCTGCAACCCCTCAATGGTTCCAGCCTTCCATGCCTGATGAATCTTCTGAAAAAGCTTGCTCCCTGTCACTTCCGTCCCATCCGGAAAACGGTGATGCGGGTTGACCAGGAGGTAGGCTCGTTCCGTAATCTGCCAATCGGTGGCTAATCGGCTCCGAAGCTTCAAGTCTTCGTCTAAATCCAGCAGCCCCTCAAACACGTGGCTCACAATATTGGAGCTGGCCGAATCCGCGTTCAAGATAGGATTGAGAATTTTGGCGTCCCCGCTGGACGCTTCAATATAGGTGACTAAGCGATCCGGGTTACCGGCAGCCTGGTGCTCATAGGTAGGAACCCAAAAATAGGATTGAACCAGAAAAAGGACTAGAGTCAACGGGATGAACAGCAAAAGACGTTTGACAAACATAGAAGTCTAAATCAACCCAACGGTGTAATGACTCAATGTTATCAAGAACCCAAAGGGGATGCTATGCCTGATTGATTGGTATCCAAAAATCATGACACCGGAGGTGAAATAAGCTCTCTGTCATTTAATATGGGGAAGGGGAAGAAACACGAGACGGCGGCCATGACCAGACATGCGGGTTAACTGTCTGATTGGATCTGACTGAGCCAAGAAAACATGATAAAAGATCGTATTGACTCATGCGGGGAATGCCACACAAGACGGAGATGTGGTCGTATGGGCCTTGTTACAACCCGCAAATCTCCCGCCATTTGTGATGTGGGATGGCCGCTCATGGCCACCGTGCCACTACAAGATGGCCTTTTCTATGTTTAGGACAGATCGACTTTCACTTCTCCATCTTCAACAACGGTCGGGTAGGATCTCACATGACTGGAGGGATTAGTCAGACAATGTCCGGTTTTCACATTGTATTCCCACCCATGCCAGGGGCAGGTCACGGTCTCCCCCTCGACATCGCCCTCACCTAAAGGACCGCCTCTATGGAGACAGGTATTATCGATGACATGGAAGGCTCCATCCACGTTAAACACGGCCAGACATTTCTCACCGGCTTCCACCACCATTCCTTTTCCCTCTTCCACTTCATCTATTTTCGCGATACGCACTAACTCCGCCATAGGTTCTCCTCGACATTAATAGGCTTTCATTTAAGATTTCTTCAAAGGATCGGTAATTTTTTTGAGTAAACTGGAAATGGAGGGGGCAGCGTCCCCATTGCCTCTTTCCGCTTGGTCGATATTGGCCGTCAGCGTTTTGGCAATCTGAAGAAAGGCCTGGGCTTGGGGCGACGAGGGATCATTGCTGACAATTGGAGTACCTCTATCTCCCCCCTCCCGGATGGCCGGATCAATCGGAATTCGTCCCAAAAATGGGATCTCAAATTTCTGAGCGGCACGTTCCCCACCGCCTGTGGAAAAAATTTCTGTCCGTTCATGGCAATGGCCACAGACAAAATAACTCATATTTTCAATCACCCCGAGCAACGGGACATTCACTTTTTTGAACATCGTCATGCCTTTTCTCACATCCTGTAGAGCCACTTCCTGCGGAGTGGTCACGGTAATCGCTCCAGTCAACGGCACTAATTGCGACAACGTTAAAGGCACATCTCCCGTCCCGGGCGGTAAATCGATCAGTAAATAATCGAGTTCCCCCCAGACCACATCACGAAAAAATTGCTGGATCGCCGAATGGACCATGGGTCCCCGCCATACCACCGGAGTGTCTTCCGGCACAAAAAATCCCATGGAAATGACTTTCACTCCCTGTCCCTCAGCAGGCAGAATTTTGTCCCCATCCTTTCCCGGCTCTTTTGACACCCCGATCATCAGAGGAATATTCGGTCCATATACATCCGCATCCATTAATCCTACCGCATAGCCTTGCTGCTTTAGCGCGACGGCCAAATTGACGGTGACCGTGGATTTGCCGACTCCGCCTTTACCACTGCTCACCGCGATAATGTGTTTCACGCCCGGCAATGGGTTGCCTTCAGGTTGATTGGGTGGGGTCGCGGGACCGGCGGGGTTTTGTTCAGCAGCCATTCAATAATCTCCTTATGTCACAGACACTCATAATAATTTTCAGATAAGCAACGCGGTCTACCATTGCCTCTTCTCACCATACCATTAGACCATGAATCAAAGAGAACCCGAAACCCTCATGGACTCAAAAGGATTTCGGGTCTCCCACCACACATGCACAATTGACTTTAGGGTTACGAAAAGAAGAACGACGGGCAGCAACACCTACCCTAGTTGCGTGGCAAACTTTTTACGCGATCGACCGATGAGGGGTTCATGATGGTGCCGACGATTTTCAGAAATCACCGGATCCAAAATTTCCCCACAGGTAATACACCGCCAACCCGAAAAATATATGGCCCCGGATTCATCAGCCACATCACCAAACTTATCTTGAATCATTATTCCCTGACAACGCGGACAATCCATATCAAGCACTCCTTCTCACAGGAAAAAAATAATAAAATCAATGCGTATCTGATTGTTTATGAAAAGCAATCCATATGCCGTAAAAAATCACGCACAAGCAACTGATAACTAAAGAATTTATATAAAGCACCCCTCTACAAACGTTTCAGAATGAAACTGACACAAATATATATCATGAATTAAATCTGTATAAGATATTGAAAATATATCATTTTAATGCAAATAGTACAATTAGGTAACAATGTAGCCCAAAATGAAACGTTTTTAAGTTGTTTGAGATATTCCAAATTGTTTGACCTTCCGCCATAAGGTCGATCGACCAATCCCTAACTGTTGAGAAGCTTCCTTCAGCCGCCAACCAGACTTTTCCAACGCCCGGCAAATGGCTTGTCGTTCCAGGGCCTCCAGTGATTCAGAGTCGGTCCATTCCCGATGTTCCCAACAATACCGATGGAGGTCGGCTGGAAGATGCTCAAATTGGATCGTATCCACTTCACAGCACACAAAGGCATGCTCAATCATATTCTGAAGTTCCCTGATATTGCCGGGAAACGGGTACCGACTGAGTGCCGCTAAACATTGCGGAGACAGGCTGACAATATGCTTGCCCATTTCGCGATTAAATTTCTCAAGAAAGTGATTCACGAGCAGGGGAATATCTCCCGGTCGCTCCCGTAGGGGGGGCAGCACAACCGGAATTACTCGTATACGAAAATACAAATCTTCTCGAAACCGTCCCTGCTGAACGGCTTCTTCCAAATTCCGATTCGTGGCCGCAACCACCCTCACATCCACCGAAACCGTATCATTGGACCCAACCCGCTCAAACTGTCCCCGCTCAAGCACTCCCAATAATTTCACTTGGGTGGCGACACTCATCTCCCCGATTTCATCAAGAAAGATCGTCCCACCATTTGCAATTTCAAACCGGCCCGGTTTATCAAAATACGCGTTGGTAAATGCCCCTTTGACATGACCGAATATTTCACTCTCCAGAATTCCCTCAGATAGACTTGAGCAATTCACCACAACGAAAGGGGCATCCTTTCTCGGGCTGTGGGCGTGTAACGCACAAGCAATTAATTCCTTGCCGGTTCCACTTTCTCCGGTGATGAGCACGGAGGATTTGGAAGCGGCGATGATCGGCAATTTCGCCATAATGTCCTGCATGCGTGGACATCGACCCACCATATTATCCAGCTTGGTCTGCTCTCCCAGCCGATGCTTAAGCTCCGACACCTCTTCCACCCTGGCACTCAACTCGCGAACCAGTGAGATATCACGGATAACTTCGATTAACCCGATCAGCTTTCCTTCCTTGTCCAATAAAAAATCAGTATTGATGCTCACCGGAATATGTACGCCATCACGTCGACGAACCATCGCTTCAAAATTCGACACCCGCTCTCCCTGAAGCGCCCGTTCCAGGACACATTCCTTAGTCGAGCAGATGTTGCTTTGGATCAGGACATCACAGGCTAAAAGTGTCCCCGCCGCATCGACGTTGTACCCGAGCATCTTCTGCATCGCCCGATTCAAAAAGGTCACACGTTTCTGCAGGTCGATCGTAATCACTCCGTCACTAATGCAATCCAGAATGATTTCCGCACCATTCGAACGAGACGATGATACCAGTTCACCCATGATGTCCATGCCTCTCGTCAAGATACCGACTTCTGATTACCACCCACACGCCTTTTCTTTCATCCGCATTTATGGTAGGAAGATAATGTGATATCTTCCGAACAATGTGACCGGACCCGTTCCTGTTAGTGTAAGGCAACCCTATTCTGCTCCACAAACCCTTGCCGATAGACATTTTGCCACATTCCAAAAAGAACGAGGTTCTCCCAACAGGCTCGCCCCTGGTGAAGCATGCGGTACGCCATCTTTCCATCTGGCTCCCAACTGAGGGTTCTCCTTTAGAAGAAGCGCAAACGTCTTCCGGGCACCTCGGTCGTAAAGTAAAGCACGTTACCGGATGATGGCCCTCGACCCTGTCTCCATTTTGGCGGACCTTGCGCGGCTCCCCTATCCGGATATCGATCCGGTCTTTTTTCGTATCGGGCCCCTGGCACTTCGATGGTATGGTCTCATGTACCTCCTGGGATTGGCAGGAGCCTATTGGCTGATCAAGTCCAGAGCCGCCACGAGGAATATCTCTCTCCCACCACAACAATTATCCGATCTTATTGTCTATGCCGCCTTTGGCGTCTTTCTCGGAGGGCGCTTGGGATATGTGTTGTTTTATAACCTCCCCTTTTATCTGGACCATCCCCTCAAAATTTTTGCGGTATGGGAAGGGGGAATGTCATTTCACGGCGGGCTGATCGGAACATGTATCGCGATCTGGATCTTTTGCAAAACCCGCGGGTTTCCTGTTTGGCCCATCGCCGACTTAGCCGCAGGAGCGGCTCCAATCGGGTTGGGCTTTGGACGGATGGGGAATTTTATCAACGGAGAATTATTCGGGCGGCCGACCGACGTCGAATGGTGCATGGTGTTCCCTCATGGCGGCCCGGAGTGCCGACACCCCTCGCAACTCTATGAGGCAGGCTTGGAAGGCCTTGCACTCTTTGCTCTTTTATGGGTTATCAACCGCCGGTCAACCCCACCGGGAACCATATTTTGGACCTTCATCTGCGGATATGGAGTCGCTCGATTTTTTGTAGAATTTTTCCGTGAACCGGATAGTCATTTAGGGTTTATCTTCCAGTGGATCACGATGGGTCAGTTACTCTGTATCCCGATGGTTGCCGTTGGCGTCTTCATGATTGTTCGGGGATACAAACAGGCATAACCCTCCCCCACTTCATGCATTCTTATCAGATTCCGAGAAATCCCCCAAAAACAGCTTAAAAACCCCTACCCCCGCCGCCTGGAGTCGCTCCCCCACCGAATCCCGGCATGACCGGAGCCGAAGTAGCTTGCGCAGGGGCATCGGGAACATTGCCATACCGTCGAAGCGGTGGGGAATTCCAAATCACCTTATCACCGGGAGCAAGGTTGGCAGCCTCAATGAAATGTTTCTTTGCTCCGGCTTGATCGCCCATTTTGTCCATGCACAACGCAAGATTATAGTGGGCTTCCGCCAGATCAGCTTGTTGTTGGACAGCAACCTGGAATTGTTGCCGTGCCGCTTCCCACCGGCCTTCGTCAAATAAGCGCTTGCCTTCGGTCATAACCTGCAACACTTGGGTTTCCACATTTGGAGGAGGGGCCAAGGCTGTCAACGGCGCTGGTTTGTCAGATGCGCACCCTCCTGCCGCCATCATAATGAAATAGACCCCAACGCATACCTTCATCCTCCAATTCTTCATCGCTCCCTCCTTCTTGTCATCTATTGTTCATGTTGAAACATATTTCCCTCGGTTCCTACATTCACCGTGACCACTTCACCGAGACGAATAAAAAAGAGTTTACACCCTTTAACCGCAGGACCCAAGCATTGGCGTGCGGCCCGCGCATAGGCCTGCGCTTGTTCCCGGTAAGTCTCCACGCGCTCCGCCACTGTGCGAGAGGATACGTGATCCGTTTTATAATCGCCAACCCACACGTCGCCATCAATTTCATAGACCACATCCATCACTCCCTCCATCACGCAGGTCCGTGGCAAAGAAGACTCATGTTGCCCGACAGGCCATGGCACCGCAAATGGAACCTCCCGACCAAGAATAGTTGCCCTCTGCAATTCCCGATACCCCGGTGAACCGAGAAAGTGATCAAAGAGCATTTCAAGTTCTCTGACTACCTCACTTTTATCCAACCCTGACTGGTCTGGTAACTGGCGTTCACAAAAATCAACGAGCGCACTCTGAACCATTTCATGCTCACGCTGAAAATTCCACCGTTGAAGCACTCGATGCATCAAAATTCCGAGACGCTGACCGGTGCCACGTGAACTTTGCCCCCTCTTTCCCCTCTCCTGGGCTGATTTCGCCTGATGCAGCATGGAGGGATTGACATAAGCCTCCGCCTGATTGGTCTTTTGCCATCTCATTTCACGTGTGTCCCACTGTGGCATCGATATCACCACCTCACCGCTACCTTCAGGATCAGAATGATGCTGTGCGGGCTTCCATGATTTCAACACCGCGGGCGTCACGACGGTGTGAGAGATGGAGAATCCTCCCACCCGCACAATATCCAGGTCTGGATTCCCTAATTCTCCTTCAACAATCCCCTGGATAAGACTCAAAAGGCTCTCCCCACCCACTTTCGGGAGTATGCCCCCTGATAAGATTAAGCGCTCCCTGGCCCTGGTCATTCCCACATATAGCAGACGTCGCTGTTCGGCGGCTTCCCGAATCCGTTGTTTTTCCCACAGAGGCACCTGGCCTGTATTCCAGATAGGAGGCAATGTACAACCGTACAAGCCGCTAATCCAGTCAAATGTAATCTGTGCCCCGCGATCCAGTCCTGTAACTTTCTGATGCAACCCGGGTAACATCACCACGGGGAACTCGAGTCCTTTGGCCTTATGAATCGTTAGGACACGCACCGCGTCTAACGTCTCTTCGGCCAATGGAGCCTCAGGCTCTGCAGGATGGGTCATGAGGGAATGAACCAATCGCTCCACCCAGGCAGAAAACGATAGAGAAGGAATGGCCGCCTGTTCACTCATCAGGTCACGAAGCTTCCAGACATTCACCACCGCCTGCTCACCATGGCTCGAGGCGGCGGCCAATTCCACGAGAGGAAGTTGTTGAAACAGGTGATCAAGCAATTCCGGAAGAGGGAGTCGATTTGCCTGGGCATGAAGCCAGGCCAGCCGCTGGAAAAGGCCCTGAATGACTGCCTGCTGTGAATTTGCCCATGCATCAAGTCTTTGAGCCTGCCGGATATCCAACGGGCCAAGTTTCATCACATCCATAATCTCCCGATCCGTCAGCCCGCCTAACGAAGAACGGAGAATGCCCACAAGGGCCAGAGCATCGGTGGGGTCATCCAGGACGCGAAGCACATTCACCACATCAATCACTTCCTGACGCCGGTAAAAATGCCGCTCACCATCGGCCATGCAAGGAATGTTGTGGCGCTGCAACGCTTCAAGATACACCTGCGCATTGGTAAACTTTCTTAACAACACCGCGACGTGCCCGGGACGTAAGGAGGTTCTCACTCCCTTCTCCATGACCCACTGGCTTCCCGGCAGCAATTGTTCCTCAATCCACCCCGCTAACCATTCGGCTTCCACCCGTGTGGCCCGCTCAGCATCCCATTCGTCCTCCCCTTGAGGATTGGCCATCACACAGACTTCCATTCCTGTCGAGCCGGAGCCCGGCTCTCGCATCCGTCCAACCGCCAGGGGGACATTGGGGGGTTGGACATTGGCTTGTGGAATGAATAACCGGTCAAACACCGCATTGACGGCTTCAAGAATGGCCCCATCACTACGAAAATTGGTCAGAAGAGTACACACGATCCCTCCATCATGCGTCACTTTGTTCACGACCTGATCAAACGCCTCGATATCAGCTCGCCGAAAGGCATAGATCGATTGTTTGGGATCACCAACAATAAACAGCTTCCCCGGCATAAGCCGGATATCCCGCCAAATCCTCCCGCACTCATTTGGGCCTTCACCCAGATAAAGTAAAATTTCATATTGAACCGGATCAGTATCCTGAAACTCATCAACCATTATGGCCGCATAGGTCTTCTTCAATTGCTCTCTGACCATGGGATGATCCCGTAGGAGATCTCTGACCCGGATCAAGAGCCCATCAAATCGAATCCATCCCTTCGCCGAAAAACTTTGGCGAACTCGTTCGGCAAAGGGCCCAAGCACATCAAGGACCTTTCCCAACAGGGCTTCATTGACCTGCAACAGCTGTTGCGCAGCTTGAATCGCCAGCCTGGCATTTTGAAAATCCGACGCATCCCACTCTCCCGGGGCCTTACCAATGGTGGAATCAACCAGGGCTTTCTCTTCACCAGACAAATTGAAGTTCATTGGTGACTCCCCATACCCCACTCGATCAAACACACGTTCAGCAAGAGATAAGAGCTTCTCAATTTTTCGAGGTTTGGCGCGATCGTATTTCGTCAGCAATAATCGGACCTGATGCTGTTTACTCTGTAGCCACTTCCGAAAGGCCGGCGAGAAACCTTCGGCACACACTTGCTGATCCAATTCAGGAATAGAAATCTGATCCTGACAGAGCGAAAAGGCAAAGGATCGAATTTCATGCAAACCCATGTGATTGAGCAAGTCCTGCCACTGGGCATGCGCCGAACCTTGCCCACCTAATTCCTGTTCAAGCCAGGCATCCCACGCATTTTGAAATGTCTCAAGAAATTGAATCCCTTCATCCTCATGGAAATGCGGATCGACCCTGGCTTCTAAGGGATACAGACGAAGGACATGAGCCGCAAAACTATGGAGCGTGGCAATTTGCGATTTCTCCAGATCACGCAAGGCGACTTGAAGTCTCCCTTTCACATGCGCCGTGGACACATGATAGCGTTGTTTGAACTCCTCCAGGTCTGTGCTCTCGGAACCCACACTTCCGGCTTCCGCCTCACAATCAGCCAGCAGCGCATGCAACCGGTCCCGAAGCCGCGCTTTCATTTCATTCGCAGCTTTATTCGTGAAGGTCAGAGCCAACATGTCGGTCAGGCGTAACGGGTGAGGCTCCCTCAGAAGCGCATGAATTAGTCGATTCACCAACAGCGTTGTTTTACCCGTCCCGGCCCCGGCCAGCACAACCACATTACGATCAAACGTGGTTTCCGCCATCAGTCGCGCATCGGCATCGGGAAGACGCTCGAGATTACTCATGGGTGGCCCGTTGCTTTCGCCCTTGCCGAAATTCCTTCGCCAAGGGAATTCCATACGCCCTCACCCACGATGGATGATGCTGAAACCGACAGGCCACCGACCACGAGCAGTCACGACAATAGGAACCAGGTAGAACAAAGAACTGCCCGGTGCGTATGCCTTCGATCCAACGACGAATAGTCCGCAATAATTGATCACCCGTTGGCGTTGCCCAGATCGAACTGTGAAACGATGAGAACGTGAGAGGCGCAGATTGCAATGGACGGATAAACCGGAATTCCACGGAATGCATCGCAGGATGTGGCGACATTATTTCTTTGGAATGCTCTCCGGGATGGCCGGCCAGGCTCAAGGTAGACATCAGTGAATATAAAGGAGGTTGTAACCGTCGACCACGCAAGGCTTCATTGACGAGATCGGGGTGTTCTGTTCGAGTCGCCAAACCACCCGCAAATTTATAATCCACAATACGAGTCCTTGGGCCATCGGACTGCCGGTCCACGCGATCCACTCGTCCATGAATTTTCAGCAAGGTCGAGCCTCCCGGCACCCCGTCGACAATCTCTCCCTCGGCCCCTATCTCACAATCCACCGGCACCATGGCCTGATCGACGTACTCCTCTTGGTCATGCTCGATCATCGCAAATACCACAGCACCTAATTGCGTTTTCATTCTTTCCCACAGGACCACATACCCTTTTCCGTAGTGTGTCGCATATTTATCGCATACCTGATTAATGGTCGAGGCGATCAAGGAAGAGAGATGATCGGACTCTATCGAAGAGACCGGCCATTTATGATCGATGAGATAGCGATAGACGTGTCGAAGAATGGCATGCCCCAACTCTCCCCAAACCCGACTAGGCATTTCCCGCGAAATGGCCTCTCGAACATTCCGTGTATGCAGAGCATGATCCATCCAATACCGGAAAGGACATTGAGCATAGTGTTCCAACGCTGACGGTGACAATCCTCGGGACAAGAGCTCCTGCCAATGAGTCCCTTCGACGGCCATGATCCCATCATACGATCCCGCGCCTGTGGACGTTCTTTCAAGAGCAGCCACCGCTTTGAGTCCATGGCGTAGCAATTTCCACCAGAACGATGGCCCCAAAGAATCTGTTTGGATCGCCCGCCCCTGAAGCAGATACCGCAGGCGCGCTTCCTGTCCGGTCTCTTCACCAGGAGAAAAGTATGGAATTCTCACCCGTTCAGCCACACGCAATGGCACACTGATCTCCGACTCAGAACAGCCCGGGACATTTTTCACGCATTCGTTTAGGAGAGGAGACGGCAACAGCGGACGCCCCTTGTGGTCGGAACGTTGATAGACGAGATACACCCGGTCACGGGCTGAGTGCCGAAGCAACGCAAACAACAAAGACTCTTCATCAAATCCATGCAATTTTTCATCAATTTTATATCCAAGGCTTTCCGCCAACACCCTTCGATCCCCGTCACGCAAAAATGCATCCTCCCGAACCACACGTGGAAAGACCTGATCATTCATTCCGAGAATAAACACAGTTCTAAAGGCATGGCCTCGCGCCGCCATAGCATCGAATACCTGCACGCCTAAGGGGCTTTGTCCCGGGACAGGCATTCTTGTCCCTTCCAAGGCTCCTCGAAACACCTCCACCCATGCCCCCCAGGTCACCTGAGTACCGACCCGATCCAGTTGCTTTAACTGCGTCATGACCTGTTCGAATGCTTGTGCAAGGCCTGCCTGATGGGCCTGATCACGCTCTTCCTTTCGAGATGATGTCTTTTCTTGAAGCAAGGAGAGATGCGTATTCACGAGTGCTTCAAACGCGAGGGTCAGTTCACTAATCGGGCCTGATTCCGGAAGAGCCTGGCAATCGGCGATCAGGCGGCCCACGACGTCCGCGCACTGTTGTATAGCCACAGACGCCTCTTCCAGAGGCAATCCGACCTTCCGCTGCCAGTCACCAATTGCTTCCGGGTCATTCGCGACAGCTGCAAGACGTTCCCAATCGTCCCGACCTTGCATAAGACGCCAATGACGAATGGCCTGGCTCCAGATTGGCTTTTGTTCATGGGTGGAACATCCGTTGACCGACGGGCTTCGATAATAGGGAGAAGTCACGACATTCAGCAGGGCCTGCCAGGGATACCCCTCTTCCCTCAAGCCGGCAAGCTGCCACCAAATCTTAGCGACCGGTTCTTCCAACAGAGGCAAAGTCGCTGTGGTGGAAAAGGGAATTCGATGCTCCTCAAATACCCGCCGCAGAAATAGCCCATATGGATCGAGAGTTCTGGCCACCACCCCAATCTCATGAAAGGTGTGCCCTGTCGTTTCCACCGCATGCAGAATGGCTTTGCAGGTAAAAACCAGTTCCCCTTGGCTCCCAATCACATTTACCACCTGCACGGACGGGGATGATTCCGTCCGATTCGCTGATTCCAACGGTTCGTGCCTAACCTGAAGAGGCTGGTACACCACTCCGGCTTTTAATAAATGTCGATCGAGAAATCGTTGGGCAAATTGATAGGCAGGTTGATCGGTAAGGGGAAAGAACACCTTCACGGAATTCGTACGAGCCACTTCTTCTAACAGCGAAAGCTGAACTTGCGTGATGTCGTAAAAGCCGTAATAGATGACCGTCGAGAGTCTGGCAACAAACGGTGACGCCGCTACCCAGGGAATCACCGAATTGGCCAAATCTTCCGGCAATCCCACCCCTAATTGTCGGCTCACATTCACGATGGCCTCCTGAAGTTTCAGTAAGCCAGCGAGGCGAGTGACCGCAATCTCGTCGAACAGCCCCTCTTCCACCGCACGGAGAGCCAGGCGTGGCTCAACTTGCGCTTCAAGCAAATCCCGAATGCTCCGCCACACGGCCTGTCTGAGACCTGATGAACCTTGCAGATCGGCAAAGGGTCCGACAGTTTGCCCACTCTTTTCCAAAAGTACGGCTAGAAGGTATTCATAGAAAAAGTCGCCGACAAGTTCGAACGAAGACACCTCCGCTTCCAGCGAACCCAATGCCGCTTGCTCGGCATGAAGATGGAGAGCGAACTGATGGAACGTCAGAACATGGAGATTGAAGAGCGCACAGGAATGTTCGGCGCACAATAACCACTGAAGCCTTCTTCGCAATGAATCCGAAGGCACAAGAATGGCCAGCGGCGCGCGGGAATCGGCCGATTTGATCTGCAGGACCGTTTCGACAAGAGCTGATTCGAGGTGAGGAGAGAATGGGCCGCTGACAAGCGTGAACATCCGGACTTTTACATTCGATCGGAGGCAGGCGACAAGACCAATCCGGCCGATTTCTAGCCGGTTTCCGGTCCTATGAGCTCGCCATTACAATCAGGGCAACTCCAATCCCCGTCAATCAGGGACATGGGATCACCACAGAAGGAACATTCCGGTGGAGGTCCGGAAGGAACCCTGGGAAGGACGGGCAACTCAATATCTAATTCTATTTCGTCTTCATCTTCATTGGGCATGTGAGAACCTCGTGTATCCTTCGCGGCGGATATCTCCGCAGAAAATGTATAAGAGAAGCTATGCGAAAAAGTCCTGAGATTATTCCTCAGTTTCCTCTTTTTTAGGTTTTGGCTTCGCCTTCGCTTGCAGCGCCTTCTCCGCACTCTCCCGCGGTGGAACCCCGATAAAGGTCAACCGTCCATTGATCAGGGTTGCGGGAACGGCACGAATAGCATGTCGTTCCGCAAGTTCTTGACCGGCCTCCGATGTAATATCAATCTCTCGGTAACTGAAACTATATTTAACCCGCATGCCCTTCCAGAGCGTTTTCGCATTTGGGCAGGCCGAACAGGATTTGGACACCAACAAGGTCACATTCGCCATTGCATTCACTCCTCCTTGATAAACTTCTTTATGTCATGTTAGCACTGACGAAAATAGGCGGGCAAGGTAAAACGAAGAAACGGCGGATTCACGCGCCACAAAAGGACGACGTAAAAGAAGCCAACAGGATGGACGTGCGGCGCGGTTTACATCTTGCGAGGTTCGAGTTCGATGATGCCTTTACGAATGGCCAGGATGGCCGCCTGGGTTCGATCAAACACATGCAATTTATGAAAGATATTGCGGACGTGATTTTTGACCGTCTTTTCACTGAGATCCAGGACGTTCGCAATTTCCTTATTTGTTTTTCCATCCGCCACTAATTGCAACACGGTGATTTCACGGTCGGTAAGATCGTGTTCCAAAATTCCCCGTTTTTTGCCTTTGCCTTCAGACAACAACGAAAACTCGACCAGAATTTTACTGGCAACCGATGGATGAATAAGAGACTCGCCACGGGCAATAGTCCGAATAGCAGCCACAATTTGCGCCGAATCACTATCTTTAAGTAAATACCCTGTGGCTCCGGCTCGCACCAGATCGAAAATGTATTGCTGTTCTTCGTACATCGTCAGGGCCACCACCCCGATGTGAGGAAATTCCCGCTTAATAATTCGCGTGGCTTCCACCCCCGTCATGCCCGGCATACTGACATCCATGAGAATCACATCCGGCATAAGCAGTCGGGTTTGTTCGACAGCCTCTCCGCCATCTTTCGCTTCCCCCACGACCTGGATATCGTCCTTAGTTTCCAGAATCGCACATAACCCTTCACGGACCACCCGATGATCATCAACAATGAGGACTTTAGTCGTTTTGGGCATAAGGCACCTTTTCCTTTAATACCAGAGGAATGAAAATTTCAACCTTCGTGCCGGTGCCGGGTTTCGACACCCACTGCACGTTTCCGCCTAACATTCTCGCCCGTTCCGTCATACTTCTAACTCCGAAATGATCCCATTTTTCAGGATTCTGCCCCTCTGCCTTGACGTCAAAGCCCTGGCCATTATCAGTAACGGTGGCTTTCAAGACATCTTTCTTAAGCGCGACTTTTACAATCACCTTGGTAGCTCCGGCATGTTTGGCCACATTGCTTAATGCTTCCTGGACCATGCGAAAAACAAAGACTTTCGCCTTCGGATCAAGGTGGGATTCATCCCCACTCCCTTCAAACTCAGTCCGTATCCGGTGCTCCCTTTCATAGGCCTTCAGATAATTTGACAATGCGGGAATAAAGGCTAAATGATCATATTGCCCCGGGCGAAGGTTATAGACCACCTCCCTGGCCTCCTGAATGGCATGCTTCAATTGCACGGTCGTCTGGTTGAGCATCGTCAAACACTTGGGGGGATCCTCTGCCACCAATTCACGGACACGCTCCATCTTCAGGCTCACTCCCACCAGGGTTTGCACTAACCCATCATGGATCTCACAGGCAATGCGCGTCCGCTCCTCATCCACCGCCCCTTCGGCTTCCTCTTTGACATACAAACGAAACAGCGATTGATACCGGGTGAGGGTATTTTCGATTTCGGCAGACGCCCGGATTCGGGCTTCAATCAATTGCCACATAAACTTGGCGCTCGCGCCCCCCACCAACGCCAAGTGTGGGGCATGCGACTCAAGCAGGGTTTTCTCCACATCGGGATCGCCCGTTACGTCAATTACCAGATCCACATCTTTGATCTTGAGCAAATCTTGATAGCGGCGAAGAACAGGAATCCCGATTTTTTTTGCGAGTCGAACGCCCATGGTGTGCGGACGGATTTCACTCAACCCTACCACGGTCACCAAGGGATCCTCCGCAAAAATTTCCATAAGTGCGGTACCACCATGCCCCCCACCAATAATCGCCACCCGGCTGGAGGTCACTTTTGCTTTTGATCGCCGGGGACTACGCTTGGTGAGGCGTGGGGAACGGGCGGAGGGTTTGGGGGATGGCATAGATACCCACTTTCATGATCGGAATAGGTGGAAGATCTTTTCGAAGAGAAAATTCCTACCCTTGTCACGTTATGGTGCGGACAAAACAGGGGGACTCGCTCACCGCCACAGACAAATGAACATGGCTCAGGACACCCTGGTGTCTTGGGTTAAAGCCCGTATGGTATCCATAAATTGATCGATGTCTTTAAATTCACGATACACCGAGGCAAATCGAACATACGCGACGGGATCCAATTCTTTTAAGGCCCGCATGACTTCTTCTCCGACGGTTCGGCTTGGAACTTCTGTTTCTCCAAGGTCCTGAATACGTTTTTCAATCCGATCAACCGCCGCACCTAACGCTCCAATACTGACCGGCCGTTTTTCGCAAGCCTTTTTAAGGCCGGCTAAAATTTTGGCCCGATCAAACGGCTCTCGCCGATTGTCCTTTTTGACCACCATCGGTAAATTTTCTTCGATTCGTTCGTAGGTGGTGAACCGCCGCTTACAGCCTAAACATTCACGACGGCGCCTGATCACTTCTCCTTCACGGGCCGTCCGTGAATCAATGACCTTATCTTCTAATTGGTCGCAAAAAGGACATTTCACGAAAGAGCGGCCCTTACCTTAAGGATGGAAGGCGGTGGAGGAAGGTTAGTATGGATGAAAGATCGGAAATCGTGAGCACAGGTCTTTGACATCACGCAGAATCCGTTTATGAAGGGACGCTTCCTGCGAATGTTGGATGACCTCATCCATCCAGGAGAGAATCTGCTCCATCTCGGGTTTCTGCATGCCACGAGTTGAAACGGTCGGCGTGCCAATACGAATGCCGCTTGCGACAGCCGGTGGTTTTTCATCAAACGGTACCGCATTTTTATTGACCACAATGCCGGAGGCATTTAGAGCGGCTTCGGCTTCTTTTCCTGTCACGCCTTTGGATGTCAGATTTAAGAGGAACAAATGATTCTCGGTCCCACCAGACACCACCCGATATCCGCGCTTCAAAAAGCCCTCAGCCAACTCCTTGGCGTTCGCCAGCACTTGTTGTTGATAGGTTTTAAATCCAGGAGACAGGGCTTCTTTAAAAGCCACCGCTTTGGCTGCAATGACATGCATGAGCGGCCCACCCTGGGTTCCAGGAAACACCATTTTGTCAACAGCTTTGGCATGCTCTTCTTTGCACATAATCATGCCGGAGCGTGGGCCACGCAATGTTTTATGGGTCGTGGTGGTGACAAAGTCAGCATAGGGAACCGGGCTTGGATGCAACCCGACCGCAATCAAACCTGCAATGTGGGCAATATCAACAAGAAGGTACGCACCAACCGATTTCGCTATAGCCTGAAAACGAGGGAAGTCAATAATTTTGGAATACGCGCTGGCACCGACAACAATCATACGAGGGCGGACTTCCTGAGCCTGCCGCTCTACCACATCATAATTGATCTCCTCAGTTTCCCGATCGACTCCATAGGAAAACGCCTGAAACAGTTTTCCTGAAAAACTTACACGGCTGCCGTGGGTAAGATGCCCACCATGGGCCAGATCCATCCCTAAGATGGTATCTCCTGTTTTTAGGACCGAAAGATACGCCGCCATATTGGCTTGGGAACCCGAGTGGGGCTGAACATTGACATGCTCACACCCGAAAATTTCTTTGGCTCTCGCAATGGCTAAATCCTCGACCGTATCCACATGTTGGCATCCGCCGTAATATCGCCGGCCGGAATACCCCTCTGCGTATTTGTTGGTCATCAAACAACCTTGGGCACCGAGGACTGCGGGACTGGCGTAATTTTCTGATGCGATAAGAACTAAGTTTTCCCGCTGTCTTTTTTCTTCAGCCCGGATAGCCGCATACACCTCATAATCAGTGTCACGGATCGCTTTGAGTGTTCCGACGGAATGTCTCATCGCTTACTCGTCGACCGCTTCATCGGCCTGATCTTTATCTGATCCCCCTTCAGGAGCAGCTTCTTCTGCCGCTTTCTTCACAAGGGTCACATTAATCTTGGGAACCACATCCCGATGAAGCTTGATGGCAACCGAAAAGGTCCCCAACTCCTTGAGAGGCTGTGGCAAGTGAATTTTCCTTCGGTCCACCTCCACGCCTTGAGCAGCCAATCGTTCGGCCACATCTTTGGATGTCACAGATCCGAACAGCTTATCGTCCTTTCCGGTCTGCACTTCAAACGTCAGGGAGATTTTTGACAGATTCTTCCCAGACTCGCCTAAGGACTCCAATTCTTTTTTGGCCTTTTGGTCGATCTGCCGCTTGATATGCTGCAACAGTTTGACCTGTCGCTCTTCAGCTACGACCGCTTTTTTCCTCGGGAGTAAATAGTTCCGTGCATACCCTTTTGCCACCGTCAACACATCTCCCAAATACCCTAAACCTTCTACATTTTCCTGCAAAATAACCTTCATAAAACACGTCTCCTTAGCCTAGCGAATAAGGGAAACATCTTAAGACTGGGTGTAGAAAAAGTCAATGTAATTGCCGAATATATCATAGAATATGCTTCTCCTTCATATTCGAAGGTTAACCCACAGACGTGCTTACGATAACCAGACAATTCCATAGAGAATTTTGAAACAACCCTTTCGAATATATGCTATGCTCCTCCATACTTACTACACATTAACACTTAAGCATTACCCAGATTGCCCAGGCTCAAAACTGAGAGACCATCGACACATCACAGCCAAGGTACACGATCAGGTTGCTTTTTCATTTGCCATACTCTCTGGGTCGGAATAGTGAGATTATGAACCACCTCAACCCCTGTCAGTTTCAAACCAACACACTTTTCAATCTTCTCCTTCTCACCCTATTTGCCCTTGGTCTTTTAGTTTTTCCTCAATTAACCATTGCCGAGGAAGGAATGAAGGACGAAGAAGGACTCGCACTCCAACCCTTCTCGGACCTCAACCTTCGCTTTTCCAATCGCCCGCTCACCCCACCGGACTCACTCATTGTCCAAACCATTCCACTCACCGGACTCTCTGTTGCCCGCCCCTTTGTCGCTCCAAACCCACAAGCGGTAATTTTTGAGGATGATCACCGACAACGGGTCGCCGTCCTCTCAACCGAGAACTCCGGGGCACTCATACTCTATTTACTTGAGCCTCTCCCTCTTGATCCCAAGCTACCCGCCCTGTTTGAATGTGCACACAATCGAGGGTGTGAGGCTGATCGAACTCCACTCACCGGAGGATTGGGATGTCTCGCCCTCTGTATCAAGGAACTATTGGAACTGTCAGCACTGAATCAATAATTTTCATGAAACTCTACGATCTTCTCAATTTAGCCACAATCCAACTCAATAGCGAACGGGAAGTCGCCATGAGCCGTGGATTAGACGCACCTTTGGAGATTGCCCAAGCCCGACACCTCCGCACGATCGGCTCCCTTCACCTCTATAGTTGTGATGTTCCTCCGGGAAGTACATTCCTACCCGACATCCCGATGACATTGTTGCCGGGCAACGATATGGAACCGACCGAAGGCTATCTTCTGGGGTGGCAAAATGGATCGCTCATACTCCAAACATTTGATCACGTCGGCCAAACCCTCAGTCGGTGCACCCTCATTCCCGACACATCGGGTTTCCTCGAAACCGGGGCCACACGGTTGGCCGACATGGCCAGCAAACCTGATTCCTTTACACTTGGGCCTGCCGAACGATTAGTGCCCTGGCTGGACCCTGAACCGCACTCCAATCAAACAATAGCAAGAGACAGCATTCCGACTACAGTGCTGACGACTATCTGGGGAGACACCCGGCAAACACGCTGGACAAAGCTAACAAGTTTAATCGTTGATCAGGTTCGGAAAAATAAACGAATTCTCCTGGTGGCTCCCGATCATCACACAGTTGATGGATTAACTGGTGCGGTCGCACACGCCTTAAAAATGGCGGCCTTGCCCTACCGAAGCTTGCTCTGTCGGTATGAACTACCCTTAGCAAAAGATGCGGGAGGGATGCTTCTCCAGGACTTTGGCTTTGAAGCACAAATGTCTCATTTTTTTGCCAAGGCCAACGCCAAAAAAGTCTCACTACGAAAAAAATATGACCGGTTCAGGGAACTGACTCCAATTCTGGCCCACAAACGCGACAAGCAAAAAGATCTGAACGAAGTGAAATTGTTGGAATGGCGATTACTCACACAGCTCAGTGACTGGCAAGGGAAAGTCAAAAATATCGATAAAACTCTCCGGGACTATGAGGCCCTTCCCATTTGGACACGGATGAGTATGCAGGTGGCGGGCAAGAACATCGAGACCCTGGCCGAATACCGGGAAATTTACCAAGGCAAAATCCTTGGACTCATGAAAGAAGTCGAAGTAGCACAAACGCGAATTAAAGAATTAATCCCCGAAGCAACCGTTCCTAAAAACCTGCGGCCGGAATACGACGAATTAAAAGAAGAAATCAAACGATTGGGCGGCACAAAAAAAATTCGGGAAATGCTGTCCGCTGGAGAAGGCACCAACCGCCAAGCTTTCGCACAAAACAAACGTATCATGACCTGCACCCCGGGCCGCATCCTTACCGACCCGCTCTTCCGAAAAGTCCCGTTTGATTTACTGGTTATTGATGATGCCCCACGCATCCCTGCACCACTTTTGCTTGCTGCCACTGGTACCATTCGTGAGCGAATCATTCTCAGTGGTGACACCTCCGACCTGTTACCTGGAGAACCTGGGACGACATCTTCTCCTGGCCGCTGGCCACAAGCCTTTTTGGAAACTCTTCTGGGCCCTTCTCCTCAGCCTACCAGCGTAGGATAACTTTACGAAAAGTTCCCTCATTCTTGTAACGCCGATATCTCATCCAGGAAGAATGGCTCGAATGGGATGCGTACAAGAGAACCTCAACAACAGAATAACGACAACTTGACCGCATTTCTATAAAAGATGATAATCGCACTCACGTGCCGAAGTGGCGGAACTGGCAGACGCACTAGATTCAGGGTCTAGCGCCCTCCGGGGTGTGCGGGTTCAAATCCCGCCTTCGGCACCATCTCTTATATCGTTGGTTTTTTTGGATGTCTTCTAAAAGTAATCCTTCATTAATACGTTGCTTGATATGTGCAAACTCAGGGAGATATGAGAGTTGCGGGAGAAAAGAATTCCTTTATACATAGGAGGAAAAGTATGAAATCAGGAATCCTTTCAACATTTTTTGGGCTAATTCTTTTCCCTGTATGTGCTCTTGCCCAGGGTGGTGAAAACATGGAGCCGAAGTGCCAAAAATTAGCGCATGAATTTGCAGAAAATCCAGAATCTCTCAATGAAATGCAACTCAGGCAGCTACAATTCTGCGTGACTCACACCATCGACCAGCGCTATAAAACCGATCCTCCGGATCTACTCAGGGGGACAATCATTGAGCCTCCCGTTTCTACAGAAAACCCGGACATTAAACCTCCTACGCCATAAAAACATCCAAATGACCAATAATTAAAAAGGCACTTCCTCCCCTTTTAAAGAGACCACCAGAAAGCCCCACGTTGCAAAAAACAAAAGTCCGATTTCGCTCCTAAATAGGACATCCCTCCCTTTCCTGCCGTCCGTTGCATGAAATCCTTTAACGTCGCTGGACATCCTTTCCAAGTAGATGCCGTTATTCACCAGGTTAGACTAAGCCATCTAGAATTATTTGACACGACTTTTGAGGAATGGAACGCATCCCTCCGCCTTAGTAATCTGGCAGATAACAAAAATTAAACCGGGAGGAAGTGATGTGGATAGATGAAATGGACACGTTTCAAACCTGGGTGAATGGCGAAGAAATTATCCTCAAAAAAATTGGCAGAGAATATTCGTACCGTCCAGCAAATGAAACCGGAGATTGGTTGAAGGGACTTCCAGAAGGGATGGTGTGGGCAGATGCTCAAACTCTCTTTGAAGACTCCCTATAACCATTTTTTTCTTCGCTTCGTCCGGCCAGAGATCCCCTTTTCTCTGGTACAATCAACCCCTTCTCCATCTTAACCGGCATAGCTGATCCCTCAGAACACGAGTTGTCCTCCATCTGCAACTCACCGGAATACGGACTACCCTCTTTATGTCATGGCGTTCGAAGCCACAACCTTGGATTGATCCTCTGCATTCTCTATTGGGGCTGCCTCACAGAATCAGATTGACGAAAACCAACGGTGATCCAAATGGGAATTAAGAGGATTCCCACCAGCAAGAGTCCAGCAATCCACGCCTCACGCCAGGGCATCCATCCAGGGGCAGGACTTCCCACCAGCCAGGTTCCGATACCGGTGAGCAAACAGAAGATGGACAATGCCGTAAGCCCCATGGCCATAATCGCCCGCCAAAATCGCCGCACTCCATTCCGCTGCTCAGATTGAACCCGCAGTTCGATGGGCCCCCAAAATCCCGGAGGACGTGCACGCCGGTAAAAAGTCTCCAAACGATTGAGATCTTCCGGTCCGGTGAACCAGGACACGGCGACACCAATCGCACCGGCTCCTAGGCCCATGATCAACAACCGCATTTCCTCTTGCTGGCCTGGAAGTGCCCACAGTAACAGGGGCGCCATCAGCACAGAAGCCGCAATACAGGCCAATTCGCCCCATGCCGTAATTCGCCACCAAATCCACCGGAGCACCAACACCACGCCCATTCCCGCTCCCAGCAACAAACTGATCTGCCAGGCAGTTTGAATCGATGACAACCACGGAAGAATGCAAAGGGCAATCAAGAGAATCAGCAGGTTACTCGCACGTGCGACCCAAACCAGTGCACGTTGCGATGGTTCGCGCTTGAGCCAACCCTCACAAATAAACCGGCGATAAATATCATTAGTCCAATAAGACGCACCCCAATTCAAATGCGTATCGACCGTGGAGGCCAAGGCCGCCAACATTCCGACGACCATCAACCCTTTAATTCCTGGCGGTAACAGTTCATGAATGCCTTGCACGAAGGTAAATTCGCGATCCGCAATGAACTGAGGGCCCATCATTTCCGGTGGGGGTGGAAAGATCACAAGTAACCCCAGGGCCAAGGGCAACCAGATCAAACTCCGAAGCACAATTTGGGCCACGGTAAACACCACCGCAGCGACTCGCGCATCGTGATCGCTACGGCATGCCATGGACCGTTGAGCCAAATATCCTGTCCCATCCGAATTCATTTGTAAGAGCCATTGAAATCCATAGACCAACAACACCATCATGGTCGCATCCCTGGCACCGAAGGGAGTAAAAGCCAGAATCTCATTCCCGGTCAGTGGATACCCATCCGCCACCGAAAACTGTTTCTGAATGTGTTGAGTCAAGGACGCCAGGCCTCCCACCTGGTCCACCACCACCCAGGCAAATGCTCCGCTGGCAACGATCCCGATTCCAAATTGCACCAGATCCGTGGCAACGACGCTTCGTAGCCCCCCGGTGGTGGAATACAACACCGTCACAGACACAATGGCCCCTATCGACAAAAGATTATTGGCCGAACGCACCCACACATTGTCCGCCTCCAATCCGCCAACGGTAAAAGGGACCCCTCCCCATTTCACCATGTGAACGAACACATCAAAAAAGCCGGCAGGAAGCCATTGATCCCAAAGAAGAAAGGGTTCAGCGAGGCGAGTGGCTGCCAACAGCACCATCGCGAGCACCGTGCAATTGACGATGGTACCGAAATAAATGGCTTTGATGCCCCGGAGCGCCGACGCCGCACCGTGGCCATATCGTACCTCCGTCAGCTCGGCATCGGTGAGCACCCCTACCCTCCGCCAGCTCGGAGCCAGGAGAAACCCCATTAGGAGAAAGGCCAGGGCAAAAATCCACAAGCGCCACAACGCGAAAATGCCAGCCGTAGCCACCAACCCAGTGACAAGGAGTGGAGTGTCAGCCGCAAACTGCGTGGCCGCCATGCTTAACCCGGCCTTCCATCCCGAAAGACTGCGTCCTGCAAGAAAATATTCTTCCAGATTTTGGGATGCCACCGCTCGCTCTCGAAACCCCGCTTGCAGGGCATAGAGTATAAAAACGGCAAGAATCGCCCAATCCCATCCAGTCATAATTTTTGGCTCATCATGATTGGGTGTACTGTCAGATAAGATGTATTCAGTCTATTGAACAATGTTCCCGAATTTCCAACCAACCACCGGCAACAGTAATCCACATACCACAAGAACAAATCCAAGCCCCGTCACACCCCATCCGACCAGCGTGGCCCGATCCCCTAACATGACGGGCAACTCTGCCCCAAATCCCATTCCCGGTGGAGGCCACTGCTGAGTGAGACGAATTCGAGCCCCAAGGTACATGACATAGGCGCCCATTCCCACTGCAGGCATTCCTGCCAATATGGTCACGACCAATAGCAACATCCTGATTTGGTGACCCGTGGATTCCGTCAGTGGAATACCAGGCTGGGTAACCTGTGAGAGATATTCCATGGTGAAATAGACCAAGGCACCGCCAAAAACAAGCAACGTCACTAGCAGCACCAGCAGGAACGGTCGATTGGAAGACTTCATCATGCCTGAGAGATCTGCGGAGAATCCGTTAACTTCCACAACGTTTGCTTGTAGCTTTCCGGTAAGCCATGGGAAGTCATCGCTTCATAAAATACGCGACACCGACTCACATATCCATCCAAATGCACATGGCTGAACCAATCCATCTGCCACCGATCTGAAGAAAGCAGATGTTGCTGTGCGACGGGTAAGACATAAGCATGGGCCGTTATGGTTGAGCCATCCGGCCGGTAGACCTCAAGTAATTCCCTGCGATAGACCGGATCTTCAAACCGGTCCAGGAGCTCCCAAGTTTGATGACTCATTAAGGTATACACACGACCCTGCGTCAGAGCGCCTTCCCGTTTCACCATTCCCGGATAAATGCGGTCCCTAAACCGAAACTGCGCGAACCCCGGCGCTTCTGCTTCCACCCATGGCAACGCCAGGCCGGTCACCGCTTCGATCACTTCGGGAAATTGCAACGTCCCATAAGTAAACAAGGCATCACTCATTTCATAACTCCAATCGAATGATCCCTACTGCTCAAGCTCATGAAAGGCTTTCTCTTGCAGGGAACATACTAAGCTCCATGATGGACTTCACTCGGTAACAAAGCTCATCGTCGCCGGATCGTTTCGTGTCGTCGCCCAAGCCACAGACCCGTGGCGAGCCATAGACCCGCAATGGGCAGTGCCGCAAATGCCATGTGAGACAAGGTCATTCCCCAGGTATGAAAGACGGAGACAATCCCGGTCCCCGTCATATCGGCACCTCGATGAACGACCGTATCAATCACATTTTTCGCCTGATATTTTTCTTCACGGGAAACGACCGTAAACAGGGTTTCCCGCGTCGGCTTGGTGATGGAAAATTCTCCCGCACGCCGTAGGACACCAAATCCGATCAAGACCGGCAGAACGGTCACCAAACCAAACACCCCAAATCCAATCAATGATACCAGGGGCATGACAGCCAACATGATCACGACGCCAAAACGGGTCAACAGCCAGCCTGTTGCGAAAAACTGGAGCGTGAACGCGAACACATTGATCCCAAGATCCACCGATGCGAACAATTGCATGCGATCTTCCGAACTCGGCATGACTTGCGGAATTAATATGGTTTGCTGCGAATACAGGAAGGTTGACAGAATTGAATAACACATAAGATAGAGGGCAATGCCTTTCAAATACGGCGAGCGAACAATGCACACCACTCCTACCCATAAGCTGGGAGGAGTGGCTTCAGAATTCCTGAGTGAAGAAAGGTGTCGGTTTCCCAGATCAACCCCGTGATGGCCGTGATACCATTTCAACAACGCCATAATGCATCCCACCGCGATCAATAAGAAGATCGCTGACACTAAGAGTAACCCGGAAACCCCGACCCCTTTTACCGCCATTGCGGTGATAAACGGCCCTGTCATGGCGCCAAGACTGCCTCCTGCGGAAATACAACCAAAGAGTCGCCGAGCCGCATCAGTGCGAAACACATCGGCCATAAAACTCCAAAACACCGACACGACGAATAAATTAAACACACTCAACCAAACAAAAAAGATGGGCCCAAAGACTTGCAACCCGACTCCACTTTGCAAAGCCACAAAAAATGCCAAAAGATTCAGAATGAAAAACACATAGACCGTTGGCAATAATCGACGAATCGGAAAATGCCCCGCGACCGAGCCAAACACCGGGATCACGGCTAGCATCGTGATGAACACAACTGAGAACAACCACGGGAGATTATGAGCCCCCGAGAGCACTCCCATTTCATCGCGAACCGGTCGCAGGATGTAGTAGGCCGCCAGCACACAAAAAAAATAGACAAACGACCAGATGAGGGCAGGAAGTTCATCACGGTCAACCGGCACCACCCGGCTGATCGACCAATGAAGAAATTGTTTAGAAGATTTCGCCATCTATAGAAATTCGTCTTGGACACTATAACTGAGGCACATTGATGGGTACATTATGACCGATGCGGACCTTAGTGTCTTCAGGCATCGCACCTCATATCGCCAACCATACGTTTTGATACCTTTCAATAGATTTCAAGGAAAAGAAAAATGGGACTTAACATGGAGAGGAACCGCAGGGATCGCCATCAATGGGAAAAGCTCCAAAAGGACCTTTCACAATACTCTTCAGGATTTTCTGAAACCAGCACACAATGCTCGGGAGGTGGAAGACCAGGGCTTGAAAGAAACCGAAGATTACAGTTAGTGGGAAGGGGAGAAGGAAAGGAGGTGGGTGACTTTAGGATGATCCAGGATGGCTTGCACATGGGCCAAAAGCTCCTCCTGGTCTTGGGATTGATCAACTCGTTGCTGAATGACGCTTGCCACCGTATTCAACGCGGCGTGCAGCGTTTGGGAAGATGCGGCAGATGGAAAAGAGCCGAGGTGGCCCAACGAGCCGAAGGAAGGCTGAGAGTTGGTACCCGAATTATCCGGCCATTCCTTCTGTGCGCCAAGAAGAGACTGACGAGGCCGTTTTTGTAGCTCAGCCAACATGTGCTCAAGATCACTCAGAATAAGGTCAAGATGCTCTGCCTGACATTCTTCAGAAAACGCACGAACATAAATATCCTCTCGACCCCTGGAATCTAAATGAATACGGTAGCGACCCCTGCTAAAAGCCCCTACAGACTCATCTATGAAATGAAACTGCCGGCAAAGGGTATCCCGTAAGGCATTTGACTGTGATGAGTCCAACCCAACCGGGCCGTTGCGGGTCAGCCCCTGATCCGGCCCGGATATCTCCCTATACCGGAGAACTCCCTTTCGAAATTCTTCGAGACGATCAATGAGCACACCTACCGTCATTAAGTCTCACTCCTTACCTATTTGTGAATTTTGACCGCACATGTGGACGCTCTGAGGGCACAGCCCCATGTCAATCCACAAGTTGGGTCAATGGCCAACCTAAGGTGAAGCACCACTTAAACTAGAGAAAACATTGCGACAGGAACAACTAGAGCAGATCACCGAGGACGCACCATCTTCCTGCGATACAAAGTCTTTACCATAGAAATCGCCAACCGCACAAGTCAACCAGGATACGGGCCCAAAGCTTTTAATTCCGAATCCCCATCTTAGAGACCACACTAAAATGAGCCAATCGACTCCAGCACTATAGAAACCCGGACAGGAGGTTCGCAAAAATTCCTACTGCACAACCGTTCTATCCCAGGATAATATGAGAATTAGTCCGCGCTTCTTTCTTTCTATTCTCATAGAAAATCGACAATAATCCCCTTCCCTCTCCGTTCGCTAATCACACGAACAATAATTTTTTTCGTAACCTTCTCACTATTGAGTTCTCTCACCTTTCTTAAGATAATGGGCTTTCCCGTCACTTAAACCTTCACCTTAAGGGGAAGACACCCACATGACTACCCCGCTCAATACCTCACAAGGAAGGTTTGTGTGAGCAAGCGGACCATTACCCTGATTCTTGTTGTCTACTTGGCCATCATTTGGGCGGCAGTCATATTTCGAATCGATTACTTTCCCTTAACCTGGGTTCCCATGTATAGCGTGTATGAGCCACGCGAAACCATATCAGTCAAAGTATGGGACAAAGACAAATATCAAAAAGGCCTCAAAGTTACTCACCGGGACGGATCAACCGGTTACGTATCCTATAAGGATCTCAATATTCCCAAACCGAATTTTCGACGTTTATATTATTCGAGAATGTTTGGCACCGCCCCTCCTAAACATAAACAGGGAAATATTGAATTGGGGGCGCTCAACCAATGGGTCCGCGGATTAGAGGAAGATGAACCTCGGTTTGAAGTTGATTGGGAATGGCGAATGTTTTGGACTCTCAACAAAACACTAGGACATGAACCTTCTGACCCTAAATTTATCATTCGTATAGAGGCCGGCCATCAGAAACGTGTGTATCGGAAGAAAGATTTACTGCGGAAAGACCTTAGCACTGTTCAGATTGACACGCGAGAGGCCTTGATCGAATGGCAGGACGAATGGCTGCCAAGGTGGGAACATGGCATTCTGTAACCTCATTAGTCGTGGCTGGAATCAATTTTTCTTTAAAGGATTTTCGGGAGAGAGCCTTGGTCTTTTGCGGATGTATATTGGATGCGGACTTTTGTTTTTCCACACCTATCAATTTGCCACAGTCCTGACTCTCAACCCGATCGGCTCCAGAAATTATTTCCTGGACCCCATTTGGTATTTTCATCTGCTTGGGATTCAGTACCATATCCCTGCCCTGTCGTTTATCATCTATGCACTCCTGATGACCGCCACGGTCGGTATGATCATGGGGAAATGGACCCGGACATCAATTCTTATCGTTATCCTCTGTATTTTTTATTTAAAGGGGGTGAGAGACAGCTTTAGCGGCGACGTCCACCATCGCTATATCATCCCCATGCAAATGCTTTTCCTTTTTCTGCTCTCCAGGTGCGGGGAAGTCCATTCTCGTGACTCACGCCACGACACACACCCTCCCCTCCAGGAATGGGAGGCCAGTTGGCCCATTAAAATGATGCAACTCTATGTCGCTCTGTTTTATTTTTGGAGTGTCATCGCCAAAGTGCGGGTTAGCGGATGGGAATGGTTTTCCGGCGAAGGCCGAATCCAGGAGGTGCTGATCAAACGCTCTGTCCGATGGGGCATGACAGGCGAAGGGGAACTGGTCAAAAATAGCTTAAGCTTCGAGCTAGCCCAACGCCCGGACCTTATTCAGATTTTCTCCCATCTGGTGCTCGCGTTCGAACTGGGTTTTCCATTGATCCTCTTCATTAAATCGGTCAAGCTGCGGGCCTTCTTTTTGACCGGCGTCATTATTTTCCACATTTCCTCCTTTATCCTCATGGATGTCAATTTTTTGTTAATCCCGTTTGTCTACTTCATTTTTTTCGATCTTGTTCCCATCCATCAATGGCTCCAAGTCCATGCATGGCGACTCTTCAAACGTCGACCTTCCATGGCTGGTTAGGCGCTACCGCCTTAGAAAACCTGTAGGGGTCTCATGTATTATAATGAAAGGGAAGTTTTTCATTGCGACTGACCGACACACAGTAAAGCGCGATCAGAGAAAAGGGCACCTACGTGAAACAGGGATCTTCCTTACCATCCCATGATTGGGGCAAGCACGAAAAGGTGATTGTCTTTGATGGGGTGTGTAATTTTTGCAATGCGTTTGTCAATTTTGTCCTCGAGAGGGATTCCCGAGGATTATTTAAATTCGGAACGCTTCAATCCCAACCGGCACAGGACATTCTCACCCACCTTCATCTTTCGACCCAGGATTATGAAACCTTTTTACTGCTGGAACACGGGAAGGTCTTTACAAAATCCACTGCAGCTCTCAAAATTTTTCGCAGCCTTCCTGGAGCTTGGCCTTGGCTGTATGCCTTCCTCATCATTCCCCGGCCACTTCGCGATATGGTGTACAGTTTTATCGCCCGGCATCGCTATCAGTGGATGGGCAAATCCGACTCGTGCCGCGTACCTACTCCACACGAACGGACCAGATTTATTTAGCGGGGACCTGATGGCCTTCCGGAGGCATCAGTTTCTACCGGCTGCGCCTTCTTCACCCTCACCGCCTTCTACCAACATTAAATGGGGGAAACAGTTTCTCAAGGTCAAAACTCTCTTGAATACACGGGGCACCATATTCGGCAGAACCCGTAAGAACCTGCAGATTTGGTCGCAGGTGAACGGTCCCTGCATGATGGGTATGGCCACACAAGACGGTAATTTGAGAATCCGGTCGTTCCCGTGATGCGTGAAGTAACACCTCGCCAACGGCCTGGCAGGCAAAATATGGAAGCCAATCATCGTTTCCCAATTTCCCCTGATACCAGCAGGCTTCTTTAAATGGCGGGACATGCGTCAGGCAAATGACACGCTGATATGATGACAAGGCCTCATCCAAACTATCTCGCAAATAGCAAGCCGCCTCATCTCCCAACGCACGGAGTTTGCGTAACACCGCCTCCCGATCTAAATCCTGAAAATCCACGATCAACTCCTGATCACTGAGCCTAACCGGGGACAGATGATAGTTTCCATAGCGCCCGTCTCCCCACCCGTCATGCCCGACCAACGCCGTCGTCGGAGTCAATTCGACCACCCCGGATGTCGAAAGATAGGTGAGTCCTGGCTGACTCTGACACCAGCCTTTCAAATCATTTCGAATGTGGGAAATCGAACCATAGTAAAAATCATGATTCCCCAGAACGAAATACAACGGCACGTGAATCGCTTGACGCATTTCATGGAGCAGATGGCCCAACGATGGAGCCTCAGCAATGTCTCCGGTCACAAACACGACGTCAGGTTGTTGAGCACGAATGGACGAAAAAAATACGTCCCGTCCCTCGATACCCAGAAAATTCAAGTGGATGTCGGTAGCCCACACTATCCGCATATGACTTGCTCCTCTACCCACCACTCAACAGTCTAATAGAAAATCGTCCAAGCCTATAAAGGGGCCGAACAAAATGTAAAGCGAGGAATTTAAGGGGAGAAAATTCACTCTCGCCTATTCACCACTTCAACCACCAGTGGCCCAAAAAAGCAGGGCATGGTATAAACTCTGTGACCGGACAGACCGATCGCACGGCCTTTCCTTTTCTTCTTAAGTGCATGCGGGCAATTCCTGTGAGTCTTCATGATGAGTTCTGGCATTAAACCTTCCAAGATAGAAACCATGCAGAAATACCTTGAATCAACCTATTATATCGATTGGCGCACGGCAAATATTCTCAGTCTTGCGCGGGAATTGTCGGAGACCTGCCAAGATTCCCTTCAATTTGCCAGGGTCTGCTTTCAGTTTGTGCGTGACAACATACAACATAGCTTTGACTATGCTCTCAACCCCGTGACATGCAAAGCCTCCGATGTTCTCAAACATGGAACAGGCTATTGTTATGCAAAAAGCCATTTACTCGCCGCGTTACTTCGAGCCCGGGGCATTCCAACAGGTCTGTGTTATCAACGATTAACCATTGCGCACAATACACCACCATTTTGTTTACATGGGCTCAATGCCTTGTATTTAAAAGAGTTCGGATGGCATCGGGTGGATGCCCGCGGCAACAAGGCCGGAGTCCATGCGTCTTTTTGTCCACTAGTGGAGCAACTCGCATTTCCAATCAGGACTGAGGGAGAAGCTGATGTACCCGGAATATGGGCTGAACCGCTCCCTGAAGTCATTTCCGTACTTGAAAATAGTACAAACTATCAAGCTGTCGCGGAAAATCTACCGGATTTGGAAATTGTGGGAGAAAAATTCTCTTCTTACTTAAATGACGACTCATTTAAAGGAGTAACGCATGTCTGACTCGGCCATAGCCACATCAACAGGAAAAGAACTCGCCACATTGGGTGGCGGCTGCTTCTGGTGCCTCGAAGCCGTATTCGATCAGGTGAAGGGTGTCGAGTCCGTAGAATCCGGCTATATGGGCGGTAGTCGCCCCAATCCAACTTATGAGGCCGTCTGCAGTGGAAACACGGGACATGCCGAGGTGATACAGATTACCTTTAATCCCGGCATCATCACCTACCGGGAGCTCCTGGAAATCTTTTTTGGCATCCATGACCCCACCACCCTCAACCGACAAGGGAATGATGCTGGGACCCAATATCGCTCCGCCATTTTCACCCATTCCTCAACACAAAATGCGATCGCACACGAGGTCATTCACGCGCTGACGGAAGCCAGGTTGTTCAACGATCCCATTGTGACCCAGGTGGAACCCGCGTCACCCTTTTACATGGCTGAAGATTACCACCAGGAATATTTTGTGCAAAACCCGTCACAACCTTACTGCGCCTACCTCATTAATCCCAAAGTGGCGAAGTTCCGGCAACGCTTTTCAGACAAGCTCAAACCCTCCTAAGCGCCTGGAGAGAAACAGCGTCGGGATCGTCCTTCTCAGCGACCAGAGGACAACTGCAAAAGCGTGTCCCGCAGGCCACCCCACAGGTCCGGTTGTAAGGTCACCTGATGGGGATACACCATAACCGGTTTCCCCTGAACGCAGAAGGGTGGACCAGTCCTTTCAAGGCCAACCGGTTCCGCAATCATACCCCCCTCCGAGGGAGAGCCCATTTGCTGCACCACTAATTGTACCCGTGGCTCAAGAACACACATCCCGGAATACGTTCCTATCTCCTCATCATTGGAAACCATTATCCGCACACGATGTCGATCCGTGACAAACACCACGTCACCAACTTTAGCAGGCCCATCCGGACCCATAGAATATAGAAATACCGGCACGATGAGAACGGCGAAAACCGCGAATCCTATCGAAATGAGGGGTGCGCGGGAATTGCCTGAAGATGCTTCTTCAGATGAGGGATCCACATTCAACTCCACGCTAGAATTTCAGTACGGTGCACTCGCTGTCCCTGATACATCAAGGCATCATTCCATGGACCATGACAAGAAGCACAGACCGGAAGCATCCTCTTTTCCACTAAGCTTGCCAAACACATCCATGTCGGAGTTTAATGGGCACGTCAAAAAAGTGCATCTATGACCTTTGAGGAATTACGAACCCGTTGGCCCTGGCGGCCCATTCAAAATTGTCCGGGGCGGCTTGTTCTCCCCAGGTTGGAGCCTCCCGTTTCCTTCGAAATGCTACTCGGCATGCCATGTGCCCCTCAAGCCTTTTCCAGCCATCGGGCCAAAGATCGAGTACTCGTCTGGCCGCTACAAGATGGTGGCCTTATTTCCTACGAACAGCCTGATGGGCGCTTGATCCATACTCTCAATACGCCTGCCGGGTTTAGCCGGAAACTTGGCCAATTGGGGATTACCTTCCCCAAGACCAAAAATCTTTCCAAGGAATAAGGTCTACAGGGGCAACACCGGATTAATGGGGATTTTTACGAATCCGGAATCTGTATAAAATCGGAGAAATAAACAGCTCGAACACCAAAAACGCACCCGCAGTGGCCATAATGCCACTAGCCGATAACGACAGGGGTCCCCATAGCCCTAACAGGGGAAAAAGGCTCTCCGGAATTTGGTCCAAGCCCAAGGCCATCCCGCCTGAGGCATAACCCAAACGTCGCTTGAGAAAACTAGAGAGGCAGTCGCCGGTCATGGCTAACCCTCCAGTCAACAGCCCTATGTCCCAGGGTATACCTAGGACATCCGCCGCCAGAACCGTGCCCACCAATGAGAAAGCCACACCTCGATAGGTTTTCGAGGGTCCCAACACCGGCTGCCCATCGAAGAAAGTCGCTCCCCCATCAAGAGGAGCACTCCAACGCCCTTGTATAAGCAGTCGCCCGAAAATCGGGGCGGCATTGGCCGCCATAATCAACAAAAAAGCCTGGAGATAAACCATTATGATGCCCGGCAAAAACCGCACATACAGGAGAGGCTAGGGAAGACACACCATGGAATGGGATCTGGCAGGTCGGTCATCATTCGCACGGAAACCACCGTCAGGCCCATCTACGATTCGGGCTCGCCAAAAGTCTCAAAATCAAATAATCGCCGATCGAGGAGATGACTGGGTATGACCTTGGACAAAGCCGCAAACACACTGTCACCCGAGCCAGGATACCGGTCATCCCATTCCTGAAGCAGGGCCTTCACTTCTTTGCGTTTCAAATTTTCCTGTGAACCGCATAGGTCGCAGGGAATGATGGGAAAGTTTCTCATTTCCGCATAGCGGGCCAGTTCGGATTCCTTCACATATGCCAATGGGCGGATCACCACATGTTGTCCGTCATCAGATTTCAGTTTTGGCGGCATGCTTTTGAGAGTACCGTTGAATAACATGTTCAACAACAAGGTCTCCATCATATCGTTGCGATGATGGCCAAGAGCAATCTTGGTCGCGCCCAACCGTTCCGCCAACCCGTAGAGGATGCCGCGACGCAACCGTGAACAGAGCGAGCAGGTCGTCTCGCCTTCGGGAATCAGCCTTTTCACCACCGAATAAGTATCGCGCTCTTCAATATGAAACGGCACGCCAAGCTTCGTGAGATAATCCGGCAGCACATGTTCAGGAAATCCCGGTTGTTTCTGATCCAAATTCACCGCAATCAGTTCATAAGACACCGGAGCACGAGACTGCATGGACATCAACACGTCCAACATCGCATAACTATCCTTCCCCCCGGAAAGGCACACCATGACCTTATCGCCTCCTTCAATCATGTTGAAATCGGCAACCGCCTGCCCTACCATCCGGCACAAACGGGTATGAAGCTTCTCGCTAGATCCGGTCAGATGGGACATGGGTTGGATGGGTTGAATATCCTGCAACATAGCTTCGTTTCTACTCCTCATTTCTGAAAAAGATTGATGCGTTATAATTCATAGGGACATGCAACACCCCTGCAATCGGCACGATTACGCATTCTACCCTCCGAAACCGTAAAAGAGATAGACAGTCAGAGGCGAGACCAACCCATCGGAATGGCAGGGAAAAATGAAGCCCTTGTCAGGCACCAGACGGGGGTCAAGAAAAGGAAGTGGGACCGGCTGAAGAGGGACCAGGTATCATCAGATCTTTCGTTTCGTTTTCCTCATCTTGGACTGGTGGCCTGTTCCCCAAGCGGCAGTATCGACCAACGATAAGACTTGAGAGGCTAAACTAGCTTCACGACCATAAAAGCCCTTGGTATGAAAAGAGTCTTTCAGACCTAAACAATCGTAATCCAAATGATGACACAGTTCATGTAGCAACGTGCGCAGAAACGTGCGAAAAGCGACGACCTGATGCCGCTTGGCCGTGCGCATCCACACTTGAATACGCGGGATCCGCCGTCCTTCCATGGGATAATACAGGCCATACAGTTCCATCCGGGGATTGGAAGGTCGGATATCCAGCAGTTCAAATCGAATGGGCCGAATATGCAGTTGGCTCGTTAAACTATTCAGAAGACGTTGAGTCCATTTTTGCGTGCGCAAATGACTCTCGGCCTGTAAAGCTTCAAATATTTTTCGTACGACCGGTCGAACAACAGAGACATTGGGCAATTGAAAATCCGACACCTTGTCGCTTGCCCGATAGATCCGCTTCGCCTTGGCGTTAAGCTGGTGGTAATAGCCGAAAGGCATGTCTTGGTCTCCATTCTGCTTAGTGAAGGTCTAAAAGCACCCCAAAGAGTAGCACCCCTTGAACCTACCGGAAAAGACGGGAGATCTACTGAGGTAAATGATGAAATTATTGTTTATTAACAATGTATTGCCTATAATTTAATCAACATTAAACTCACGAAAAAAAGTAAATTAAAATACGTATTTTTCATAAAAGTCCACGGAGTTAGACTCCCCCCAGGCGCTCCTCATTTCAAGAAACATCACGACTGAAAAGTGACGAATTGATAACCACCCAGAAAAAATCCTCTTTGGTAAAAAGGAAACCCGGAAGGCCATAGACAAACGTTTCAACAGGAGGAGTGAAGATGAAGCGAAAACGCCAACTCCATGACGGAATCGCCGGCGCGCTCATTACGGCAGGCGTCGCACTCGGGTACTACGTGAATCCTTTATGGTTGTTACTTCCGGGAATCCTTGGAGTCACACTGCTGCTGCAAAGCGGGTTCACCGGATTTTGCCCGGTGTATTTTATTCTGGACAGAACCTGTCCTGAAGAATAGAAGAAGGGCAGATATCGGCAAGGGATGGTCGGACATGACCAGCTGTGGATTTGGAGAAACGTGAGAAACCGGCAGGAAAGTTTTAAAAACACCGCAAGGACACAGCGTCTTTCAGAAACCTCCACCTGCCTTAACTTGGATCTGGTCAAAATAGTATTTTAACAAGAACACTCGCGACACCTGCGAGGCTTTCACCTGCCACGAGCCCGGCGGCCAGCGCCATCACAAATCGTTCCGCCCAAGTCTTCGCATACCTCATTAAAAAGGCTCCAAGAAGGGCACCCAGAAAGAGAGACAGAGAATTCCAGGCAGGAATGACAAATGCCAGTCCCATCGTCGAGGCGCTGGGGATCCATCGGCTAACGGATAGTGGGACAGATTGATCGAGAACCACCATCCCCACGCCTAGTACACACGCAATGCTCATGGCCAACAGACTCCCAGGAGGAATTGCCTCTGTACCGAGTTGAAAGACTTCCGCGACAGCCTTCCAGGTTGCCACGGCAGGCGCCGGCCATTCGATGGTTAACAACATGGATTGAGGATCAGGGATGAGCACCAGATACACCGCACTACCCACAAGAGAGCCGGTTAACACTCCGAAAATTTGAGCCAGGGCTTGAAAGCGCGGCGAGGCGCCCAGAAGTAGACCGGTCTTCAGGTCGTGGAGGAGGTCTGCGCATTGGCCGGCCGCTCCTCCTGTGACGTTGGCCGCCATTAGATTGGTCGTGACATTACCCGGAATGAGGAAACCAAACGTGAGTTGTGTGACTTTCCCCATGGCACCAATTGGCGTAATCCCGGTTTCCCCAGAGACTCGTCCCGCCACGATGGCCAACACAAAGGAGAGAAGGACCGCGAGAATCGCAATACCCATTGAAATGTTGAATAACGTTATCTGGGTCATCACCGCAAAGACCAAAGAAATACACAGTCCAATCACAAACCATTGACGTGGAATAACAAAGGGATCATTCGGGGTTAAAAGGGAAACCGGGGTTTTTCGAGAAAGTATGGTGCCGGTGACCATTGTCCCCCAGGAGCAGGCAAACGACGTGAGCGAGGCCATGACCATCAGGGTCACCCCCGGCCAGAGCAACCATTCCACCAGAGGTCCAAACCAATATCCGTCCGGCGTCAGATGTTCCGCAGGAATCCAGCCTTGCGTGAGGACCCAAGGACCAATGATGCCCCAGGCAAGGATCGCTCCAAGGAGCAGAGAGAGTCCGGCGCGAAGCCCGATAATGGCCCCAAAGCCCACCATCAGAAGCGAGGGATCGAGAACGAACCCAAGATTGGAAAGGGAGACAGTGGATAACCCGGCCTTGTTGAGCGCTCCCTTCAATGGAATGGCCAGGCCCGTTGCCACTTTGGGGATGGTCAGAATAGCTTCGTTGAAAATTTTCATGATCCCGGCGATCCCACCAGCCGTGAGGAGAACTTTCACGCGAGCCAGGGCTTCCCCCCCTTTCCCATAGATTTCCCTCACGGTTTCCGCTGTGGCAACACCGGCGGGAAACGGCAATCGGTCACGAATAAGCATCTGGTGCCGAAGACCGACCGCGACCACGATACCCATCAGGCTGACGGAAAAAACCCATACGGAGAGCAGAGACCAAGGCAATTGCTCGCCCGTCAACATGGCCAGGGCGGGAATCGGGGCCACCAGCCCTGACGAGATAATGGATGCAGCCGAGGAGGCCGTGGTTTGATTGATATTATTTTCAAGAAGCCCCCAGCGCTCGGTTTGGGCGGTCGTTTCAAATATTTTCCAAAACGCATAACTGAGCAAGGCTGCCGTAATGGACATATTAAATGTCCAACCAATCTTCAGCCCGCTATAGATATTGCAGGGGGTGAGGAGAGCTCCTAAGACCATCCCCGTGGCAATGGCACGAAGCGTCAACTGTGGATGGGTCGTATTGGCTGGGGGAAAGGTAGATGGGGGGGGATGAGAAGACATCAAGCCAGACAGGGAAATGAGGAGAACATCCGCAAAGGAAGTGTATCGAGCATCCTGTCGTCTGTCCTTAGCGGAGAAGCACTATGGGTCATCTTGGGGTTCACCATGACGTCGGACCATGTCCTCGAGGGTGTGGGGGAAAGACGTTTCTTCAATCGGTTGAGTTGGAAAATCATTATCGGACCCTAACGTATCGCGATCTCTCCAAAACACCGGTTCTTTTTGCATATATACGACCAATAACTTCGCAATGGCCTCGAGTCCACTCAGATGAGTTCGCTCATAGCCATGGGAAGAATCGACCCCAAATGTGAGAAGAGCGGTCCGAATGTCGTTCCCGGCCTCTACGGCCGACGCACTATCACTTCTATAGTCGCAAAAAATGTCGCGCTGAAACGGAATGTCATGTTCCACACATAAGGCGATGAGGCGCCTGACCAGGTGATAATCAAAAGGCCCGGCTGAATCGGCCATGGCAATTGTCGCACCAAATTCGCTCGAGGCCTGAAAGGGCGCGGGAGTGCCGTTATCAATCGTGATCATTTCTGCAACATCTCCATGTAAGATCGCCGAGGCCCCTGACCCAACCTCTTCGGATATCGTAAACAGTAAATGGCAATCCACAGGAAGCGTGGCCCCTGACTCAAGAATGGATTTGGCAGCAGCCAGGATGGTGGCCACTCCGGCTTTATCGTCCAAATGCCGCGAATTAATAAATCCATTGGGGCCAATTTCAGGCGAGGGGTCAACGGCAATGAAATCACCAATATGAATCCCGAGACGATGGAGATCCTGATCGGTCGATAAGGGTTGGATACGTCCATTGACGTCCGTCACAGTTTCATCGAGTCGAATTTCCAGATTCTTCCACGACACCGGTTGCGTATCAATTTCGTCACCATAGGTGTGCCCGGAGGCTTTCAGGGGCAGGATGGTGCCACGATGCATACTGGTATCGGAAAAGACGGTCACACGGGCACCTTCGGCAAATCGGCTGGACCAGGTTCCGATTGGCACGATCGCCAGCCGTCCGTTGGTTTTGAGCCATTTCACCAGAGCCCCCAACGTATCTAGATGGGCCACAATGGCTCGATCAGGCGTACTGACTTTTCCTGCCATGGTGGCTCGAATGGCTCCGCGCCGCGTAAGTTCGAAGGGAATCCCTAATTGTTTCAGTTCACCCGACACCGCATGGACAATTTGATCGGTATAGCCGGTCGGACTGGGAATCGCCAGTAGTTTTTGGAGAATATGAAGGAGGTACTGCGTGTCAATTTTTGAATGGATCATACAATCCCCTATTAACCCCAAAGGACTACTTCAATTTTGTGGGCGTCTTGGTTTGAGGAAACAACAGGTCAATAAATCGTTCCGCTGTCGGTTGCGGTTCATGATTGGCCAGACCAGGCCGTTCATTGGCTTCAATAATGACATAGTGAGGCTTGGAAACCGCCGTGACGATAAAGTCGAATCCCACCACCGGAATAGCCAGCGCCTTGGCACCAATCACCGCCGCGGTGGCTAAATCAGGATGAAGTTTTCCTGTCACGTCATGGATCGTACCTCCGGTATGCAGATTGGCCGTCTTACGCACCGTAATAGTTTTACCTTTGGGCAAAACCTCCTTGAGGGTATAGCCGCCTTCCTTTATGCACCGCTTGGTTTCTCTGTCCAGAGGAATACGACTCTCGCCGCCGGTCAATCGTGCCCGTCGCTGACTCTGCCGATCAATCAATTCGGCTATCGTATGATGTCCCGTTCCCGTGATCCGAGGTGGTCGTCGAACGGCAGCGGCAACCACTTCATAATTGATCAACACAATGCGTAAGTCCTCGCCCTTCACATATTGTTCCAGAATAACGTGATCACCACTTTTGCCGGCAAGGGCAATTGCGGACTCCACTTCCTTGACCTTTCGCACATCCACACTTACGCCAGCTCCTTGTTCCCCCGTCGCCGGTTTGACCACAATGGATCCGTACTGTCCAAGAAATTCACCATTGGGTTTCCGCCCATTGGCCACCACCTGCGCGGGAACGGATAAACCGGCTTCTTGTAACACGCGCCGGGTGAGCGCCTTATCCGCACAACGGCTCATCGCAATCGCTGTAGTCAATTCGGACAACGATTCTCGACAGGTAATGGACCGGCCCCCAAACGTCAAGCGGAAGTAGCCCTTCTCGGCATCCAACACATCGACGTCGATGCCTCGACGTCTGGCCTCATTAACAATAATGGTGGCATAGGGGTTGAGTCGTTGATCCGGTGAGGGGCCTGCAAACAGCTTTTCATTAATGGTATTTCGCGTTTTCACCGCAAACACAGGAATTCGTCCAAATCCCAGTTTCCGATACAGCGCGATGGCTTCATAGTTGTCATGCAGCACCGAGAGATCCACATAGTTGCACCCCCGGGCCTTCATCCGTTCGGCCGCATGACGAATCAACGCCTCCCCCACTCCGGGATGGTGCGCTTGAGGATCGACGGCCAGACTCCAGATGCTACTGCCTTTTTCGGGGTCGTCAAAAATCAGGCGATGATTCACAGCTAGAATGACCCCAATCACTTCATTCGTGGCCTGGTCTTTCGCGAGAAAATAGCAGAGTTTTTGGGAGCGGCGCTGCCTCATAAGGAGATCGGTGTCGGCCGTGACCATGCCCCGTGCCGCATAGATTCGATTCAACGCCGTGACATCGGCCTCCGACTGGATGGGAGTGATCACTATGCCTGATTGCTGATTGGCAACGGATTGATAATCACCCAACCACAATCGAAATGTATGCGATGGATCCAGAAACAGCTTGTGCGGGCGCAGGGCCAGGACCACGTGAGGATCCCGTAAATAAAAGGCAATATCCCGGTGCCCGGGACGTTCCTGCATCAGCGTGGAAGCCACCTCTTCGGGCCCTGTAAAGGTGTGGGCAAAAATGAGCCGCCCCCAACCGCAATCCAGGACCACTTTGGGCTTCACTCGCCGGCCCTGGTAGGTCGCCGGCCCGACTTCCCAGTTTTTAACCGTCGGCCCGATCGGTCGTTGGCGGGGGCTCGTCATGTGGAGAGCTTGCGGACCCTTCAAAACATCGCGATCCCTAGATGCCATGGGACTGAAGCCACAGTTCCAATAATCCAAGCTGCCAGAGCTTTGACCCACGTAAAGGCGTGAGATGATCATCCGGATTCTTCAACAATTCATCAATATAGTCCCGCTGAAAGATCTCGCGGTTCTGACTGGTTTGTGACAAAAGGGCCTCTTTCACCATGCCCAAATAAGGGCCCCGCAGATATTTTAGGGCGGGGACGGGAAAGTACCCTTTGGGCCGATCAATGACCTCTGAAGGGATCACCCGGCGGGCAACTTCCTTGAGGATACCTTTTCCCCCTTGCGCTATTTTCATTTCGGCCGGCACCCGTGCGGCTAATTCCACGACTTCATGATCTAAAAACGGCACTCGCGCTTCCAAGCTCCACGCCATCGTCATGTTGTCGACACGCTTAACCGGATCGTCGACTAACATAATGGTCGTATCAAGCCGTAAGGCCTTATCAATCGGTCGAGAGGCCCCCGGTTGGGAAAAATGCGTCTCCACAAAACGCTGACTATGATCGTCTCCGTGAAACCGTGGATGAATGACTCGAAGAAATTCCTTCTGGTCGCGATCAAAAAACACCTGGCGATATTCATCAACCGGATGTTGACTGTTCAACAGTGGGGGATACCAGTGATATCCTGCGAAAATTTCATCGGCTCCCTGCCCACTTTGGACCACCGTGACATGTTTGGACACTTCTTTGGAGAGCAAATAAAACCCGATGGCATCGTGACTGACCATTGGCTCGGACATGGCATGAATGCAACCCGGCAGGTTAGGCAGAACGTGCGTCGTATCAACGGGCAGCTTGTGGTGACGGGTGGAAAATTTGTTGGCAATGATATCGGAGTAGGAAAACTCGTCCCCCTTTTCCTCTGCCACCGTTTCAAACCCAATGGAAAAGGTATTCAGGCCCGTGGCACCTTCGGCCGCCAACAGGCCCACGATGAGGCTCGAGTCCAGTCCACCGGACAAGAGCACCCCGACGGGCACATCGGCAATCAGCCGTCGGCGGACAGCCGAACGCAGGACCTCATACAGCCGATCTTGCCAGTCCCGTTCTTTCCACCCCCTTTCATCATCACGCGGCCCGAAAGAGAGTTGCCAATAGTGATGATGTCGCCGTGCTCCTGTTGGTTCGATGACCATCATGGTGCCGGGCGCTAATTTCCGGATGCCTTGAAGCAAGGTATGAGGGGCAGGAACAACGGCGTGAAACATGAAATAGTGATGAAGCGCCACGGGATCCATCTCCGTGGAGACGTTTCCCCCCGCTAAGAGAGCCGGCAAGGTCGATGCGAATCGAAACTGCTGAGATGTCTCAGTAAAATAGAGCGGTTTAATTCCCAACCGATCACGCGCCAGCACAACCCGCTCTGAATCTCTTTCCCAAATGGCGAACGCAAACATACCATTTAAGCGGTGAATAAAGCCTTCTCCCCACGCATGGTAGGCCTTAAGAATGACTTCAGTATCTCCCTGGGAAAAGAAGGTATAGCCTTTCCCTTCCAGCTCATGCCGCAATTCCTTGTAGTTGTATATCGCCCCATTAAACACAATGCCAAGCCCCAGGGTGGAATCCACCATGGGTTGCTGGGACGCCTGGGTCAAGTCAATGACTTTGAGACGTCGATGCCCGAATCCCAATCGCCCTTGAACGTACAACCCCACGCCATCAGGGCCACGACTGCCCATGGTCGCATTCATGGCCATCAAGTCTTTGGGGTCTACAGGACACCCTGAGAAATTTATCTGTCCAAGAATTCCGCACATTTGCTCATCAACCTTTTAATCATCTTGAAATGCTTTTATCGCACATGTAATTGTTGACCATCACATATACATACAAGCATCTCTGGCTCATCCCCTTTGAAAAGGAAATTTTCACCAGGGATAATTTTTTTAAGAATTGGCCCATTGTGAACGGGAATAATGTCCAGAGGATGGGAAAACTTACCCTAATAATTAATCTCAGCTTTGTCAAACAAATCCAATAGAAATGCACTCATCAGAAGACTGAAAATACCCTATGCGAAAGAGGTCTTCTGCGTGATATTTTCAATCATTAAAGAAACATATTTGCGAGGCTCCCCATAGAACTCTTTTGAACAGAGATTTTTGTCGCACATACCTCGCAGGCTGTCGAAAAAAAACCCCAAATATTCTTCTGAGAACTTATCGGGTTCAAAAATTTTACGATGTTCAACGTAGTCAAGCAGGATATTCAAAAAGGCCCATAATGCGAGTCGGTTTAGAAATTCTGAGTTGGCCTACAACAGTGAGACGATTCGAGGCACCGATACCAAGCCAAATGAATGGCCTCCGATTAGATATACTGAATCATCCTCGTGTGTCATTAATGGGCAATCGCAGCGGTAAGGGGTTTTTGAAGTCTTTTTCGACAGCAATAAGGAGGTGGTACGATGAACATCACACAAATCCGGATCGATCCGGATCCCTACGAGCCCTATCGTCTTTCCCAGGGGTATCGGGTCGGTGATCTGCTCTTTATCTCAGGTCAGACTGCCATCGATACGAACGGCCGAATCGTCGGCGCAGGCAACTTTGATGTCCAGGCCAACCAAACTTTTGATAATCTCGAGCGGGTACTGCATGCGGGAGGATCAAGCCTAGGGAACGTCATCAAAGTGACGATCTTTCTGACCGACATGACCCATTTCGATAAAATCGTTGAACTTCGCGGTCAACGGTTTACGGCTCCATATCCGGCAGACACCATCGTGGAAGTCCGCTCACTATATTCTCCCGACGCGATGATTGAGATTGAAGCTATTGCCGTTGCCGACTCTGCGGCTGAGCGGAAGTAAGAGTCATTCGGGTAAAATAAACTATAAATGAAATCTTGAGACTAGAACCGGCGGCCCGCTTGGAAGAATCCGACCAGCTTCTTATGGAACCCCCAGGCGCCGGTACAATGAAAATATTGTCTGGCGGACACTTTCTTTAGACGAACCGCCACATATCGGGATGCACAAATTACACATCAATAAAAATTGCTCTGATGAGGAAAATACACGAGTACGGAAAACAGCGGCAAGCACTGCGAAATGAAGAGTGTAGTTGATGTGACATTATTTTGCTGTTTTTTGAAGATTCCAGCGGCAATCGTCTGGGAATCTGTTACCGCGAATGCGCATAAGTACCCGGATTCGTTTTCGATCGTCCAAGCACAGGGAAGTCGCCTCAACAAAAAAAATGATTGTCACGCTTTCGAAAGGGGTTGATCAATGTCTGAGCATAAGATCACGCTGGAATGGAAGAGGGGATCAGAGAACTTTTCGTACGAATCGTATAATCGAGACCATGAGTTGTTTTTTGAAGGTGGGGTTCGCGTTCCCGCCTCCGCCGCACCGGCCTATCGGGGGAATCCCGCTCATGTAAATCCTGAGGAAGCCTTTGTGGCGGCCTTGTCGAGCTGTCATATGCTGACTTTCCTGGCAATGGCAGCCAAGAAACGATTCGTTGTGGATCGCTATAGTGATCATGCTGTTGGATTGTTAGAAAAAAATCAAAACAACAAGCTGGCGATTACACGTGTCATCTTACATCCTCGAGTGATATTCGGTGGGCCGACTCTTCCGACTCAGGAACAGAGACACGCTCTCCATGAGCAGGCTCACAGCGAATGTTTTATTGCCAATTCGGTGACAACAGAGGTCACGGTTGAAGCAGAATAACGGACAACATTCTCTCTCATCCCACCTCAGCAGAGGCGATCGCTTCCCTGAACGCGCACGCCATACCTCGATGGTCTTTCCGTGCTTCTCAACGTGATGCCTTTCGATCATGAGTGAAAGACCGGCTAGAGAGGTGCGGGAGGTGGTGGAGGAAGTGTACCGCACTGAATCGCGCCGGATTCTCGCCACCTTGATCCGCCTGCTCGGCGACTTTGATGCGGCTGAAGAAGCGTTGCACGAGGCGTTTGCGGTCGCGGTCGAACAATGGACCAGGGATGGGATCCCGGCCAATCCGCGAGCCTGGCTCGTGTCGACCGGACGTTTCAAAGCGATCGATGGAATGCGGCGACGGACCAGATTCGACGCCTCGCTTGCAGAACTCGCCACGCAGTTGGAAGCCGGCATTCATGACACTCATGAAAATCCGGATGAAAGCATCGACGACGACCGGCTACGACTGATCTTTACCTGCTGCCACCCGGCTCTTTCATCTGAAGCCCAAGTAGCGATGACTCTCCGGGAGGTGTGTGGCCTGACGACGGAAGAAATCGCAAAAGCCTTTCTCACATCCCCGCCCACAGTGGCTCAGCGGATCGTTCGCGCCAAGACAAAGATTCGGAAAGCACGCATACCCTATGAGGTGCCTTCTGAGACCACCTTGCCCGACCGTCTGGATGCGGTGCTGCGGGTGATTTACCTCGTGTTTAACGAAGGATACTCTGCCTCTTCGGGGGAATCTCTCACACGTCATGACCTCTCGGCTGAAGCTATTCGACTGGGGCGATTATTGATGGAATTATTACCGGACGCGGAAGCGATGGGGCTCTTGGCATTAATGCTCCTTCATGACTCCCGCCGCGCCGCACGCATCTCCCAAACTGGAGATCTGATTCTGCTTGAGGACCAGGATCGTTCGTTGTGGAACCGGGATCAGATCGCAGAGGGGATTACCCTGGTAGGAAAGGCGTTTGCTTCACGTGAAATCGGCCCTTATACCATCCAGGCCGCGATTTCCGGATTACATTCCCAGGCAACACATCCCACAGCCACGGACTGGCCTCAAATCGTGTCACTCTACGATATGTTGATGCAGGCATCTCCTTCCCCTGTGGTGGAACTGAATCGCGCCGTCGCAGTGGCCATGCGTGACAGTCCCCTGGCAGGTCTTGCCCTCATCGACGCCATTTTCGCACGAGGGGATCTCACGAATTATTACCTGGCACATTCGGCGAAGGCGGAGCTCTGCCGACGATTGGGCCGAATTGCGGAAGCCAAGGCCGCATACAAACAGGCTCTCGGCCTCACGCAGCAGAAGCCCGAGCAGCGATTTCTTGAACAACGGCTGGCCGGGTTACAGGATCGCAATTAATCCTCCTCCCTTAACGGTACCAATAGGTACAACCAGAGTTTTTCCGATTTGTAGTGACCAGAGCAATGGTCACCCACAATATCTTGTTGAGAATTTTTTGAAGCTCTCTATTCCTAGAGTGCCAATGGCGCCCTCAGCATTCAGGATGACCATTGTCGAATTTGATCCTCCTGAACGACTACCTGACAACAATACCAACTCACCACCTAATCGGAGGTCGGAAATTATGAAATATCTTCTTTTTTGTTGCCACGAGGAAGAAAAGTTCGACAGCATGACCAAAGGCGAGGGCGATGCTCTCATGAACGAAACCTTGGCCTACTGCGAGAAACTCAAGAGAAGCGGCCACCTCATTGTTGCGGAACCCCTTGAGCCAATCCAGATGGCCGTAACCGTAAGGGCCCGGAACGGCAACGTGTCAATCACCGATGGCCCTTTCGCGGAAACAAAGGAACAAATCGGCGGATTCTTTCTGATCGAGGCCAGAGACATCAACCAGGCCGTTCAGATCACGTCCAAGTTTCCATCAGTGCGCCTCGGGAGTATGGAGGTTCGGCCGGTGAGGGACCTGCCCCAGCAAGGGATAGAAGCGAAATTTTATCAGGATGAGTAGATTTTTATGAGGAACAAAAAGATCAACACATGGTGACAGAGCTGCGACTACAGAGGTTTTTCAAATGTCGATTTCAGCAGCCCCGTTCGACAAAAAAAGAGAATCAGGATAAGGCTATTTTTTAATTTAGTTCAAGGTACTAAAGCCAAGGAGATTGGGCGATGAGATTCATGATAATTGTCAAAGCTACCAAAGACTCGGAAGCCGGTGTGATGCCGAGCGAGCACCTTCTTTCTGAGATGGGAAAATTCAACGAAGAACTGATAAAAGCCGGCGTCATGCTGGCAGGAGATGGGCTCCACCCGAGTTCAAAAGGTGCGCGGGTGCAGTTTTCAGGAAACAAGCGAACGGTTACCGACGGACCCTTTGCCGAGACCAAGGAACTGATCGCCGGGTATTGGGTTTGGCAGGTGAATTCGAAAGAAGAGGCGATCGACTGGGTCAAGCGTTGTCCGAATCCTGCAGGTGATGACAAAGAAGGCGAGATTGAGATTCGCCAACTCTTCGAGGCGGAGGACTTCGGGCCAGAGTTCACGCCTGAGCTGAGGGAGCAAGAGGAGCACCTACGCAAAAAATTGTCTTCATGAAAGTACCCTCTGAACAGTCACTCACAGCATGACATACTGATCTCAACCGTGTTCATTATCTCATCACAAGGAGGCATCTATGCGTTTTCCTATCATCACATTCACCTGTCTCTGTATTGCCCTGACCGCCAATCCAGTGATCGCCACAGGCACAGACAAAGAAAAGCAGATGGACCCACAAGCCATGATGGAGATGTACAAGAAGCTGGCCGCTCCCGGCGAACCGCACAAGTTGTTTGCCAGCCTAGCCGGGAGCTGGACGACCACATCCAAAGAATGGATGGAACCAGGCAAACCTCCCACAGAATCGACCGGCACCGCAGAAATGAAAATGTTGCTGGACGGACGCTACCTCTACCAAGCCTACACTGGCCAAATGATGGGACAACCCTTCTCCGGGATTGGAATCGACGCCTACGACAACATTACCAAGAAATATGTCACGGCCTGGATGGATACGATGGGGACGGGGATTTTCATCATGGAAGGAACGGCGAGCGACGATGGCAAGACCATTACGCTGAATGGATCGCATCCTGAGCCGGGCGGAGGGCAGATGACGCATCGAGCGGTCTGGAAGATCGTCGACAACAATACCCAGACGTTTGATATGTATGGGACTCATCACGGCGGCAAGGAAATGAGGATCATGGAGATCACCTATACCAGAAAACAGTAGCGGAACCCATAGCGGAAAAAAACCTTCCGTTGCAATCTGTCGCATCGGTCGCCCTTTTGTCCAGCAATGTTTAGGGCTCATTGGGGCATTGGCGTTCGTTCGTTCTAGTGGAGGAATTCATATGAAATACATGCTGTTGATTTACGGAACTGATCAGGCATGGGACGAGGCCGGACGTGAAAAGTGTTACAAAGAATCCACGGAGCTTGCACACCGGCTTAAAGCTGAAGGGAATTATCTGGCGGCCGCTCCTTTGCATCCTGTCACTATGGCGACCAGCATCCGTATACGAGACGGCAAACGGCTCATCACCGATGGTCCGTTTGCTGAAACACGAGAACAACTGGGCGGCTACTTTCTTATTGAAGCCAAGGACCTGGATGAGGCAATGGACATCGCCGCACAAATCCCGGCGGCCCGGGTGGGCACGGTCGAAATTCGACCGGTTTTAGAGATCGGGGGCTTGCCAACGGAATAGGGACATTCCGCTATGAGTACAATGGCATCCGGAAGGTCGCGAAGTTGACAAACAGATCATATTTACACTCAGCGAAGGCGCACAACATGATGCAGAAAATCAGCCCGTGTTTGTGGTTCGATAATCAGGCTGAAGAGGCAGTGAATTTTTATGTGTCGATTTTCAAGAATACCAAGATAGGGAATATCACCCATTATGGAGAGGAAGGCGCAAAGGTTTCCGGTAGACCCAAGGGATCAGTGATGACCGTCACATTCCAGCTCGACGGACAAGAATTTATGGCCTTAAATGGAGGACCGCATTTCCGATTTACGGAAGCCGTATCGTTTATCATACATTGCGCATCCCAGGAAGAGGTAGACGAGCTATGGGAAAAACTCTCAGATGGTGGTGAAAAAGGTCAATGCGGTTGGCTGAAAGACAAGTATGGGTTGTCATGGCAAATTGTTCCAACTGTGCTAAGCGAAATGATGCAAAGCCACGATCATAAAAAAACCAATAGAGTCATGAGTACCCTCCTTCAAATGAAGAAACTTGACATCAAACGCCTACAAGAGGCTTACGAACAATAGTAGGTCACGACGCCTCGATCACAACGGCCAACACGATTGATAGATGGACGGAATAGGCTCTCACTAGTTGTGAAAACTTTATACGATGATCGGCCTAATTTTCAGAAAGGAGTGAGGTATGAGTGGAGTACGAGTGCTTGTTGGAACGCGCAAAGGTGCGTTCGTGCTGACATCGGACGGCAAACGCAAGAAGTGGGACGTTAACGGTCCATTTTTTGGTGGATGGGAGTTGTTTCACGTGAAGGGATCTCCAGCCGACCCGAATCGGTTGTATGCCTCGCAGTCAAGCAGCTGGTTTGGGCAAATCATCCAACGATCCGATGATGGCGGCAAAACCTGGTTTCAACCGGGAACACCACCCGGCGAGCCGACCACGGCACCGGACGATACGCCCAAGGGGGAGAGCAACAAGTTCGTGTATGACAGCTCAACGGAAACGGGACAACCTCTCACCACCCATCAGTGGTACGATGGCACGCAGCACCCTTGGGAGTTCAAGCGTGTCTGGCATCTGGAGCCATCGCTGACCGACCCGGACACGATTTACGCGGGGGTTGAGGATGCAGCCATTTTCCGTTCCACCGATGGCGGACAGACATGGCAGGAGCTTCCCGGCCTGCGCAGCGCTAAAGGGCACCTTTGGCAACCGGGCGCCGGGGGAATGTGCCTGCATACCATCCTTCTGGATCCCGGCAATCCGGAAAGGATATTCGTCGCCATTTCGGCAGCCGGCACGTTTCGAACCGAGGACGGAGGCAAGACATGGCAGCCGGTCAACCGCGGACTGAAATCGCCATATGAACTTCCCGACCCCACTGCAGAAGTCGGCCACTGTGTGCACTGCATCGCCAAACACCCGTCGCGCCCGGATGTGCTCTTCATGCAGAAGCACTGGGATGTGATGCGGAGCGATGACGCAGGCGAGTCGTGGCATGAAATCAGTGGAGACTTGCCCTCCGATTTCGGATTCCCCATTGCCGTGCATGCCCATGAGCCCGAAACCATCTATGTGGTACCGATCAAGAGCGACTCTGAACATTATCCGCCGGAGGGGAAATTGCGCGTCTACCGCAGCCAGACAGGCGGAAACGAATGGGAAGCACTGACAAATGGATTGCCGCAACAGGACTGCTACGTCAATGTCTTGCGTGACGCCATGGCTGTCGACTCGCTCGAACCCTGCGGGATCTATGTCGGCACCACCGGCGGACAGGTGTATGCCTCGGCCGATTCGGGAGATAGCTGGATGGGCATCGTTCGCGATCTTCCACCCGTCTTATCAGTCGAAGTCCAGGCGTTACCGTGAGCACGATTCGAGTTATCCTTCCAGCCCATTTGCGGACACTTGCACGTATCGACGGCGAGGTGAACCTGGAGATGGAGGGTCCTGTCACCCCACACGCAATCCTCAACGCGCTCGAATCCCGTTACCCGATGTTGCGGGGGACAATTCGTGACCAGGCGACACAACAGCGCCGACCGTTTATCAGGTTCTTTGCCTGCGGGCAGGATCTGTCCCATGAACCACCGGACGCCCCGTTACCCGACGCGATCACAACCGGTGAAGAACCGTTTCTAATTGTCGGAGCCATGGCCGGCGGCTAAGAATCGCAAGGGTATTCCTTGTCCCGGCCACAGAATTCCGTTTCGAAGGAGATTCTTCATCCGGTTTACTTGGCGTCGTGGAATATGATCCCGACCGTATAGCGCTGCCCTGAGCGAACGCGGCTGACCCCATGCCGGAGGTTCACACGATACCAGCCCCTTCCCCCTCGCACAGGACGATGATGAACCGCGAAAATGACGCCATCGCCTTGTCGGATCGGTACCACAATGGGCCGGGATTGCATACGTGGCCGCTGCTCGGTCATGACAAATTCACCACCCGCGAAGTCTTTCTGAGGGTCAGATAAAAGAATGGCAAGCTGGAGCGGAAACACGTGTTCGCCGTAGAGGTCCTGATGCAGGCAGTTGTAATCGTCAGCTTCATATTTGAGCATCAATGGGGTGGGCTTATCCTGCCCGGCTTGATGACAGCGGGCCAGAAAATCTTCATGCCTCTTTGGAAAGCGAACCTCAATGCCCATGGCCGCATTCCACCGGTTCGCAACCGGCACAAGATGGGGATATATCGCATTCCGAAGTTGTTCGATGAGATCAGGAAGCGGATATCGGAAGTACTGATATTCTCCACGGCCAAAGTTATGGCGACTCATCACGATGCGGCTACGGAACATTTCATCGCAAGAGTACAACGAAGCCAAGGACTGACATTCTTTCGGAGAGAGCAGGCGTTCGGTCACGGCGTGTCCTTGAGCTTCGACATCACTTGATACCTGCTCCCAATCAATCGCTCTCACTCGCGTGGTTATATTGTTGTGCGATGGAATGGGAGATGTTGATGGCCCGACCATGTTCATGTGTGGGCCTCACGTTCAAGCAACGCTCGTTTCCGTTCGATGCCCCAACGATAGCCCGACAGGTCGCCATTCGTACGCACCACACGATGACAAGGAATCGCCACAGCTATGGCATTGGTGCCGCAGGCCCTGGCGACCGCTCGAATCGCTTTCGGCGCACCGATGCAGGAGGCGATGTCAGCATAGCTTACCGTCGAGCCGGCGGGAATGTTTTGCAATGCTTTCCAGACCCGATGTTGAAACGCCGTACCTTGCACGTCCAACGGCAGGTCCAACCCCCGCTCCGGCGTTTCGACAAAACCGATCACAGTCGCAACCAGGTGTTCGAAGTCACCATCACCCCCGATGAGATGAGCCTGAGAGAACTGCTTCTGCAAATCGCGCGTCAATTGCTCAGGGTCGTCCCCCAGAAGAATCGCACACACTCCGCGCTCACTTCTGGCAACGAGGATTGACCCGAGAGAACATTCCCCCACGGCGAATCGGATGTCTATCCCGGAACCACCGGCACGATATGAGGAAGGTGTCATACCCAGAACAGCATCGGATGTTTCATAAAACCTTCCGTTGGAATTGAACCCGGCTTCGTAAATTGCCTCCATCACGGTGCCTGTATGATTGAGGTGCGACCTCACCCGTTTTGCCAGATGCGCCGCCGTGTATCCTTTCGGTGTCAATCCCGTTACCGCCTTGAACACCCGATGAAAGTGATACCGGCTTAGTCCTGCATGATTTGATAACTCCTTGAGGCCGGGCACATGATCCGAATTCTCGATGAGCCGGCAAGCTGCTGCGACTTTTTCCGCATATCGTTCCTCTAATCCGGGCTGGTTAGGCGTGCAACGCTTGCAGGGACGAAATCCAGCCTTCTCGGCAACTTCCCGTGAAGCATGGAACCGGACGTTTTCAGGCCGCGGCAACCGAGATGGGCAGGACGGGCGGCAGTACACTCCGGTGGTGTTGACGGAATAATAAAATGTACCGTCGGCTGTTGGGTCACGGGAAACCACAATTGTCCACCGTGGATCATGGCGCGTTGCAACGGAACATTTTTCCTGGGTAGCTATATTTCTCATGACACTAGCTGTGACAGACTGCTAAAACTGCACGCATAATTACCAAGAAAAGTCCCCTCCTGACTCCTCTTTTCCGGATGCCAATCTTTTTATACAACAGTCGGGGACAGAGTGCACTCCGTTTCTTGCTTTCCAATTCTTTCCCTGCCGGTTCCAGGGTTCTTACCAGTTCACGTGTGTGAAGGAACAAGATTATTCTTCGATCAAGAAATTGAGGTTTCATTATTTTCGGTGAATAATCATCGGTCATTGACCGGAAAGGAAACAGCGGATGGACATTTTTCAAATTTTAAAAAAGGATCACCAAAAAGCAAAGGACCTATTTAAAAAATTGGAAACCACCGGTCCACGTGCGATGAAAAGCCGTGAAAAATTATTTTCTCAGTTAAAAGATGACCTTGAAGCTCACTCCCATGGGGAGGAGGCCGTCTTCTATCCTGCCCTCAGAGAAAATGCAGAGATGGTAGACCTGATTAATGAAGCCACGGAAGAGCATGCCGAAGTCGCAAACCTTCTGGAAGACCTTGAGGCGTTGGGGGCAGAATCCGAGGAATGGGGCTCAAAACTTGCCGAGCTGAAAAAAAATGTTCTGCATCATGTGAAGGAGGAAGAAGGCGAAATCTTTAAAAAGGCCAAAGAGATCCTGGATAAGGATGAAATACAGAAGATGGGAAAAGAGTTTCAGGAAGCAAAAAAGCAGGCTACGGCAGGCTAACCTTTGCCAAGATCAAATGCCCAAGGGGACCTTTAGATCGGGAGGCTGTTCTTGCATCAGGCAGATCAGCCTCCCGATCGGAGAATGAACTTGATTGAGGTTCAATTATTTATTCTCGATCGATTCCCCTGTGACTGCTTTATGGCCAATCCTAGTGAAAGAAGACATCCGACGCCCGCCACCGCCAACCACGCCCGGTTCATGGAAGCCCACAATTGAAAACTGGTTGATTGGGCCTGATTATCAAAATCGCCATGCGCCCCTCTATCCTGCGGAACAGGCGCAAATAAATTATCGGCGCGATCAGGCTTGATGGGAATATTCGTCTGTTGGCCCGTATAGGCGACTTCGGCCAGATAATGGTCCAATAAACCCGGAATGAATTTTTCTCCGACGATGGTTTTAACTGTCGGCATTCCGACCCACAACTCACGACGATCGTGATCAGCCGCCCAGACGATCGCCCGCGCCATCACCTCCGGCTGATAAATGGGAGGGACCGGCTGAGGCTCATAGGGAAGGCGGCTTTTAATCCAACCAAATTGAGTCGTATTGACTCCCGGCAAATGCACCATGGAAAGTCGGACCTGACTTCCATCGTGAATCAGCTCCGATCGGAGCGACTCCGTGAATCCTTTGATAGCATGTTTAGCACCACAGTAAGCCGATTGAAGTGGAATCGCACGATAGGTCAACGCGCTGCCGACTTGAATAATGACACCCCGATCCCGTGGAAGCATCCGACGAAGCGCTGAAAGGGTTCCATAGACATATCCGAGATAGGTGACGTTGGTCACACGCTGGAATTCTGCAGCCGTCATGTCTTTCACCGGCGAGAGCACGGAAACCATGGCATTATTTATCCAAATGTCGATCGGGCCAAACGCCTTCTCTACCGTGACTGCGGCTGATTCCACCTGCTCGGGATCGGCCACGTCAGTGGGAACCACGATAGCTTGCGCTCCTAGCTTTTCCACCTCCCGACGAGCTCCTTCCAATCCCTCCTGCCCACGGGCCAGCAAACCAATAGATGCCCCCCGGCGAGCATAAGCCCGAACGGTGGCTCGACCGATACCTGCAGAAGCCCCTGTGATGACTACCACCTCTGATTGCCGATTTTTTTTCATATCTTTTCCTCTTGTGTTTCACGCGTTATGGAATGGAGAACGGGGGCGGTGTAGGAATTTCTCCAGCCAGGGTGACGAATAGAATGCCCTTCGAAACTCAAATCTATGATTTCAATAAATCCCTTTCCTTATTATCCGCTCGATCTTTCGAAATTTGCTCAACTATATGATTGTCTTTGGTGACATCGGCTTGGGAATCTGATTGCGCAGCGGGTGATGGAGCATCCTGTGTATGGTCGGTCCGGTCAAAAACGGCCTGGGCATCAAGGGGGGAATACCCCTGCATCTTCAGACGATAGATGGGTTCTGGCATTTCATAATTGGCCAGATCAAAGGCCTCTTTCACCGCACGAATCGCTTCACTTTTTACCTTTCCGAAGTCGTATTGATCCTGGGTCGTCCATGCAAACATTTTCAGGATCACATTCGAATCGCCTAATTTCTCGACCGCGCATCGGACCGGAGGATCAGCAATCACCCCGCGGGTTTCCTCTAAAGTTTTGATAGCCAATTGCAACGCCGACTCGATATTGACAGCGGTGTCGATACCGACCTCAAAGGAGAAACGCCGTTTGGGGTTCCGGGAATAGTTGAGAATAATGCCTTTGTACACCGTCGCATTGGGTATGCGTACATGATTTCCATCTAGCGTCATGAGAATGGTCTCCCGCGAGGTTAGTTTCATGACCAGGCCTTCATAATTTTCCAGAACAATTTGGTCCAGTGGCCGAAAGGGTTGCCTGATACTCAGCAGAATGCTGGCAATGTAGTTTTCCACCGTGTCTCGGAGGGCAAAACCTATGGCCAGGCCCATGACTCCGGCTACACCAACAATAGTTCCCAAAAGAGCCGTGGCGTCCAGGATTTCGAGCATGACGACAAAGCCAATAAATATGACGGCCCCTTGGACGATTTGTTTGGCTAATGATTGTAAAAACGCATGTGGAGTAATTTTTTCATACAGGTTATCCCATTTGGTCATAAAGGATGCGAGGAACCAGAAGAGAAGAAATACGGTGAAGCCGATGATGAGGAGGGGAAGATAGGAGATAAAATTATTGAGTTGGTCAACCATTTTTTCCTGCACGACGGTCAACCGTTCACGGACTTCCCGTTTCTGTGTGATTTCATCTGTCACGCTGACCACACCATCCACGCGTCCGGCAAGCTCAAGAGCCTGTTCGTGGGCTTCTTTGGTGGAAGTATGCCCCGACAGACGTACCACCCCCGCCTTCACCGCGATGTCGACATCGGCAAGCTCCGGCAAATTCTGGAAAACTTCCCTAAGTCGTTGTGTGATAAGCCTGTCTTCAACTTTGTCCACTCCAACCGCAATTTCCTGGGGTTTATCGGTGGGTCGTGAATCCGTCGGGGCCTCTGAATTATCCACGGGTTCCTGGGACCACACTGGTGCACCCCGCGCACTCCAAACGACAATGATGAGGATTACGAGGATTACTGAATAGAGTCTATAGTACATAGCATTACATCCTGTTTTTATTACCATCATTGTCTGCTTCGAAGGACCGACCAACAGATTGCCGGATCTCTCCGGAAAATAGGATCACCGTCTCAGGCAATACCCGATTTAATCCAGCGACGAGAAAAAGCGGTGCTCCTCGCGGTGCTCCCCTTGGAATAGAAATTTGACACTGCGGCAGTTGAGGACACAAGCAAAATCTCATCAGGAGATACATGACGCGACTGGAGAAAGGACATCCATGAAGTTCAAAATAATCTTAAAAGAATCGGCAAATGGCAAAAGGATAAGTAAATCAAGGCTTGTGGAGATTCTTTTTCATAGTTCACTAAGTGCTATGAATGTTTCAACAGACAAATTCAGGCCGTACTATCTGAAAACATCCGTCAAAACCGATCTCTTAATGCGATGGGATTCCAGGTGTAGGGAAGTGGATACTTTAGAGGTTCCGCTTAATGATTTGTCTATAATAAATGAACGGGCCGGTTCCTATCATAAATAAGAGTAAAATTTGCCTGACTACATTTCAACCTAAGAAGTTTTCTAAAATGCAAATACTAGGCGAACGGGAAGTGTTACACTGCAGAAGTAAAACATTCAGGTACTCCTAATGATGATCATTGTTTCCTACTCATCGACCAAGCGGACGGCTTCAGATATGTCGCTACCCTCACCCTTTGCGGCGTCAACATAAATGTCTCCACAAGTTCTTTCAGCGGCCTTCCTTCTGTTGTGTTCCCTCCTGCTGTACGTGTTGGCCCTAATTTTTGCCCCCTTCATGACACCTATTTTGTGGGCCATGATATTGGTTCGTCTCTTCTATCCTCTCTATCAGTGGCTAACCCGTAAGCTGGGAGACAGGACAGCTTCGGCGGCTCTCAGCACACTCAGTGTCATGTTACTTGCAGTCTTGCCCGTGGCGTATCTGGTCTTCCTCGTGGTGACAGAGACCATTAACGCCTATCAGCTTGCCATGACATGGGTGCAGGAGGGTGGACTGGAAAGACTGCCCGAACTTGTCGCCAGACTGCCTCTGATCGGAAATGTGTCTCAAGAATTGTTGGGCCGACTTATTCTGGCCTATGGGGACGTTCAGGGGCACCTGGTTGAAGGAGGGAAAGCCGTCAGCGGGGTCTTGCTGTCCAGTGTCGGTGGGTTGGCCACAAACGCCATTGATCTCGTGATGGATTTCTTTGTGATCCTGTTTACTCTGTTCTTCCTGTTTCGCGATGGGCATCATCTCTATCGTGCATTTTACGAAGCGCTCCCGATCGAAGAAAGCTATAAAGCCGTCATCATGGAGCGCCTTGACAATGTGATGGTCGCCGTCGTTCAAGGAACCCTTCTCACGGCTCTGGCACAGGGTTTCACGGCAGGGCTTGCCTATTGGGCCTTGGGCGTCCCGTTTTCCATATTTTTGGGAGCCCTGAGCGCGATTCTTTCTCTGGTACCTTTTGGCGGCACGGCATTAGTCTGGGCCCCGGTCGCCGCGTATCTGTTATGGACCGGTCCTATTTGGAAAGGCATTGTCATGATCGCAATCGGGGTTGGATTAGTCGGTCTCATGGATAATTTACTAAAACCTTTCCTCGTCGGATCCAAAGCGGACCTACCCGTTCTGTTTCTCTTCTTCGCCTCATTAGGGGGCCTCGCGTATTTCGGCTTCATCGGATTGTTTCTGGGTCCCATTCTGCTTGGGATCGCGCTCGCGGTCTTCCAAATTTACCGAGAAAACTATCAGGAACAGGTCGGTCTTTTGGTTAAAGCAGAGACGGGACACCCAAAAGAACCGGTGAACCCAATCATTAAATAGGAGGGTTGAAGTATGAGTGTCATCGGTTGGATCGTCTTTGGGTTAATTGTGGGAGTGGTTGGAAAACTCTTAATGCCCGGAAAAGATCCTGGAGGGTTTTTCGCCACTGTCGCTATCGGAATCATTGGGGCGCTCTTCGGTGGAATGCTCGGGCGAATGATCGGCATGTATGGACAGGACGACCCCGTCGGGTTTGTGATGGCCGTTATCGGGGCCATCCTGTTTCTCTGGCTCTATCGGGTGATTACCCGACGCGGGGACACATGACGTCAGCAATTATCCCCGGATCGTTGGGAACAGGTTTTTCCCTCGCTGACTCGTCATGTTTTCAGCTACCACGTGAGCAGAATGACCAAAGATGGGATTTCGTCCGGAATCCGGTTGCAGTTAAACACCTATCCCAGAAAGGCCTTCCTTCCTATCTCGCTTCAAAATTAGTGGGAAACCCGGATGCCAGAAGCTCTGCACAATCCTGGTATACAGCCACCGCCCCAGCCGCATGGAGTTCCTCTCGACTAAAGGCTCCTCCGGTTCTAACCGCAATCGTCTGAAGTCCGCAGCCTTGAGCGGATTGAATATCCCAAATCGTGTCACCGATCACAATGCTCTCCTTCGGGGAACATCCCGCCCGCTCCAGAGTGAGTTGAAAAATATCCGGTGCGGGCTTCGCACTCTCTACATCCGCCGAGGACACCAGCCCGGCCAGCTTATCCTTTGCCCCCAGTGCTTGAACATGATGTTCCAATTCTTCTGACTTTGCACTCGTCGCCAGCCAGATGGCGATATCTTGCGATGAGAGAGTTGCAAGGATTTCTTTGGCTCCAGGCAAAGGATAGGTATGATCTTTCAACTCGTCAAAAAATTGACTGTGTAATTCATTGGCCCGTTCGTGTAAAGCCTCATCCGTAAGAAGCGCACCCAGCATCAGGTCCGATCCCTTACCAATCTGCCGATGGATTGCGGCACGTGGTACTGGATGCTTGACGACCGAAAAGGCACGGGCCCAGGCCTCCACATGTAAATAATTCGTATCCATAGGCGTGCCATCAACATCAAAAATTACCGCTTGTATCATTTAGTCAATCTCCTCATCCTTTAATAATTTTGATCTATCGGGCCCTGGGGTTTCCCGTTCGGGAATGTACACATACGGACAACCAGTGGGGGTTGCGTTACATCTTTCCGTTCCTGGATGTATTCTTGTTTGGCCGTTTTTCAGACTTTAATTGCTGTTGAAGCAACGTCAACACAGCCGCTTCCTCCGCAGGTAACCCACGAAGCGATTGAGAAAGTTCCCGATTCACCCGTTTGCGAAGTGTTTGGAGGAGAGTGCCTTCCATATACGCGTTCAGCACATGAGGGTGGACATAACATTTCTGACAGACCGCTTTCGTATTACCCAGTCGTTTGGCCACAGACTCGATGGCCCGTACCACATTTCGTTTTGCCTGAGCTTGAGAGTCAAACGATTGAAACTCCTGAAGGGCTCTGGCCGCCAGGACTGTCCCGGCCCACGTGCGAAAATCCTTGGCGGTAAAATCCTGTCCGGTAATTTCCCTGAGATACGCGTTCACATCCGTGGATTCGATGGATTGCTTGGCACCATTCTCATCGAGATATTGAAAGAGTTCATAGCCGGGTAGCTCTTGCGATTGCCTGACGATTTTCGCTAACCGTGGATCGGTAAGATCGACGGCGTGATCGATGCCACTTTTCCCTTTAAATTGAAATGTGAGGGTGGAGCCCTTCACCTTGACATGCCGGTCCCTCATGGTTGTTAACCCGAAGGACTCATTGTCACGCGCATAGGCTACGTTTCCGACTCGAATCAAAGAAGTTTCAAGAAGCCGGACGATCGTCGCCAGAATTTTGGTTCGCGGTAACCCTTTTTGAGAAAGATCCCTTTTAACGATCCTCCGAATACGAGGCAATGCTTGGGCAAAAGCCGTCAGATGTTCATATTTAGCCTCATCCCGAATTCTCCTCCACTGCGGATGATACCGATATTGCTTACGGCCTTTCGAATCCCGTCCCGTAGCCTGTAGGTGTCCGTCCGGGTTCGAACAAATCCACACATCCTGCCACGCAGGCGGAATGGCCAAAGCTTTAATGCGCCCTAGTACGTGAGGATTACGGACTTGTCGGCCGTTATGTCCAACATAACGAAATCCTTTTCCTGCTCGCTTCCGTACTAGGCCCGGGCATTCATCCGTGACATAGCGTAGTCCGGCAGCTTTCGCCGAAATATTCGGATTGTCTAAAGGCGCAGGTGATGCCTTCACGGTCACACGATTTTAACCTTCTCTGCTCAATTAATCTTTAAGTGGTAATGGACGAGCTAAACGTTTAGAACACGTTGCCCAACTTTCACATTATAAGGTGACGTTCTCATGAGATTGAAATGGATACTTTTCTATTTTCATCAGAAAATTCGTCTGTTCCGGTACCATTCATCAGCCAATATGCCGGCCTCAAGAAACTCTCAAATTATCGCTCGTGCAATGCAAGGAGAGATTACTGCACTGAAACGGCTACGAAACTGCATGGTCTCCTTTATAATGCATGGCGAATTGGAATTCAGACCGTGGAAAATTTAGAGAACTTCCAAGATAGATCCTGGATGTTCGGAATCCGTTAACGAACGATGGTGCGCTGGCCACCATGCTCGCGCATGAAGCCATTTTCACTTTCCTCTCAACCTGGAATCCTCAATGTCATTGGCTTCACGATGTAGGAGCTAAACTCACCACAAGCTGGCGTTCCCGTGGGCCATCTAGTTCAACTAATAAGACTGATTGCCAGGTACCCAAACGCAGTTCACCGTCCATCACTGGCAAGGTCAACGACGCTCCGATTAAAGATCCCGCCATATGAGACCAGGCATGGGAGGGATCATGGGCATGACGAAAGTTGATTTGTGGAATGATTTTTTCGGCCACTTCGAGAAGATCTTCCTCCGTGCCCTCTCCTATTTCACCGGTTGTGAGCGCAGCCGTGGTATGCGGCAAAAAGACGTGGCACAAGCCATTTTGAAAATCCGCATTTTGTATGATCCTATTCAATTTCGGGGTGAGATTCACAATATCTTTAAGGTTCTTTGTTTTCACCTGTAACGTATCCATAATTACCTTTTCGCTGGAGCCAATGAACTTGCCGGGTTCATGGCATATTCTTGAAATAATTTCAGAATTCTTTAATTTCCTCTCAATACCCCACAACTTCATGAAGAGTCATCTATATTCGTCTCCCATTTCCTCGTTCCGGGGGACTAACATGATTTTTGATCTCTACCCTTAAAGGGCTTGCTTGGTTGCATTTCCTCCTTGAAAACCATGACCGAATTCACTCGACCTATCATAGCCATGGGTGGCGACTATCTCGTGACCTGGGTAGATATGATTGCGCCTTACTGTGATGATTTCATGGTAAGTGCCTCTCGCCGCGTGGCCTCTGCTTTCCAACGTGGCTGGGTGGTTCCGTCCTTGGGTGCAGGCCATCCTTCCCGCTGCGCGGCGCGATCACCGTCCCGACTTTCCGTTTGATCATGAAATAGCTGGACCTGCGTTTCGTACGGCATATCGATGCCGGCCTTGTCTAACGCATTTTTGATGGCCGTCAGGACCTCGGCCTGAACTTGTATCACGTCGGCTCGACGACTCTCAGTCCACCATCGCGCCCGGATGGTGACCCAGCTGGTGTCCAGAGCCCATACAAATGCTTCCGGGGGAGGATCACGCTGGACGTTCGCGACGCCTGCCACGGCTTCCCGTATCACGTCGAGAGCATCCTCAATACTATCCCCATATCCAATACCGACATCATATTGACTGCGCCGCTTCTCATGCGCCGTCTTGACCAGGACGGCATTGGTATAAATATCGCTGTTCGGTATGACAATCCGCTGTCCGTCATAGGTTTTGATGATCGTTGCCCTGGTTTCAATTCGTTCCACGGTTCCCTCGCGCCCCTTTACTTCGATCTGATCGTTAATTTCGAACGGTTGACGTAACAGAATGAGCATCCCCGCTAGCCAGTTTTGCAGAATATCCTTAAAAGCAAAACCGATCGCCACAGAACTTACGCCTAACCCAGCAATGAGATCGCCGGGCTTCAAGGTCGGAAGGACGATGGTCGCTGCCATGAGGAAACCCAGAATGACGAGCGCCCACTGCACAAAACTGCCGAGGACCTCGCCAAGATTGTCACGTGAATGACGAGCCATTTGTTTTCGAACGAGGTATCCGGCAAATGTTCCCAGCCCGTAAAATAGGAGGAGCACGACCAGCCCGACAGCGATATTGGGCAACATGCGGAACGCGCCATCGACCCAGCCATCAATGCGTTCCACCAGTACCCCGGGGTCCAGATCGATTGTTTGTGGGGCATCTCCCACGGATTTCGTCATATCAGTATTCTCAGCCATAGGTTCCTCCCGGAGAAAAAGTGGACTGTCGCCGTTCAGTAACCGACCGTTTATGCGTCTCCAGATACGGCGAGCAAGACTGATACCTTTCTCTCTCAAAGCGGTGGTTTTCGAACCATCCACCAGCGATTATCCCCACCGTCCCTCATGAATGGGGGCATGGCGGGTTGGCACTGTCCTCACTTTCCTTGGCCGGCAGAAGCATAAATCGGAGGAGGCCGGTGAGTAGCATCCATCTTAGGCGGTGCAGCTTTTAGTCAATCGACGAAAACCATGACATCTCAGGTATGAAAAACAATCAAAAACGTCAGAAAGTGTTTTCGATTCAGCAACATTCATAGATGAAGTGTGGGGTCCACGGCATTCTATAGGACTTATCCGGCCATCAGACCAAAATCCTTATTGTCCCCTTTCAGGTCAAAATCCTTTGCACTGACTGTTTACCGTCTTTCTCTTCCAGCAAATGCCTACGTGGGCAGGTCTGGTTACTCTGGTTGCTTACGCCACTAGTCTAAAAGTTCCTTCGGAATATTGCCGCCGTTATCGGCAAGTTTTTGCAACACGGTTTTATGCAACCACATATTCATCTGGGCGGAATCCCCCATTTTGTCAGCGGGGCATCCGAGCTCAGTTGCGAGTTCCTTACGAGCTGTGAAACTGCTATCGAGATCCAGGAGCTTCAGCAGATCCACAATCGACGTTTTCCAATTAAGCTTTTGGGGGTTCGAGGCTGCAAGGCCTTCAAGTTTCCCTTTGACATCCACCACCGTGGCTCCAGGTGAAGGAGCAGGAGATGCCGGGGCGGCCTGCGGAGCCGGGGTTTTTGGGGCAGGTGATTGCGGCGCCGGAGCAGCCTGTGCTTCGGAACCACTGAAACCGAGCTTATCAAGGATTTTGCTAAAAAAACTCATGGGAGATCCTCTCGATTAAAGGTGATAGTAATGATTGGCAAAAGAATGGCTGTATTCCGGCCTACTCAGATTTATCAATTAATTCATCGAAGCACCTGAGCGTTTATAAGACCTTGAACAAAACTTCTGTCATCATGAAACATAATCATTCTGAATGTAATGGATACTTTTCTCTTTTCGACCGGGGTTTCGTCTGGTCTCAGAAAACTCCGGGGAATCCCTTATGAACAAAATAAGTGGTTGGATTTTGTCCATTTGTGTCTGACCTGGCAGGAGAAGTCCCCGCCGACCTGTACGCGATCGTTCAAAAGATTATGTGAGGGGTATGGTTAAAAACTTAGAAAAGAGAATCGCCCGGGAACAAGACAATTTGATGAACCTGCCTCCGACGGAAGCAAACAATCGTATTGCATGACTTCATCTCAATAAGTATGGTAGGGGTTCCATGTCAGATGAATGATGAAAGGATGAGGCCAGCATGCCGATTTGTGAAGCTGATCCCTGGAGAATGCAATTTTTCGAGGGCATTCCATGCCCGCCGGAAGTCAACATCCCTACCGAAGACGGCGATGCCTGGGCATGGTACCCACAGTATAAGTGGATCTATAACAAACTGATGATTGCCGAGAGCCAGAACCTGCCGTGTGCTCCGCATGGGCTGGATCCATCCTTCTTTCCCGTGTTTTCCAAACCGATTTACAACATGCGCGGCATGGGTGCCGGGAGCCGCGTGTTGCGTTCATTAAAAGAATACAAACATTTGGAACGGCCGGGACACATGTGGATGCCGTTACTCCAAGGCGATCATGTGTCCAGCGACGTCGCGGTGGTTAAGGGCGAACCCCACTGGTGGCGACATGCCACGGGCAAACCGTTGGAAGGAGGAATGTTCGATTATTGGACGGTGTTGGCAACGCCAATTCCAACCATCGAAGCCTACTGTGACGACTGGCTGCGCCGGCATCTTGCCGGATACACCGGCATGATTAACTTCGAGACGATCGGTGGCAAAATCATCGAGGTACATTTACGATTTGCAGACCAATGGCCGGATTTGTACGGCGCCGGTTGGGTTGGGTCCCTCGTTCGGCTGTATGCGGAAGAACAATGGCAATTTGATGATTCCCATCGACAGGAAGGGTACAGTGTCGTCTTGTTTGGCGCCCATGGCGTCCATTATCAGCATCCACCCAAAGAGGTGATTGCCCAGTTGCGCCAAACACCACACGTCTCCAGCATTCAGATCACGTTCCATGAAGAGAAACCACCGAAGGACCACTCCATGCCGCCAGGCGGATTTCGTCTGGCTATCGTCAACTGCTGGGATCTTGAAACGGGATTTGAAGTCAGAAAAAAGCTGGCATTGAGTTTTTGGTCCACTCATCAGTTTCAACCCAATCGCCCCCCCGCTCCAAAAACTCTCCGCGACTCCGCTGCGGAACGCCATGAACAGACTGTCGAATAACTCAGAGAGTTTTGATGCTTATCGATTACACCATCCTCGACCGCATTACCGAAATCGAAAACACCTGGATTACGATGTCGGACGGATGCCGAATCGCCGCACGCATCTGGTTACCGAAGACCGCCGATACGGAGCCGGTTCCGGCCATTTTGGAATACATCCCCTATCGTAAACGGGACTTTATGCGATCACGGGACGAGCCCATCCACCGGTATTTTGCGGCGCATGGGTATGCCAGTATTCGCGTGGATATTCGAGGATCAGGGGATTCAGAAGGGATCCTGCATGATGAATACTCCCATCAGGAGCATGACGACGCCTTGGAAGTGATCACCTGGATCGCGAAACAACCCTGGTGTTCGGGCGCGATCGGGATGATGGGGATTTCGTGGGGCGGATTTAATGCCCTCCAGATCGCTGCCAGGAATCCGTCGAATTTGAAAGCCATCATGACCTTGTGTTCAACGGATGACCGGTACGCCGATGACGCGCATTATATGGGCGGCTGCCTCTTGAACGAAAATATGCAATGGGGTTCCATGCTGACCCTCTACTCGGCGCTGCCACCCGATCCGGAAATTGTCGGTGACCAATGGTGGGACATGTGGCAACAACGGTTAAACAATCTCGAACCGTTTCCTGTGGTCTGGATGCGGCACCAATCGCGGGACAATTATTGGAAACATGGCTCGGTGTGCGAAAATTACGACGCCATTCGCTGTCCCGTCTATGCCATTGGTGGCTGGGCCGATGGCTATACCAATGCCATTCCCCGATTGATGACCCATCTTTCCTGTCCGAAAAAATCGCTCATCGGTCCCTGGGCCCATGTCTTTCCACAGGACGGCGTCCCCGGCCCGGCCATCGGCTTTCTGCAGGAAGCGGTCCGGTGGTGGAACCACTGGTTGAAGGGCGAGGAAACAGGAATCATGGATGAACCCGCATTTCGAGTATGGATGCAAGAGAGTCAGACCCCACAACCCCAATACGCCGTCTGGCCCGGCAGATGGGTAGCGGAAGAGACCTGGCCGAGTCCTCGCATCAACGAGCAACGGTGGTTTTTGGAACCGGGACATCTCTCCCCTCTTCCTGAGAAACCCACGGAATTGTCGTTTTGCTCTCCCCAGACTACCGGGGTCCGGTCCGGAGAATGGTGCGGTTTCGGCGCGGATGGGGAAATGCCGCGCGATCAACGACCCGACGATGGCGGTTCGCTCGTCTTCGATAGCGATCCACTCACCGAACGACTTGAAGTCTTGGGCGCACCGGTCGTGGAACTGGATTTGTGCGTTAATCAACCGGTGGCAATGATCGCTGTCCGTCTGGGAGAAGTCGCTCCCGACGGATCGGTTCTGCGTGTCACATATGGACTATTGAATCTCACGCATCGGGAGAGTCATGAAACACCTCAACCGCTCGAACCGGGTAAATGGTATCAGGTACGGGTGCAACTCAACGACTTTGCCCATGCGTTCCCTCCGGGCTCCCGGATCAGGCTCTCACTGTCCACCAGTTATTGGCCGATTGCCTGGCCGCCACCTGTTCCCGTGACGTTGACCGTCCGCACTGGCATGAGCCATGTAACCCTTCCCGTGCGCCCTCCCCGCCAGGAAGACGAAGCGCTACGGCCGTTCGGGCCACCCGAAGCCGCGCCCGGCACCCCGCATAAAAAACTCCGGCAGCTCAGCATGCGGCGAACCATTGAAATCGATCTGGCAAGCAACGAAATGGTCTACACGTTACGAAGTGACGGGGGAGAATTTGACGGCGCCTCACACGCCAGGATTGAAGAGATTGATCTCGATGTGGGATACACCCTCTTTAAACGATATCGGATTCTTGAAAAGGATGCGCTGTCGGCTCAAACGGAACTCACACAGACCGCCCACTTGAAACGACGGGACTGGTCGATTTGGCTGGAATGTCGGACACGGCTCACCGCCACGACCGAAACCTTTCAGTTTGCGGGAGAATTGGAAGCCTATCACGGCGATCAACTGATCAAACGACATGACTGGGCACTGGCGATTCCACGGTCGCTTCTCTAATTGGTTGCGACTGATTGCCGGGTAATGGCCGCCTGGAGAATCTTGTGTAACATCTCTCCATATTTGATTCCCGCAAATCCCGCCATAAAGGCCAGCTTCCCGTCGTAAGCCCACGCGGGATTCGGATTCACCTCCATCAGTTTCGGCATATTGTCCGATCCGACACGAAAATCAAACCGTGCATAGTCACGCAACTGAAACCTCCGGAACAAGATCCGAACCCAGTCTTTCATTCGATCCTCAAGACCCGGATCGAGAACAGCCTGTTTGAATTTGATGTCTGTCCAGTAGGGCGAGTCCGGATAGGCCTTCGATTCAAAGGACAAGATCGGATCGAGGCCTGAGGGAAGCCGTGAGAAATCGACCTCAAGGGTGGGCAGGATACAGAAACCCGTTTCAAGATTGCCGATCACTCCGATGCCATATTCCGGGCCGGGGAGATATTCCTGCATCAGCGCATCACGACCTGGAAGTGTCGAGCGTAACCAGTCCAGATAAGTTCGCGCTTCCTCCGGCGACCGGACCACGGCATCCTTCGTAATACCCACACTCCCATCAGCCGCATTGGGTTTAATCAACGCAGGATAAAATTCGGGAAGGGCCTCAAGCGACGCTCCACCCTCGATAAAATACTCACGCGGAACCGGGATGCCATGCGATTGCGCCACGAGTCGGACAATGGCTTTATCAAAACAGATAACCATGGCCGACGGCGGCGCTCCGGTATACGGAATCCCCAGCATCTCCAGATAAGCCGGAATGTTGAGTTCCTGAGCGGGCACATTGCGAAAGCCCGTATCACAAAAATTGACGACTAGATCCGGACGATCCTGCTGAAGCTGCTCAAACAAACGGGCATGGTCGTCATAAAACAGAAACGTATAATCTGAAAGCTCCTGAAAGGCGGCCTTCATCGCATTGTGCGTCGCCGTATCCTCTTCATTATATTGCGCATTGCGTTTGGTCGGATCTGTCAGTCTAGGATCTCCGGTAATCACGCCAATGCGGTGGAAGGATTTCGCCATACGTTACAACCACCTATGCCTTGATTCTGAGAAACAGTTCCAGACACGGACAGTGTTCGGCCCCGCTCAGAGTATAAAACACTAATTTCTGGGATCTGATTCTGCCCAGTTTTTTGACTGTGAAGACTGAATTTTGCGCTGCAGGCCGTAGCTATTATCCTTGTGACCTTGATTGAGTCTGGCCTTCGGTGAATAAGACCAATGCTATTTTCACTGCCCCTTGTTCACTTTGTGCTGGCGTCTCTTTAAATTTCTTCAGATAGCGGTTTTGAACTTTACCCCAGAGCTTTGCTTTAGACCACACTCCCCCCCCCACCATGTTCACCACGCTTTCGTTCCAGCAGATCCAGCGCGAAGACTGCATAAGTCGCGTTCTTCCCTAGTTTTTCATTAATTCTTTCGAGTGTCCAGTTTTGAAAACCCTTCCCACTGTTGGAAATACGGCCTAATCGCCATAAACCATATGCGGCATACTTGGGACATTCTTTCGAACCTGAATTGTCACTATTGCCTCCTAAATCTTTGTATGTCTTTAACCAAAATTTACTCCATGTCTCCATGTCGTCGTTTCCCACGGCATTATTTCTTTCCATGGTTCCTCGCACCCAACGTGTAAGAGGGATTTTATATAATACTTCCGCCATTTTCATCTGATCCTTTACTTTTGAAGATGTGTTCCCAACTGACGGCGCTGGTGCTGGAAAAAGAGGCAAAGGTCTTAATTAATTGGACAGTGTGGCTTTTTGCGCGGGTTAGGTAAAGACTTTGTTAGGCGCTGAGCCTCCGAAAGAATCGGTAAATATAAAATAGTCATTATTATATATTTGGAAGTGCGTTAATGAAACTTCTGCGCAAAATTGCTTCCCGCCTTTAGGAACATACCATTTCATTGCCCTGATCGGTTCGAAGCAATTTCAGATAGAATCTTTCGCACTTCGGCAAGCCAGCTCTCAGGAGTGGCCCAGGCATTAGCTTTTCCCTCGATCTGGATTATGTGATAACGAAATTTGCTTTTTGTCAGATCTTTCTCCATGCGGGTTTTCAAAAACTGACAATGGTCAATCTGAATCCCGCCCATGTCTCCTATAATATGTATCAAAACAATTGGTCTTTCTTCGTGATGTTCTAAGCACCACCTCCAGTACTTGATTAGATTGTTGATCGCTCGGGGCGCATCGTCATCTTCTATAAATAGTTTTCCAGATTCTTCAAATTCGTAACAAAAGTCGGCTCGACCAATACAATCCGAGAGCCTAAGTGGGAACTCTCGTGGGCTCTTTTCCGGATCGCGGAAGAAACCGCTCCAGCAGTCATCCTTAACCAAATTGTGGATCTCATTTTTATAAGGATAACTCATACCTTTTTCCTTCTCTTTTTTTAAAATCGCATTTGAGTAGCGGGTCAAAAGCTCATCTGTTCGAACCGCACGTTCGGCTTCAGCAGACTACTGGAGATCTGCCCCTGCCGCGGGCTGATTTCAGCTGACCGCTCACCAATTTTCCCTCCATCCCACTTCAAGCAGGAACGGCCACCCTCATTCCTTTTTGCCTATGGTCCGCGGCCTGCGGTCCACTAAACGTTGTGATGTTAACAGCGCTTGACCACGACCAACCGGAACAGCAGCGCTGGAAGGGAGCGGACAAGCGTCCTGAACACACTGTTAGAAAACATTTTTTCAATCCTGCCCTACCCAATAAGGAATGAGGGTACCTTCCCGCTCAAAACGTCTCCGACAACGCGCATCTCTAACGCGAATTCCTTTTTCGACGCGTTCTACTGCCTCTGCGTCCCGCATAATTTCGACGTCGACAGCCTTTTTCAAAGCTTCTGCGTTGCCCAAGATCCCCCTAGGTTGGGTCTTCGAATCGCCATCTGCAGTTACAAGAATACTGCAATACTTCGCCGCATTAAATACGATTTCGACGTCATTGCGCTTGTTCTGATCATCTGCCCCTTCGGGGAATAGAATCCTCTCGATTGTCGCTAACATTTTTCGCTCTTGTGATGTAGAGGCTAACGTTTCGGAGTAAATAGAATTGAGCGCTTTCGCCGCCCGCCGTTCGTTTCCGCCTGCCATAGCTTCGGTTTGCGCAACCTCAGCCATCTCCAGCATTATCACATCATTGGCTGCCCACTGTTCCAGCCGATTCATATGCTCCAAATTTTGATTCGCATTAATCCGATTTGTGTCTATGTGAAATCTCAATCCGATAAATCTCTGATTCATTTCCGTGAGCTTCCGTTCTTGCAGTTCCTAACTAGCATTAGACGGACCCGCATAAGCTGCGAACCTGCGACTTCCGGTCTGTATACCTCACCATCGTTTTTCCTGAATACGCGATCTTCAGAGCCACCTCAGGCAATGGCTGTGCGTGTGCTCCTTAATTTCAGTGTCTTATGCGGATCAGCATAACCGCCCTCTTCGCTAGCCTCAACGCTCATTCACCGGGTTGAAATAAACAAGACAAATTCTTGATCAATCAACGAAATAAAGCAAGTTGTCGTTCTATAATTACAAAAACGGAATTGTCATCAGATATCGTCTTCTCACAACTGACGACAGGGTGTGAGTCGGCCTGTTCTTAATCAGCTACCTGCACCAGCACTTTTCCCATTGGCCCCTGGGCCAATCGGTCAAACCCCGTCTTCACCTCCTCGAAAGGGACAATGGTGTCCACCTGTGGCCGCTGCCCCATGGCATCCAATCGACCGACAATGTGTTCCCACGCCGCGAACGCTTCCTGAGCGGTAAAGTCTCCAACCGAGACCCCGCCTATTCGATTCCGGCGGAAAAACAGGGTCGCCGTGTTGAACTTCGGCACCATTCCTCCGCTCCGGCCGACGACGCTGATCCGCCCGCCGTGTCCAAGCAGAGCCACCACCTGAGGAAGCAGTACGCCTCCCACGTTATCCACCGCGAGATCGACTTTACGCGGGCTCAGTGCCGCCGTCACCATTTCAATGAGGTTGTTGTCCATGGGATCAAACACGAAATCAGCGCCTAGCTGCTTTAATTTGGCCCTCTTTTCCGCGCTACGCGACAGGGCCACTACCGTGAGATTCATCGATTTTCCTAGCAGCACGGAAGCCACACCGACACCACCGGAGGCGCCCGTCACAAGCAAGATAGTTTTTGAAGATGGCGGTGCCGGAGGATCGGCCCATTGAGTCAACGCTTGCCAAGCGGTCAAAAAGACCAACGGCGCCCCGGCCATCTCTTCATCCGACCAGCCAGTAGGGATACGCGCCACACTTTTGGCCGGAACAACCACCTTCTCAGCAAGCGTTCCCCACTGCTCTACACCCACCTCGCAACGCAAAATCCCAACGGTCTCGCCTACCCACACGCTTTCGACGCCGGTCCCTACCGCGATCACATCACCCACCCCATCACGCCCAAGAATGTGAGGCAGCGATGGATTGGCCGGGTACATCCTGCGCGCAAGGAAGGCATCAGCCGGGTTCAGTGCTGCAAATTTCACTCTCAGCAGCACTTGTGCCGGACCCGGCTGTGGATCCGGCACTTCACCGAGCCGCATTTTTTCAACACCTTCATAGCCATCCATCAACCACGCACGCATATGCTCACCTCCTCCTGTCACACACTTTCTTAACTATCGTGTTTTGCTAACTCATTTTTCCTATCATAATTTAAAATCATTGGCAGCCGGCAGTTATGGGTTAGTCTTTGTCTTATTTATAGCGTTCGTGATGGCTTCTTCCAGAGCTTTTTTCAAATCTGACTTTCGATCAACGAATGTCGTGGAAAGTACTTCAAAGGCAATACCAGGGTCCTCGCTGTCAGAAACAACAGCCGTAATATTAAAGGCCTCATTCTTTAACGCATTGTCATCAAGACTCGCACTTGCGCCGGTTCCCTTGAGCAGATCTTGGTCATAATGCTTCCCAATTTCCAACCGCCCCATATCATGATGAAAGACGGCAAACGCCTTGTCTTCCTCAATCTCCCCGGCCTTCTTCTGGGCCGTAGTACTTAAGGCGAGCGCGAGTCCTAAATGTTTTTCTCCCGATCCATGATTTTTCGCCACTGAATCGGCATAGCTGAGATACACTGGGGTTAGGGTAAGAGATCCAGATTTCTTTCCTCCATCATTTTTGATTTTTGATTCTACTTTCAGTTCCAGATAGAAGGCTGGGTAATCTTGGAAACCTAGTTTTGGGTAAAGAAAAACGAGTTTATCATCCGTGGGGGTAGGGATGTTTTCAGGTTCGCCTAGGAGACCACGTACGATTCCAATACACCTGATTTTTTCTGGTGTGATATTCGCCGTTCCGGCAGCACCAAAACTTCCTGATAGCCCTTTTTTATATTCATCTATTGCCGCATTGATGCTTTCTATAAAATAGGTTGCAGCAAATGAAACTCCCGCAACGATCAGCGGTGCGGCCAAGACTGCAGCGGCCAGATTCTTATTGCCATCCTTCTGCCCAAAAATTGCCTCAAGTTCCCCGTCGCTAAATTCGGTCAGGCAACCTCTGGATTTTTCGACGTTTGGTAAAGCGGCGTCAGGGATGGCAAATATGACGGTTCCAAATCTGGAATCAGCCGCCGTAGTTTTTAATCCGGTGTAGGTTCTTTTGTCGTAACTGGAACATCCGGTCAAAACCATAAACATGAGCAGACAAACAAGTTGACGCATCATACTTTCACCTGTGGTTGTGATTAGTTTCATTTGATATGACTCACGGCTACTGGTTGCCTTCATCGGAGCCACTCTCGAGTTCTTCCTCCGTGGGTACGACCCACCGCTAATCCAACTCTCTCGATATCCACAAATCGTTTAATCTGGATTCCTATTTCGTCCAATGCTTTCAGGAGACTGCACTCCCTTATTGGGACTTTTTAGCGACGGCAGATACCCAGGCTTGAGCAAACATGCCGGATGGGTCTTTGGCCCACCTCCGAAGAGTTGTCGCGTGACGACTAAACCCCTTTTTTTCAAGTTGAAGGGCAAGATACTCTCCGATGAATTCTAAGGATGGGTAACATTCGTATCGTGCCGCAAGATGTATTTCTGTAAACCCCGCATCCTGAAGAAGAACACCCAAATTCTTACCAATCCGTAGATTACCGCCATTCGCCTGCTGAAGATCAGCATAGGCTGTTACGGCACCCTCCAGCTCAGCCGAGGGAGGAGAAAGTAACCACCCATCGGAATCTGGACTGCAAACACCAAGCATTCCATCCATTTTTAATTTATGAAAAGCCTCCCTTAAGGCAGCCACTGGATCGGCAAGATGTTCCATCAGCGCATGACAAAATATCCGATCAAATGATTGTTCTGTGAATGGCAGTTCGTAGCATGACCCTATCTGAAAATCCACGTTCGACACACCGGCCTCTTCCGCATGCTTGCGCGCCTGCACCACCTGAGATTCGCTGTAATCAATTCCCGTGCCCTTCCCCGGAGCAACCAGTCTGGCAATATCAACACTGATTGTTCCGGGACCACACCCTAGATCCAACACATCGTGGTTCGCACTCAGAAAGGGGGCAAAAAACCGGCCGTGCGATTCCAGGCTTCGTGTTGCCATAAAGTTGATAGCGTTTCGTGTATGACCCGGAGTGTAGACCTCTGATTTCATCGTTTTCCCGACAATAATATACGCTTCCCGCTCTGTGGGTGGATAGATTGACTATCTTCCATCCGGTGACCCTTTCCTTACACTTACATTTTCAGCTGGGCTTTGATTGACAAAAAACCGTAGGTTTTTGGCATAGGTGATCTTCCAAAGGAAAAAATATATTCGTGTGTGTGATAGTACGTTGCACCCGGCCGCCCGAGTGAGATAGCGTCCTCGATCTATCGGTTTCATATCGAAGCCTGAATTCTGGTTATCCCGGGTGGGCATTTTTGCCTGAGTGATTTGAATAACTTGAAATCCCAATAGCACCCATCCACGTATTAACTTAGTTCTGCTATACCTCCACTTGGTTTGCGACGGTGACGCCGTTTTCCTTGAGAACCTCCAGCACCTTTGGAATGTCTGGAGGGCCCGGGGGTATTTCATTGTTGAATGCGGTGAACATTCGGGTGGCCATGCTGCCCTGGCCGGTGAGTTCGAACATCTCTCCGCCGCCTGGGCCGTAGCGAAAGCCGTGCACGGTACCGGCAGGTACATGCACCAGCGTGCCCGGCAGGCACATGACCGTTTTGTCGTCATAACTGAATTCGATCTGTCCTTTAAGGACATAGAAGGACTCGTCCCAGGCGTGACTATGCAGAGGCGGACCCATTCCTTCATCGCCTTGCTGCAGAGTGATCTCATAGCCTTGTGTTGCGTCGTTTGACGCAAGCACGGTCACCTTCGTGCCAATCACATTTAAAGCGGGGGCGTAGTTATCCGGTGAGACAATAAAGGGTTGGGGCTTCATGGCGTTATGACCTCCAGTGGATCAATTAAATGGTTAAAAATTGCAGTAGAAAAAATCAGCTGGGAATTCTTCGTCAACCGACAAAATAAGTCAAGATCCGGCGCTAAAAACAAGGAAGCGGGAGTTATTAGGGACTTGGATTCTGGATGGTTTCAAGAGCCAATAAGTGAATATTCTTAATTGCACGGTTAGGCCTGGCAGGCTGTTGAAACACGCAAAATTCTTCTGAGAGCTTATCGGGATTCAAAATTTTACTTTTCTGATGAGCGAAGCAGGATGTTCAAAAAGGCAGTCCTGTACTGAGTCTGCTCGAAGGAAAGGCCGTAGCGGCTTGGACGTCATGAGCCCGGCAAAGGCAGAAACGCGGCTTGCGGATTTTTTCAACACCCTTCTAGGTCTGGTCGGCAGCTTGCGGAAGCGGAGATGCCGGCAGATGGATCGTCACCGTTAAGCCCCCGCCCGGGAGGTTGGCCAAACTGATGTCCCCGCCATGATTGCGAACGATGGATCGGGCGATGGCCATGCCGAGGCCGATGCCTCCTGTTTGTTTATTGCGGGATTCCTCCAATCGCACAAACGGCTGAAAGACCCGTTCAAAATCCTGCTCCGGAATTCCCGGACCACTATCTTGAATCACAATCTGAAATTCCGTGTCATGCTGTCGAAGCTTGACCCCAACCCGTCCTCCATAGCTCACGGCATTTTCAATGAGATTTCTGAGGGCCCGTTTTAGGCTGATAGGGCGACAGGTGCATGGCGTTTTCTGCGCGCTCTCGAAATTCACATCCATGCCCATATCAGCCAGGTCCTGACAAAGACTATCAATTAGGGCACTGAGATCCACCGAACGCGATACCTCCGTCGAGGCCTCGTCCCGGGCGAAGGCCAGCGTGGCTTCGGTCATCCGTTGCATGTCATCCAATGTCTCCAACATCTTGCCTTTTGCTTCCTGATCCTTCATCAATTCCACTTGCAGTCGAAGAGAGGTAATGGGAGAGCGTAAATCGTGACTGATGGCCGCCAGCATTCTCGTGCGATCCTGGACAAACCGTTGCAGTCGTTCGTACATGCGGTTAAATGCCCGGATGGTCTGCTGAATATCGACGGGACCTTCTTCCGGGATGGGGGTGATGGATTCCCCGCGACCAACCCGCTCCGCAACTTCCGTGAGTTGTTGAAGCGGACGCGTGAGACGTTGCACCATGAACACCACAATCAGGCAGATACTGCCACCGGCAAGCCCCATCGAAATGAGAGTCGGCAGCGCCCAGCGGCCAAGGGATGGGGTGATCCCCATGCCGGCATTCAGCCATCGGCCATCCTGGAGACGCGCGGAAATCAGCAGCCCTGGGGCATCATATTCAGAGAGCGGTAGAGGAAAGGACGGGCCGGATGCCTTACTGCGTAAAATGGAAGGTTGAACACCTTTCGGCGCCTCCCCTATGGTCTTTTTCCAAGACCCGTCCTGTGGGGGAAGCATGAACCGCAGTTCAGACACATCATTCTTGCTGAGCAAATCCGTGAGACGACTGATCCACTCATGGTCGCCTTGTTGCATGGCTTGAGGAATCTGACTGGTATCCGACAACCAGTAGTACAATTTCCGTGAACTGGCGGCTTGGACCATGCGATCGTGCAAACCGGATGGACTGTGTTCAATGAGATCGATGAGAGAAGCGGTTCGTTCGAGAATTTGAGTCCGCTCGACAGATCGAATCGCCGCACGACGTTCATCGGTAAAAATAAGGAAGTTGGCCACTTGCGCAATGACGAGGGCCGCGAGCAGAAGGGCTATCATCTGGCTGGTCAGCCGTTTCGGCAACACCCGTCTGAAAATGTGCAGACCCGATTTCATTGTAATGTGACCTCTGCGGTAAATGTGTATCCCCCTCCCCACACGGTTTTAATCAGGGAAGGAAGCTTGGGATCGATTTCAATCTTTTTTCGCAACCGGCTGACCTGATTGTCGATACTGCGATCAAACACATCGCCCGCGCGATGGCGGGTGAGGTCGAGTAATTGATCACGAGTCAACACCATGCGTGGATGATTCAGGAACACCGTCAACAGCACGAATTCCCCGGTGCTGAGCGGAATGGCCACGCCATCCTCTCCGACGAGTTCTCGTTGCGAAACCTGTAAGACCCATCGGTCGAATTGAATGGTTTTTTCCGCAATGCGCCGTTCTTTCCATGGAAGACTATTCGCCCGCCGGAGCACGGACTTGATTCGTGCCAACAATTCCCTGGGATTAAACGGTTTGACGACATAATCATCCGCACCCATTTCCAACCCGATCACGCGGTCCGTTTCTTCCGCCATGGCCGTGAGTAAAATAATGGGAATGTCCTTTGTTTCACGTAAATGACGGCAAAGAGAGAGACCGTCTTCTCCCGGCATCATGATATCCAGCACAACGAGGTCGATGGCGCTGGTCTCGAGAATTTTCCGGGCCTCCGCCGCGCTTCCAGCCGTACTCAGCCGAAAGCCCTTTTGCGTGAGATAGTTTGAAAGCGGATTGCGGATATCCGGTTGATCGTCAACAACCAGGAGATGCGGTAACGAATCCATATGGCTCATCAAGATCACCCTTCTTCATTATTATGACGCCGGAACGGGGAGTGAGGGGAAAAAAATTGTATCAAAGTTTGTCAAAACAGAATTCTGTCAGGTTTTCTTACAAAAAAGAAGGATGGGGAAAAAATTCAGGGAAATATCCCGGGTATACTAACCGAACAGAGAAGTATGGGGGTGAAACGGTTGGATGGATCGTGTTCGTCCCCAGGACCCAATAAAAGGACGTTCTTCATCTTCGGTCCCATAACGTTCAGACAAGTATCATCCATAAAGGAATCAGAAATTATTTTCCCTCGTCATTCGCAACTTCGTATGAATACCCTCCAGTATTGTCGCGCTATCCTCACAGGAATTTTCCTGATGCTGTTAACCGGGTGTCTGTTCGACCCACAACCCATTGAATTGAAGATTCAGCCGCCCGATTCGTTTTCCCATTCCGGCCAGCATGCGTTACCGGACAAATGGTGGGAAGCCTTTGAAGACGAGGCCCTTGACCGGCTGATTGAACGCGCGCTGGAAGACAATCCGACGCTGTTGGCCACCTGGGACCGCCTGCGGCAGGCGGAAGCCATCGCCGTGCGTGATGGAGCTCCCCGGTTTCCATTCTTAAACGGAAACAGTACTGCCAGCCGGAGTCGCAGTGATTTAGGCACGCAGACCGATCGTTTCGCTGTAGGAGTATCGGTGGCCTATGAGCTGGACCTGTGGGGACGGGTACGAGCATTTGGAAGCGCGGCGAACTTCGACGCGCAAGCCAGTCAGGCCGACCTCACGGTTGCCGCGATCACCTTATCAAGTCAGATGGCGAAAACCTGGTATAACCTGCTTGAACAACGAGGCCAACTGGCTTTGCTGGAGAAACAGATCTCGACCAATGAGAAAGTTCTTCAATTGGTCACCTTGCGGTTCCGACAGGGCGTGGCCGCGGCGGCGGACGTTCTGCGACAGAAACAATTAGTGGAGCAAACACGTGGAAAAACCAAAGACGTCCACGCGCAAATCGGCACGCTGACCCATCAACTCGCCATTCTTCTTGGGAAACCTCCCAAATCTCTGGTTATCCCTGACGATCCTGTGCTGATAGACCTTCCCCCATTGCCGAGTACCGGCCTACCGGGAGAGCTCATTCAACGGCGTCCTGATGTGCAGGCCACGTTTTATCAGGTACAGGCGGCCGATGCGCGTGTCGCGGCCGCCATTGCCGAACGTTTCCCGCGCATTGATCTTGCCGGGTCGATAACCACAAATCTCACCCCAACCCTGACCAGCGGAGCCTTTGCCGTTGCTCCGGGAGGACTGTTTGCCAATTGGTTAGCCACCGTATCAGCACAAATCGTCGCACCGATCTTTAATGCGGGGGCGCGGGCAGCGCAGGTCGATCTCTCCAAAGCCGCTCGGTCCGAAGTCCTTCACAACTACGAATTCACGGTACTTCAAGCCTTCCAGGAGGTCGAAAATGCCTTGGTTGGTGAAACACAACAACGGGAAAAAACAAACAGTCTGGAAGATCAGTTCCACATCGCCACCCAGGTCATCGAACGCTTGCGAGCCCGTTATCTTAATGGTGCAACCGCCTACCTGGACGTACTCAATGCTCTGAACAGTCAACAGGAGCTTGAACGCGAGATCCTGACCGCCCGACGGACGCTCATCGATTTCCGCGTTGATCTGGCCAAGGCTCTGGCCGGTGGCTGGCCCATGACCAAACCTGAAATCCGGGGATTAACCATTTCCAACGGATAGGCTTTTTTCTCGAAACGCTACCAAACCATGTCATCCCCATCCTTTTCCAAAAAATGTCTGATGGTCTTGAAGGCTGTACTGCCGATTCTGATCCTGGTGCTGGCCGGAGGCATCGCCTTTTCGATCGTCAAGAGCGCCCCACAGCCTGAACGTCATCCCAAGCCCAGACAACCCCGGCTGGTAGAAACGATTGCAATCGATGTGACCAAACAGACTCTGACTATAGAGGCTTGGGGACAAGTCCAACCTGTGCATCAAATCACGCTCCGATCACAGGTGAACGGAAAAATCATCGCTGTCAACCCGGAACTCGTTCCTGGCGGTCGTTTCGCCGCACAGGAAACCATTCTTCGTTTGGAACCAGCAGATTATGTGCTGGCTGTCCGCCAGCGCCAATCCGATCTGGCGAAAGCCCGCGTGGCACTTCGCCTCGAGGAGGGCAACCAGGTCGTCGCCAAACAAGAGTTCGATTTATTGGGTGCCACGATCAACGACCAGGAAAAATCCCTGGTCCTTCGTTTGCCGCAGCTAGCCGCGATGAAAGCCGACGTGGATGCCGCCGCGGCTGCCCTTCAATCCGCGAAGCTCTCGCTGTCCCGCACCGTCATCAAAGCCCCGTTCGAGTCAACCGTCGTTAGCCGTCACATTGATTTGGGTACCTATGTGACGACCACCTCAGATCTCGTGACGATTGCAGGAACGAAAGAATATTGGGTCGAGTTAGCGGTCCCCATGGCTCAGTTACGTTGGATCACGATTCCTCGCACACCTGATGAACCAGGGTCCACAGTTAAACTCTTCCAAGAAAATGTGTGGGGAAAAGACAAATTCCGGACGGGCCGGGTGGTCCGGTTGCTGACCGATCTTGAACCCAACGGGCGAATGGCCAGGCTTCTGGTTGCCATACAAGATCCGCTGAATCTTGAAGAACGGCATGCGCAGTTGCCTCGCGTGCTGCTCGGCTCGTATCTTCGCGCGGAAATTCAAGGGCAGGAACTCACCAGGCTGGCCAAAGTCGATCGTCGCTGGATCCATGACCAGGACACCGTGTGGCTGATGAATACAGACAATACGCTGGCCATTCGTCAGGTAACGATCGCCTATCGTGGCCAACATGAGGTCTTTATTTCAGAAGGCCTGGAAACGGGAGACCGCTTAGTAGTCACCGACATTTCCGCTCCCACGGATGGGATGCCCATTCGCTTGAATAACAGTCGTTCCGACACACCAGTGACTCCCCATGGAACCTAACCCTTCCACGACTCCCCCTCACCGGGAATCCGGCCCTCTGGCCTGGATGGTGCACAACCGGATTACGCCCAACCTGCTCATGTTGACGTTACTGCTGGGTGGACTGTTTATGGCCTCCCACATTAAGCAGGAGGTCTTTCCCGAGTTTGAAGAAGACACCGTTACCATTACGGTCCCCTTTCCCGGCGCAAGTCCCGAAGAAGTCGAACAAGGGGTGATTCTGGCGATTGAAGAAGGGGTTCGCGGACTTGAAGGGGTGAACGAGATCCGGGCCACCGCCGGTGAAAACCAGGGAACGGTCATCGTCGAACTCCTCGCCAACTCCAACAATCAAAAAGTTTATCAGGACATTCAGCAGGCGATCAGCCGCATCGTGACGTTTCCCGAGGATACGGAAAAGCCGAGTGTCACATTGGATACCCGCCGTCGCGACGTCCTGACGCTTCAGTTGTATGGTGACGTTTCGGAATGGACCCTTCGTGAGGTCGCCGAACAGGTTCGGGATCGTCTCTTACAAGAACCCGGCATTACCCAAATCGACCTTGAAGGCGCGCGAGCGTATGAAATTCATGTGGAGGTGTCTCAAGAGGACCTCCGGGCCTATGGACTGACATTGGAGGACATCGCACAAACCATAGCCGCGACCGCGCTCGATCGATCGGGTGGAAGCGTGGAAACCTCCAGCGGAGAAATTTTGTTGCGCGTGCAGGAACGACGGGATTGGGCCTCGGACTTTGCCGACATCCCCATCATTGCCAACCAAACGGGAACGCTCTTGCGTCTCGGAGATATCGCCCACGTGTCGGAAGGATTCCAGGAAAGCGAAACGTATGCCACATTTAACGGGGTACGTGCCATTGGCATCGAAATCTTTCGAGTGGGAGATCAAACCCCGATCGGTGTGTCGGAAAGCGCACGCGCCGCGATGGACCGTATTATTCCTGATCTGCCGGCCTCCATCCATTACACCATTCTCAAAGACCGGTCGGAAATCTATTATCAACGGCTTACGCTTCTGCTGAAGAATGGATTTCTCGGATTGTTGCTGGTCCTGGCTATTCTCACCCTGTTTCTGGAATACAAACTGGCGTTCTGGGTGACGGTGGGGATCCCGACGTCATTTCTGGGGGCCATGCTCTTTCTGCCGGCCATGGACGTGTCTATCAATATGGTGTCCCTCTTTGCATTCATAATTGCGCTTGGGATTGTCGTGGATGATGCCATTATTGCGGGGGAAAACATTTATGAATACCGGCAACGCGGCAAATCCTTCAGCGAGGCAGCCATCCTGGGGGCACGGGATATTGCCATTCCCATCAGCTTCAGTATTTTGACGAATATCGTGGCCTTCCTGCCGCTGATGTTCATGCCCGGATCCTTCGGAAAAATCTGGGCCGTGATTCCCGTGGTGGTCTCGACCGCCTTCATTATTTCCTGGGTCGAAGCCTTATTCGTCCTTCCCGCTCACCTGGCACATTCGGGCGCCAAACCGACCGGCACCATCGGCAGAACCCTGCATCACACCCAACAACGGTTCAGTGCATGGTTTTCCCGATTCGTCGAACGGACCTATGGTCCTTTTCTCCGCCGGGCCATTACTCACCGCTACTTGACGATTGCCATCGGGTTCGGGATTTTTGCCATTGTGCTGGCCTATCCATTCAGCGGACGCATGGGCTTTATTCTCATGCCCACTGTTGAGGCTGATTTTGCCAAGGCCTCAGCCGCGCTTCCTTTTGGAAGTCCTCCCGAGGAAATGATCCGGGTCCGGGACGGGTTAATCCGTTCTGTGCAAGAGGTGATCGACCAGTATCCGGGACAACATATTACCAACGGCACCTTTGCGCTGGTGCTGGAAAACACCATCGACGTTCGCGCCTATTTGCCGGATGCGAACCATCGTCCCCTTAGCACCAGCGAATTGACCACCCTCTGGAGGGAACACACGCCGGATTTCCCGGGAGTGGAATATCTGCGATTTGAGGCGGATAGCGGGGGACCGGGGCGCGGGGCCGGGATCAGTGTTGAACTCAGCCATCGGAATATTGACATGCTCGATAAGGCGAGCACCGATTTGGCCGACCGTCTGGCTGAATTCGGCAGCGTCAAAGACGTGGACGACGGGTATTCTCCAGGGAAACCCCAACTGGACTTCCGCATCAAAGAGGAGGCCCGCAGCCTCGGTCTCACCGCCGGGGATATCGCCAGACAAGCCCGCAACGCGTTTTATGGATCGGAAGCCCTTCGCCAGCAACGAGGGCGGAACGAGATCAAAGTACTGGTGCGATTCCCGGAGTCGGAGCGCTCGAGCGAATACCACGTGGAAAATCTGGTGATTCGAACGCCTGCCGGTCCACACGTGCCGCTGTATCAGGTTGCGACGGTCGAAAAAGGCCGGGCGTTTCGGGAAATCACCCGTCGAGACGGACACCGCACCGTGACCGTCACCGCGAATGTCCAACCCGCAAAGGAAACCAACCTTGTCCTGAATAAACTGAAAAGCGACGTGCTTCCGGCCCTGCTTCGTGATTATCCCGGCCTCAGTTACAGCTTCGAAGGACGCCAGGCCGATATGCGAGATGCCCTTCAGAGTTTTCTCTATAGTTCGACACTGGCATTGATCCTGATTTATGTCCTGCTGGCCGTCCCGTTTCGTAGTTACCTTCAACCGGCCATTGTGATGACATCCATTCCGTTCGGGTTGGTTGGTGCGGTGATCGGGCATATGATTATGGGCTACAACATCAGCATCATCAGTATGATGGGGATCATTGCGCTTGGCGGAGTGGTGGTCAACGATTCGTTAATCATGATCGACTATGCCAATACCAAGCGGCGGGAAGGAAATAATGCCTTTGAGGCCATCTGCCAGGCGGGCATCCGCCGGTTCCGGCCCATTCTGTTAACCACCCTCACCACCTTCGGCGGATTGGGTCCCATGATTTTCGAAACATCCCGTCAGGCCCGGTTCATGATTCCCATGGCCATTTCACTGGGATTTGGAATTCTCTTTGCCACCGCCATCATGCTCGTGCTTATTCCCTGTCTCTATCTGGTCGTGGAGGATGTGTTGGGCATGTTCACCGCTACGGTCAACTCACCTTCCCCGGTCCAAGTTCCAAATGAACCGGAAGGCATCGTCGCGGAGTGAGGGAGGGTCTATTTTAGTAGCCAAAGCGCACTCCCTTTATCAGCAGATTTCTGAAACGGTAAATGTGGAACTGTTTTCGTGACTCAATCACGATTTCTCTGAGGTCCGCCCATGCCATCACGCCATCTTCATTCTGCTTCACTCATCGCCTTTCCTGCGAGACAATCCGCTGAATTAGCCACAAACCTGCCCCAGTTTTAACCTCAGATTTAGATGCCGGGTTTCGGCCCGGCAGCCGAGATCCTTTTCTTTCGGGGAAAGGATCCAAAACCATTGCCGCCCAGTTCGGCCATATCAGATTGGGCGGACGCGAGGAATGGAGGGCGCGCCAACTCGCGGAGCCTGTCCTGAGTCTGGCGAAGGGCTCAAACAAGGCCCGCCAATGCTTGAAGAGCGTCCGCCCACAGGACCGAACAGCAGGCGTCGATTCAAAGAAAAGTGTGGAAAAAATCTGTGAGGTCTTGTCTGGATATCACGAAATCTCCTTTGGGCTCCCCTTAACTATCCCAACGCGGGGCAATTCAATGTCCCATGGCAAGCTGATCCCAAGCATAACCCCAAACCACCTTTCTTCTCCCTGATGTTCTTTGCCTGTCTGATCATTTCCGAGTAGACTGAAGCACAGTCTAATATCAGAATGCTGTTGTGCGTGATTTGATGAGAAGAAGAGGTATTGAAACACCATGAAGTTTGCAAAATATCCCATTTCAGATGCTTTGAAAAACAACCTGTCCCGACTCGGGTTTGTAAAAACCACGGACATCCAATTTAAAGCCATGCCCTCGATCATGGCGGGGGAAGATGTTCTGGCCATCGCCCAAACCGGGACGGGGAAAACGGCAGCATTTGCCATCCCGATCATCAATCACCTTGACCAGTGGAAAAGGAGTCAACGCTCAAATGGTATCCAATGCATTGTCATGGTGCCGACGCACGAACTGGCGATGCAGATTGGAGAGGTCTTTGCCCAACTTTCCAAACAGACCAAGGTCAAAGCGTTTGCCATGTATGGCGGCGTTGAGCAGGACCCGCAGATACAAACACTTCAGAATGGTATCGATGTGCTCATAACGACACCAGGCCGGCTGTTTGATTTGATCAGTCAGGGGTATGTTCTGCTCAACCACGTCCAAACCCTTGTGTTAGATGAAGCTGATCACATGCTCGATCTCGGATTCATTGGAGATATTCATGCGATCAAAAAAAAGCTGCCACAGAAACATCAAACGCTCTTTTTCTCGGCAACCATCAATGCCGAGATCAAAAAACTGGCCTATTCTCAGGTGAGGCATTCGGCTATCCGGATTCAAATCTCGCCGGACAATCGTGTCTCCAAAAATGTCTCTCACTACGTGATGTTCGTTGAAATGGACGATAAACGGTTTTTCCTGGAGCGATTCCTGACCGATAATCCTGAGAGCCGTGTGATCGTGTTTGTCCGGACGCGAGTTCGCGCTGAACGGGTTGCCAAGGCGATGGGTCGTGTCGGAATAGCCACGCTGACAATTCATGGGGAAAAGGATCAGCGTGACCGGGCTGGGGTAATGAACGCTTTTAAAACAGGTGCCTGTCAGGTTTTAATCGCCACAGATGTCAGCGCACGCGGCATCGACATTCCCGATGTGCATTATGTGTTGAACTATGACCTCCCGGATAAGGCAGAAAACTATGTGCATCGTGTGGGAAGAACTGGGCGGGGTATCAAAAAGGGAATTGCGATTTCGTTCTGCAGCAGCGAAGAAAAGGGACGACTCGAGGAGATTCAAGTGTTTTTAGATCAAGAGATTGATGTCGTCAAAATCTCGAAAAAGGATTATGCCTTTACGGTGACACATCCCAGCGGGGAACCTACCTTGGAAGAGTTGCTTAAAGAAATAGAGGAGGAAGAGGAGGAGAAAAGGAAAAAAAGGAAAAAAATTAAACCGCAAAAGAAGAAAAAAAAGAATTAATGGCTCGTGAAAGAATACGAATCAATCGAAATTTTGGCGAACTGAGGACTCGTTTCCCGCTCAGGTGGCCATGAAATCAGGTACCAACCCTCAACCAGCCCCTTCACCACCACGTTGGCTGCTCGCACCCATTGTTTCTATCGCCGGGTTTCGGCCCGGCAGCCGAGGTCCTTTTGTTTCGGCAAAAGGACCCAAAACCATTGACGCCCAGTTCGGCCTCTTTAGATTAAGCGGACGCAGGAAACAGGAGGTCGGGCCAACTCGCCAGGCTCAAACAAGGCCCGCCAATGCTTAAAGAGCGTCCGCCAATAAGGCCGAACAGCAGGCGTCGGTTCGAATAAGAGGGGACAAAGAGGTCTCTGGGGGCTGGTCTTGCATTCGCACAATTCTCTTGCGGCTTAACTCAACATCAGAGAATTACCATAGAACTTTTGAAGCGAAGAGGCTCGACAACAAATCATCATATGAACATTTAACAAGATCAACCCCATTGATCATCGCATCAACGTGATACAGCTCGCCTTCGACGTACGTCTGGCAAAATTTAGCTTTGCCGATCACTATCTCGAGGGTATCATCCCCGCAGGCAGGCAAAAAACGAAAAATGGACCGATGAGGCGCTAGTGTCCCAACGGGGTGAACGGTCTCGCATGCCAGGTAGGCAATTGAATCAATGGGCAAATTGGAAAGGTTCTGAATCCTCAGCGTAGATGTGCCAAGCCAGAGGAGATTTGGTGCAAGCAGCAGGAAGAAAATTGCGAAAGCCCATACCAAATAGCGCATAATCTTGGTTTGACGGCTTCATATCCGGAAAAAAACGGCTTCTGCCACGGGGTTTCCAAGCCGATTTTCACTACAGACAAATAACTTATTCTGCAATCAATTGCTTAAACCTTGCCGGGTATTGGCCCGGCGGCCGAGATCCTTTTCTTTCGGGAAAAGGATCCAAAACCATTGACGCCCAGTTCGGCCTCTTTAGATTAAGCGGACGCAGGAAACAGGAGGGCGGGCCAACTCGCCGGGCTCAAACAAGGCCCGCCAATGCTTGAAGAGCGTCCGCCAAAAAGGCCGAACAGCAGGCGTCGGGTCATAGGAAAGGGAACGAAGAAATCTCATTTAGCCAAGAATAACTCCCGCCACCGTTACCGTATTAAGCCATTCCCGAACCAGAAATCGACTAAATTAAATCTGGTTAAATTTTCCTCCCCTTTATTCCTCGGTACGAAACTTTCAACAACAGACTTACCCCCCAGAACTTGTGGGTAGTGATTTTGAAGTTCTGTGACAGTCGCCCATCAGAAAAGTAGGTATCTGATTCGATACGACGTGTATCGTCATTGATACGCCAAGGCATGCGGATTTGAAAGCAACAGCATCAGCAAGGCTGTGAAGTCTCGTGCCGGTAGGAGCTATCAATCCGATACCGGACGGGTCTCTCTCGCACACCAGTATTGAGGGGAATGGGTTTTGCTTATCCGAGCAAAATAGAGAATATTTGGGAATGAGGAAATGAACGGAATGTTCGCAATGGGTAGGTAAGGTAAGAAAGGGATCACGCTATGAGAATGTCTCGTTTAATTTTCATGTCAACACTCTGCGGAATGTTCATCGCGGTGAGTTTCTGTGCGACAGTAGACGTTTGGGCTCAGTTGACGGGTTCAGAAAAACTGGTGCCGGTAGTATGGAACAACGGCAAGGTCTATTTCTTCCAGGGAAATGAGTATGCCCGATACGACATCGCCCAGGATAGGGCGGACAGTGACGATGGCAGTGGCAATCCGTACCCTCGCCCTATCCAGAATATCTGGCCTGGACTTTTTCAAGAGAACATAGATGCCGCAGTCTTCTGGCCAGCGCCGCCTCCGGGAGGTGCAGAACACAAGACGGTTGCTTACTTCTTCAAAGGCAATCAGTTCATGAGGTATGACGTGGATGCTGATCGGGCTGATGCGGCGGATGGCGCCGGCCGGGCCTACCCCCAGCCGATCTCGTTGAAGTGGCCTGGGATCTGGACAGATCGGGTGGATGCCGTTGTGGTATGGCCTGTGCCGAGAAGCGGCAGGACTGTCGCGTACTTTTTCCGGGATGATCAATACATCCGCTTTGATGTGAAGAGGCATCGGGCTGACCCGGGCTACCCGAAGCCCATTGCGGGCAATTGGCCAAATTTCAAGTTTCCCAATGGAATCGACGGTGCGGTGGCCTGGCCAACGACAATCGAGGGGAAGTCGGTTGTCTATTTCTTTAAAGGCAATCAGTATATGCGGTATGACGTTGTTGCTGATCGTGCCGACGATCAAACCGGTGGAGGGCTCGGCTATCCTGCCCCTGTTGCCGGGAATTGGCCAGGCCTCCTAACCACACCGGGAGGAACGGATGCCCTTGCAGCCTTTGCCCAGGAATGCGATCAGGCCATCGGCGTGTCTGTTCCCGATTTCGATGTCGATAGTCCTTTGGGGACAACGGTTCCAACCGATCATCTCACTCCGGCTACTGCGACCTATCCAGACGGCACCTGTGATCGTCCGAACGTGCTCAACGGAAAATGTGATCGTGGGAGCCGCTTCCGGGTGCTAGTCAATACGCCGGACGCCTATGTGGTGGCGCATGCCCGAAAGATGGGCCTACCCCAAGGGCAGTATGGCGACGTGGCCATCATCCAGCACAATAAAGTCAATGGCAAAACGTGTTTCTATCAGGGAGCACTGGAAGACTTTCACTTGAGTCATGACGGTAAGGTCAAGGCGCCTTCCAAGGGAGTGGGCAATCCAGCTTTCTGGATGACACCGTCACAAATTGTCAACAGCAAATTCCCCTGTGTGAGTTGCCATGACAATGGGCCAATCATCCGATCCCCGTATCTTGCCCAAATATCAGGCCCCAACCAGTTACCCGGTGCGGGTGATATCACCTTCAACAGCGACCCCGAGCCCTATTCCTTTGTCGGCGCTGATTTCGCCTCATGGAAAGCCTACAAGGTCGAAGTCAACGACAATCTATGCAACAACTGTCATCGCATGGGAGTCAACAACGTGAGTAACACCGGCATCGTGGGGAACAATGGCACGGCGCTCGATTTAGGTATCAAGGCCACAGACCATTCACAAGAGAGTAAGCACCCCCACTCAGCCACATCGCCGATTTGGATGACGCCCGGGCAGGTCACCTTTGACCAAGGGGCTGCTGATGCTGCACTGGCAATCAAGCAATGCGCCGAGCAGTTCCGTCCAGGAATGCCCTTTCTACCCGATTCACCAAGCTGTAAAATTACGCAGTTTACTACCCCGTAGAGGTCATATCGTTGACGATCGAACGGAGAGCAAGAGGAAAGTCGGGGAAGGTCTGAATAATTCTTTCGCAATCTGTCCAGTCAGGTAAGGGACAGCACCCGATCTACTCTTTGGACGGGATTTTAACCCGCTAGACATAATGCGGTTACTGCATTCGATCCGCTCCTTTTTTCTTTTCTACACATGAAGTTGTTTCGGTAGGTGGTGCCGAAGAGTGCTGGAAAAGACCGTCGGTAAACGGATGCCCTTCTCCATGGAAAGTTGAGCCGGTAACGGGAAGAGAAAACGATATCTGTATGAGCACGCCTGGATTCTAGTCAGAGCCTGGAGTCTTCCCGATAGACCACCCGAAAAACCACTCTAGACAAACTTTCTTTATGACTGTACAGTAATCTGTACATATAGGAGGAGCTAACTATGGATGCGGTGACATATACGACCGTTCGCGCAAATCTAGCCAGCGCCATGGACCGCGTGTGCAACGATCACGAACCCCTGATCATAACCCGCAACGGAGAGCAGTCTGTCGTGATGCTCTCGCTGGAAGATTATAAGGCGTTAGAGGAAACCGCCTACCTCTTGCGAACGCCTGCCAACGCCAAACGCCTCCTTTCGGCCGCGGCCCAATTGACCGCCGGCAAAGGTGTTGAGCGGAAATTGGCCAAGTGAAGCTGATTTTTGCAGACGAAGGATGGGAAGACTATCTCTATTGGCAGAAGCAGGACAAACGCATGCTCGAACGAATCAACAAATTGATACGGGAGACCCAACGCGAACCCTTCACAGGAATAGGTAAACCCGAACCATTGAAGCATGCACTTTCAGGATTCTGGTCACGCCGCATTACTGATGAGCATCGCATGGTCTATCGCATAGAGGGGGATGCCCTTCTCATTGCTCAGCTACGGTTTCATTACTGAGGCCAGCTCAGCCAACAACAGAAACACCACGCCGGTTAGCTGTATCTCCCATACATAACCAAACGAAGTAGAATTGCTCATATACCTAATTTTTCTCGACGCCTGCCGCCCGGCCCCATGGGCGGACGCTCTTATCACATGGCGGGCCTTGTTTGAGCCCTTCGCCAGACTCAGGACAGGCTCCGCGAGTTGGTCCGCCCTCCGTAATGTGCGTCCGTCCCATCCGATGAGGCCGGGCGGGGCGTCAATTTGTTTGTTGCATCTCGTAGAGTGCAACCGCTGTTTGGTCCTTTTGCCGAAACAAAAGGACCTCGGCTACCGGACGAACCCCGGCTTTACCGTGTGGACATGCGACGGAGGATGAGTTCTTTTTTCTTTTCCACGTATGCTGTGGTCTCCGTGGGCTGATGCCGAAGCGGGCTGGGAATGACCGCTGCCAGGCGGGCGCCCTCATCCATAGAAAGCCGGGAGGCCGGCTTGTGGAAATAGCGTTGGGCGGCGGCCTCAATGCCGAACACGCCCGGCCCCCATTCAATGATATTGAGATAGAGTTCCAGAATACGCTTTTTATTCAAGGTCGATTCCAACATCCAGGTAATGAGAAGTTCTTTGCCTTTGCGAATCGGATCCCGGGAGGTCGAGAGGTATAAGTTCTTCGCCAATTGCTGGGTAATGGTCGAGCCCCCCCGAACAATCCGTCCTTTCTCCAAATTGGTTTCAATAGATTCCAGGACCTCATGCCAATCCACGCCGGTATGAGAATAAAATGTTCCATCCTCGGATACCAGAATGGCCAGGCGAACGTGACGCGGAATGCTTGAGAGCGGCGTCCATCGGTAGTCGATTTTCAGCGTGGTGCCTTGAGCGTGTGCTTCGTCGATGCGTTGCCGCATAAGCGCGGATTCTGTGGGATTCTCCGTGGGCAACCGGGCGATCGAGAGAAACGGAAACGTGAGAATCTCAAATAGCACATAAAGGCCGAGGAGAATAAAAATTGTTTTGAATGGAATGATGCGAATCCACCTGAATCGCCGAACACGAGGCTTTCTATGCGAACCGATATTCCAGAGAGGTTTGGGGGGACGGGTTTTGGTGGCTTTCGGTCTTGATCGCTTCATGCTGGTATCTTGACTGCCCTTCACCTGTCCCGACGGATAGGCTATGATGAGGCCCTGGTGGACAGGGCCGACACGGTGATACCCGAAGTAAGTATCAATTTAGCGGAACCGTTGTCCAATGATTTTTCGATACAATGCGATCCCCTCTAAAACAAACACGAGTAAGGTTACACTCACACCGGATTGCGTTTTATGATATCGCGACTCCACCTGGGCACAGATTCTTCGCCACTGGCTCAGAATGATACCTTTGCCGTCAGCACCTGGTCGTTGGCCGGGATCTATCCTAAATAGGATCAAGATGAATTCCCGATCACGAATGTCCGGGACAACTATGATAGATGACAATGCTGGATGGATCGGCCTCACCTGATTGCTTGATACCTGAATGGGACAATCTACATTTTCACCGCATAGGAGTGAATGATGAATGCCATGATCCTCGAACAGGACGCCGATGTCGCGACGGGTCCTTTACGGGCTCGCGATATTCCCAAACCTGAACCGGGTCCCGGCCAAGTTCGCATCAGGGTTCATGTCTGCGGAGTGTGCCGCACTGATCTGCACGTCGTCGAAGGCGAACTGCCCCCGTCTACGCGTCCCATTGTCCCTGGACATGAAACCGTCGGCATCGTGGATCGAGTGGGGCAAGGAGTCAAACAGATCAAAGAAGGTGATCGAGTAGGAATCGCCTGGCTCCAGGGAACCTGCGGAGCCTGTGAATTCTGCAAGGCAGGGCGGGAGAATCTGTGCGCACAGGCCACCTTCACCGGTTATCACGTCAACGGTGGGTATGCCGAATACGCACTGGTCTCTGAACAATTCGCCTACCCTATTCCATCCGTGTTTACGGACGAAGCGGCCGCCCCGCTCTTGTGTGCCGGCATCATCGGCTTTCGTGCCTTACGCCGCAGTCAGGTGAAACCCGGACAGCGCCTGGGCTTGTACGGATTCGGTGGCTCCGCCCATATTACCATTCAAATTGCCCGGCATTGGGGTTGTGAAGTCTACGTGTGTTCCTTACGGGAAGAACATCGCACTTTGGCCCGTCAACTGGGAGCGGTGTGGGTAGGGTCGGCCTCAGAGATGCCACCAAATTCTCTTCACTCAGCGATCATGTTTGCCCCGGCGGGTGAACTGGTGCCTCCGGCACTTCGGGCATTGGAAAAAGGGGGCACACTCGCCCTGGCCGGCATCTACATGACACCTATTCCATCCTTGGACTATACACTCGATCTGTTTCAGGAGCGGACACTCCAAAGCGTCACCGCCAACACCCGCCAGGATGGATTGGACCTGATGGAGGCCGCGGCTGCCATTCCCATTCACACCCACACGGTCCCCTTTCAATTAGAGGAAGCCAATCTGGCACTCCAACAATTAAAGGCCGGAACCATCCAGGGCGCGGGAGTCTTACATGTGCTGTAAAGGCCTAGGAGTCTGTCGGACTTAGGGGATCGAAAGCGAAACAGCGGCTGAGGGAGGCCAGATTTTGACGATTTCGCAGGCCCATAGTGGGGACTATGGGCCAAGAAAGCGGTGAAATATGGACCGCTGAGACACTGTTGCAGCCGATTCTTCCTAAGTCCGACAGGCTCCTAACACCCTCGCTCGAAAAACAGGCCGCGATTGATATCGCCGATGCTGACCATTCCCATCAGTTTGCCGTTTTCCGCGACGGGGATTCTCCTGAAATTCTTCACACCCATATAGGAAGCGGCCTCTAATATCGGCGTGGAGGGCGAGACGGTCATTGGATTCCGGCTCATCACATCTTCAACCTTTTTTTTCAGAGCTTCCGGATATCCTTCCTCCATCTCGGCGAAATCACGGCTGTGAACATTGTCATGGATATAGTCACCAAAATTCGGGAAAAGCGGTAAGATAACGTCTCGAAGAGCCACCAACCCGATCAGATTTTCTTTTTGATCAATGACCGGGATCGCCCCGCAATGGCGGCTCAACATTTTGATCACCACCGTTCGAACCGAGTCCGTGGGAAACGCCGTCAACACTCCTGTGGACATCACTTCACGTACAAGCATACCCACCTCCTGCGTTGAGGGTGATTGAGATGAATTACTGTACTCCCCTCAAATTGGCATTGTCAGCTTAATACCCGGCGGCCAGGGAGTCGGGTTTGCGAGGATCAGATGCCCCATAGAACCCCTGCGGTCCCTTAAGGATGCTTTGAGCCCCACCCATGGTTTCCCCGACCATGATGGTGTGACCCCATTGTTCAAGAAGGGTCAAGGTGTCCGGACTCAATCCGCGTTCCACTCGCACTTGGTCGGGCATCCATTGATGATGGACACGGGGCGCTGCGGTGGCGGAGGCCAGGTTCATGTCATGATCAATGACATTTAAAATAAGTTGAAGCGTTGTGGTGATGATATGACTTCCTCCGGGGCTTCCCGTGGCCAGGAAGGGTTTTTCATTGCGTAAAACCAAGGTCGGAGTCATTGAGGAGAGAGGGCGTTTTCCGGGTTCAATCGCATTGGCCGCCGATCCCATCAGGCCATAGGCATTGGGCGTTCCAGGCTTCGCCACAAAATCATCCATTTCATTGTTCAACAGAATACCGGTTCCCTCAGCCACAATGCCGCTGCCAAAGCTGAAATTGATGGTAAAGGTGTTCGACACGACATTGCCGTCTTTATCCATGACCGAAAAGTGTGTGGTATCCCGCCCCTCGTAAGGCAAAGGGTTGGAGGGCCGAATACTTGATGAAGGACGAGCTTTCTGGGGATCAATGGAGGCATGTAAATGTTTCGCATATGCCTTGGAGATCAGACCTTGCACGGGCACCTCGACAAATTCAGGATCGCCCAGCCAACGGCTCCGGTCTGCATAAGCAAGCTTCATACTCTCAACCAGCCAGTGAACCGTCCTGGCGCTATTGTGGCCGAAAATCTTTAGTGGCTCGTGTTCCAGGATGTTCAGCATTTGAATCAAATGAACGCCCCCGGAACTGGGCGGAGGCATCGACACAATGTCATACCCGCAATACGTTCCCCTCAGCGGCTGACGCCAGACCGCACGATAGCGACCCAAATCTTCTTTAGTCATCAATCCTCCGTGGGCACGAATCTCGGCGCTCACACGGTCCGCGATTGGACCGTCATAAAAAGCACCGGCCCCCTGCTCGGAAATTTGTTGAAGCGACCACGCCAGATCGTTTTGGATCAACCGATCCCCGGACCGATACGTCCTCCCATCCGGCCGAGAAAAAATGCGGCGAGTGGAGGGCCACCGGGAAAGCTGTGTCGCATGCTCTTGCATCGCTGCGGCCAAATCAGCGGAGACGATGATTCCTTCCCTGGCAAGTTGAATTGCCGGAGCCAGCACGGCCTGTAGAGAAAGGGTGCCATAGGTTTCAAGCGCTTCCACCAAACCTGCGACCGTGCCGGGAACGCCCACAGATTGATGGCTGTAGCGAAGGCGTGACCGGTCTACCATGCCTTCCTCATCAAGAAACATCTGTGGGGATGAAGCAGCAGGAGCGACTTCGCGGTAGTCGAGGGCCATCGCGACAGGCTTCTCAGCTGCGTAAATCAGCATAAACCCGCCGCCGCCGAGATTCCCGGCCTGAGGAAGCGTGACAGCCAGCGCAAATCCCACTGCGACCGCGGCGTCAATCGCATTCCCTCCGGCTTTTAATATGTCTACACCCACACGAGTTGCCATGGTCTCTTGACTGACGACCATTCCATGTTCGGCATAGACGGGATGAAAGATTTCCCGGTGGGAAAAGATGGGCGTGTCTTGTGCCAACCCCTCATCCAAGACAGTTCCCACCAACACACAAGAACACACTATCCATGCCAGGGATGTTCTGCTGGCCAGTGTCCAATGAGGTGTAGTGTTCATGTGGGAAACCTTGGACTTCATCATGCCGGAAAGCCTTTTGATACCTTTCACAGACCCCACAAAAAACCATGTGAAGTAGTGGGTGGACCCATCTTTCTTTGAACCGTTAGGTCGGTGGAGGAACCGGATCTCAGAATACCTTGAAAAGTTCTGAAAACAAAACCGGGCCTTTCACCCGACCGGATACCATTTCATGGCCGCCGAAGCATTTTCTTTTTAGCCCGTTTCTTGCTTCTCGCATCATATTAAGTGAGTATTGGATGAACAACAAAGAGATGAAGATTCCTCATTCTGTTTCTTTGAACTTCCTGTTTTAATAAGATATGCCCGTGATGACTATTGAGGAATCTTTTCTCGGCTTTCTCGTAGCCCTTGCCGCAGGGGCATTGATTGGCTTGGAACGTCAGCAGGACCTGAGCGTAGAGCGCAAAACCGGCATCGGCGGCGTACGGACCTTTCCCGTAGCCCCTGCCGGAGCCCTGTCGGGGTACATCTCCCAAACCCTTGGCGTATGCCCTATTATTACCACTCTCCTGATTCTTTGCGTGCTCCTGGCTGTAGCATACTAAAATGAATGGGGTCGGAAGGAGCCACCGTGACCGTCTTTAGGTTCACACACCCTTAACGATATAGTTTCGAAACGAATGATCATGAATCCTCACAACGACGATCGTAAACATACTCTGCTCAAAGTTCTCGTGGGCTCCCATGCCCATGGCTTGGCATCCGACAAGAGCGACCGTGATTACCGGCGGGTCTATGTCATTCCAACGGAGGAGATGTTTCAGTTGGGATTTAAATTGCCCGGCGCGCTGTGGACCAAAGGTGATGGGGATGAAACGGCTTGGGAGATCGGCCAATTTCTTCTGCTGGGGACACAAGGCCATCCCCTGATTCTTGAAACGCTGTTGGCCCCCGTCATCACAGCTGATGCATGGGGAGAACAACTGCGCATGCTGCTGCCGGCACTTTGGTCCCCCCAAAAAGCCTTTGAGGCCTTTACCAACTATGCCAACAATCAACGCACCAAATTGCTGGATAAGAAAGATGGACGTCCGGCAAAGTATGCAGCTGCCTATATCCGGGTTCTTTACAACCTGTGTGAATTGCTCAAGTCAGGAAGCTTTCACATCCGCATTACGGACACATCGGCAGGAGAACGGCTGGCTCGCATCAAAAATGGACAATACCGATTAGGAGACGTGATGGATTGGGGGGAAGAGCTCACACAGAAGGCACAGGACTTAAAGGTTGTCCGACAGGATGAAAGTGATCTGCCACGCATTAATGAATTTCTGGTGGCCCTTCGCCGGGCCTTTCTGACCCCTTAGCCGTCGGATGTAACGCATGCCCTTGCCAACGATAATCTTTCAGCTTCTCAGGCCTTTCGACCATCCCTCATAAAAAGAGGGGATCAAATGATCCCCTCTTTCAATGCCCCTGTTCCTGACTCCAGATTGATGGTGACATAGGGACCCGTCATACCGCCATTCACTTTTTGCTCTTTTCATTATTACCGGATCCCGTGGGAACGGTCTTCTGCGTGTCATACACGATATTCGGTCGAGTCTCCTCCATGGGGTTGATGGCATGGGCATCATGAAACGCAGCGGCTTGTTTCAATGACTCTTCAAGCGATGGGGGACTCTGCCCCGGGTCATTTGCCGTCGGCATGCCTAAAACGGGGTCTTTGAAATTACCCATGGGATAGCCCGGATGCTTCGGGAGTAGACCGGGATTTCCAAATGCCAGTGACCCAATCAACACCAGATTTAACACTACTGTTGCAACAACGCTAAATTTTTTCATAATTGACATTCTCCTTTCTCTCTTGACCGAAGCAGGAACAGAAGCAAGGAAAAAATCAATTAAGGCCCGCCACTAAGCGGGCCTGAAGATCTCTGCGTTAGGCAGCAACCCGCTCATCACTGGGGAGAATGGTACGGGATTTCCGGTAAGACCCTTTCAGCTCTGATGAGCTTGGACCATCGCCAACTAACAAAGCCGTGAGGGCTACGATCACTCCCGCCAATAGTCCCACACTGGCAAGCACGCCTTCAATAATACCACCCATAACATTCACCTCCTCTCATCCTAGCTTTTCAAGCATTTCTAATTTTAATCCTTAAAATAATTTCAGGTCCAAAAAAGTCAAGAGGTATGAAGACCGCCTCGTCTTCCTCCCCAACCGGCCTGGTGTTCCTGCCGCCCTTCCCTCACCTCCATTCAGATGGCTTGACTTTGTCGAAACATGAATTAGCTCTGTTTTAAATAAAAAATATTTCGTCAGCGGATTTGGTGCGGCGGAGAAAATAGGTCATGCCGGGTTAATTAGCACAAGGTTGCCATCTCCGGTGTGCCAGGCATGAACAATCTTCTTATTCAAATTATTCGACGAAAGGAGGACATCCATCATGGAACTCAAAAATCTTCTTACCCCCTGGAATTGGTTCAAAAAAGAGGAAGAACAATCTCAATCAGCACGAAGTCAGAACGTATCCAGGTCGACCGACCATCCTCTGGCTCGGTTCCATCGTGACCTCGACCAACTGTTTGACAACGTCTTCCAAGGATTCCCTCTATCGCCGGGACAAAGGGAAAACGGAAGTTCGTGGGGAGGCTTCATTCTGCCCCATGTTGATATCAGTGAAGACAAGAAGCAGTACACCATTACCGTGGAGGTGCCGGGCGTTGCTGAGAAAGATATTCAAATGACGCTCGCGGACGGCACCTTAATGATTCAGGGCGAAAAGCGTTCCGAGCAAGAAGACAAGAATAAACACTACCACCGGGTCGAACGCTCGTACGGGTCGTTTCAACGTATGCTGTCTCTTCCAACGGATGCGGATGAAAATAGCGTCGAAGCAAAGTTTAAGAATGGCGTCTTGACCGTCACTATCGCGAAAGATCCAGGCGCAAAACCGGCTGTGCGAAAAATTGCCATAACGTAAGATACTTCTGCCTTCGTTCACTTTATTTCCCGGCAGTTGGCAGAACAACGCCAACTGCCGGAAATCGCAACTGCTTTCACCCGGGCAATCCATTCCTTTTTTCCGCAATTTCAGCAGGGGGTTTTTCCTTAGTGCCGTAGGACGTAAACGGCCATGATTGGGAAACATGGATTGAAATTTTCTATTCTGATTATAAGTTTTTTCAATTTGCCTCTTTTATTTTAAGGCTTATCTTACTTTACAGAAGGCATGATAAATGCCCAGTCGAAACGATGATGCAAGACAGCACGCAGTGGGGAAATGAATTTGAACATCAAGTCCTCAACTCAAAGGAAGGAGGTCATTCAATGAAGAATATTTTAATGTTATTCGCTGCATTGGTCTTCATGGTTGGAACGGTGGGCTATGCGTCCGGTGACACGACGAAGCCTTCGTTTCAGGTTGACCCCAAAGAATGGTCAATCAATACGGCTGAGTTTCATCTGACCCAGGCCCTTAAACTTGAACAAGAGGCCACAGACTTGACGGCCAAAGTGAGAGAGTTGAATCAAAAAGTCGCCAAGTACGAAAAGAAGCCCTACCTGGATACCAAGGGATTTCACCGGGATGGCCTAAAGAGGATTATTGGGACAACTTTACAAAAGGTAAGCGCCCTTCGGGACCAAGTAGCCTGGCATCGTGATGAAGCCTCACGGTTAGCGGCTCTTGAACAAGGGCCTCAAGACAGTGCCTCTGAGTCGGAAGACACGACCACTACGTTGCGTGATACTTCTCGCTCACGCTCGCACAGTGAAAGCCCATCATGAATAAACCATGATGAATTAGATTGTCTGGTTAGGTTGTGAGGAAAAAAAGCTTTGGTGGCAATGAGTATTGGAAATCGATTAGAAAGAAAGGAGGATGAGCTTGTTAGGAGAAGCCATCATCGCCATGCTGACGCTCATGTTTCTGATCTGGAGTGCCGCAATCTGGGCTTCCTTTAAGGAGGAAACCGAACAAAAACCCGGGTCCCTCCATACAAGGAAAAAAGTGGCATAGTCGGATAAGGGAGGGAGCCGGACCTCATGTTATGAACGGAGCATTTCTCTTGGGACAAGGAGGATAACGTCATCTTCACAAAAGTAAATTATCACATGACCGGTCCGGCTCTTTCTTATGATTCCTTTATTTTCCAACCAATCCAAATGTTCTCTGTTTGGCCAACTCTGAAATCGCCAGCACTGACGGGTGTTTAATCCGGCGTTCAACTGTGTGCGCATAAAATCGTTGCTTAACGTGACCCGCATCTCCCACCACCTCCACCTGGTATTGGCGACAAATTTCAGCCTTCATGATTGAGGAACCGGGGAAAACCCCCTTTCCTGCCTGCCCAAAGGCCTTTTGCATGGCACTATCTTCAAACTCTCCCACCAGTTGCGGATGAATATCATGACGAGCAAACCAATTTTCTAAATCTTGGCGAAGGACTGTATTGGCTTTGGGTAATAAGAAAGGGGCTGAATTTAAGGACTTGGGATACCCCTTTCGATAAACCTTGGCCAACTCGGAAGTCGCAAAAAAACATACGCCGGATTCGCCAAGAAGATGATTATAGGCTTGAACCCGAAGAGTCGGAGGAATCGGGGTATCGGCCAGCACCACATCAAGTTCATGAATGACTAAATCCGCCAACAGGCGTTCAAGCTTTCCTTCTTCACAAACAATTTGAGTGGGACTTTCTGACTTGAGAGCCGCCGCCAGAATTTCATAGACGACCATTTTGGGCAGGGAATCTATCACTCCCACCATGAGCCGGATCGGACGATCAGGCGGTTGCCCGCTCAGCGCCCGGGTCATCTCGCGACCCAGCGAGAAAATTTCATCGGCATAGCGAAAAACCAGACGACCGGCTTCCGTGAGAAGAAGGCGACGCGGCCGTCGAATAAAGAGTTGTTGCCCCAAGGACTCTTCTAAGGCTTGCAGTTGACTACTGATCGTGGGTTGCGTGACGTGCAGTTCTTCGCAGGCTTCTTTAATGCTCCCTTTTCGAGCCACCTCCCAAAAATAAAGAAGGTGGTGATAATTAAGCCAATCCATCGGGTAGGGATTACTCACTTAAGAATAGTTCGGGCAATTTCCCGGCTCTTATTCAAAATTAAGGCGTATGCTTTCTTGTAGCCACATCTGGCTAACGGAATAGGCCCCTCCAATTCCCCCAACCAGGTCGGGTTGGTCCAACTATTTCCTCAAAATCATCACAAGAGAGGATAGACAGTACAAAGAAGCCGGAGCAAAAGCAAAAGGTAATGTGACGAAGATGTTTGCCCAATCTGACTCAGTCACTCACATCGAGTTGGAATTCATGCATTGAATGTAGATTAGATACCCATTTTTCTTTGGAATTCTTTGGCATCTCCATAAGGAGCAAAATCGATGTGATGAGCCGGGGGATGAAATTTCCCGCCGCTCTGGTGTTGAATGGGACAGAATACTTTTTCTGTTTCGGCTGCAATTCGAGAGGCATAGTGGAGCAATCCATTGGCATATCCACAATACAGACAACCGGCTTTCTGAAACGGATTCAGATAGGGAAGTCGATGCCGGTCAAGCCGGATATACTCTCGACGCGATAGGAGCGGGAGTCCGAGTAAAGGGAAAACCACCCGGTGGTACAATTCCACACAGAAATCAAAAATCAATAGAGGGATGATCATCGCATAGATCAATGGTGTGGCCAGAATAGTTGTCGCATGAGGGAGGGATTTTGGCCATTCCCAATCTCTACGTTTCCTTTGGCATTGGATCTGTATCACAACCTTGTTCATTTCATGATACCCCCTCGGCAGCTTCGGTTGGCCTGGCACTGCCCAAGAGAACCTATTCAAATTTCTACAACTTGCACACTCCACCGCTTGGATTCAAATTGTTTATCCTCAGGAGTCCCAGGGTAATGAAACACATCCATGTGCATCATTCACGTACGTGCCCCATTTCTCATTTCCTCTTTCCAATCAGCTATTGTCATAAATCTGTGACGCGAGGATAAAATTATTCTTCAAAAAGAAATCGCTTAAACTGAGATACTGACCGCTTCAAAGAGGCAAATATCCCTTGCGGGCTTTCCTCACCATGCACCTTTACCTCAATCTCCTCAATGGACTCGTGAAATTCCTTGTACCGATCCTCTTCTAACCCGTATCCTAAGGCCTCAGCCATTTTTAACTGACGTCGAGCGTTCTGAAGCTGTTCCAGAACTTGTTCTTTTTGGGATTTTCCATTTTCCGAATTTTTTGCCTCATCCCTCTCATCACCACTGTTCGCCTTGATCAACGCTGGAGTCTCTATTTGTTTAGCTAAATCGTCAGCCTTTTTGATGAACGCTTCAGCCCGAAGAATGGGCAGTGGAACGACGCGCTCATTGGTCACGACTAAGGTTTCTAATACCGCTTGAAGAGCCGCCTTCGCTTCCTCAATTTTCCCTTGATCAATCAATGGCGCTACAGCTTTGATGGCACCAGGGTAGGTAGCAAGCGGAAGACTGACCGTAGTCATGACCAGCTCACTGGCAAGACCTGAGAGGAGGACCCTGGCTTGCTGCACTTCCCCGTTCTGGAGAAAATCTTCCGCTTGATCTTTCGCTTTTTTAATACTGTCAAGATCGGCATAGATGTCAATCGTAGTCACTTCGACATCGACGGGAACAAACGCCAGATGGGGATCCCGCGAAATAACGATTTCCAATTGTCCGGTCACTTCGGCCAATGCGGCCAGAGCATCTTTGGTGTTGCCATCTTCCAAAGCCTTCAACGCTTTCTTGGTCTCTGCAAGAGCATTGAGGGCTTCTTTTACCAAAGCTTTCCGTTTTTTTTTGACTTCTTCTTTTCCTGTAGATTCCACCTCTGATTGAACAGCGGAAGCTACCTCTTCATGTTTTGTCGATCCGTTGGCAATCTGTTTTTTCGTCGTTTCATTCGCCCATAAGTGTTGCCCCAGGCTTACTCCCAGCACGAGAGTTCCCATTATTAGACTTTTGATAGCTTGATGAAGACTCATGTCGCCTCCTTTCTTTCCCTTCATCTCTGACATAAATTTAGTTGAAATCCGTATGTTTCTACGATTCTGTGCTTGATCCTCGAAGGGTCTTTGAATTCAGGAAACCATTACAACTCTCCTTTGCTCAATATAAGCTTTTTCCTCTCTGATTAGAGGTAAAGTAAAACGGCTTCGAAGAATCCACAGTATCGTCTTCAATTAAAAATTCGATAATCATTTTTTAGATCAAGTCAAGAAAATGCTTCGGACCGGCAATGTTCCGTGGTGTTTTTAAGAAAAAATATTTCAGCATAGAAATTTTTTTATATTCTTCATATAACCTTATCTCCAATAGAGAAGCATAGCGAGATCATGTTACGCCGCCCATTCACCTGTAGTGTGAATGGAGGGAACCTTCTTCCCCTTCAAACCGGAAGGTTGGCCTTGCGTATGGAAAATACAACCAATTCCTTTCTCCCTACTTTGATCTTTTGAACTATCCGCCGTGTTAAACGTTTTGTTCCAATCTCCAATCTTCAGAATTTCGTGCAAATAATTATCTCGAATATGCCGGACCACCCTGAGTCGCTCCGGGCGATCCATTGACCACCATTTGAGCGGGCGAGCAAATTGGACCGGCGGCGGCGAGTTTTTTTTCCGTTGGGGCATTTCCAAAATTATATCCCTTCATCTCATGACCGCGTTCAAACACCTGCTGATAAAGATGTGCATAGGGGCTATACAGATGATCCATGCTATAACTCATCTTGCTTTCCTCCAATGTCTCCTCTTTTCTTGGCCCTCTCATGAACTTTAAGCAAATACAGTATCCTTCCTTCTCTAACTCAGGAAGAAAATTCAGTCCAACAAGCTTAGAGCTAGTCTTATTTTTTAACGAAATCTCTCTTTTTTTTGGAAAAGAATGATTTCTTTACCTTGCTTTTTTGAATAATCCCTGAAGGCAAAAAGTCAAGGATCTCTGTATTTTATGATTGGCGGGCTCATTGAGTGAGGTGCAGCGCCTGCCAAAATGGCGCGCATGTGGAACCCTTCGTTTTTTTTCGAATTCTACAGGGTGCCTACTTTCTTCGATTGCCATTGTGTTCTTTTACCCTTCACGAAGCCTCACTTCGCCTTCTGTTGTCAAAGATGTTTTTATGAGGGTCCCGTGGAATCGCTTGAGTTCCCCAAGGACTTAATCCGGCATGCCTTTAACCAACACGAATTATTTTCTCCTCAACCTGAGGAACTGCCATTAAAGAGGCGATTGAGGGATGGGCAGATTGTGCGGATATTTTTCGGCTGGGAAGATGAGAACAATGAAGCTGCCATCCGACCTCATGGGGGTCGGAGCAATCCATTTATCCGTGGAAAGAATAGTTTGGCAATGAAAGTAAAGACAAATTGATGTGCAGGTTTTCGAGAGGAAATTCACCATACCCATTTCAATTTGATACTGTATTCATTTTCACCTGTACGAACTATAAAAAATGTAGGTCGTTTTACGGAAGCTTGCAAGGATTGTCCTGGTGGTCAAGAAACTTGGATTCCAATTTTTCCCAATCGACGGATACTTTTCCGTTTTGGCGTTCATGAAATTCCTTCCACGATCTCAAAAGAGTAAGGCAGGCGTGGTCGATATACAAAAGATTTTCAAAACCTATGTGGACCTCTTTCCCCATCGGTATTTGATCCAAGGCATTAGCCAATTTGGGAAGGCTGATAAAAGTTGCCGTTCCTGAAAGATGTATGCAAGCAGGACCGTTGTTTAACCCCTTATCAAGCGAAATTTCCAACGCGTGGGTTGTATAAATTAATCTCGCAAGTGCTACCCCCAAGCCCATAAGCACCCCGGTGAGTAAGTTTGTCGCAACAATGGTTACCAGGGTTACTCCATACACGAGAATTTCTCCATAACCGTATTTGGAAAGGGATCGAATTGCCTGCACATTAATCAGGGTATAGCCGGTATAGACCAAGACGGCTGCCAAACTGGCGATTGGAATCAATCTCAGAACCTGAGGCATAAATGCCACAAAGAGGAGTAGCCATACACCATGAAAAATAGCTGACGCCCTCGTGCGGGCTCCACTTTGTATATTCGCTGTACTTCGAACAATCACCCCGGTCATGGGTAAGGCTCCTAGAATCCCGCAAAGTAGGTTCCCGACCCCCTGAGCCATCATTTCACGGTTATACCGCGTTCGGGGCCCTGAATGTATTTGATCCACGGCGGTGGCGCACAACAGAGTTTCCGCACTGGCTATAAAGGCCACCGCTACTGCAGTTGCCAATATGGAAGTATCCAGAAGATGAGTCAGGCCATCCACTGAGGGAAAATTAATCGCGCTAAAGATGTTATCCCGAATATGGATATACTCAATGGGAAGATGTTGGATGTACGCTTCTCCACTCGCTATGAGCACGCCCGCCAAGGGGGCAGGAAAAAATTGAAATCTTTTGGGCACGAGAAGTTGCCAGAGAATCATTGAAACAATCGTGAGCAGTCCGATTCGTGCTGCCACCCAGTGAGTGTTGGTTTCTCCTGGTTGAGGAAATAAGCCTTTCCATATGGCTTCTGGGATCGCCCAGATATTCTCAATCCCACTCGGTCTAGGGGTATCCCCGACCATAATATGGAATTGACTGGCAAAAATGAGAACCCCGATACCAGCCATCATACTCTGAATAACAGCCGGGGAAACGGCTCGGAACCATTGTCCGAGCTGAAGTAGGCCCGCCACAATTTGTATTCCTCCTGCCAATAGAATAATGACGCCGAGTTTGGCCATGCCGAATCGCTGAATAACATCAAAAACAATCACGGATAGTCCGGCCGCCGGCCCGCTGACCTGAAGAGGGCACCCTGTAAGGAATCCAACAACAAGACCCCCAATTATGCCCGTGAGAAGTCCAGCTGCAGGAGGGGCACCTGAAGCAATGGCAATTCCCATGCATAACGGCAGCGCCACGAGAAAAACCACAATTGACGCTAAGAAATCATGTCGGAAATCGTCCCATCCCATCATGAAAAAATTTCCACAATCCTGGTTTAGCTGTAAAATTCCTGCAAAAGCACCTTCCAACTTTTCTTTCCAAAACCAACCCTTTCGGAAAAATTAACGTTCCGTTTTGAGAGGCATACACCCACACCTCAGCAATGGAATAGACCCACCCATGGAGCATGAGATCCCCGCGCCGCAACCGGTGCGCTACCGCTGGGTGAGTACGTCAATGCTTGAGCCGAACCAACACATTTCCTTGAATCGTTGCCGTAAACAGTGGCGGTTAGGTCATAACTATTTGTTTCACTGAGGCACCTACCTCCGACTTGTGGACGCCCAGAGTTCGAGATTCAATTTGCGATTGCGATTAATCCAAAAGCCCGACTTACGAAGAACCCTCTCAATGGATCATCAATAATAATTAGAAATAATTTTGATTAAGTTCAAAGTCAATATGGCCCAAGCCATCTGTTCAGGCATTAGAAGAGTCTAAATTCATAAGCTTCCGAATGGGCACCTACATCAATATAGGCCGGATATAGAATTTCGAACGTGTCCGTGGAACGGAATTATCAGGACGCCCACCTCTTGACCATAGGAATCTTTGGTCTTATTTGAAAAACATGCAGGAGCGTTCCTCCAGTTCTAAAGAGCGGCATTCGGGACGCAACCGGCTCCCCTATGTATCAAATAAAGGGAGGTGTCCGATGTTTGAATTGCTTACCATTGGTTGTATTGTCGCGATCATATTTATCGATGCGCTGATTCTGAAATGGTTCATTGGATTTATTGAATGAACTATCCAGAAAACAGACATAAACTTTTATTTATTTCAGAGCTTTAAGGCTTGGGGATTTTTGATGTGAAACAAGACTGCTTGTATGAAAGTTCTTTCCACATAGTCGAATTTTCTTTGTGAGGTCCAATGATGAGTCAATCCCGACTAAATCAAAAATGGAACGGACGAAGCGTGGGTTTCTTCACCTTCATTGGCATGGCCCTGCTCATCGCTGGTATATGTTTGGGCCTGGGAATCGCTGGGGACTCCAGTCTCCTGCCAGGCCTCTCATCACAATTGAAAGTTAGCGGGACGCCTCTTTCGAATTCCTCATCACAACCCTTCGTGTCTGGTGCACTCTCATTTGGGCAACAAGACGCCCAGGCTCAGAGCACCGCCCTTATTCGGGTGGCCAAGCTGGCGCGCCCCGCTGTGGTCAATATTTCCACAACCGGCACCGCCAAAAGTCCGGAAACATTGCGATCACCATTTTTTGATGATCCCTTCTTCCGTCGATTTTTTGGGGATGAATTTGAGCGGCGGTTCGAACCGCCTCCCTCCCCTCGTCAAGAAGGAGGAGGTTCGGGAGTTATTGTGAGTGACGATGGGTATATCATCACGAATAATCATGTGATCGAAAATAGTGATGCCATTGAAGTGCTGTTATCCGATAAGCGAACCTTTTCAGCCAAGGTCATGGGCACTGATCCCAAAACGGATTTGGCTCTACTCAAAATAGATGCCAAGGATCTGCCTGTCTTGCCATGGGGAGATTCCCATCAATTACAGGTCGGTGAAATGGTGATGGCCGTTGGCAATCCATTTGGGCTGAACCAAACCGTCACCATGGGAATTGTCAGTGCGGTGGGTCGGGCCAATGTGGGGATTGTCGATTATGAAGACTTCATTCAGACCGATGCGGCGATCAATCCCGGTAACTCGGGTGGGGCCCTAGTGAATCTCCAGGGAGAGTTGATCGGGATCAATACTGCCATCTTTAGCCGCTCCGGGGGATATATGGGCGTTGGCTTCGCCATTCCCAGCAACATGGCCAAGTCTATTCAGGCCAGCCTTATTCAGCATGGAAAGGTGGTTAGAGGATGGCTGGGCGTTTCAATTCAGGACCTCACCCCGGATCTCCAAACCCAATTTGACACTCCTGATACGCAGGGGGCCCTGGTCAGCGAAGTGATGGAAGACAGCCCTGCGAAAAAGGCCGGTATCCAACGCGGAGATATCATTCGGAAATATGATTCGCAGACTGTGGCCGACACTCGGCATCTCCGATCTTTGGTGGCGGAAAGTGTGCCCAATTCCCCCGTAACATTACAGGTCCTCCGGGATGGAACCCCCCGTGAAGTACAAGTGACCCTTTCGGAAATGCCTAAAGATGTCAGAGCACTCGCCTCGACCGGAGAATTGAGAGGACATCATGCCTTATCGGGGATCACCGCGGAATCCATGCCCTTAGGGGAAAAGGGCGTGAAAGTGACAAAGGTTGATCCCGAGAGTTCCGCTTTCCGGGCCGGCATACGGGAAGGTGACATTATTCTTGAAATTAACCGTGAAGCCGTCAACAATGCGGATGACTTTCAACGGTTAACGGGGAAACTCAGATCCAAAGATAGAGTTTTGCTGCTCCTCCAACGCGGACGGAGCACAATCTTTTTCTCGATTTCCCCTTAATTTGATGAGGCAGGTTTCTACATCATCCTGGAAAATGGGGGCACTCCATTAGTGCCCCCTAAACCGAAAAACTGAGCCACCACAAATACAAATTTAGTCATGAAATTTATTAAGCGTGCGTATCCTGCGTCGTACGATACGAATTATCATCTGAGTCCCCCGGCCCATAGTTACCCCGCTACGAAATTTTCTCAAAGAGGCGTTTACAGCCTCATCCTGGGCTCTTGTATTCTTTTAGGGAAACACGCTAGTTTTACACCTTGTTGTTCTCCATAAGCCTAGCCCTTTCTTAAATTAGTCAAGGATTTTTATTTATGGCATCCGCACAACGCGATCTTTACGACATACTGGGGGTCAAAAAAACCGTTGACGCCAAAGAGCTTAAAAAAGCCTATCGTCGGCTGGCACGCCAATATCATCCGGATTTACATCCCGGCGAAAAAAAGACGGAAATGGAAAAGAAATTCAAAGAGCTGAATGAAGCCTATGAAGTCCTTGGGGATGAGGAAAACAGAAAAAAGTACGATCAATACGGCATGAACTGGAAGGAAGCCGAGGCCTACGAACGGGCCCGCCAACAGGGCGGCGGAGCGTATCCGGGGGGAGGTCCTGGTGGATTTACCCAAGGGGGCGCTGATTTCAGTGATATTTTTGAGAGCATGTTCCGGCAGGGAGCTCAACGGGAAGGGGCCGGCTTTCGCGGCTTCGCGATGGCGGGGGCCGACCTGGAAGCCAATCTGCCGATCTCACTCCGGGAAGCCTTCACCGGCACGCGCCGCGCCTTAAATCTTTCTGATGCCGGGGGAACGCCCCGCTCAATCGAAGTTCGCATTCCGGCCGGAGTTCGAGATGGCGAACGTTTACGGGTGAAAGGAAAAGGTGCGCCTGGTCGCGGAGGAGGACCACCAGGGGATTTATTTTTTCATGTACAAATTGCCCCTCATCCCGTGTTTCAACGCAAAGATTCAGATATTGTGGTCACGCTCCCGCTTTGGCCGTGGGAGGCCGTATTGGGCACCGACATTCCGGTGCCCACGTTATCAGGAACGGTCCGTTTGAAAGTTCCCGCCGGGAGCCAATCCCAACAACGAATGCGATTAAAGGGAAAGGGTCTGCCCAAACGAACAGGAGGGCATGGAGATCAATTTGTAGTTCTGGACATCGTCACCCCCGAGACTCCTTCTTCCGAGGAACAACAACTCTATGAGCAATTAGCTAAGTTCGATCACCCAGATCCCCGTTCAACTCTTCTTCGTGAGGCCGCCAATGACTGACGACTCAGAACCATCCTTAGAACAGGTTACCGCGGAAATCATCACCTTCGGAAGAATTCGCCGTGAAGAAGTCTGTACACGATTAGGGATCGGCGAAGACATGTTGGAGGTCTGTTTGCAATGGGAAATTATTCAACCACCGGAACCGGACCCGGAGGGAATGGTGTTGTTTCCCGAGGACGCCATTGACCGGTTAAGCCGCGGACTCCGGTTACATCGAGACTTAGGGATCAACTGGCCGGGAGTCAGCGTGGCTTTGGAATTGTTGGACCGCATCGAGGAATTGGAACAACAGATCCACAATCTTTCCAGCCAGTAAGCTCAAGCGGTCCCTGTTCTCAAGAACAATTTTCGAGACCGACTCAACAGGCCCTCCCTTCATAACCGCCGACCTGAGAACGATCCGGTCTTCCTCCCCGCCCCTTGTCGAAATCGAATAAGAACACAGAGCGATTGCCGCGCCAACGGGTGTGGCCAATCATCTAGGAAACCAAGCCGAGAAGCGAATCCCGCTCTTCACTTTTCTCTTTGTCAGTTTCTCTCCGGAATGCCCCAAACCTCTATCCGGTTTGCCTCCCCCTCCAATCACGAAACTTCCCCGGACTCCTGCCCAGCACACGCGAGGCCTTAATTCCCCATCTTTTGAGGCATGTTCATGTCAGTTCCCCCCACGCTATAAATTGTAGCCAATACAGCGCTTCATATAATCGGAAATCATTTGAATTTTACCTCTGGCACTCAAGTAAATAATGGAAAAGCTCAATGAGACCATCCAACAATCAACCCGTACGGTACGGCCATCATCATAATAAGGAGCCCTTCATGAGGTTTCTCTTCATCATTTTCATCGGCATTCTGTTGTCAGCGCTGGTGGCCACTGCCGTCGGCTCCCTATCGGGCGAACTGATTAATCGACTTTTTTCAACCGTGAATGAGACATTGATCCGCTAATAATGTGCCTTTCTCTCCAAGCAAGACAGCTCATATATCAACGCCGTTCCCATGAAGCCCGGACAAAGGCTCTCACCCCTCATCTTGAACCCACCCGTGACATTCTAAAGTCTGCGATCTAAACCGACAGTGGCCCATCCCCCGCAACTGCGAAGCTGCCTGACGGGACATTTCCCTTTCCGAATTCAACAAACATGAGTTGAAAAATCCTCACCTCCACCATGTGGATTGGGGCAAAGTGGGACGGATGACCTCTCTGGCTATGTGGCAGGATGGGACTTTTTAAATCTGCATTCTCATTCAAAAAATAGTCAACGACACCATTTTTTTCTTGTGGGTAACATTTTCATTCTTTCTTGTACAGAAAGATTCGATCACAAACGGCGGCATGAATCTTGGACTCACTACCTTCATAAGGTTTGGCGTCACACCGGGAATGAATTCTCTAGAAAAACCGAGGCACTGATGGTGGCAATATCAACATACCACTGGTCACATAAAGACAAATTGGCGAGAGGGAATGGCAAGGCCCCAACCGCTCGGTACGTCCCGGCCAAAAATCCAAACCATCGCAAACTAAAAAATAAGACGGAACGCGTTCGTACCCCGAGCCTCACCAGAATAATGCCTTTTGGACACTCACAAGGAGAGACATCTCATGAAAGCTCGCATCATGGTTTGGAGTGTGATACTGCTGATCGGGTGGGCCATACCCACCGAAGCCCAGGAACCGCAAGTCGATCCCTTGCAAGGCGAGATTGTGTATCAGGCCCACTGCCTGAGGTGCCACGGTATCCAGGGAAAAGGCGATGGACCGGACGCTGCCGCGCTTGTCGTCCCGCCCGCCAATTTTCAACGCATGGAATCCCGGGCCAAATCGGAGACGGACCTTCGTTCAGCAATCATCTGGGGACTGGCCTTCAGTCCTATGCACGGGTGGTGGGACAAGCTCACTGTCGAAGAAATCCGGGCAGTCACCGCCTACATCAGACGACTCGCGCCTTATGAACCTTCAGTGCCTTAAAATTTGATGGAAAAAGGACCGCCATCAAATTTTAAGAGAGGGCTAGCTTTAGGGGATTCACTCAGGGTTAAATACAACATCCTTGAAGTAGGTACGGCTTGTTTCTCATTTTTATACCAGAGAGGAATTCTTATGAGACTTACAATTCTACTGCTTATCATGATGGGACCCCTTACCGGATTCAACATCCTATGGATGACCGAAGCAAATGCCCAAACAGGCCTTCCCTCCCAAATGGCCACCACCGATTCACCTTCGGTCTCTAGTGAGGAAACAATCAAGGCGGATCCGGTTTGTGATCCAAGCCGCCGGCCAAAAATTACAAAAATTGAACCCGATGAATTTCAGGCAGGTGCTAAAGTGGTCATCATTGGAGAAGATTTTGGGCAAAAAAAAGAATGCCTGCACTCGGTCACCTTCGGGTACGAAAATGCGAAGGATTTCACCCTCAAGGGAAATGAGAGAATAGAAGCAACGGCGCCCGACAACCTTTCCACAGGAATAATTTTTGTGAATGTGGAGACCGGTGGCGGTTCGGTACGGTCCGCAGTGCTCATCCAGAAAAAGGAATAGACCCTAAACGCGGCGAATCAGTATTGACCAAGAGCAAAAAGGTTCCCAGTGGAACAGGAAGTGCCAACTGGCAAGGAGGCCACTGGTGTGACGATGGATAGGCCCCAAAGGTTTTTAAAGATGTGGGGCTCTGAACCCTTTATCTTGATGTTTATCCACATGAAACCTTTGCATTCATCTAAGGGAGCGATCCTCATCTCGACGATCATGAGCCTGATATTTTTTCTCCCGGCCCTAGCCATGGAAGAGCAGGCCCAACCCGGCAAAGCGCTCTTTCAACAATATTGTCAAGATTGCCATGGTCCTCAGAGGGACGGGAGAGGCGTTCTACGTCCTTTCCTTGAACAGGATCCTGCCAATTTGACCTCGCAAATGACACAGGCCAAATCCGACCAGGAACTCTTTTCCATGATCAAAAAAGGGGGAGGCGAAATGCATGGCTGGACGGACACCTTCACCGATGAACAGGTTCTGGACCTTGTGCATTACATCCGTGCACTCTCACCGTAAACGTTTTTTGCCGCACAAAAGCGCTGTAACGCATAAAGCGGGTCATGAAGTTTCTGCAACACTCTCCTACCTCACACTCCATTCAAGCTACATGGCATAGACCAGCGTTTGGATAATCGTCAATGGCGCTCCGATCCGAGCAAAATTCCTGAAACTCTAAGATATAACCTTCTTCCTTCGCCCGCTGGCAATCATCACATTCCTGGCCACAGCAAGCATCATCAGATTACCCGCAATCCTGCTTCCGACAGCCAAAGCCAGAAGGCCCGTAAGGGAACCACCGGTTTCGGATCCAGAGCAGGATACAAGGCCACGAATAGCTCCTATGTCAAAAAGTTAATTTTGAGGATTCTCAGTTGGTCACAATGTTTTTCCAGGCACACTCAACCACACAATCATGAGGCCTGCATCGATTATTCAGGTGGAAACTTGCCTTTACCGTTTATCAAGAAATTTTATGATATCGTCCTGGATGTCCGGGGTCGTGACCAACTCGGTATGTCCAACCTCATAGTCCCGTACGGTGGGGTGAAAGCTCCGATGAAAGGCCTCCGGAAGCCAAGCGGATAACACCGTCACTGTCCCATCTCCATCCGCATAGACAGTGGGATGATTCACTGCCAGACCAGAGGCTACGGGATCAGGATCCTCAAACATCAAGGAATCAGGGCCCTTTCCAGGATTACCCGTCCACACCCCTTTAGCCAAGGTCGATGTGCCTTTCCCATACAGGTACAGAAGGGAAAGTTGATGCGGGTTTGGCGAAGAGAGAGGTGCGTGAAGAAGTTCCAAAAACTGTTCCGATCGACGAAGCCAAAAGGACAGGTAGGCGGCCCGCCCATCAACGACTTCTTTGGTTAAGGTTTGTTTATCCTTCAGCAATCCCCATCCGGACTGTTGCCACTGTCCGGCATTTCTGATCACACCCTGTAAGGGCTTCAGTTCCTGTGTGATCAGTTCATCAGAACCGGCAACCGGTAAGAGATAGTAACTGGCCGGGAAAGACGCGTATGCCTCATGGCTGAGAAGCGAGGAATTCCAACCGATGGTCGCACCAAAGTTCATATTCCGAAACGAGTTCATGGCCCCCAGAAAGGGCACCCCGGCCATCACCACGCGGCTGAACTCTTCAGCTCCCTCCCAGGTCTCGACGGCAGTGTCAATATTCTGTGTGCCATACCGTAAATAGTAGCTGACAATCAGGCCACCCATACTATGTGCAACAACAGAAATATCTTTCTTGCCTTGGTCCCGAAGTTTTCGGATATGACCATCAAAACTTCTCACGGCATCCATTAGGTCCCCCCGCCAATCATAGGTAAAGGGAATCACCTCCCCGCCCCTGGGTTTGGAAGCCCGTAGTCGGTCCAGGAGGGAGCCATACACGTCAATGGAATAGACAAGCGGGACGACGCGAAACGTCTCAAAGATGCCATCCGGTTGCAGATCAATCGTTTTTTGAAAGCCCAAGCCGGGCACAGGTATTGTCAAGGACTGATCTCCAAACAGCACCTGGCTGAGCGTAATAAACACCAGACTGCCATCCGACTCTTGAACCAACTGCGTCCCATAATAGCCGGGTACGACAATGACGGCTGAATCGACGTTCCCGGTATGATCAGGCGTGGGAACTGAGTTCAGGCTACAGCCTGACAACATCATGATCTCCAATAATAACGGCAGACATTTCATGTAGAAATTGATATTTCGCTTACGTATAGGGGGAACCGGCGGCTTACTCATGGCGAAAAGAGCCTGGATAGAAGAGGATTACCGAGTGTGGAATACAAGCAGTAGGCCGAAGTGAACGATCTTCAGAACCACCATGAGGTAAGGTTGTCGTTAATGGCTTTTGCACCAGTATTCAGCTAATCCAAAGCGTCATGACGGCTTTGGAAACAGAGCACAGATGGCTTGGTACAGCTCTGTGACGGTGCCATTTTTCTGCAGATAATCGACCGCGCCGGCATCCAGCATCGCCGCCCGAATCTCTTTCCCATCGTACATGGACAAACCAATGACCTTGACAGCCGGCCATTCGCGGCAAATCTGTTTTGTGGCGTCAATGCCGTTGAGTCTGGGCATATTGTTATCCATCACCACGACATCGGGCATGAGCTGAGGGACCACCATCACCGCTTCCTCTCCATCATTGGCATTTCCCACAATCTCGACATCCGGATACCGTTCCAGTAATTTCTGCATACCTGTTCGAAACATCACATGGTCGTCGACTAACATCACCCGGATCCGTGGTCTCACTGAAGTATGTCCGATGCCAGCGACCTCTTCGAATTGTGGATTGACGGTCGTGTGCTCCAATCCGCGTGACTGTGCAGAATTTTTTTCGCGTCGCGATTCCGTGTCATCCTCTACTGGAATCGACCCGTCGATCGGCAACACCAACCGCACAGAAGTGCCTTTTCCCGGAGCCGAAGTGAATTCCACTCTTCCTCCCATGGCCTCCATCCGCTCCTGTACCGCAAACAAACCCAGATGCCCGGGTTCCATGGCTTGTTGCATCGCACCGGCATGCAGTCCCTTTCCGTGATCCACCACAGCAATACACGCCTTCCCGACCTGTCCCGAAGACATCCGAACTGTCGCCTCATACACGCCGGCATGCTTGAGCACGTTAAATAATAATTCGCGTACCGACTGAAACAACAGGATCACCCGATCCTCGGACAGATGGATAGGCTGATAGTCACTGGTGTTGACCTCCACCCGTAGACCATGTTTTTCCATTCTTTCAGCCAGCCACTTTAATGATACCGCCAAACCGGTTTCATGCAAGGCGGGAGGACTCAGTTCCGCGATAGTCGTTCGCGAATAGGTCAACGCCTGCTGTAGCACGTACTCCACTTCCCCGGTCAGCACCTCCGCCTCAGGCGAGAGCGGCACTCCCTCCTTCAATTCATGTAATTTCATCCTCCCCACCACCAGCAATTGCACGAGATAATCGTGCAAATCTCTCGCCAGCTTTCGACGTTGGTGCTCTTCCGCCAAACTGAGTTGGGCAGCCAATGAACGCAGGCGATTCTTGGAAGACAGCAACTCTCCGGTTCGAGTTTGCACACGGACTTCCAATTCATCCTTCCAACGTCGCAAATTCTCCTCAGCCTGCTTGCGTTGGGAAATATCCTGAAAAACGATGACGACACCTGCAATCTGGTCATTCTGGTCACGCAGGGGTGAGGAGGAATAGGAAACCGGAAAGAAACTCCCGTCTTTTCTGATAAAGGTATCTTCGAAGTCTCTCAAGACCTTGCCGTTGGCTAAAACTTGAAAGCCCGCGCATTCTTCAATCGGAAATGGTGAACCGTCCGGATATTGGTAATGTACCATCCGGTGCATCGAGCGACCCAGCAATTCTCCGGATGTCCATCCCAATAATCGCTCCGCCTCCGGATTCACATAGCTGACGAGACCCTGGGAGTCGAGGGTGTACAGACCCTCCCCCATATTCATCATGATTGTCTGATTCAGCGCTAAAAGACGGCGCGCCTCACTCTCGCTTTCCAGGAGCAACTGCTCAGCCTGCTTCCGCGCGGTAATGTCAATAGCCATTCCGCCGATCAGGACCGGTCGCCCATCGGCGCCCAGTATCGGAAATTTGCTCACAATCGAATGATGGAGCACCCCATCCTGATGCCGGAGCGTCTCAACCACTTGCACACCCGTTTCGCTGATCAGGGCCTGCCGGTCGTTTTCTTTAAATTGGTCAGCGACGTCCTGAGGAAATATTTCCTCATCGGTTCTTCCATAGAGCCGCTCCCGCGGAGTCTGAAACACCAGTTCCGCAGTCTCATTGGCGTAGACATAATGTCCCTGCAAATCCTTGATCCAGGCCAGGCCGGGCAAATGTTGCATGAATTTGCTGAATCGATGTTCGCTCTCCTGCAAGGCTTTTTCGGCTTGCGAACGGTCTTCCACGTCAAGACATTTACCGATCCATTCCCGCACCGTACCGTCCGCATTCCGAATCGGCACACCCCGTGCTTCGACATGACGATAGGCATTGCTTGAGGCATGCCACAACCGCCCGGAAAATTCAAAGAACGTTTCGGACATGCAGGCCGCATTCCAGACCCGTTGAATGGTCTCCCGGTCATCGGGATGAATAGCCTCATTCCACCCGAATTCCCGCAATTGTTCCCAGGACTGGCCGGTATAGGCAGCCCACCCCGGTTGAGGGGTCACGAACCGGCCCCTGGCATCGGTGGTCCAGACTAAAGACGTGATCGCCGCCGTCAGCGAGCGGTAACGCTCCTCGCTTTCGCGCAGAGCCTCTTCCGCACGTTTGCGTTTCGTAATGTCCGTCAGGGTTACCACGATGCGATCAAACGATTGATCGGGAGGAGGGAAGGTGATGGTGAACAAGACATGGAGACGGTCACCCCGCAGCGTTTTCAGGACCGTTTCCGATTCAAAAAGCTGTTGATGTTCAGCAATGCTAACCATTTCCTCTAGAAACATTTCATGGGTCTCAGGCAGAAAAATTTGGTGAAGCGATTGCAAAAGCTCCACACGGCTTGTCGCTGCAAACATCCTGACCATGGCAGAGTTCACATCGAGAATGCTGACCAGTCCGATTGCCCGTTCCACCACATCCGGATGCTCAATAAAATAGCGACGAAAATCTCTTACCCCCTCTCTAGCAAGGTCATCGATCAACGCTTTGACGCGAGTGAAGTCTTCCTCCCAGATGGAAATTCCCACTCTCTCAACGATATTCCGGAAATGTTCTTCACTCATGGACAAACCCGGCCCTTACGGTCGGGAGCTTGTACGGGCTCATCTCGACAGACTTTCCACAGACGATATGTCCGGCAAAAGATGACAAGAAACATTCGAACGTTTGAGGAAAATTGGAAGTGAAGGACTCCCAGGAGTGGAGTGAAAGGAAATCCGGCAGAGTACAATCCATGGCGATGCTTCCTACAGGAACCTGGCCGTACTCGGGAAATGTCCTTTCAAGATGTTGTCACAGGCACATAGATCAAGGTGATCTCAAAAAAACCATGCACGTGAGCCTTTTCAATGTGGTAGGCGCCGACATTGTAAATGTTCCCACTGTTAAACACAATCTGTGTTGATCCGAGAAACCCAATTACCACAGTCACGAGAAGAGACCAAGGGGCGGAGAATTCATTTCGGAAACCCGCATACAAAGATGACCGTTAGCAGATTCGACCCGATACCTCCTGCATCAACACATCATAGCTCAACACCTCTCTCCATGCGAAAAATTGATCGATCGTCTAGGTTTCCTCATCACCCTCAAGACAATTGGTACATTCATCCAATTTTGGGTCGCCATGACGGCTACAAAAATGACGGGCGCATTGCCGGCAGGTCATAAAACTCATTCGAATTAAATCCGCATTCTCACACACATAACAATTCTTTTCTCGTTTCGCTTTTGGCATCAATCGTCTCCTTAATTGGCAATTTCCTCAACGAATCTTAAAACATCGCGCGCACAAGCCACATCCCGAAGACACAGATACGGCGCCAAGGTTTTCGGTGCGTCATGGCCAAGAGTGGCCTTAGACCATCTTCATGAAATTGACATGGATGTCAGGAAGGGCGTGCATCTCGCAATGACGAGGGGAGCGGACGCTGATCCGTAACAGGGAGGGGGAGCCTACCGCATGTTTGAACCTCCTGGCAATGTTTCACAACGCTTTGACACTTCTACTCCTTCTGCGGGATGGAGGGCGGAAAAAATTCCCAGGGGTCTTGGCCTCCTGTAGAAGATGGGTTTACAATCTAGCCCCCACGTCGAAAGACATCTTAGACCTTCTGCGGAATGTATTTGGGATTGCGATCCTACGGATCGCGTAATTTTTAAGGCAGCGCGTCATTATTCGATTGCAAATTGACGACATTTTGGGTATGTCTATTCACCCTGAAATGTTCCCTGTTTGGAAAAGTTCTTACTTGTTTAAGAATATTCACGAAAGGCTAAGGCAGAAATTGGTACAGATCAGGTAATTCCCCTACGGTGGCCTTATGAGTATGGCCACATGCCGGCAAAGAGCGTGACACTGACCCCGGTTTCCGGGTCCATGCCATGAACAGTTGGATCCCTAAGAGAGGGAAAACCGCTTCGCTCTCCATGTGCGTTTCCCAATCATCAATTGCAATTTTCTCAATGTTTCAAAGAGGAATGGGGACCAAGAAACCTTCCGGTACATCTCTGTTACTTTGGTACCGGTCGTCTGTTTCTTAAGAGAAGTGATTTCGGACTTCAGTCGTCGGAAATGCCCGGCATCAGATCAGAGAAGATCTCAGGGAAGGACTCGAACAGCATGAGGCACAACCCTGTCACAACACATGTCTTTTTTTTGAAGAAAGGAAGTTCTTTATGGCCTGTAAGCGATGCGGTGGACTGATTGTGAAAGAGTCCGTTTATGATAGAGAGGGCAGCAGTCAGTTAGTCCTCATGGACCGTTGCCTCCAATGCGGAAACATTGAGGATCCCGTTAGCGCGAGTAATCGCTCGAAATCGCCAGTTCCCCCATCCCAAAAGAACAAAGCCCGTCGAATCCCAGAGCATCCCAGGACCCCATTGGAGATGGCCGAGGGATAATTATGAAGCTACGGCGGCATCAGAAGGAATTAGCGGACATCTGCGACCAAATTCTAGGCGGGCGAAGACTGACAGACATTGTCTGTGCTGTCACACCCGGTGGAGGCAAAAGCCTGCTGCCTCAGATACTGGCGTCCCGCTTGATTCCGGCCATTGCCGACGCCCTATGCTGGATTGTCCCGCGTAGCGTCTTACAGGACCAGGGAGCGCGAGGCTTCCAGGATCCCAGCCACCGGGCTCTCTTAGGCCATCGGCTGGAGGCCATGATGACCACCAACCAGGAACATCCGACGAGAGGATGTGCGGCCTATGTCACGACCTATCAGGCCCTGGCTGCCGATACCCGCAAGATCAACGCCAAAGAATTCCGCCGAAAGCGGTATATCCTCGTTCTGGATGAACCGCACCATCTCGAAGAGGGCGGACTATGGCATGAGGCCATTCAGCCCCTCTATGAACGGGCGGTTCTGCGAGTGTTGATGAGCGGGACCTTCGAACGTGGTGAAGGCACACCGATAGCCTTTCTGCCGTATTCGACCACCGACCGAGGAAACCGGCTTGACTGGGACAGCACGGAATCCCGGGCCGTCATCCACTACACCCTAGCCGATGCTTTGCGGGAACATGCCTGTATTGATTTGACCGTCCATTACGCGAACTGTCAGGCAACCTGGTTGGATGCTCAGGGAACCGAGCACCACGTCGAAAGCCTGGCGCATGCCGGGAAGCAGACGGCAGCAGCACTCCTGACGGCGTTGAAGACGGAAGCGGCACTGGAACTCTTGAGCACGGGCGTGAAAGATTGGCAGGTCCATCGCACCACCCATTCACGCTCGAAGCTGCTGGTGGTGGCCGCGAACATTGAGCAGGCGCAGAAGTATACGGCTTGGCTTCAGGAACGAGGTGTGCCGGCCAGAATTGCCACAAGTGAGGATTCCACTGCAGCCTATCAGGCCATCAAAGCGTTTAAACGACAGGGTAGCGGAGCCGTGGATTGCCTGATTACGGTGGCCATGGCCTATGAAGGCTTAGATGTGCCGGCCATTACCCATCTTATCTGCTTGACCCATATCCGGACCAAGCCATGGATCGAACAGGTCGTTCATCGAGCCACCCGCATGGATCCGCTGGCGGGACCTTATGCCGAGCAACGGGCCTACATTTACGCTCCGGACGACCGGCCATTCCGGGAATGTCTGGGATACATTCTGGACCAACGCACAACCGCAATTGCCGACAGCCCTTCATCGACTCAAATCCTCGGAGAAGGAGCATACCCTGATGCGCAGGGCCTTCTCCCGACGGAGCGGGCGGAATCAAGTATTCAACCTCTACGGTCCGGCGTCCTGGAAATGCGGAACCAGGGGTTGTGGGCGAACCTGGCGACACAGGGCCAAACAGAAATGCACCAGGAGACCCCGAAAGAACGATTAGATCGATTGCGGAAAAAAATTGAACAACATGTCCGCGCGCACGAGCAATCGCGGAAACTGTCACATGGTACGGTCAATCGGGCGGTCTATTCGAAGTTTCGGAAATCCCGCGCCGCCATGACCGAATCTGAACTCCATAAAGTCATGCAATGGGTCCATAAGATCTATCCGCTCTGAGGTCATTTTTACAGGAAGCCTCGTCCCTATGTCCATACAATGGTTTCCCGGCCACATGAATGTCGCGCGCAAGGAAGCGGCCAAAGCGATGGAAGCCATCGATGTCCTGGTCGAAATACTGGATGCGCGCATGCCGGATGCCAGCAGCAACCCGTTGATCACGGAACTGCGGCTGCACCGACAGCGCCCTTGCCTGAAGGTGCTCAACAAAGCCGATCTTGCCGACCCCGCCGTCACTCAAGCCTGGTTGAACGAATTCAACCGGGAATCTGACGTCAACGCCGTCGCTCTCTCCTGTCACCAGGCCGGCCAGGCCGCCAAAGTACCCGGGCTCTGTCAGCTCCTGGCCCCGCATCGTCATAGCACCAGCAAGCCGCTTCGCATGCTGATCATGGGCATCCCCAATGTGGGAAAATCCACGCTCATGAATAGCCTGCTCAAACGCCGCCTCGCAAAAGTCGGCAACGAACCCGCCGTGACGAAAGTCCAGCAACGCCACACTTTGAACGACCACATGACGCTCATTGACTCACCCGGCCTCTTGTGGCCAAAAATCGAACATCCTGTCGTGGGACTCCTGCTCGCGACTATCCACGCAGTCACCGCCAAGGTGATGGTCGAGGAAGAAATTGCCGAGTTTCTGGCCACCATCCTTCTCTCGCGCTACCCTACTTTGCTGACGAAACGCTACGGCTTTCTCACAGAGGGTCTGGATAGCACGGGCGTGCTCGAAGCCATTGCCACAAAACGCGGTTGTTTGCGGAAAGGCAAAGGTGGAGAATTGGATCGGGAAAAAGCGGCGAAAATTCTCTTGACGGAATTTCGCAATGGCACGCTGGGCCGGATTAGCCTGGAGACGCCGGAAACTCGAGACGCTCGCCTCTAAGGTCAGATTGCATTTTCGGCTTTTCTGCAGACGAAGAATATTCCTCAGTCGTGCGGGGCCTCAACCTGGACACAGATCCTTCGCCATGGGCTCAGGATGACAAATGAATCAAAGATTATTTTACTGAGAAATTGGCCTCTCATGAACTCAATCCTGGAAGACTGACCTTTTCAGCACACCTCTAGGGAGTGTTGAATAATAATTTCCAAGGGCATATTGACCCACAGGCACGTTGCATATTAGAGGCCTCGGGGGGGTTCAAAAAAGCATGCCCTGAGCATTTCGAAGGGTTCGTCCAGTCCTGCCCTGAGTCACGTCGAAGGGAAGGCCGGAAATTGCCTGCCCTGTCCCGAAGGGCACAACTTTTGTTTTGCGCGCAGAGCGTACTTCCAGTACGTGAGCACGGAAAAATGCCGAGAACGCCGCTGGCGGCTTTTTTCAACAGCCCCCTCTAGGTTTCTTCGTTGCCTTCGAGGCATTTAATACATTCATCCATTTGCGGGTCACCATGAAGACGACAAAAATGCCGGGAGCATTGTATACACACCAAATAACTTAAACTTTCCGACCCTGCTTCCTTACACAAATAGCAGGGCTTTTCCCGTTTCGCATTGGGCATATCTTTTCTCCGGCAATGGGATGGAGCGGAGATATCTCTCGACATCCGGGATATCCGCTAATTTACCGAGAGGACTGGCATTCCACCAAAGATCAGTGTGAGACATATCCAAAAGAACATGGGGAGGGCATGGCTGAATGCACGTTCGGAGGGAATTAGCACCATGACAGAATTGGACAGACCGGAGTCTCATCAAGCCAAAGGCAGATTGTCTGAGACGAGGAGGTCTCCTGTGGCCTTCATGAAAATCGCTATTCAACATGATCGTCCCAGGCGAATCAGAAGAAAAATTCATACAGGATCGCGGACGAACACCTCGCTCAACTTTCCATCATCTCCAAGCGGGTATCAAACTCATGGCCGCAGGACACGCACCGGATACAATCGGATTCGACGACCGGTTCATCATCCCGGATCCCCATACCGCCACAGTCCGGACATCGTGCCAGATGCAACACTTCGTCCTTGAGGTTTTCATAGCGGGTGCCACGTAGGCAAAAAATCGGTTGGCCATCGAGCAACCATGGTTGACAGTCTTTATTGACCACAGGGAGCACGAGATAATGATGAGCAGCATAATCCTGGATCGACTCAGGGGTAGGAAACCCATCCTTAATCAAATTCCCGGTTTTCGCATCATAGATCCCACAGTCTTTTACGACAGCTTTCGTTGGCCCCATAAAGATACCTCCCGACAGGATGAATCTGTTCGTCAACGGTGATCACCGACAATTATGCTCCAAAGGCCTGATGAAAGATTATGAGGGGAAATGGCCTAGCTGCACAACCACGAGCATGCCATGAAATGGATACGCAAGGGAAGACAATCTAGGCCTCACCCTTAGAGACCGGAAAAATCACGCATTGCCCGGCCCGATGCCAAATGACTTGAAGAGCAGGTCACCCTCGCTTCTTCTTTTTGGGTTTGCCCCACGTTTCACTCAGGACCGATTTCCACTCATCGCGGGATACGGCCGGCATCGTCTTAATGCGAATATGTCCCATGGAGGCATTGAGCACACCGGCCTTCATGGCCGCGCGATTATTGGGAAATTCTAAAATGGCCACCACATCATATTCCCCCAGGCAATAAAAGGCGTGTAGCATCTTCCCACCCAAGGATTCGACATTTTTCTTTACCATGTCCGACCGCTGCACACCCTTAGCCTTCATGGTCATCAGCCCGTCATGGGTAAAATTCACTAAACTCACATAGATCGGCATAATATACCTCCCCGGGAAAAAGTGAATAATGATGAAAATGTTTGTCCTAGAGACGAGATACATCTATCCTAATTGAAAGAGGCAATAAAAAACAGCCATGCTCTGATTACCTGAAAAGGTTCACGGGCGACTTCTTGGCCCATGATGTCATCATGGGCCAAAAACCGAATTGAATGGTTCCATCCTTAAATATCATGACGCGGAAGGAAGCTCCTCAATGGCATCCATCTTTTCGGGATAAAAAGCCACGTAATTCTTGATGTCGGCCACGGAAGCTAAGGGAGTCTCATACGTCCAGACCGCATTCTCGGCGGTTTTGCCCTCCACGCTTACGCTGAAATACGACGCGTCCCCCTTAAAAGGGCAGTGCGTGGAATGAGTCGTGGGGCGAAGGCAGGACATCGTCACATCTTCACGCGGAAGATAGTGAGCCGGTGGCACAGGTCCCTCCCGCAATGTCAGGGCTCGCCTGGTATCCGCAATGACCGTCCCGTTAAAGGTCACTTTGACCCGATTCGGATTGGGCGTAATGGTAATGGCATGAGGATGGCTCGGTGCAGTCATGGTGATTATTCCTTTCCTGGGTTTAAAAATTCCGGCTGAAGCAATAGCGGTGAAAGGAGGTGGCCGACAATCTCTGATGTTAAAAAAAACATGGTCCGGTTTCTTACTGAAGCTGTTGAGCAACCTCCAGGAATGTCTGAAGATTAGCGGGGCTGCTAAACCGATGATCCCCGGTTTTCAAAAGCAGCTCGATCGGATGTTGAGGATCTTGTGTGAGCAGGTGTTCGGTAAATTGCCAGCTTCCTTTCGGAAGGATTACGACGTCCTGAAGTCCATGCACAATGCGCGTGGACACCCTTTTGGGTGAATCTATTCGCCTGGCCCATAACGCTTCGCTTTCTTCCACCCATTTCCACGAGAGCGGAAAGTCCTTATGCAAGGCGTCGTCGTCCCACGGCATCCATCCGGTCTCCTGCCACCGTTGGCGTCGTTCAGGAGCAATATCCTGCGCGCGTTTTCCCATCATATTAAATGCCGGAGCCAGGAGCACCAATTGTTGCACGTGAGGAAATTCCTGTCCCAGAAGCCATGCCAGCCAGCCACCTAACGATGATCCGATAATGGTCACAGGCGGACCATCGGCCAGCATTGTTGTCACGCTTCGCGCGTCCGCAAGCCAGTCCAACAACGTATAGTCGGCGAAGGCGCCCTCTGATTCGCCATTACCACGAAAATCAAAACAGCAAAAGCCCCAGCCTCGCTCCTTACACAAACCGGCCAGAGCCTTGCTTTTATTGCCCCACCGCTTGGATAGAAAACCGGTCACAAAAAGTAATTGTCGTTCCTGGCCGGAAATGCGGTCACCGACAATGCGTTTAGAATCTGTTCCGGGTATTTCAAATCTGGTTGTTTGATTCATTATGTTCCATCTGCTGTCAGGTGAATAAGAAGTTGAAGTAACCATAGAAGAACGTGAATGGAATGATCCACAGTAAGAAGAGGAATAATCATCGTTCGGGTGCGAAGCGAGGAGGCTCGCGGCAGGTGAAGGGAGCAGTGCCATTCCAGTGCGGAACCACAGGAGTGATTCCCAGAGCGCACGCCCCTTTCAAGGCCTGCCCGACATGGTCGACCAAGACAAAGTCCACTCCACGGGCGAACAGTTCCCCCAGATCTTGCCTGAGCTCCCCCTCGTCTTCATCTCCGAGCCACGAATAGTTCACACGGATTCCTGCCTGATTCAGTTGCTCCATGGTCTCGACGCTTGGCCGCCCACGCAAAAAGGACAGCTGGATGAACTCATCACAGGAATTAATAGTGGTGTCAACGTACTGGGAGCGAAAGATCTCCCGGCTCATGTTGGCGACCCAGCTCTCTTCTTCGGCCTTTCCTGCCACGCGGCGCACGGCCGGAGCGGTACCCTCACGCGCGCCGAAGATAATCTGATTGAAGCGTTGGGCTTTGGCGACCGTCTCGGCAACGAGCCTCCCGACCAGAGGATTGTTCTGTTTGATATCCACATTGATCCAGATATTGTGCGGCATAATGGCAAGAGCCTCTTCAAATGTGGGAATACGCTGTCCGGCCTCCTCGCCTGGACACGGCCCGAGCTGCAGGCTTTGGACTTGGGCGAGAGTCGACTCGGAAATGCGCAGGGTTCACCCCTGCTCGTCTGTCACGCGATCATCATGTGAAACAACAAGTACGGCATCCGCAGTCGATCGCACATCCAGTTCAATCTGGTGAACGCCAAGGCAGATGGCCCGCTGAAACGCACCGTTCGTGTTCACCGGACATCCCAACTGCCCCCCGCGGTGAGCGGAGATTCCCCGCTCAGGAAGATCGGCCGTCTGCAGGCGAGAGACTTCACAGGAAACCGGAGCCATTCCGGATGGCGACGAAGCACATCCCAGCCAGAGTGTCATGCCGGCGAGTGCGGCTATGTAAAATCGCCACGTGGCTTGCGGTGACTTCGTACGGGACCAAGCGCATGGCATCACACACCTCGGGAGGGCCGATCATTTTCAAAAAATCTGTTGGGAGAAGTCACGGTTGCTCCAGCATGAGTTCAGGCACCCCGCCCATCGTAGTCACCAGCAGCGCGAGCAGGATAGCCTGAATAATCCAGCCGATAAGACACACCCCAATGGCGCGGTAGGTGCTCTGATAATCCAAGGCTTGGCGCACCGCAATGACCATGGCCACGAGCATCCAAACACCGGCAAGAAGATTCACAAACCCGCTCAGACCCGGGATAATGCCGAACACTCGAATGAGGCCAGGAGCACTCGAAAAGCCGATCGTCCGTAAGAGTTCACCATGATCCGCGCGGGTTTGCGGTTCAGGAAGAAGTTTCGTCCCAATAAGGTAAGTCATGAGCGCCCAGACATACCATCCGAGCAGGGACCCGACTGTTCCAATGACCAGCCCCATCAAACGGGCCTCTTGCATAAATCCGATACCACCAGCCAGGCTGGATAACACCACAACTCCCATCGCCTGGCCCATCGAACGCCTATCCGCTTCCACCTCTTCATAAAGGCGAACATCGAGTTTAGCCGCGCGTATCATCCGGTCAACAAACAGACTCATATGGATTATTTCCTTTCCCTGACTTGGGATAAATGTCATTCCAATCACAAGAGATTGTGCCCGAGGAGGAAGACCACAAGCAATTATGGGCAAAAATTGTGTTTTCCTCTTGGCTCAGAGGGGTCAGGAAAATTCGAGTCCCACATCAATAACTGATGTTGAACTTTTTAAATTGGGGGGGAATAGGCTGGCTTATAAAAACTCTGGAGGAGAAATACCTCTAATGAAGGGACCAGGTGCTCCTTCAGGAACCTGGAGATGAGCCGGAAATTTCGTTGGTGTCCAGCAACACTCCCTTATTTTCAAAGGGTAAACGGGCACCTTGGCTATAGAGGACGCCGTGGACCTGGTAGGAGACTTCCTGCCGTTGTGAGAGTTGAAGGAGTTGGCGTATGACATCGAGTGTGGAGGTCGTGGTCTCCACGGAAATGACGGCATCCCCCAGTCTCGGAAGAATCGAGGCCTTATTCGTCAGACCTCGGGCAAGTCGTTGATCATTAAGATGCAGGGTGAAATCGAGGCCGGTAACCTCTAGGTCAAAATCATTGGGATTCCGAACACGCAAGTCGACTTGCAAGCGTTGTTCAAACATCGTGGCGTCTAACGGAGTGATATTGACCAGCAGAACTTCCGGCGACTCAGGTTGGACAGATGATGCGGGGAGAGAAGTGCACCCGATAAGAAAGATTCCACACAGGAAAGAGAATACGAGAGAAAGTCGGTTCGTCACCATAAAGAATCATACCTCAATCCAAAGTACAAAGCGATGACAATCCCAATCATTCCTGGCTATCACTCTTAAGGACCCATCGACCATCTTCCACAGGCAGTGCCCGAGGGGGCCAGCAGGCTAGTGTCCCAGGGCACATTCTCAGAGCAGTCGCCATTTTCATGTCCTCAATTCTTTGATAACTAAATACATTTCCGTCAGAAGCTAGCGGGAATGAGTCAGAGAGAGACGATGCATTCCCGATTGCGAATGCCGGAGAAGACCCATCCGAGAGTTATTGCTGGACCGCTTGCTGAATGAACTGTTTTGCTTCATTCACCTCGGGGAGATCCGAATCGGCCTGATTCCATATGTCTAGAAAATTGCTATAGGCTTGACGAGTCGCTTGTATATGGCCCATTTGTGCTGCCGCCCGTGCCAGACCTAGAAGTGAACGTGCCCGCTTGGGATGCCTTAACAGTGATTGTTCAAATTGTTGTTGCGCTTCTTTCGGCCGGTCGATGCCCAACAGTAACTCGCCATACAGTTCATGTGAGGGTTTGATGAGATCAGGCGGGCCGGAAGGAGGCGGGAGGGATTCTTCCAGGGCGGTGGCGCGATCAAGCATACGAATGACATCTGAGTGGTCGCCGTTGATGAGATGCTTCAACCCTGCGTTTTGCAATTTCCAGATTTGTGAATTGATTGGATCAGACGATTCCGTGGAAGGTTCCGGGACCGGAGGATTTAACCCGGGATGTACCTGGTAAGCGATTGGTTGATTCCGCAGTGTGGCCATGCTCTGCGCGAATTCCCGGATATAGACGGACATGGATGGGGACTCATTGCCAAAGCGGTGGTCATTCACATTCCAGGCTTGGTCCGCGAGCTCCCATCGTTCGGTTTCTATAATAAAGGCGGCCACCATCTGATCGTAATTCCGGCTGACCTTCCGGTCATAGCCAAGGACCGGTGTCTGTTCGCCGGATGACGATTGCGCCATATCCTGTTGCTTCTCCAATATCAGGGCGGCAGCGGCGTTGTATCGGCCTTGTTGGAGGTAGGCATACTGCAACCAGTACAGGCTGTGATAATCCTGAAGGGATAATGGTAACTGCTTGTCCTTGACCCATGCCTGTGAAATTTTCCAACCGTTTTTGTTGGAGGCCGCTGCATGGTCCCACATGCCCAGTTGAACAAATATGTGGGCGGGCATATGTTGCGCATGATGCGCTTCGGGAGCGATCTGGGCATAGCGACGGGCTTGAGGAAGGGCCAGGATGGCGTGGATGGGATCGTCAAAGGCATGAATGGTGTAATGCGCGGCGCACGGATGATTGGGATTCACTCCATACACCCCTAAGGCCAAGGCACCTGCCTGGACGCGATATTTCTCCTGAAGATACGGCTTCTCATCATAGTGGACGGCTAACCCGAGCAGGGACAGAGCATACAAGCAGGTGGCTTCCAGATCTTCGGGATACTCGCTGGCAAGGTTTTCCATGCGCGCCGCATACCCCTGATCACGGGCAAACTTGTCTCCCCCCCCAAATAACGTGTTCACGGCCTGGAGATACTGACGCTCTCTAACCGTTGCCGGCGCCGAATCGGATACTTTTCCCAGCGCCGCCCGTGCCGACTCAACATTTTCTTCCTGCCAGACGGGATGGTTATTCGCCATCGCTTCACCCCAATATCCCATCACAAAATTTGGATCAATCGTGGTCGCTCGACGAAAAGCCTCGATGGCTTCTTCGTACCAGAACGAATGCAGGGCCGCGACACCCCTTAGGAAATGGGGATGGGCTTCCCTGGACCCTGATGCGGGAAATTCAATGCTTCCCAATTGACCTAAAGCCGCACTCCCCTCCGATGAAGCCGAAGCGTCGCCCATCTCGCCAAGGCTTAACTGTGGAAGTGCCATGACGAAGATGGCGATGAGAAAGTACCGGAGACAGGATCGTCCCGGCGCATATTTCGACGAATATCGCTTCATGAACATGAAGACTCCTTATTTAATGCGGTTGCCCTTCATTGCTTTTTTAATGATGCTGTTTCACCTTATCATTTTTGTTCAAAAAAGAATAAGACAAGAAGGAATAATAGGCATGGTTCTTCATGATTTGAATTCACACTCAAGATTGTCATTCCGAACGAAGTGAGGAATCCTGAAATTCGAGACTTAAATCCCTCCATTGTGGATTTCCGCCGTTTACTAAGGAGTCCTTTTTCTCTCTCCTCCATTTTTTAATTTCTTTTTCTCGCATGATGGCTGCATTCACTTTTTGAGATTCTTCAAAATACACGAGTTTGTTTATGTTGTATTTTTGGGTAAACCCTTTCACAAGCTTCTTCTTATGTTCGAACAGTCTGCGTTCTAAGTCGTTGGTCCTTCCTACATACATGAGATTGTTGGTCCAATTGGTCAGAACATAGACATAGTAGGTATGTGCCATAGAAAAAAGGATTTCTCCCTCTGGTCGAAATGACAGAAGGGCCAAGGAGGAGATTCTAGGGCATTCTGGCGCGACCGATGGTGTTGGCATCCGTGCCGAACCAAATGGTTTTGGTTGGTTGGTGATAGACCATATGTCGGATGCTTCCACCGCCGCTGGGAATATCCGTCAGACTTATGAACGTGTGGGTTCGTGTATCGAACCCGACGAGGCGATTAGGATGCGAGCCGGTTTCCACAAACCACACCCGGTCCTGATCATCGACGGTCATCCCGTATGGTTTGGCATCAGTTTCTCCCGGCGCCAGCCATTCCTGAATGTCGCCTGTTTTGGCGTTGTAGGATCCAAGATACCCTTCGGCATAATCCACATACCAAATGACCCCGTCCGAGGTCACCACCAGTCGTCGTGGTCGTGTTTCGGTCCGTGAGAGCGCAAATTCTTGAACGGTCATTGTCGCCCGATCTACCGTCCCCAACTTATTGGTACCAAACTCAGTAAACCATGGGGAGTGGGTGGGATCCAGGACCATGCCATAGGGGCGAGCTTGTGCGGTTGGGAGGGGCATGAGTTGAATCGTTCCGGTGGCCATATCGAAATGCCCTACGAAATTCCCCTGTTGTACCGTAAACCAGATGTCCCGATCATGGCCAAACACCAGAGTATGCGGATCGTGGGCTTTTGGATCGGGCATGGGATATTTAATGATCTTGCCGGTGGACGGATCTAGTTTCCCGATGTGGGCGGCGCGATTGCCCGCATACCAGACCTGACCTTCCTTATCCACAATCAGATTGTGCGGACCGGTCCCGGGATCCAGTTTAAATTGGTGAAACTGCCCGAGCTCAGGGTCCAGCACGGCAATATAATCACCTCCCTGCCCTACGAACCACACGCGTTGCTGTTGATCCACATACGGATCACGCGGTCTCGTCTGGTCCCAAGGCACCTGCCATTCTTTAATCTCCACCGGTTTGAGAGAGGCGGCTTCGGCTTTCGTGGGATGATTGGTGCATCCGGAAAAAACCAGTGGGATGATCAGCCCAATGATGACGGTGCTTATTTGGTGTAGACGATCCACCATGGTCCCCCTCATTGTATTATCCTCGATGACGCGTTCCAGAGTCTTCATGTGCATATGTTGGCATGTCTGAAATTATTAGGCAATCAACGAATGAACGGGCAGGCCGTATGGACTTGATGGTCAGGTAAGGAGAACGGATGCCGGGTCTTTAACAAACCATTTCTGTTTTAACCAGAGCGCGACATGGACGAGAGCTAAGAGTACCGGTACTTCAACTAAAGGTCCGATGACGGTGGCAAACGCGACGGACGATCCCAGGCCGAATGCCGCGATGGCCACGGCGATGGCCAGTTCAAAATTATTGCTGGCTGCCGTGAAGGAGGTGGCCGTGGTTTTGCCATATTCGGCCCCGATGAGCTTGCCCATACTAAAGCTGACAAGAAACATGATGACGAAGTAGAGAATGAGTGGGAGGGCAATGCGAACCACGTCTCCGGGCAGCCTGAGCACCATGCCGCCCTTGAGCGTAAACATGGCAAAGATAGTGAACAGCAATGCCATTAGCGTGAGAGGAGCAATTGTCGGGAGAAATCCCTGTTCATACCACTCGCGGCCTTTTTGCCTGATCCCGATCCAGCGGGAGAGGAACCCGAACACAAAGGGAATACCCAGATAGATGAAGACACTTTCGGCAATCGTCTGAAAACTGACGTCGACGACTTCCACAGCCAGCCCTAATACCCCCGGCAGAATGTCCAAATAGAACCAGGCCAATCCACTGAAGAAGATCAATTGAAAGAGGCTGTTGAAGGCCACCAGGGCTGCCACATATTGATTGTCGCCTTCAGCCAGTTGATTCCAGACCAGCACCATGGCAATACAGCGCGCCAGTCCAATGAGGATGAGCCCGGTCAGATATTCCGGCGAATCGTGGAGAAACATGACGGCCAGGCCAAACATGAGCAAGGGGCCGATGACCCAGTTTTGAACGAGTGACAGGAGGAGAATTTTCCAATCATGAAAGATCAAGGGCAGCTCTTCATACTTCACACGAGCAAGGGGGGGATACATCATGAGCATGAGGCCAATGGCGATAGGGATGTTGGTAGTTCCAAGCGAAAGGTTGTTCACCAATGCCGGGACCTCGGTGAAAACCGAGCCGATCGTGACGCCGGCCGCCATGGCCAGGAGGATCCACCCCGTGAGATAACGGTCGAGAAATGATAAACGGCGTAGGGTGGACGGGGTCATGACAATACCTCTTCGATCCTTGACTTGAGCAGGAAAAAGGCCTGGTCAAAGGCAGCGTTAATCTCTTCTTTCGTACCTATCACTCTGCCCGGATCAGGAATACTCCAATGCTGCTTACGCGGGTGACCTGAAAAGATCGGGCAGGCTTCTCCGGCCGCTTGATCGCAGACCGTGATGACCAGGTCAAAAGACTGTGAAATCATATCATCCCACGATTTGCTGTATGGCTTGCCCGGATCAATTCCATGCCGCTTCAAGGTCGAGATGGAACCCGGATGGACGTATTTGGCCGGATGACTGCCTGCACTCCACGCCCGGAATCGTCCTTGGCCCATATGGTTAATAAGGGCTTCGGCCATGATGGAGCGGCACGAATTACCTGTGCAGAGAACCAGGATTTTTTTTGGCTCAACAGACATTAGCTACAACAACCGCTGGATTCCTCTACCGGTATGTTCGTCTCGGCACTCGCAGAGACCGCCGGTGCGCAACAGGCGGGTTCCCTGTCCGCCGAATGGGTTGAAAAGATTTCCGCGTCTTCCATCGTGCGGTAGGCTTCCCACGGGACTCCGGCAGGATCCACTACCCAGGATTTATCCGATTTGGCATAACAGCAAAGAGTCTCCCCTTCTTCCCCCACCGGGAGATCCCCGCCTTTAAGCCGTTGCCGAATGTCCGCCAACTCCTGCCCCTCCTCGACCTGAATGCCCAGGTGATCCACGCCTTTCGTGGATGTCCTCGTAGAGATAGCCAGGTTAACGCGGGGATCTTCGAGCATCCATTTGGCATAGTCCGGTTTAGTTTTAACCGGTTCGGCCCCGAACAACTTGCTGTAAAACCCGATGGCTTCTTCCAACTGCTCGACTCCGATATGAATATGAAGACGCTTCATGGATATGCCTCCTTGTGAGTGGGTGAGCAACAATTCGAGAGTTCGATAATGCTGCACTTCTTTTTTTTATTATCCCGGATACTGGCCATATCTTTGCGGCAACAGTCTTTGACCATATAGCGAATCAGGTCGGTGAAAAATTCAAAGTTGGCGCTGTAGATGATGGACCGGCCTTTTCGCTGAGAAAGGACCAGCCCCGCGTTGCTCATATGCGAGAGGTGAAAAGATAAAGTGTTATGGGGAATGGCCAAGGCCTCGCTCAGCGTCCCGGCGGGTGCCCCTTCCGTACCATATTCCACCAGCAGACGAAAGACACGTAGCCGCGTATCCTGGGACAAAGCCGTAAAAGCGAGAAGAGCATCATTTATTTCCATATGTCCAGAATAATGGACATAATAAAAAAAAGCAAGCGCCTGAAACATGGCCAGCAATCCAATTGAGAACTACGAACTTCTTTTCTAAGTTGATCACACGACTATTTTGCTCCCCCGAACGTTCTGATATACGCCAGGACTTCTTTCATTTCCTCCTCCGATAAGGCATATTCCCACTTTCCCATGGCCGTGTTGGGATGTCCGTTCCGGATCGTGTCCAAGAGTCCCTCATTCGTTTTTTCCTGAGTTGCCGGAGCTTTCAAATCTGCGGGTGGCGGATTAAAAAGCCCACCTCCATCCCCCATTCCGATTATCCCGTGACAGGCACTACACAATCGTAGATGTTCAGAAACCATGTTCAGCCTCCCTCCGTCCCTGCGGAAGAAAAATGACTCTTCAGTTCGATGGTTGCCCGGTGTGCAGACACCCCTGCAACCAGTGCTGTAGCTCAACCACCAACTTCCCAACAACTTTTTGGGCAGCTTGCACGCCACCATAGGCATCTTCGCTGGGTGCCGCTTCATAAAATTCAAAACTCCGCGTTCCGATGACACGAGGTGCCAACACCGTCGTCAATTGTGCCCGCAGGCTTAAGCGAATTCGACTCGCCTGTTGCGTGAATTCCTGAACCAACGCCACCTGGGAGAGGTCCAAGCGATAGTCCCCTCGAAGCCCGGAAGGCAGTTGAATCACCGCACCCCATTCCCCACTGCCTTCAAGTGCATTCATGATTAACGGGGCCAGCATTCGGGCGGGGGAATCCACCCATTGGCTGGTGGCAAAATAGCGAATTTCATAGGGAACCTGTTCATAGGCCATTCGTTGCGATTCATAGCCCGACGCAGGCTGAGGGAGTGAAACCAGCAGACTCGGCAAATTCGATGGACGGGATCTATCCGTTCCCCGCTCTTCCCCACCTTCCCCAATTTCCAGGACATACGACCGCATCGGCTCATCCGTCCCTCGAGAGAGTGCACAAGCGGAAAGTGCGGTCGAAAGACATATTGCCGCCAGTAGGAACATGACTTTCATGTCATTACTCACCGGGTCCTCTGGGTTGAGAGGGTCGACCATAAATCAGTGAATCCGGTTCCTGCTCGATTTGATGAGCCACTCGTTGCAACGTATTTGTCAGCTGCCGGAGTTCGATGACTAATAGCCCGGTTTCACCCAATGTTTGACGCGTGAATTGCTGAATCTCCGGCTGGGTTTCCTCAACGATGGATTCCACTGTTTTACCGGTTCGGGCCAATTCTTCCGCCACCGTCTTGACCGCTGTCACACTCTGGTGAATTCGCGCGACCAGCCTTGGCATGTCCTGGTTCACCGTGGAGGTCAGGATGGCCAGATTTTCGGCAGCTTCAGTCGCCCGGTCAATGCCCAGGACGATGGCTTCCTGTTGCCTACTCAATGTGTGAGACACCCTGGCAAGATCATTCAGAATGCCTTCCATCTTTACCCGGTTTTCCTCATTCATGAAAGCCGCAGTGTTTTCACTCAACCCATGCAGGCTACTCAAAAGCTTGGAAAGCCCCTGCTCTGAGAGGAGACGCGAAATGGCCATATCCAAACGAAAGAAGAGCGAGGGTTTCGTCTGAATGACCGGATATTCTTGACCCGGCTCGGGTTCCAATCTCGGAGCCTCGCGGCTTCCTCCTTCCAAATTCATCGTCGCCAATCCGGTTAATCCTTGCGTTTCCAACGTCGCCACCGTATCGGTCTTGATAGGCGTGCCCCGAAGAATATCAAGCGTCAAACGCACCTCCTCGGCATTATCCGGATTCAACGCAATCTCCTTCACACGCCCCACATTCACCCCACGATACTTTACCGTCGAGTCGACGCTTAACCCGGATACGGATTGACGCATGTAGGCATGGTACTGGTCGTACACACCGCGGTAATCTGATTTCCCCAACCACAACACCATTCCCACCGCAATCGCACCCAGCACAAAGACGAACACTCCGACAATGACGTAATTCCCTCGCGGCTCCATCATGAAACCTCATATTGACTCTGGGCCGACCTCCCCCGGGGACCATGGAAATATTCATGAATGAGGGGGTCGCTTGATTTCGCCAGTTCGTGCATCGTGCCTACCCCCAGGATGGTGCCGTTCCCGAGCACGGCAACCCGATCGGCGATGCGCCAGAGAGAATCAAGGTCATGCGTGACCATAACCACCGTTAATCCTAGTACCGCTTTCAGTTGCAGGACCAAGGCATCAAATCCCGCCGCAATGATGGGATCCAAACCGGCAGTGGGTTCATCTAAAAACAGGAGCTCCGGATCCATGACAATCGCCCGTGCCAACGCCGCTCGTCTCCGCATACCCCCACTTAATTCACTGGGGAATTTATCGGCACTGTCCCTGGGCAATTCGACCGTGGATATTTTCATGGCCACAATATCGCGGATCAATTCCGCTGAAACATCGGTGTGCTCTCTTAGCGGCACGGCCACATTTTCGGCCAGCGTCAGCGAACTGAATAAACCGCCCTGCTGAAACATGACCCCCAATCGACGGTACACATTGTGAGCGCCCCGCTCTCCCAACCCTGACACGTTATGTCCGAAGAGGCGAATCGCTCCCTCCACCGGTGTATGTAATCCAATGATTTCCCGGAGGAGTGTGGATTTCCCTGAACCATTGCCACCGGCGATGGCAAATATCTCTCCCGGCATAATCGTTAAATTGACGTCCTCATGGACAACGGCGTCACCAAATCGGGTACACACGTGGCTCACTTCAATGACAGGATCTGAAGTATGAATAGTGCCTGAAGCCATCGTTAAATATTCCACCAACTAAAGACAATGCTGCATACCGCATCGAACACGATAACCAGAAAAATACTTTGGACCACGCCAATCGTGGTTCTCTTTCCCACATCATCGACATTACCCCGGATCTGAAACCCCTGATAACAGCCGACCATGGCAATGATAACGGCAAAACACGGGGCTTTCCCAATCCCGATGAAAAAGTGCCGGAGCGCTACGGACTCTTCGAATCGACCTACAAACTCCACTCCGCTGACATTCAGCTGACTGGAGGCAACCAATGCCCCTCCAATGACTCCCAGAATATCCGCATACACCGTCAAAAGGGGAACCGCGAGGACAAGCGCAAAGACCCGCGGAAGTACCAGCAATTGCATGGGCGAAAGTCCCAGGGTCCTGACGGCATCCAACTCTTCCGTCACCTTCATTGTTCCAATCTGAGCGGCATAGGCTGATCCCGAACGCCCGGCAATCAGAATAGCCACGATCAAGGGAGAAATTTCACGAAACAATGAGATGCCGACGAGATCCACCACAAAAATATTGGCTCCAAACTGACGCAATTGTTCGGCACCCTGATACGCAATCACCACTCCCATGAGAAAGGCGAGTAATCCGGTTATCGGCAACGCATGATATCCATCCCGGTCCAGGCTGTGAAACAACGCCCTCCACCGGATTAATGAAGGTCGACGGAGTGAACGGAAGATATGAACTGTCGCTTCTCCGACAAACGCGAGAGCTTTCACCATAAGACCGGTATGCCGGGACACCCACCATTGGAAGGTTTCCTGCTTAGGCTCTTTCCCAGGCAATGCAGGATGGACTCGATCCCAATGGCTTGCGATTAATTGCACCAGTTCCTCAAACTCGGGACGGAGGCCTTTAAGCGAGACTTGATATCCTTTGGCACGAAGCTCCATAATCGTCCGATAGAGCACAATCGCCCCACCCGTATCCATGGCCCGAATATTCACCACATCCCAAACCAGATCTCTCACCAGTGGCCACTGGATGTCCGTCAGTACCGTATTCAGCATTGTGAGATGCGGTATGATCCATGATCCTTCACAACGAATGATGGAATCATCCATGATGAGGACATGAGGCTCTCTATCTTGAGGTGTTCCAGTCATAGGTAACCGGAAAATTGCGTCAGAAGATACCCAAAAGGTTTTGTGAACCAAAGCCGGGCCTGGCGTTCTTCTCTAGGACAAACCAACTGCAATGGGAATGCCCGGCAACATGGGCAACGTCACACCTTTCCTCCCGCAACGTGATTTCTTGAAAATCCCTGCTAGAATCCCAGACTTAGGATTTTTTCGTAAAATCTCTTAGAAATCCTACCCAACAATCATAATTCCCACATTTGAGGCAATGGCGCGAAATGCCACATCGGAGAGGTTATCCATTTTCAATATTCTCTGAAAAACCCTCAGTCCTGAGTGTTTTACCCTTTGAGCACAACCCTTGCTGTCGCTTCTTTCACAGGAGTAAAGATGAATATTGTTTGCCAAAAGATTTCAGACATATAAGGATAGGCTTGAATGGAGGGAGAGATTTGTTGGAAAGAAAGACCAAATTTCTCAATTGGAGTTAACTTGTTGTGGAGAGAGGAATCCAGGCAGTAACAGTGGTGCCTTTGCCCTGTGAGGCTTTGACCTCAAATGTGCCTCGCACCACACGAATTCGTTCTTTCATTCCAATGAGCCCTAACCCGCGAGTGCCTCGCAAGCCGGACTCAGGGATGAATCCTATACCGTTATCCGTAATGACGAGCTGGAGGCCACCCTCTACCCCTCTCACCTCCACAGACACTTGAGACGCCTGCGCATGCTTCGCCACATTTCGTAAACATTCCTGCGTCACCCGATACACACACGACGCAATATCCTGAGGCAGGAGCTGAGGGACATCACGGTGCTGAAACATGACCGCAATGTTCTCCCATTGGGAAAATTCTTTAATTGAGGACTGGAGTGCCACGACTAAACCCAGGTCATCCAAAATCGAAGGATGAAGCTGATAGGCCAGATGCAGAACGCTATCGGAAAGCGCAGACACTTGATCATTCAGGTGTTGAAGAGGCTTTTGCATCGGATCCGACTCCGGCAGAGACCTCTGAATAGAATCAATCTCGAGCGAGACCATGGCTAAGCGTTGATTCATATCATCGTGCAATTCACGAGAGAGACGGCGTCGCTCATCCTCCTGAGCGGAAATGAGCTGTGCACCAAGAGCCCGAAGCTCTTCCTGGCTCTGCTCGAGTTCCCGCTCTCTATGCTGGAGGGCCCGTCCTGCCTCCTTGCGTGCCGTGATATCCCGGACAATACCCGTAAAAAAGATCTCTCCGTGCTTGTGCCAATACCCTAAAGACAGCTCAAGAGGGAATTCGCTGCCGTCCCGTCGAAGTCCCATCAGCTCAAACATTTCTCCCTCAACGGTCTTTCTCCCCGCCCGCGATGCCCGCAAGATCCCCTGTTGATGAGCCAGACGAAACCGTTCGGGAATAATGCACTCTAACGTCTGACCTCTCATCTCCTCCATCGAAAAGCCAAACAAGGCTTCCGCTCCTGTATTCCACAGCATGACCTTCCCCTGACTATTCAATGAAATGATCCCCTCATCGGTTGATTGCACAATGGAATGTAACTGTTCCCGGCTTTCCCGAAGAGCCACCTCTGCCTGTTCACGTTGACGAATTTCGCTTTGTAATGATTGATTGGCCTTTCCCAATTCAAGATTTAAGGTCATTGAAGCCAACGTGACAGTATGGTTGCGTCGTAAGGTGACAAACATCATGGTCACAAAAAGGAGACACATACCTCCCATGGCCATATGCTGTTTATCACCCAGGACCAAGAACCGAACGAGAAGCGGGGTAATGGTCGGGAGAGCATAGGCCAGAAAAGCTCCTTGTAAGGCCGCATACACAGCGGTCGCACCGGCAATCATGCCTCCTAACACAAAGGCCAAAAAAATCTGATGCGGAATAGAACTTTCGGGAAAGAGTACGACACCGGTTGCCCCCCAAAGAATGCCGGAGGCAAGGGTCCCGCCTAGAAAACTACGCCCCCAGCGATGGGAGTCCTGCGGATGTCGAGATGCGTGGCTAAATTGATACCAGAGCAGGGCCCATACCCCGTTGAGCAGAACCAAGCTGGCGAACCAGGTAAGTAACAGTCCATGTGAGATTACGTTCCATTGAATAACAGTCAGAATTGATCCATTAACCAGAGAGGCAATAATCCCAACCGGTGCAAGGGCATAGAGTTGCTTTATCTGCTGCCCATACAAGAGATCGTGTTCGTGTTTAGCCAACACGGAACCTCCACACACTCTCCAGGGAACGTTGTAAGACCCTTGTCAGTTTCCAACGTCATACGGACATTCGCAAGGCCAATTCTGTGTATCTTCTAGAAATATGTTACTTTAAAACTCTTATTCATTTATCACAAGGATTCTTCAATTCTTTTCCTCCGCCAGTTTGAGATTAGAATAATTGCCTTGGGGCGAACAGCAGAAGCAAACCCAACCCCAGCATCACCAACCCGATCAATCCTTGACAAAGTTTGCATATTACTCAAGAATCCTCTTCATCATGGCCGACCTCTTTGTGGGGACGGGAGTTCCACGGTAACTAAACAAAAATTTTCCACAGAAGTACAATACGATTTTTTTCACGCCTCTACTCGAAAGCGGTTTTGACCTTCGAACCGTCCAGGATTTGTTGGGAGATTGGGAGGTAAGCGACCATGATCGATACCCATATGCTCAACCATCGGCCGACTGGTGTTCTCCTGTGGCAACTAGCGTTGATGATCAAGATTATATATTTGACGAGATCGTGAGGGAATTTGATTTTCTTAGCAGAGAGATAGAGTTTGCTCGATCATCGGTGAATATAGATGATGAAAAAGTAGAAGATTTTCTTGTAAATTTGAGTCAAGTGACTCACGCCATCAAGGCTGCGGAAGCCAACACAGATGATTACAAGCATTTCTGCAGAACTCTTTGGAGTATCTTCACGAGATGAAACTTTAATGATGGTCAATTAGATGAAGACATCTTTGAATCAATGATCGAGAGAATTTAGCCATACATAACCAGCCCATCAAGCCGATGCTCTCTTCGCTGTGCTTCGATCGCGCGGCTAATGGGTAGGGTTGTGAGATGACCAACATTCGGCAGACCGGCCATCTGACAGACCGCACCCGAATGCCACCCATCTTTCAGCCATACGTTGAGATACCCACCGTACACAATCAATGGAGTCCGTCATGACAGAAAGGAATCTTCAAGAGGTGGATCTGCCTGCTCTCAGTGACCGGAAGTTTTTTCCTTCTCCCGCCGCATGGGAGGATCAGGTCTTATACTTTTTAATGCTCGACCGTTTTTCGGACGGACAGGAAAAAGGCTACAAAAGCAATGACGGGACCATCGTCCGGCGTGGCTCGACTCCCCTCTTTCAGTCAACCGATGCAGGCAATGCGGATGCATCGCATTGGAAGGCAGCGGGACAGAAGTTTTGCGGAGGGAATTTATCCGGATTGACGAGCAAGCTGGGATACCTTGAACGTCTCGGTGTGACCGCCATTTGGATCAGTCCCATTTTCAAACAAGTGAAATTTAAAGACACCTATCATGGATATGGGATTCAAAATTTTTTGGATGTCGACCCGCATTTTGGTCAACGAGAAGATCTGAGAACACTTGTCCGGACCGCTCACGCTCACGGGATCTACGTTATTCTGGATATTATCCTCAACCACACGGGAGATGTGTTTCGATACAATCCCAACCGCTATCGGACCGAACATAACGGGCAGATCTTCAACGATCCCCGCTGGGATGGCCAACCCTATGACGTACAGGGGTTCCATGATCAATTCGGAGAACCGACTCTCCCCTTCCAACAACTCGACATCGCAAGCCATCCTGCCGCCTGGCCACATGGCGCCATCTGGCCGCAGGAATTCCAAGACCCTCAGGCCTTTACCCGAAAAGGCCATATCACCAATTGGGATTTTTCACCTGAATTTCTTGAGGGGGATTTCCTTGACCTGAAAAATATCCAACTCGGTTCTGGCGACGTTGATCAATATCAACCGTCCGATGCCCTGAAGGCCCTGGCCGAGGTGTACAAATTCTGGATTGCCTTTGCGGACGTCGATGGGTATCGGGTTGATACTGTCAAACATATGGACCTGGGAGCCACCCGGTACTTCGCATCGGTGATCCATGAATTCACCAAATCCATCGGCAAAGAAAACTTTTACCTCATTGGAGAAATTACCGGTGGCAGAACCCGCGCGTTTCAAACGTTGGAAACCACGGGTCTGGATGCCGCACTTGGCGTCGACGACATTCCGGACAAAATGGAATACCTGGTGAAGGGCTATCGCAACCCGGAGGAGTATTTCCAGCTATTCCGGAACTCCATCCTGGTTCAGAAAGAATCCCACGTCTGGTTTCGCAACCGGGTGGTTACCCTGTTTGATGATCATGATCAAGTACGAAAGGGAGAAGACAAAGCCAGATTTTGTGCTGATCCTGACGGGCAGGACGGACTCTTGAATGTCCTTGCGCTGAACGCTCTCACGATGGGCATTCCCTGCATGTACTATGGCAGCGAACAGTATTTTGACGGGCACGGGCAGAGTGATCAATTCATTCGCGAATGTATGTTCGGAGGAGAATTTGGCGCCTTTCAAAGCCATCAACGGCATTTCTTTAATGAAGAGAGTCCGGCATACCGGCAACTCTCGATCCTTTTAGGCATTCGCCGTAACAAGCTTGCGTTACGACGGGGTCGACAATACCTGAGAGAAATTTCCGGAAATGGGATCGACTTCGGGCTCCCGCGCATGCTGGGTGGGCAGATTCGATCAGTGATTCCCTGGTCCAGAATTTTCAATGACCGGGAAATTCTCCTGGCGATGAATACCGACTACGCGGCACCCCGAAGCGCCTGGGTGACGGTTGATGACGGACTGCATCAGGCCGGCCACACACTCACGTGTCTCTATTCAACCAATGCGGGACAGATCGGTCAGGAGACGACCGTTGAGTCGAGAAATGGCAAAGCAGTCGTGCTCACCCTTCCGGCGGGCGGATTCGTCATCTATGAGTGAAGAATGTGGTCACCGGGGGAGAAGTTCGTCAAGGCCCGGTTGCGGGAGGATTCGTTAAGGCTTCGCCCGTCATGGGCACAAACACCACGGGTAACAACTCGGTTTCCTGGTATCCCTCCTCAGTACGACGAATGAACAGAAGACGTTGAGGGTAGTCTCCGACGGGAAGAATGAGACGCCCGCCGATCGCCAGTTGTTCTAAGAGTGGTTCGGGAATATGATTCGGCGCCGCCGTCAAAATGATCGCATCAAACGGGCCTTCGCCCGGCCAACCCTTATAGCCATCACCAGACCGCACAATCACATTGTCGTAGCCAAGTTCTGCCAGAGTTTTTTTTGCACTGACGGCAAGTGGTTCGACAATTTCTATGGTAAATACTTTTGAAACTAATTCAGCTAGTATGGCGGCCTGATACCCGGAACCCGTGCCTATCTCCAGGACCTTCTCATCCGGCTTCAACTTCAGGGCTTGCGTCATATACGCAACAATGAAAGGCTGAGAAATCGTCTGCCCATAACCGATGGAAAGTGGAAAATCTCCATAAGCATCTTCAGCCTGTGACTCAGGCATAAACCGGTGCCGTGGAACCCGGCGCATGGCCGCGACAACAGCTGGATCGGTGACACCTCCCCCCACGATTTGGGTATCCACCATCGAATCCCGTTCAACCTGTCGTGAGTGATTGCTCTCCTGGGTCATAGCCTGCTTTCCATTTTCACATCCCGCCCCAATAGACCATACTCCACCAAGTATCACAAAGAAGGCAAGTGTATGAATTTTTCTCCTCTGTGTGATTGCTATGTTCATCTGGCCCCAGATACTCCATTATGCTTTCTCATCAGGAAGTACAGGGGAATCCCAGCACTCAGGGTCAGACAGGCCCAAAGGGTTTCAACCGGTTTTTCCACACTGAGAAAAAGCATGATCACTCCCGCAACCAGGATATACCCCACGGGCAAGACAGGATAGAAGGGAACCCGGTAGGGACGAACTAATTGCGGACGCCGTTGACGAAGAATGATCACGGCCCCGACTGTCAGCGCTGTGAAGGCAGTGATCACCATTCCGCTGTAAATCACCAACTGCTCAAAGGTTCCTAAAAGCACTAATACAGTCACCCACAGACTTTGGAGAACAATGGAACGAACCGGGGTGCCATGATGGTGTTCCGTATCCGAAAAGAAGGCCGGCAGAAACCCGTCTCTGGCCATGGCATAGTAGACCCGAGGCCCGGTCCATATCATCGCGCTCACCGCGCCGGCGATGGAAATACACAACATGATAGTGACAAATTCAGCGGCCGCCTGACCAAACATTCCCACCGCGACTTTTTCCGCCACCGGCATGAGTGGAGGTGCGGCCAAAGCTTGAATCGGTAAGGCGTAGAAATATACCACGTTCAGCACCACATAGACCGTGCCAACCAGCAGAGTCCCTCCTATCATCGTTCGGGGAATAGAACGGGTCGGATTGAGTATTTCTCCGGCAATGTACCCTGCGGCATTCCATCCCGAATAGGCATAGGTCACAAAAATAAAGGACACCACCAGCGTTCCCAGCCCGACATCCGGCTTTCTCGGTGGCACGACTAAATGTTCCCAATCACCATGACCTACCGTGAAGGCTCCAACTATGAGAAGCAGGATTGCTCCAACTTTTAAGACGGTGAACAGCTGTTGAAGGAGCCCGCCAGGACCAACGCCTGCCACATGAACCGCAGTCAGACTCCAAATCAAGCCTAAGGCAAATCCCTTGATCAGGAAAGTGGAAGCCGGTTCATATGGGATGAGTTGAACCACATAGGAGGCAAATCCCATGGCGCCTGCGGCAATGGCGGCTCCAAAGCCCACGGTAAATGAAGCCCACCCACTTAGGAATGCAAAAAATGGATGGTAGGCTTCCCGAAGATACACATAGTCTCCCCCGACAAAAGGGAATGCTGCACCCAGCTCGCTGTAACACATCGCCCCCGTGAGAGCCAATAACGCGCCCGCTCCCCATACCAGAAGAATCAGCCATGGATCCCCGATGTCCCGGGCCATAAAACCTGTCGTGGTGAAGACCCCGGTGCCCACCACATTGCTGACCAGCACGCACGTGGCGGTAAACATGCTGATTCGATGAACACTTTTCGGTGAGTTTGTCTGCTGGGGAGGCTCCTCAGTCACGTTCATTTTCACTGGGAAATCTTTGATTGCAGTTGACAGATACCCCGCTTGAACTCTTTCCGGACAAATATCAGTGCAAAACTGGGGTTTCCCGTTCTACTTCCGACATTAAATCAGGAAGCGCCTTCCGCAGGAGCAGCAACCCGGCCGGGAGCTACAGGGACTGAAGGGAAATGAGAAACAGCTTGCAATCACATTATGACAAAGTCTACGCTTGGCGACCTATGAATACAAACGATAGCCAGCAATCGAAACTACGGACGGATCCCAACCAAGCCACGCATATTGCCATCGCAATCATTCTGGTCGTCGGAGCCGTGACGACGACCGCCTTTCTCGCCACGTTCGGATTGGTTCCATATGAGGCGCTGATTTTTGTATCCGGAACCGTAGGCGGAGTGGTTAATAGCTTTCGTCGGATTCAGAACCTGAGCACAGCCAAAACCCATGAGTCCAGTCCGAATCCAAATCTATGTGTCCCCATTTGTCGGCGGGATCTTTGCCTTTGTGTTGTATACAATTTTCATGGCGGGCTTGATACAGGGATCGCTCTTTCCGGAGTTCGTAGAGCCGGCGAAATACGTGAGCTACAAAGATTTTGCTGCTTCGAGCATACCGGCTACGAATGCCGATGTTGCCAAGGCCATCGTCTGGGCCTTCCTCGCCGGCTTTTCAGAAGGATTAGTCCCAAATTTCATAAGCAAGATCACCAAGGATGGAGGGCAAGAAAAACAATCGGAATCCTAAACCAGCGTTGGGATCGCGATCAAAGATTACTGATCTCCGATTCTCTTGGTGAGAGCCGCGCGTCGAACCATTTCGCCTATGGGGTATGACCTCAACCACATCTATGCGAATCATCAAGGTGAAGTCTCGCACCAACCCACCCGGTAACACGAGCAGGCGATGGCTTTCCGTTCGGCCATTTCAAGAGGTTGCGCGTTGACCGGTAGGATTCTGGTCCTCGATGAATTAAAATACGGGTTTTCATCCTAAGCATCCCTTAGGGAGCCGTGATGGCACCGGACTTGTCTCGCAAGGTCTTCACCAATTCTTCGTAGGAGGAATCCCGAATAATGCGATCGAATTGCACCCGGTAATTTTTCACAAGACTCACTCCATCAACCACTACATCATAGACCCGCCAGTCGCCATCTTTTAGTAGGAGCCGGTAATCGAGAGAGATTTCCGTTGTATTTGACACAATGGTGGTCTGTACTTCTGCATAGGAATCTTTCAGCCGTTCCTTAAGATACTGGACTTTTTCTCCGGAATAGTTCTCAATTTTCCCTGCATAGGTTTTTGAAAGAAGCGATTGAAACAATGCCGCAAATTCCTGATGTTCCGCCTCACTTCGATCTCTCCAATGTGCGGCCAGTGATCGTTTAGCCATCTCTTCAAAATCAAAATGTTGTCCAATAATCTCCTCCAACAATTGCCGGCGATGGGTCGCTTGGTCTGCCGCCTTGAGACCTTCGTCGCTCACCAATCGGATGACCTCATCGATTGTGCCTCTGACTACCCCGGTTGGAGATTTCACACACAGGGCAACACTCACCATACTGAACGCGACCAAAAGAAATAGGGCTCCGAGAAAAATTCTTTTCTCCCTGGAACATGTGGTGGTCACGCAGAACCTCCTTAACTTTGCAAACCCATAGACCCTTCCTCCTGATGATTGGTACGTGAATCTCTCATTCATGTACAAAAGAAATGGGAATCAGTGGCCCAATTTTTTACCTCTACTAACAACAATGCCAATTAGGATGAATAATGTCCAGGGAGTCAAACTGCAACTTTTATATTTTCCTCATGACTGACGGGGAAAAGGAAAAAGGTCTGTCATGCCCCCGGTTCATCCGACATCCCTCAGGTCTTCGTTGTGGATAAGTCACCGATGACCACCGGCAGGATGACGAAAGAGAGAGGTTGTTCATAAAGGCACGGGGCTTGCTTCAATAACCATATAGAAGCAAAAATTCTGATTTCAGGTGATTACGGAAACAATACCATGTACACGTCTTACCCATTACCGAACAGAGGGCAACACATAAGGTAACGTAGAACGGATAAAGGTAAAAATTTGTGGAAAAATAATATTGTCCATTGAACCATCCAGATGGTCCGGAGAAGTCAAATCTTTCATGAAGCGGGCACTGTGTGGGGTTCATCAGCCAATTTGACGTGCTAGCCGTGCTGGAAGCGGGGATGTCAGGCAATTAACCGCAAAGGAGATCATGGTGCCGGACCCTACCGCTATTCCTAGTTCCTTAGCGGAGGCTGTCAAAATCATGAAAAACCATCATTTTCTGGTACTTCCAGTAGAAAAAAAATTGTGTGGGGATAGGATGCCTTACCCGGCAAGATCTTTTAGGGGCATGGGTAGGTTTGGAATTAGAGCAAAAAGACTTAGTGAAAACTGAACATTGGAAAAGTGTTGCAATTTGGGTCCATAAAAAAAGGGAAAGGGTGTTGCAAGGTGCGACAGGATCGCATTTCCATGAAACTTACTAATTTTACCCGATGAAAAAAAAACAAGGCCTTCTCAGTCTGGTCATACCCGTTATCAGTTGTGTCGGCATCTTGCTATGGCCTGGAGAAGTCCGGGCTCAGCAGACCACGATGATCTCTGCGGGAGAAACAATTTATCGTCTGCATTGCCTTCGGTGTCATGGGAAGGCGGGCGACGGAAGAGGCCCGGATTCATCCGCATTAATCGTGCCCCCAACAGATTTCCATTCTCCGGAATCCACCGGTAAAAGCGAGTTGGACCTACGTGCAAGCGTTATTTGGGGCTTGGTCTTTAGCCCAATGCATGGTTGGTGGGATCGATTGAGTTCAGAGGAGATTCGGGAGGTAATCGCCTATATCCGGCAAATAGCCCCTTATCAACCCAGGATCTAACAATGTAGTCGTGGAGAATCCAAGGTTCGGAAACAGCCTTCACACACATTCCCTAGGAAAAATAACGCAACATGGACGAATTGAATATTCCTTTTTCACAGTTGTCTCCAACAGTAGTATTCTCCCAACCATTTTTGGATGCGTTGCTCAACAAAACTGGGTGCCGGAGCAAAATCCTTCGCCTGAAAACTTGGTGTGGGGTGACGAAATGAATTGATTCACATTCAATCGCTCGAAGGGTATTGTTATTTTTTCAATTTTAAATTTCCCCCTTCTTTTACTCCCATAGAAAAGATATGGCACCCGAAAGGATCGAGACGGACGTACAATCCGCTTTGAATGAGATCCTTTCGCTTACCCTCAAAGGATAGATCGCTGAACTCGTCATACAAGGTGTAGTGAGGGGAGGTGTTCGATTCCATCCCAAGCGCTCCATTCAGACGAATATACGCGTGGGCAACCATGGGACTCAGGTTTACCGCGATAAGCCTAAAATCCCGGTCGGATGTCCATTGATACGCCACGACATTATTGAAAGAATCATCCCCGGCCGAACGCACAGTGAGCATGGCCCATTTCCCGGCGTGAAACACGTCTTCATTGGTGATCGCAAGAATTCGGTCATAAAACGCGACGGTCGCTTCATCAGGGGGTTCGTCCTGGGCTCGACAGAGTTGAACCGGAATCCGGATACGTTTTCCAGTGAGTTGGCCTTGGTGATACATACGCATGCCCGGCAATGTGGCCATCAGGACCCCGACCGCGGGGAGACGGACGTTACCAAACGCCACAGCACTTCTCGGCTCATCGTGATTTTCCAAAAACCGCACAAGTTTGCTTTGAAAGCTCGTATCAGCCTGAAGATGCAGGGCGACCTCATGTGGGGTCGAATGGCGAAGCCGATCATACAATCTTTTGTCGTAGGTAAACTGAAAACCAAGTTGTTGAAGCTCCCATTCACGATCCCAATACACCTCTGCAATCCACATACAATGCGGCAGGAGGGAGATGGCTTCTGTCCAGAACTCCCCGGCAGGCCAGACATTGCCCTTCACATGATTTTTCCATGTCTGTGCGAACACCTCATTGAGCACTAACATGGCCATATCACAGCGAACGCCATCGCAGTAATTGGCAACTTGTTGCAATTCACGAATCAACGCCTTACGGGTATCAGGATTGAAGTAGTCTAATTGTGCGGTGTCCGTCCAAGAAGGGCAATTGGGATCCTTGCCATGTGCCAGATATCGAATGCCTTGTGATGTTTCGATGGGAAAAAATTGCGAGGGGAAGTTTGTGACATCCCTGGAGGTTCCTTGGACATAATACTCCGGATGACTGGTGGTCCACTCATGATCCAATGCGGTGTGATTGGGTACAAAATCCAGAATCAATTTGATTCCGCGGTCATGAAGTTTTCCCAATACGTCCTGCAATTGCTCCCAGGACCCCAGCTCAGGATCAGGCTGATACGCCCGAATGGCATAGGGGGAACCCACGACCTCAAATTCCTGCCAATCGGGAAGCGCTTTGGCGTATTCTTTCTGCAAGTCAGCATGTTGTCTTGCAATCCGCCGGCCCAGAGGACTGCGCTCCCAGAGGCCCATGAGCCACAGACAATCAAATCCCTTTGCCTGAAGCTCATCCCATTCATGATCAGGCACGTCACCAAGACGAATCGTTCGGTTCAATTTCTGAGAGAGGTCATGCAACCACACCCAGGTATTGATTTCATAGAGATGTGGGTGCGAGCGAAATGAAAAAACCGAAGATTGCGGTTTCATAAGATTCCATCCCTGCGTCTCATTCAAGTCGACTGAGAAATTCTACACGATCAGGGATATGATGCCATCGACAGTGCTCTCTGCCATAAAGGTATGGGAGGAAAGGCACGAAATCCAACAGACAAACCGGACAGTCCCTGAAATAAAAAAAATCCATTGTGAATAGATCGGGGGCAAGGATCTCTTTATAAATACGACACCCTCCATAATGATAAGAAAGCATATTTCCCGGAAGACCTACTCGATAGGAAAGATGTTATTGGAAATTCTATCCCTTGTGATGACCGGCAGCATGAATCATAAAGCATTCCTCCCGTCCGGTGCAGCTAATCGTTTGTTGATCTTAATCTAAGCACGTTTTCATGTGGTTCATGTGAATTGATAGAGCAATTACAGATGGAAATCTCCAGCAGCCTCGGGTTGATAGAGAATCTCTTCTATTTTCAACTTCCGTGTTCCGATAGGCACCTGCCATTCAATACTGTCCCCGACCCTATACCCGAGAATGGCTGTTCCAACCGGAGCAAGAATCGAAATCTTACCCGTCGCCGTATCCGCATCACGCGGAAAGACCAGCGTATACACCAGCTCTTCCCCTTTGCTCATGTCTGATAGCCTGACGCGTGAGTTCATCGTGACGACATCAGGCGGAATATCCTTTGGGAGAACGACATGTGCCCGTTCCAATTCTTCCATTAAGCTTTCCAGATGGATGCTTGTACTTTTGCTGCCTCTGAACGTTTGCCAGACTTCTAAGAGTTCACTGAGTCTATTCAGATCGAATTCAGTAATATAAATGTCTCGGCGCTCCATCGTATGACTCCTTAAAAGATTCATCAGGGCAAACAAAAATTCTAGATCATGCACATGAGAGAGGATACCACAATAATCGAGCCGGTCGAATTATGGTAACGGAGCAGGCCATACATCGACACACGCATCGTTATCGTAATGGGGCGTGAAAAAACTAAAACGGCCATTTCCAATCTTTAATTTCCGGCATATCGTCGCCGTACTTGGCGATGTACGTCTTATGATCGATTTTTTTATCGCGAATAGCCTGCTTGGCATAGGCCGCAAGGTATCCTAGTTTCGGCACACGATCGATCACATCCGCCACGAGATGATACCGGTCAAGGTCGTTAAGAACAACCATATCGAACGGTGTGGTCGTCGTGCCCTCTTCTTTATAGCCTCGAACGTGAAGATTTTTATGATTCGTTCTCCGATACGTCAAACGATGAATCAACCAGGGATATCCATGAAAAGCAAAGATGACGGGTTTATCCGTCGTAAAGAGCGTATCGAACTCCTTGTCCGACAACCCGTGCGGATGTTCGCTCTGAGGTTGCAGTTTCATGAGGTTCACAATATTCACCACCCGAACCTTCAGATCGGGGACCTGCTTGCGAAGTAAGTCTACGGCAGCCAAAGTTTCCAAGGTTGGAACATCACCGGCACAGGCCATGACCACATCGGGTTCTCCCCCTTTATCGTTACTGGCCCAATCCCAAATCCCGATACCGGCGGTACAATGCTTGATGGCTGCATCCATGTTGAGAAATTGCAGACCCGGTTGTTTTCCAGCCACAATGACATTGACACGATTTCGGCTCCGGAGACATTTATCCGTCACGAATAGCAAACTATTGGCATCAGGGGGGAGATAAATACGAATCACCTCGGCTTTTTTATTTGCCACGTGGTCGATAAATCCAGGATCCTGATGAGAAAACCCATTGTGATCCTGACGCCACACATGGGACGTCAGGAGATAGTTGAGGGAGGCAATGGGTCTTCGCCACGGGATCTCACTCCCCGTGACTTTCAGCCACTTGGCATGCTGATTGAACATCGAATCGATGATGTGAATAAACGCCTCGTAACATGAGAAAAACCCGTGTCGTCCCGTCAGTAAATATCCTTCCAACCACCCCTGGCAGGTATGTTCACTGAGTATTTCGAACACCCTCCCATCCAGGGCTAAGTGATCGTCCCCCGAAATGGTGTCGGCAACCCATCGCCGCCCTGTTACCTCAAACAGCGCGCTTAGCCGGTTTGAAGCAGTTTCATCAGGACCAAAGACCAAAAAATTCCGATTGCTCATGTTGTGTTTCATCACATCCCGGAGGAAAGCGCCCATCACCCTCGTGGCTTCAGCCACGACCTTCCCGGGTTTAGGAACATCCACGGCGTAGTTCTGAAAATCGGGGATCTTGAGATTTTTGAGCAGCAGGCCACCGTTACTATGAGGATTCGCGCCCATTCGTCGTTCGCCCTTCGGAGCTAATTCCGCCAGTTCTGGAATCAGTTTGCCGGTCTCGTCAAATAATTCCTCAGGTTTGTAGCTCTTCATCCACTTTTCAAGCAGTTTAATATGATCCTTCTTGGTGGCCATCTCGGCAAAGGGGACTTGATGAGACCGCCAGGAATCCTCGGTCTTCTTCCCATCGACTTCTTTTGGACCGGTCCACCCCTTGGGGCTGCGCAAGACGATCATCGGCCAGCAGGGCCGGGAGGTCTCCCCCTTTTCCCTGGCCCGATGCTGAATGGCATGAATCTCCTTCATCACCTCATCCAGTGTGTCCGCCATAATTTGATGCATGGCCTCCGGGTCATCCCCTTCCACGAAAAAGGGCTTATAGCCGTAACCGACCAATAAGCTGTTCAATTCGTCATGATTGATTCGAGCCAGCACCGTGGGGTTGGCGATTTTGTACCCATTGAGATGCAAAATGGGTAACACGGCCCCATCCAACTTCGGATTCAAAAATTTATTGGAATGCCAGGCCGTCGCCAGGGGACCGGTTTCGGCTTCGCCATCACCCACCACACAGGCCACAATCAGATCCGGATTATCAAACGCCGCCCCAAATGCATGCGACAGCGAATAGCCGAGCTCACCACCTTCATGGATGGATCCCGGCGTTTCGGGAGCCACGTGACTGGGAATTCCGCCTGGAAAAGAGAACTGTTTAAAAAGTTTTTTCAAGCCTTCGGCATCCTGGGAGATGTTGGGATACACCTCGGTGTAGGTCCCTTCTAAATACGTGTTGGCCACCAACCCCGGACCGCCATGTCCGGGACCGGCAATATAAATCATGTTGAGATCATGATTCTTAATAACCCGATTCAGGTGGACATACAGAAAGTTTAATCCCGGAGTCGTCCCCCAATGCCCCAGAAGCCGCAATTTAATGTGGTCGAGCGTCAACGGCTTTTTGAGTAACGGGTTATCATGAAGATAGATCTGCCCCACGGACAAATAATTCGCCGCACGCCAATAGGCATCCATACGCTGAAGCTCGTCCCTGGTCACTGTTGATTTTTTTGACACACCGGTTCTCATTTTCTTTCCCTCCATTTCACCCTTTTATCAAAATCAGTCTTTTCCCTTTGTACGAAGCACAGATTATGGTGATGTCTCCTCTCCGGGTATTCCCAAATGCTTTCCGATGCCTACTCAAAAGCCATTCTGACTCCCGACGCATTTGTCAAATTTTCACATCGGGAGTTCTGAGTTTCAGAATAATCCGAAACACACATTTTTCCAATTCGACCAGCAAATAAATCACCACACCTATTCCAATAATTCGAAGCCAGGCAAGTCCATCAATGCCGGTAGTATGAAAAAGCGTCTGCATTACTTCGGTATAGGTAAAGAGGCCCTGAATGCCTAACACCATTCCTATGGTCAGGGGCACATAGGGGTTACCAAACAATCCGTTCCGGGACAGAACCGAACCATAAAAAGACCGGGCATTTAATAAATAAAAGGCTTCAAAGACCACCAGCATGTTGACGGCTATCGTCCTCGCGGTTTCGATAGATGCCCCCTGGTCAGTCTCCCACAGGAACAGTCCAAACGTGCCGGCCACCGCTAAGGTGGATACAAAGCCGATTCGCCACAGCAGAAACCGTGACAAAATGGCTTCCCCGGGGCTTCGAGGGGGACGTCGCATGACATCCGATTCAGGAGGTTCGACGGTTAAGGACAAGGCCAACGTCACGGCGGTGATCATGTTGACCCACAGGATTTGTACCGGCGTAATCGGCAACATGGTCCCTAACAGAATAGCGGCTACAATCACTCCGGCTTCGGCGACATTGGTGGGAAGAATAAACAGAATGGACTTTTGAATATTGTCATAGACCCGACGGCCTTCCTCAACGGCATGCGCAATCGAGGCAAAATTATCATCGGCCAGCACCATTTCCGCCGCTTCCTTCGCCACTTCCGTCCCCTTTACTCCCATGGCCACTCCGACATCCGCCCGCTTGAGTGCCGGCGCATCATTCACCCCATCTCCGGTCATGGCCACCACTTCCCCACCGGCCTGGAGGGCTTGCACCAGCCGTAACTTATGCTCCGGACTCGTCCGGGCAAAGATATCGATATCCCTTACCACACGCTTCAATTCCTCATCGCTCAACGTTTCCAGTACCTGTCCCGAGAGAGCCTGTTTCCCATCTCCAATATGCATCTGCAAGCCAATCGTTCTGGCCGTCACCAGATGATCCCCGGTAATCATTTTGACTCGAATCCCGGCTTGTTGGCATTGTCGGACCGCTTCAATGGCTTCAGGCCGTGGTGGGTCAACAATGCCAAAGAGGCCTAACAGTGTCAGGCCCTGCTCCACATCTCGAAACCGTAACTCTCGATGTTCGTGATTGGTGGATGCAACGGCCACCGCCAGCACTCGTTGACCACGACTCGCCATCTGTTCGATCCGATCATGCCACGACCGGCTATTCAACGGATGATCCTCCCCCAGACTCCGCTGAAACGCGCACATCTCTAACACCCGTTCAGGGGCACCCTTGATATACATAAATCCATGCCCGGCATGGTCGTGATGCAACGTCGACATAAACCGATGTTGCGATTCGAAGGGGATCACATCCGTTCGTGGCCACATCTCATGTTCGAATCGGTAATCCAATCCGGCTTTTCTCCCAAGAGTCACCAACGCCCCCTCCGTCGGATCTCCGTTGATCCGCCAGACCCCCTCCACGTGGTCCAGATCCGCATCGTTACACAACATTCCGGCTCGAGCGAGTTCCATCACGTCTGGAAGGTCAGCCAGCACAACCGGGTTGCCAAGCAGAGAAAATCCTCCATGCGGATCATAGCCGACACCACTGACCTCCACGGTATAGGGCGCAGTCGCCAACGTTTGAACGGTCATTTCATTTCGTGTCAGCGTGCCGGTTTTATCTGAACAAATAACGGTCACAGAGCCAAGGGTTTCAACAGCCGGCAGCCGTCGAATAATCGCTTGACGTCGGGCCATCGCTTGAACCCCGATGGCAAGCGTGATGGTCATAATGGCCGGAAGGCCTTCGGGAATGGCGGCAACGGCTAATCCTACGCTGGCCAGAAACATATCACTGAACCCATACTCCCGGAAAAACACTCCGAAAAGGAACACACCAACCGCTCCGGTGATAATGGCAATACTCAATCGGCTCCCGAATTCTCCGATCTTTCGGAGAAGTGGGGTGGTCAAGGTCTGCACCCTGGCCAGCATGGCGCTGATCCGTCCAATTTCGGAGGCATCTCCGGTCGCAACCACCACCCCGGTTCCCGTTCCATAGGTCACCAGAGTTCCCGAATAGGCCATGCCCCTTCGATCACCAATGGACGCGGTTTCCGGGACCGGTTTCATGTGTTTGTCAACCGGGACGGACTCACCGGTCAAGGCGGCTTCTTCAATACGCAAATCTTTCACCTTCAGAAGACGCAGATCCGCCGGAACTTTGTCTCCGGATTGCAGAAACACAATATCCCCAGGCACAAGGCTTTCCGCGGGAATCGGACAACGGGTTCCATCACGAAGTCCACAGGCCTGCACCGACAACATCCGGCGAATGGCATCCATCGCCCTTTCGGCTTTGCCTTCCTGAAGAAATCCGATAACGGCATTGATGATCACCACGCCCAAAATCACACCGGTATCCACCCAATGACCCAGAATGGCAGTCACGACACCCGCTCCGAGAAGGATATAAATTAAAATATTGTGGAACTGGGCAAGAAACCGCTGCCAGGAGGATTGCTTTTTAGGGGGACGTAATCGATTGGGGCCATAGAGCGCCAGACGTTGGACAGCAACATCCTGCGTTAAGCCCCCAAACTGACTGGCCACTGCCTTGAGGACAGATTCACCATCCAAGGCATGCCAGCAGACGTCTGACCTTTTTCGATCGGAAACCGGCATCGTGCTCATTTCAATTGAAGGAAGGACAACACATGAGAAGCGGGTTCAAAATTCCCTGCCTCTCTGTGGGAACACCCTGGTCCTTCCGTCCTTTACAGGTTGATGGTCTTGAATGTTTCTGGAGAAAGAGATCACGCATCAAACCTTTTTCTCGGATCGGTCAGGGCGCGTGAGCAACACAGAACATGGAGCATAGCGAGCAATTTTTCTAACGACCCCTCCCAATGGGACCGGCTTACCCCCTATGAGTCCTTTTGATCCAACCATAATCAATTTTACCTTCGAACGCTCGGCAATTTTGACAATTTCTTCAGCAGGATCTCCTTTGGTCAACACGGTATCGACTTCCATACCGAGCCCTTTGACTCTTTGGCTCATTTCGTCCAGATGGCTGGCACCTTCTTTTTGGGCGTTCTCCAATACTTTTTTGGCTAATTGTTTAAATGCCGCTTTTCCTTTTCCCCAATACCAACCCTCCAGGTAAGCCGGTCTTCCCACCACATGCGTCACCATCACCTTTGGAGGGGTCTTACAGGTCAACAAGCCGAGCATATCCACAGTACTCAAAGCCACCGCTGAACCATCGGTGGCTAAAAGAATTTTGGCGGCGGATTTTCCCATCGTCACCTTACTGAGTTTTTCACGAACCAATAACACTGAACATGGGGCTTCCCTCATCACCCAATCACTGGTACTCCCAAGAAGAAACCGTTTGACATTGGAAAGGCCACGTGTCCCTAAAATGACCAGGTCAATTTGATAGTCCTCCACCACCTGTAAAATTTCCGCACCCGGTAGCCCTTCCATCACCAATGACTTAATGTTCACAGCCCGTTCTTCAAGAATCTCCTTCTTCATGTGCTCAAGAAGACCCTTCGCTTCGGTGAATAGTTTCCCCCTTGCTTCGGAAATGACCCGATCCCAACTGGAAGGTCCACCCGACGGTATCAGAGGAGACGCATGTTTCATCTCGATCACATGGATTAAATAGATTTCTGATGCCTTTGGCCAATCCACCGATTTCACAAATCGAATGGCCTCCTCTGCATGTTCGGAAGGATCAACCGCCACTAAAATTTTCATCGTCATCTCCCTTTCTCACAAAAGCTTTAATTTTTTTTGATTCCTAAGGCGTGGGTCATGGCAATCGATCAAATAAACCTGTCAAGTCACGGAGTCGGCTCCCAACCTTCTCCGTCAATTGCCCAGGATGAGTCCGCCACTCCCAGTTCCCCTTGAGCGTGCCGGGTCGATTCATCCGGCATTCACTCCCCAATCCCAAGACGTCCTGAAGGGGAATCATGGCGAGTTGGGCAACAGAGCTCATGGCCAGTCGAATCACATCCCAATGAATGTCCCGCCCGTCGGTCCCCAGATAGCGCAATACACTCACGCGCTCCTCCTTGATCTCTTCTTTGGATTGGGTGGTTTCCTTCCCCGGTTCAGCGGTAAACCACCCGACCGTCGTATTATGGTCATGCGTGGCCGTATAAACGATGGAATTCCAGGTATAGTGATGGGGTCGATAATGATGGGCCTTGGGATCGTTGCCAAAGGCCATTTGTAAAATTCGCATACCGGGAAAACCACACGTATCCCGTAACGCCTCCACCTCGGGAGTGATCACCCCAAGGTCCTCGGCGATTACCGGCACATCACCCAGTGCGGCTTTCACGGCTGCAAACAATTCGCCTCCTGGACCTTTCACCCATCGACCATGGATGGCATGAGGTTCAGAAGCCGGGATTTCCCAATAGGCCTCAAACCCCCGGAAATGATCCAATCGAATCATATCGACAAGAGCAAGATTGGCACGAAATCGATCGATCCACCATTGGTAACCGGACCCGGCTCTCACGTCCCACCGGTAAATCGGATTTCCCCACCGTTGTCCTGTTGCACTGAAATAGTCCGGCGGCACCCCGGCCACCACAGATGGTTGATATTGATCATCTAAATAGAATGAATCAGGATGCGCCCAGACGTCTGAACTATCATGCGCGATATAGATCGGGAGGTCCCCGATAATTCTGACCCCCCTGGCATGAGCATACTGTCTCAGGTCGGACCATTGGTGAAAAAACAGATACTGAAGAAACTGATGATAATCAATCTTCTCCCTGAGGCGACGACAGCAGTCCTGCAGGGCTTGAGGATCTCGTACGATCAATGGCTTATCCCATCGAGTCCATGCTTGCCCCGCATAACTTTCTTTCAAAGACATAAAGAGGGAGAAGTCTTCTAACCAGGAAGCATGTTTCTCACGAAACAACAAAAAGGCTTGGCGATGTTCGGCTGGAGGATTGGCCTTAAACTGCTCAAAAGACTTTTCGAAGATTAGTTGCTTATGCACAATGACCAGAGGGTAATCCACATGGTCGGGTGGAGAAGACGGAGGCCGACCCGCATCGGATGCCGATACAAATCCATCCTCCACAAGTTTTTCCGGGCTAATGAGTAAGGGGTTTCCTGCAAAGGCGGAAAAGCACATGTAGGGGGAATTGCCATACCCGGTCTGCCCCAGTGGCAACATCTGCCACCAACTCTGACCGGCGACCTTTAAAAAATCGACAAATTGATAGGCCGTGGGTCCTAAATCTCCAATACCCCATCCCTCCGGGAGGGACGTCGGATGCAATAAGATTCCACTTCCTCTAGCCAGATTCACCATGATTACCGGCTGAATGCACCGAAAAACTATTCAGTTGACGGGTTAAACCCAAATGATGTTCCTGATTCTTGGTGACACCAGCCAAATATTCTTGGACGTTTGTGCATTCACCTTGACCCAACTTTTGGTCCCTCAGGTTAATTTTTTGGGGATTTTCTTTGGCTTCTGAGATCCGCTTTCAGTTTTAGCTCTCTGTTTGCTTTCCCCTGATGACAACGGCAAGGTCTTCTTCAAAATTTGCCGTTCGGCTTCAAACCAATCTTCCAGGTCCCTCCCTTTCGTCCGCCCCCGTGCCTCATACAATTGAAATGCGCGTTTAGCAATGCTTGAGTGTAATGCCATTTTTATCGCTGACTCCACCTGATCAAGATTCAGCGCTCCGCCATCGCCTTGAAATCCTCCAATCACCTGATCCACACCAAGCTGTGACGCTTGTGACATTAAGGAACGCACCGAAGTTCCAGCCAGCGCCACAATTCCTCCATGATATTTATGGGCTCGTAACTCCTTTAGCACGTCTAATCCGTTTGGTGTCGCCACATACATATCCAATAGGACCACTAAGGGGGATTTTTCCTTTACCAGGGGAATCACATCCTGTCTATGAGGAGGAACACAGACTTCATAACCTTTCTCAGAGAGAAAAGCGGAAATCTTTCCTCGAAATTCCTCGTGAAATGTTACAATCATAATCATTAAGATATAACCTCCCTCTCAAAGGAACTACTCAGCCACTCTTCCACGGTACATAGTACAAATTCTATACCATTTTCATTTCGTAAATATATCAATGAATATTCATTGCAACTCAAGGAGCACCGTGGTTGTCTGTACAAAATCAAAGGAAGGGGCATTTTTTATAGAGGCAAATTGCCCCACATCCGAATTAGTGCCGGAACCTCTTTCAGCGGAATGATTCCCCACAATTTTCATTACCGGAAATTCTTGGGAGACTCGTATTACTCGGCCCTCCCAACTACAGAGACTTCAATAAAAGACAGGTATGCGGGACATCTTCGGCTCATTTCCTTCCATTTCAGCTCTCCAAGCAGACAAAATGAAGTTTCCTGGATGGGAAGGGACCCCTATGTATCGATCGTCTGTTTCTCAAGCATCTTTGATTCAAACTTTTCCCAATCGACAGACACTGTTCCATCTTGGGTTTCATGAAACTTCTTCCAGGAACTCAGCAAGTTCAGGCAGGCGTGGTCGATATACCGTAAGTCGTCAAAATCGAGATGAACGTCTTTCTTCAACGGGACGTCATCCAAGGCATTGGCAAATTTGGGGAGATTCACGAACGTGGCCGTTCCTGAAAATTTGAGCAACCGCTTAGCGATGGCAGGAGGTCTTCACATGCTCAAGCTGAACCCAATCATCCTCTTTGTCGTCGCGACAAACCGTTCCTCCCCCTTGAGTTCCGGGATACATTTCCCGCACGATTTGACCTGTCCTCAGAATGATCATCTAGAGATAGAGCAAGGAATATCCCCCCCGCTCCCATTTCCGCGGCCATGGTCATGGTAAACTAATAATGATGATATCAAAAGAACGTTTTTGGCACGACCAAGGGCCGCTGGCAGGTCAGTGCCAATACAACTCTCTGCGAAAGCAGGGTGGACAAGGAAAAAATACGAACTCAGGGTGTCCTAACTTGAAGTAAATCTGAAAAACACCACAACTCATGTGCCATGCTTCTGAGAGGCATTCCCTTCCTTATCCAAGTCTTCAGTGGGGACCTCACCGTTTTTTTCCAATACCAGGAGACGTTTTCCTTCCGAACGATGCATGGCGGCCATTTCTCGTAGCTCTTTTGCCGACTTCCATCGCGACGAGGCGATCAGCATCCACCCCGTCCTGGTAAAGCCCTTCGGATCCATATGAGGCTTTTCTGCAAGGCTTATGGCTCGCTGTTCCAATCTCACCGCTTCACTTTGAAGCTCATCGGCTTTTTGGTCATAGAGCTGCGCCATCTCTAATAAATCGGCGCCTGTCCAGGGTTTTTCTTCTGCTAGTTCAGAAGCTGGCTCTGCAGACGTCATCGCATAACTCACCGGTGCCAACATAGTAGTAGGAATTGGTCCTCCCTTTTGGCTAAGGCTCATTGCGCCCATCCCCCCCAACACTCCTATCAACACATATGCCAGTGCACGCATAAATATCCCTCCTGTTTAAAGTGCTGCCTACAGCTTGCCACTATAGTAACAATTCTTCCTTTATCTTAAATTTTAATATCTTCGTCTCTTTCTCACGAAAGGTGACATAGTTACCCACTCAATGCTCCTCCTACCAAGCCTATAAAAAGACACCTTCCGGTGCAGCTGTGATAAACCCTTGATATCTGCCCATAGGTTCCTCGCGGATGTCCTGTTCCGTCCCACACAATAGGAGCCCATCTCAAAATGTCCTAAGAAATCGGAGGAGGATAATGGCGTTGATCAGGCAATCTGGGCGTTCCATTAAAAAAGGGTCAGGACAGGACTTCCATCTAAAATCCTGCCAGAGGTTCACTGTTCCAAGGTCGTCCAATTACCTGGACGCAGGATCGATTCGCCGACTAAGATACCACTTCTCGAAAGTGGTTCTGAGCAATGACGGATATTTTGTGTTCAGAATGTGTCAAGAGGTCCCCACGATCCCACGTATGTTGCAACATGGAACGATGTCCCCCATCACTGCGCAATAAACGGACGCGTTCGCTCCCCCTTCTTCTCCAGCCAAGAGCAGTGACCAGCGTTCTCCCTTTGCTGTGCTTTGGTCTTTCATGAATTCCCCTTTTCAGTAAACCCAAAACCCTTCTCAAAACCTTTAGTTTTGCGAATGCAAAAAGGGCAAAGAACTTTCAGTTCTTCCAATAGTTTCGCTCACTTAATTGGTGTTTCCTTATGTGCTCTTCAAGTTCGGTACCATGAGGTAATTTTCTTTTAAATTGGACTTCCGCCATCAGGGATCATTTCCCCGTCCCCAAACCGATGACCCATTTGGCTACAAAAAATTTTGCACGGACGTGGCAAATATCTACAGTTCTTTTCGTGGAATATGGAATTTTAAAAAGCATTAAAAGGAAGGCCTAAAACTCAAACTCTGTATATTTCTTATTCCACGGCGCCTTCGTGAATTGTTGTATCTGGTGTCAGTTTTGGCTTTCGGCATGGATGATTGAGGATTTCCCCGTTGAAAGGCGGGACTTAAGAAAGTGAATCCGTCCGCAGTATTCCGGGCATCATGACGTGCAATGGCTTTAAGGGAAAAAGACGTTCAGTTACTTGGTATTGAGGTCTCTATACAGAAAAGGGGCATTCCCCGATTCAAGAAAATTGCCCTGTCCAAATTTACATTCATTTCCAAAAAGTGTGGATAGGATACGTGAGCCAGGACCTGCTGATGACGAAATGGGAGCGATGTGGGTTTGTGGGAACAAAGGATATCAAATTCTCCCGGGACCACCCACCTGAAACCGTTCGGCCGGAAGTGGTGGTGGTCGGCGGTGCAGAAATTATGGAATTATGATGGTGAAGCGGGGTACAGTAGGGCGTACTGGCTAAAACGCTGCCGACAAATAGGGGCAGAGCCGGGGCCGAGGGATAAAGGCCCAGGCTTATCGCAGGAGACTGCACCTTTCATTACCCTGGATTGCCGCCTCACGATCTGTTCACGAAACCGGGTGCTTTCAGGGTGGATGCTTGTAAAGGGGTAATATTTTGGGGGAGGCAACCTAATCCATGAATACCGAATCTGATCATTCCAATCCACTCGTAGCGATTATCATGGGGAGTAGTAGTGATTGGGAGACCATGCGGCACGCAAGTCTGATTCTCACGGAATTGGCCGTTCCCCATGAATGCCGGATTGTGTCAGCCCACCGCACACCGGATTTTCTCTTTGAGTATGTCGGATCGGCCCAAAGCCGCGGCATCCACGTGATCATTGCCGGGGCAGGAGGAGCCGCACACCTGCCGGGAATGGCCGCGGCAAAAACGATACTTCCGGTTCTCGGAGTGCCGGTGCGGTCTCGAGCCCTGCAAGGCTTTGATTCGCTCTTATCCATAGTCCAAATGCCAAAGGGCATCCCGGTTGCGACCCATGCGATCGGCGAGGATGGAGCAGTCAATGCCGCATTACAGGCAGCAGCCATTCTTGCCGTATCTGATCACGGCATCGGCCAACGACTTAAGGCCTATTATGACCAACGACACAACCCTGCACTGGAGAAACTCATATGAAGATCATCCTTCCTGGTGGAACAATCGGGATATTGGGCGGAGGCCAGCTTGGTCGAATGCTGGCCATGGAAGGCCGCCGGATGGGGTATCGGACTGGCGTGTTAGATCCTGTTGAGAATTGTCCGGCCGCCCAGGTTGCGGATTTTTTTGTGCAATCAGAACTGTCGAACACACAACGCGTGATGGACTTTGTCTCTCAGGTTGATGTGGTGACCATTGAGACCGAACTGGTGCCTTGGATGCTTCTTGCCGACATTGAAACGGGTCAAGCGACCCGTCCATCCTCTTCAGTGCTCGCTCTCATCCAGGATCGACTGGTTCAACGGGAATTTCTTCAGGATCACGGCTTTCCACAAACTCCTTTTGCCTCGATCAAAGATCACGCCACCTTGACCGCTGCGGCTCAACACGTGGCATTCCCGGCTATTTTAAAGAAGCGCCGTGCAGGATATGACGGCAAAGGCCAAATCCGGGTTGCCGGCGTGAACCATTTGAATGAGGCCTGGCGAGAATTAAAAGAAGTCCCGTCTGTTTTGGAAGCCGTCGCGCACTTCAAGATGGAACTATCGGTCGTGCTGGCCCGCAGTCCTCAGGGAGATATTCAACTCTATCCCCTGGCGGAGAATGCACATCGGCAGAACATCCTCCATACCACACGCGTTCCAGCCCGGGTGACGGACACGATCCGTTTACGGGCGGAGGAGCTAGCCGTTTCCCTCTCAGAAGCGCTTGACTACTGCGGAGTCATGGCGGTGGAATTCTTTCTTCTCGAGGACGACACCTTGTTGATCAATGAGATCGCTCCCCGGCCTCATAACAGTGGACATTTCACGTTTGGGGCCTGCGTGACGTCCCAATTCGAACAACATCTCCGCGCCATTTGCGGATTACCATTGGGGGATACCTCTCTCATGCATCCCGTCGTGATGGTGAATCTCCTCGGAGATCTATGGCGAAACGGACCGCCCAAGTGGGATCGACTTCTGGCTCATCCGCAGGTCCGGCTTCATCTTTATGGAAAAACACACGCCGCGCCAGGACGCAAAATGGGGCATTTTCTTTTGATAGTGGACAATCCGGATCAATCATACCAACAAGCTGAGTATCTCCTTCAGAGCATGATGGATGCAGATTCTCAAGAGAAAAGCTTTCCTATCAGCAAGCCAGCCAAAGAGCCTTTCCAAAAGCCATCCAGGCCATTGGAGACTCCGGCATGACTGCCGCCGTTTTTCACTCAGGGTTCATAATGCTGGCTTCGCTTGATAACCATCAGAAGGCAGAAAACCATAACGCTGAATTTTCCGTCATGAGGATTCTGCATCACCACACTTCCCACTCGATGAGGCCGATTCGAAGCCCCAATTACCGTAATAACGCGTGGCTTAAACAGGTACTTGAAATTTCGAATGCTCACAACACAAATTTTCATTCACAGATGGAATAATTGCAAACACTTCTGCAACACCGAACGCCACTGTGGATACGGTATCGAGTGAAAAAGGAGCAGCGAGTCCCTTCTACTGTCTTCTTTTGTTGGCACAAGGCGAGGGCCACGAGGACCAGGCACACAACATTCCAGAAATTCTTCTCTCAGATTTCCGGACACTACTCTTTGTATTTATGACGAATGACCGCCACCGAACATCCGGCACCGTAAACAGCCTTGTTCGATACACTGCCAAGAAACGCCCGCTTGACCCCGGTCGAGCCACGGGAACCCAGGACAACAAGATCAGCTTGAACATATCGAACAGCTTTAAGAATTTCATCTCCTGGATTGCCAAATACCAATCGCTCTTGAATGTGAAGTTCAGGAGCACTCAAGACCTTTCGAGTCTGTTCAAGGAGTTTCGCTCCTTCCCGCCCTCGGATGGCAAGGAGTTCTTCGGCCAATTTGGCAAATTCATCCTCCTTCTTACTGTCGGCAATCAACGTTTGTTCGGTTTCGAACACATGTTTTTTGACGACATGGAGAATGGTGATATGTGAGGAAGGGGGTAAAGTCAGGCTTTTAATAAAGTCGACGGCCGCTCGTGAATCGGCAGATCCATCAGTAGCCAGGAGAAGTTTCATGCCTCGAACAGGCTTTTTCAACCGAGCCATAGGCCGAGCGATCAACACCGAGCAGGGCGCTTCCTGTAACACCCATTGACTCACACTCCCGAGTAAAATCCCCTTCGTTTTGGAATAACCACGTGATCCGAGAACCACCAGATCGACGGCTTTCGCGTGAATGGTTTTTAAAATTTCCTCTCCAGGAAAGCCCTTTTTTACAAGAGAACACACATCCACATCCTGATGATTCAGCCTTTTTTCGACCTTACCCAGAAACTCACGCGCCTGTTCAAGCGCCTGCTTTTGCACCTCTTGTACCTGCTGGGAGATTTTCAAAATCCGTTCCTTCGCCAGACCCGTAATCTTTTGAGGGACGGGGTTCACATGGAGAAGAAACAGATCGGATCCACCGGGCAGTGTCAACCTGCTGAGAATCTGAATGGCCCCTTCAGAAATACGAGTTTGCTCTACCGCCAACAACACTTTCATCATTGCGCTCCTTTCAACTCATAACAACAGAAACCACCTTCCCCATTCCAGTTTACCTGATGTCTCTCTTTCCTGTATTTTCTTTTCTCAATTCCATTTCCCCCGGCTGGATGAATGAAAGATAGCCGAATCAACAACAGATAATCCCATGGCAGCAAGGCCAGTGGAACGTTCGGCCCAAATATGACAATGCGGCAGTATGAAATGAGCGGAAATTTTTCTTTGATTTTGATGATGAAAGGTCTCACGTGACTGCACAGGTTTGCGATGTCATACCCCATCATTACTCATGCCTTTTGTGGCCGGTGAGAATTGAGGAAGTGCCACATCCCTGATACGCAGGTGTATGAGAGGAACAAATAAATGGAGACCCGATGTTTGATTTTACTGAATATCTAAAAATTTTTGTGGCGCTGTTAGCCGTGACCAATCCTTTGGGAGCTATTTCCCTCTTCATCACGCTGACCCCCGGTGAAAGCACAAAGACCAGACAAAAAATTGCCAAGATCGCGTCATTCTCTGCGACCCTGATTCTGTTAGTCGCCTTGGTCGGGGGCGAATGGACACTGGCAATCTTCGGGATCAGCGTGAGTTCTTTTAGAGTGGGCGGCGGGATCCTCATCCTCCTTATGGCCATTTCCATGCTTCAGGCAGAATTGAGCCCCACGGTGCAAACCAAGGAAGAGGCTGAAGAGTCCAACAGAAAACACGATATTGCCGTCGTCCCGTTAGCAACCCCATTACTGGCGGGGCCCGGTGGGATCAGCACCGTTGTAGTTGAAGCACATAAAGGCACCAACCTGGGGCATGAAATGCTGCTCGGATTGACCATCATAATTATCGGCCTCTGCCTGTGGATGGCATTGCATATGGCCCCGTTGATCTCCAAGCGGTTAGGGAAAACCGGGATAAATGTTTTTACGCGTATCATGGGCCTGATCCTGTCCGCTATCGCCGTGGAGATAATTGCCAACGGGATAAAAGGGTTATTTCCGGCTTTGGCGGGATGAGACAAAAGAAGTCCGGTGGATCCGCATGCCTCCGCATGAGGTAACGCCGACTCGTATTTCCGCAGCTCTATCCCGCTCGACACACCAACAAAATTACGTGTGGATCGCTCTCAATCCACTGCCTCCTTATAAAGGCCTTTTGCCTTAACGGACTCTTTTGGGAATTACCGGATACTACCCCTGATTCGGTGGGTATTGTCCCATTAAAATATACATGTGGGGGTTAGAACGCTCTTACGGGGAAGTATGAGAGGTCGAATCTGAAACCATGCTGACCGGAGAAAGGAGCGAAGTCATGATGTTGGGGATACAGTCCAGAGAGCGGCATGTAGACCAGTCCCGCTCTACCATACCATTCCCTTGAAGAAACCCTGAAGAACTGATCTCTCCACTCACTGATGGCGTGGGCAAACACCCGAACGTGAATACCCCCAAAATCCCCAATATGATCAAGGCCCATCTTGAACCACGCATCATTTCTCCCATGAAAAGATAACATTCTCATTCTGTTTCACGAGGTAGACTCTCAATCAGTCCAACACAATCCCAAGCGGAGTAACCCATGGAAAAGGAACTGGTGAACAGGACTGGATCCATGTCCACGGGCTGAACGTTGGGCTCTGGTTGTTCTGCACATAGAGCTTTGGCTCATGGATTTTTGCATCCATGGCAGCCCGAGAGAGGAAGAACAGGGTGGGTCTGGCTACCTACCGTCTTTACCGACCCATACCGCATCCTATTCCCATTGAAAAAAATTGACCTTTCCCGATTGGCCGTTAGGACTTAATCTTTTTGGCATTTCAGGCCAGGTGCCTTTCGTGTTTTTTAGGCTGCTTGTTTTCTCGATCCCGCTTTTGCCGTCCTGTGTTGTTTGTTTCCGGTTGTTGAAAGTCACCCGGAGTCTGGAATTGGTCACGTCATTGATTTTGAGACCAACTAACACCTGCAAAGTCCATCGATTGGTACGACTAAGGAGATGAAGATGAAACCACAAAACCTGCTCCTGCATATCATATAGACGTCTTCTCTTTAGAAACAGGAAAGGCATCATGGTTTTGAGACAGCCGCAATCTACCGGCAGGAACAGCGAAACAAATTTCAGGAAACCGGGCCATCATTCCGAATAAAATGGCAAGATGTGAGAATGGGAATTCCTGTCATTTGGCTGATGAACAGATTTCCTGAGCGATGATGATCCATCTTTGCCCAATATTTCTTGCTCAAAAACTTCCCAATTATCGGGATCCTGCCCAGGGTGTCCGTCTCGACAATGAATTAATTCATACGCACCCCGGATGATGCCTCCTTGCACATTCCCAACGAGAGATTGAGAGTTCATGGAATCGGTGCCACCAGGGGTCATACTCTCATGAACTTCTCAAGGGACCGCTCTTATAATGACGTCTTTTTGCTGATTACGCCCTTGATCCCACCGGCTGAGGAGGAATTTTGAGGTGTTTCGGTTAGTTAATACTTAGCTTATTCACCATCACGTCACCCCCAGGTGAGGAATGGCATCGGTGGGAGCCAAGGACCTTTGCAAAATTTCGGAAGGAAATGCAGGTTTTTTCCCAAGAGTGTTGAGTGTATGGGCAATGCGTTCGGGTTGTCCCCAATCACTCCACAGCACTTCCTCGAATTCCATCACTCCCAGATGCTCAGGAATCCTTTGAAGCAATGCACGAGAAAAGTCCAGAACAGGCATATCTCGATAGATGTCGTGAAGCGTTTCATGTTCGTGCACAGTTCCAATCGTCGCGCCTAACCGTTCAAACCGCTCCATCATAACCGGTAGGTGTTGCCAACCAAGTTTCCAGAGCGTGGCCACTTTTGCCACAATCACCAGGGTGTTCCAAAGAGCGCCGCTTGCCATGACCTGTTGCCCTTCAAGAAGGTCTGGTTTTTCAAGAAAGGAACCAACCTGGCGAATACATGATCCATTGCTCCAACCCAGAACTTCGCCCAGGTTAATCCACCCATAGTCCAGCTCAGGATGTGAAGGAGACACGCCAAACAGGACCAAACGATCCTGGAGAAAGTGATTTGCGCGAATCCCCCGCCTGATCGTTTCGAGAAAACGAGCTTCCGGAAAGACAAAATGATCGGATGGGAAAATGACGACTGTAGCGTCAGCATCCCAGGCTCGAACAAAGGTCAGTGGAAGGAACACTCCTGCGGCTGTTCCGCAATTCTGGGGCTGAACAATAACGTGTCCAGAGGTATCTCCCTCCACAGCGTTATTCAAAAACTCCCGATGGTTTCGACCGATCACCGTGACTTTGTGTTCAGGTCTGACCAATCGGTCGGCCCGATCCAGCGTATGTTGAAGCATGGATCGATTTCCGACAAAGGTACAATACTGCTTGGGTTTATGCCCGCCCAACCACTGTTCGATAAACGGGCGGGTCCTTTCCCCTTCACCCCCAGCTAAAATAATCGACCACAACGGATTGGCTCCGGCTCTCAGCATGTTCTTCATCTCCCTCCCTGGGTCATGAATGCCAAAGCACAATGACGGATATCCCCACTTTAAAAAGGTCCTTATAAAACATTCCCCCCAAGGAAGGAACTAGGAATTTCCCTAGTCAATCAGGAAAAAGTCCCTAGGAGATATTAAGAATCGAGAATACCTGATCAAAATTTCAACTCAAACAGCCGTTCACCCACGAACGCCACATTTTTTCACGGCCACGCTTTCTCTACGGAATCCATGGCCATGGTTTTGAGCATCTCACCCCTTTACCCAATGCCAGGCCTCGTCGGTCTGGTCTGGTGTGAAATATTTGAACTGAGTACTGGGCCAGGGAACAGAAACCTTTGGTCCGCCCTCCGACCATCGTCGGTTTCCCACCACCGCAATTCGTTGATATGCTTGGGCGTTCCGCAGATGATCAGTCATCTCCTCCCATAAGGCTTGCCCATTTTCGCCTTCAAGGGTTGCCAAATCGCACAAGAAATTAATCGGCCCAACTTCTTGCATTAACTGTTCCAGGTAGGCATTCAAGAGATCATACTCTTCGACTGATAATTTCCCCTCAACCCGAATTCCCACACTTCCGGCTTCACTTTCATCTAAAATCCGATACATACCTTTATCTTTCACCCCCGAGACACTAATTTGTGACCGGGCCTCACGTCGTACCTTCCACGGAAGCACCCCGGTAAATGGCTCACCTGCCACTGAAGGTAGGGACCCGCTATTTTTTCTTTAGCGAGGGTTATGCCAGGAGAGGGCCTCGAACCAATTCTCTCTGTTCGCAATGGGTTCTGAGGAAAAGGACTAGGCCGGGAAAGGTCTCTTGGCCAAAAAAGCTACAGGGTTTAATGGGGAACTGTTGAAGATTGCAACAACTAAGGGAGAAAAACGGGGAATCAGCCCCATGGGTCATTCCCAAGATTTATTATGAGGAACCAAGACGGAATTGGGTCATTCCAAGATGATTTCCTTTCAGGATTGGGCGGGAGGGTACCCGAGCAGAGTCGGCACAATTGATATCGTGTATCGACAACTGAGTCCCATCGAAGTCATTTCTAACCGTATGCCTCGGAAACCCCTGCGGTTTTCATTGAGGACAGATCTCCGCCGTCCTTCGCGGGATGAGGCAGCAAGTATGGCTGTTCCAGACTTCGCTCGTGGTGGCCTACCCGACAATCTCCTGCCTTGCCGAGTTGCGCCAGGCTGTTCTTCCGGTTCTTGGGGTTGCTTATTGCTAATACGCGTTTACGACTCACCGGGTCACTTCAAGGAAGGAGAGTGCATGAGATGAGGAACAGGGCATGGTGACAAGCTCAGAGGGGAACGCAGGTTCCTTTCCAATTACATTCAGTGTGTGACGAATACGGTCTGAGCCTTCCCAATCACTCCAAAGCACGTCTTCCAGCTCAATCATTCCCAGGCGCTCAGGAACGCGCTGGAGAAATTCGGTAGACACATCTAATATGGGCATTTTCTGATATAACTGACGAAGCATGCGACCCTCATGAGTGCTCCCGATGGCTTTTCCTAATCGCTCAAACCGTTCCATGATGGCAGGAACGAATTGCCATCCAAGCCTCCAGATGGTTGAAACTTTGCCAACGATTACCGATGTGTTCCAGAGTGCTCCTTTGGCCATGGCATTGAGGGCCTGAATGTGGTCCAGTTGCTCAACAAATGAATCGACTTGCCGAATACACGATCCTCCACTCCAGCCCAATACCCCCCCCACATTCATCCAGCCATAGTCCAATTCAAGATGAGTGGGACGTACCCCCAACAACAGGAGTCGATCCTGAAGAATACGACTCCCGCTTATGGCACGCCGAACCAATTCAAGAAAACGATTTTCCGGAAACACAAAATGGTCAGAAGGAAAAATGACCACTGTGGCACTAGGATCCCATGCCCGGACATAGGTGAGAGGGAGAAACATCCCGGAGGCGGTGCCGCAATAGTTCGGTTCAAGAATCACTTGTCCTGCCCGCTGACCTCCTAAGGCCTCACCCGCGAACCCTTGATGGGTTTGGGCCACCACCGTGATTTTTTTATGAGGAGCCCCAAGGCGATCCGCACGGTCTAAGGTGTGTTGCAGCATCGACCGGTTTCCCACGAATGCACAGTACTGTTTGGGTTTGGGATAGCCTAACCATCGTTCAATAAACGGACGCGTTCGTTCCCCCTTCCCACCGGCGAGAATCACGGACCATAAGGCATGGGATTGAGACATAGGGCGGAGCTCCTTCCTTTGCACGAAAAAATTGTATGAAAGCTATGAATATAGCTACTCGGTCCTTTATAAAGTAGTAAGACGAATACTGAGTATTTTTCTAAAAACCAAGATAATTCTCCTAGGTTTCTGATGGAAGTCCGAATCAAAAATACCGAGTCTATCCGTCCCCCGTAGTCATCCCCGCCGTCACCAACAGAAACTCAGCTTCAGAAGATAGAAAACATTTTGAATAGTCAGAATTCCGGCGTGGAAATAAGGACCCGATTAAAACTCTCGAACCAAGCAAACAGGCTTTAGGCAGTTAATTGCGGCCGTTCAGAATCCTCGGACAGAATCTCCCTTGCGGCTTTCAACCAACTGGCTAAACTTGGGCCTTTATGCTCACCTCCCCGCCTGGAGATCTCATGGGCAAGATTGTCAATCTTGATCTCCAGCGAATCGGAAGAACCATCATGCCTCATATCCTGAGTTACATCGACAGAAACCGGCAGACTTTGCATTTCTCCCTGTTTGTTGGACTCGCATGAAATATCTTTCATTGAATCAACCTCCGCCTTGTATTGCCCTGAAATTAGTATACCTCGACATCATCTCAAGACAGATGAGCAGAATAGAGACGCGCCCTTTTCTGCGACGATCAAACCGGATTGAAGACTCATGGGTACAGACATAACAAATCGTTCAAACCCTCGTGTGGTCTGTCGCGGCCACACAACGCACTCTGCTCTGGCACAATCAGCGTCATGAAGCGTCACAGGCCTTTTACCTTCTTTCAATAAGACCCGGAGAATGGCATTCATCTCCATCGAATTCAGACTTTCACAGGATTATGGATGACCTCACCACATTCCCGACAAACCAGGTGCCCCGTTTTCGCGCCTTTCTCATTGACCGGTTCGTCTACCAGGCGTTGATGGGCGCAGACTTCTCTCCTCCCGTTACCAAGGGTTCCATTTATACGACCGGCCCTATGTTCATTCATGGCTCCCCCCTATAAAAATCCATCAGCCCTAACCGGATTCCTGTTTTCAATCAAGCCACATGGAAACGAGAGGAGACCTCTGCCTTATCCTCATCGTTTTGAAAAATCTTGCGACAGGCCTGTTGGACGGAAGCGAGATGAAACGGTTTCAGGAAAAATCCTTGAGCACCTTCCTGCAACATCCGCCGGAGCAAGGATGTCTCTGACGCTCCCGACATCATGAGCACCGGCATCTGATGTCCCAACCACCGTAGTTCATCCAACATGGTACGCCCATCCATGATGGGCATGTGCATATCCAGTAAAATTCCATCCACGCAACGGCCGCCCAACAGATCAAGGCCCTCCCGCCCATTTCTCGCAACAAGCACCTCATAGCCCCACTCCTGAAGGGCTTGAACCAACAACCCGGCTATGGATGGATCATCATCGACCACCAACAAACAGGGACGGACCTCCTGATGGACAACGGTCCCGGCACGCGAGCTGCCATGCGATGTGGTTTGAAGCGCCTGAAGAATTTCCAGACAGGAAGGGCAATAGGTTTGCGCCGGCTCGATATCCGAAAATGTGAGTTGATGGCTTGATAAATAGGCATCCAAGGTTTGCCAGTCATCTGTTCCGATCAGCCTCTCAGAGGGATCATAAACCCGTTCACACCAGCCACAGGAAAACACGAATTGGGAGGCAGGCGAAGATAACGGGAGGCTATACCGTAAGACATCTCCCCGGGAAATGACTCCGACAAGCTGCCGCTCACGAACCACCGGCATTCTCAAAACCTGGCTTTGAACCATCAACTTCATCACGACATCGAGCGGATCCTGCTCAAACACAAATACCGGCGTAGACATGGTGTCTTCGACCATGAGTTCATCCAGGGAATTCACGCGGGAACAGGCTTGTAACAGACGAAGTTCGGTCACGACGCCCAGGATTTCTCTGGTGGAATCGACTACCGGCCATCCGCTGTATTGACCGGAGAGAAATTGCAAAGCCAAACCCTTCTCAAAACGACCGGGTCGAAGAGGAACGGCTGCGGTATTCATCAGATTTTCCGCCGACGGAGAAGATGAAAAAAGGTGGTTCATCCGTGAGCCTCTCTTTCACATGGGTTTCAACCATGAAACCATCAAAGTAAAGGGGGAATTTGTGGCTAAAGTGAGGGTGTAAAATACCGATCGACGTTAAAAAAAAGAACTAGGGAAACCCCTAGTCCTTTCGGGAAATAATCCTAGGATGAAGTGCGGAGAGATGATCGGAATTGCCTACTTCTCAACCAGGCCTTGAGCAACCGCAAACTGGGTTAACTCTGGAATCGTATGCATCCCTAAAGTTTCCATGACCTTGGCTTTATGAAATTCTACCGTTTTGGTGGAAATATTGAGAAGGGTAGCGATGGCTTTGGTGGAACGGCCTTCGGCGATCAACTGCAAGACTTCCCGCTGACGAGGAATAAGTAGCTTAAACAACGATTTTTCCCCTCCCAGGAAATCATTAAGCGAGACCTCCCCCCGCAGGGCGAGAGGCGTGACATACCGGCGGCCCGCCAACACCGTCTTTACCGCCAACTGCAGTTCTGAACCGGCAGACCGTTTCATGAGATATCCGGAGGCTCCGGCCTCAAATGCCGCAGTAATATAAGCGGGATCCGCATGCATCGTCAGAAAAATGATTTTACTACGGGGAACAAGTTTTTGGAGATGGCGTGCCGATTCCAGCCCATTTAAACTCGGCATTGAAATATCCATGATCACCACATCCGGGTTCAAATGTGAAGCGACTTCAATCAGTAATCGTCCATCTTCCACTTTCCCCACGACCACGCCAAAATCCTCTACAAGCTTTGCCACCCCCTCTAAGACCATGGGATGATCATCTGCCAACATAATACGGGGAAGGTCCCTTGAGGATTTCCCGGCACATGAGCTTGGATAAGAAGGATGTGAGACCGGCACCGGCACTTGACCCTTCAAAAAATTGTTCCCCGTCTGAATGGGGTAAGTAATATAAACAAGGACGGGCAAACCACCACTAGGGAAATCCCTAGTTTTCGAGAGAAATTTTCCTAGTTTAGAGATTCCCCAAATTTCTATTCCGGAGACACGAGACCATGGGTAATGGCATATCTCGTTAATTCCGCCGTGCTTTGACAGTTTAATTCCCGAAAAATCTTGGCTCGATGAAATTCAATGGTTTTGGGAGATACGTGTAAAATTGTCGCCATCTCTTTGGTGCTGTAGCCTTCGGCAATAAGTTGCAGCACTTCCCGCTGCCGAGGCGTGAGAGAGCTTGCCTCATCTTGAGGAGCCGGCATTTCCTGAGTGAACGTACTCAGAAAATCCTTGGCAATGGCCGGGGTCACGTAGTACTGGCCTTTCATTACGGCATTGATAGCTTGCATCAACTCTGAAGCCGCAGAACGTTTTAAGAGAAAGCCGGAGGCCCCGATTTGAAAGGCTTCCTTTGCATATAGAGGATCCGCATGCATGGTCAGAAAAATCAGCTTGATCGATGGAAGTAATTTCTTCAGTTGACGGGCGGCATCCAATCCATTCAATTTTGGCATGGAAATGTCTAAAACGATGACATCCGGTTCCAACTTCTGAGCGGCCTGGATAAGGGCTCGTCCATCCTCCACTTTCCCGACAAGGTCGCAATCCTCAGTGACCAGTTTGGCCAGGCCTTCCAGGACCAATGCATGGTCATCGGCTAATAGGATACGGGGTCGTGTCACCATAACCTATGCCCTATGTCGTTCCACTTTTTGCTCATTCGCATAGGCATTCGTTGGTCCCAGTCCTTATCCGTCCCCCCTACTACCATTCTCGACATCGGTTGCCGGCGGGGATGGTGGAAGAGTATGTCATCCTGAGCCAGCGGCGAAGGATCTGTGCCCAGGTTGACGAGGTCTCGGCTCAGCCAGATCCTTCGCTTCACTCACGATGACAGAGATGTTCATGCCCCACAGTTTGTAGCGGGCATCCTTCCTGATTTCTGTCTCCCCATTGTTGCCCATAACTCCTAAGGTCTCACGACTGAGCGTTTACAGCAATTGACACCTTCACAGTTGTTCCATAGCCAGGCTGACTCTCCACGAACAGGGTTCCACCCACCAGACGAACCCGCTCTCTCATGCTGACAAATCCCAACCCTCGAGAAAGAACCCCGTCCACCTCGAATCCTTTTCCATTGTCGTGAATTGAGAGAATAATGTCCGGTCCTTCATTCCGTAAAACGAGATGGACTGCCGAAGCCTGAGCATGTCTTACCACATTCCGCAGGCTCTCTTGTGCCACACGGTACAGACATGTGCCCACCGCTTGTGAAATTCTTCCTGCTCTATCAGCCAATTCACACGTGACCGAGATCCCTTCCCACTTCTCAAAGTCTTCGCACAACGAGCGAAGAGCCGAGCCCAAGCCAAGGTCATCCAGGATCGACGGATGATACTGGTAGGCCAAACGCCGGATATCATCGGACAGATCCCCGACATTGGCATAGAGCTCGTGAAGCATTTGCGTGACAGGGTGCATGTCCGGAAGATCATTTTGGGCGGATTGCAATTTTAAACTCATCAGCGCAAGCCGTTGATTGACATCATCGTGCAGATCACGGGATATACGCCGGCGCTCTTCTTCCTGTGCAGTCAGGAGTTGGGCAGCCAGTGAGCGAAGCTCCTGCTGTTGAATTTCCAGGCGTTGAGAGGCTTCCTGAAGAATGGTTTCCGCTTGTTTTCTTTGGGTAATATCCGTGGCAATTCCACAGAGCGCATAGGGTTTTCCTTTGGGAGTCGTCAACAAAAATTTAAACACATGTTCGGTGTGTATTCCATCCGAACGATCCGATTTTTCATCGGATTCATGAGCCTGCCGGGTCTGAAGAATGGTTTGGTCAATTTCCCAAAACCGCGAAGCCCGTTCGGAAGGAAAAATTTGCGTATCAGTTTTGCCCAATATCTGCTTCTCGGACAGACCCGCATTCCTTTCGAATTGCCGATTGACCTTCAAATACCGACCCTCAAGATCTTTGAGCCATATGGAGACCGGACTGTGATCAAGAATGGCCTGAAGCTGCTCTTTGCTCTGTTGAAGCAGCTGCTCAGTCTGCCTGCGCCTGGTGATATCGGTGCCGGTCACAATAAAATATTCCACATCGCCGTTTTTTTTGTAGCTGGCGGTCGTGTTCCACTGGATCCAACAAAGGTGGCGCGCCTTATCCAGAATGGCCGATTCAAAGGTGCAAGGAAACCGGCCTGTTTTGTAAGACTCCAGCACCTCTGTGGCTCCTTCGTTGTCTTCTTCGGAAGGAGTCAGGAGATTCCAGAATGGCTGTCCCTTCAAGTCTTGAAACGCGTGCCTGACCGTCTGCTCACAGGCCCGATTCACGCGAAGAATTCTCCATTGGGGGTCCAGAATGATTACCAGGGCTCCTGTCGTATTTAACACATTGGCAATGAACCGCTGTTCGTTTTTTAACGCTCTCTGCGCGTTCCGTTGTCCCGTGAGGTTAATCCCTGTCACGATCACAAAGTCCACCCTACCCTGGTCGTCCCTAAGCACCGCATAAGACCACGCAATCCAGCGCCGAATATTATCCTTCGTGACCCAATAATTTTCCTGAAAAGTCGGGGCCTGGCCTTGGAGAATGGCCTGAAAATATTCCTTCACTTCCTCCACTCCCAATTTGGGCAGTTGGAGTATATCCCAAATGAGCTTATGGCGAACGTCTTCAAATGAATACCCCGTCAGCCTTTCACAGGCGCGATTAAACCGGATGATCTGCCCGTGGCGATTCATAACAACCATCAAAGCACCGGCAATATCCAAAATGGCCGTAATAAATTGCTGGTCTTTTTTCAGCATCTCCTGAGCGTGTCGACGCTCAGTGACGTCCCGTAGCACCACGGTAAAGAGCTTCTTGCCTTGTTCTTTAGCCTGCACTTGTGAAATGGTCGCTTCGATAGGAAATTCCTCTCCGCTGGTCCGAACTCCGAAAATCTCCCTTGCCCCACCCATCTGACGAAAGGGCTTCGGGTTTCGGCCAAATTGTTGAAAATGTTCCTGATGGGCGGCACGAAACCGCTTCGGAATAAACCGGTCTATCGATTGCTTAAGGGCGCTTGAGGCAGGACAACCAAACATGTCTTCCGCGGCTTTATTAAACAGGACAATTCGTTGACTTTCATCAATGGTCACGATGGCATCCATAACTCCGTCCATCACGACCGCCATCAAGGCCCTTTGCTCATCCTGCGCACTTTCGACTTGCTCCTGTATCGTGACATCCTCGACCGCGATTCGAAACACTCTTGTCTTACTTGAAGGTTCCCTGTTCTCCAGACAGCCTTCAAATCGGACCCGACGAAAATTGTTGGCATGCTGCAGAGTGAGAAGATCGGAACGGTGCATGCCCGGGGTCTGCCTCAGAAAATCCAAATACCGTTGGAACGCCCGTTGATCATCCGGGATGACATATTGTTCAAACTTCGTATTGAGGATATCCAGGCGTGACACACCCACCAAATGGCAAAAAGTCAAATTGGCCTCTAATATTCGGCTATGGCCATCATCAAGGGTCACGTATCCCACCGGTGAAAAATCATACACGGCGGCATACCGCTTGCCTGTGACCTCAAGCTCTCGTTGGGTCTGACGCAACTCTTCGTTTTGCATCTCCAATTCGATTTGATGGGCCTGAAGTTCATACACGAGGTGCTGTACCTCCTCCAGCGTCATCTTTTTTACCTGCTCGCGTGTGACCAACAGCCCTGTCTCAGGATTTTGACGTAAAGGATGACTCCCGGGAGCTGGTTTGTTTTTTGGATTCATGCCTTTTCTTCTCACTTTGCGGAATGGCGGAAAACACGGTTTGCTTTGCCTGCCTCACCTCATGCCCGAAGTTTTTTTATCGAATATCCATCTCCCTCAATCTTCGTCATGCCCATACCACCAGGTAACCAGTTATGACACGATCACTTTTTAAAGATTTTGCCGATTGGGACAATGATTGCAATCACGGTCAAATCCATTGGTGATGCTCCGGCCCCTTTAAATGGTAAAAGGAATAATGGGTGAGGTTTCCCATCCATCAATTTAAGCTTATTTCAGATTTTGGTAAACCCATTTCTATCTCAATCCAACGGGGGGAAAAGCTTTCTGAAGTCCGGGAAATTTAAATGAATCCATGTTGATCTTGAATGGGGATGGAATCTGGGGACGCGATCGTGAGGATTTGGATTGCTTCGTAAAAAGACGCCGAGGGGAGACCATTTGGGGAAAAGCAATTTTCCTCTTTGGTTTTTCAGGAAGTCTTTGGGATTGCAATTGCTTTTTTCCAGTGGCCAGGGAAGCTTTCCCCCTAGAGATAATTCTGAAACAACTCGCGAAGTGTCCAATCATAGGCATTTTGATTCAAAAGGTACAGCCATTTTTTGTCTCTGGCCTTCAATGACACACCCTGCGACGCCTGGGATCGGGCATGCATCTTCCCCGGTTTGCGATTTGGGTTCCCGCTCACCACACCACGGGTATAAAAGAGACACGACATGTCATAACCGTCATGAAGACTGAGGAATGGTTCTCTTACCAGATCAATTTTTCCTATTTCCTAGGCCCTGGTTTTAGCCATAGTGTGTTTGAGTTAATCTGTTCTCTTTGATTCCTTCACCTCTGGGAGCATTCTCAGATTTGCCATTCTATTTTTCACAGGGAGACCTCATGAACATTCCAGTGGGCAACGGGTTAGATGTCATGCACCACCACGAGCCGTAATACCCTCCCAAAAGATCGCCTCAGTATTTTGGATGAGGGTATGGGGGACGATGCAAACAGTGCATTCATCAGCTTTACCAACCCGTGCCTCCTTTGTGCCTTGGCGGGCGGGGATGAATTTGTTGCGGGCTGTGTGGGGGCCACTGAGATGCGTGCGCCATTTTTGCCCCCCACTCGCCCTGATCGGCATGATCCCTTACAGGCACGCGGTATTGCCAGGAATACCCTCCATACTCCCTCTTTGATAGCCTGTCACGGTCATATATTTTTTCGTGTGCCGAAAGGATCCCGGTGAGGAAGACTGGGACCACCGGCTCGAAAGCTCTGGGGAAAGATGCCACAGTGCGCTGGGCGTTCCACTAATATTTACTTCTATCCCCGACCTTTTCTCCGCCGTGCCATGCCAGGTTAACTGTTTTTCCAGTTCAATTTTTCTTTGCTGGTTATGTAGGGTTTCGCCTTATTCTCAATGGGATTGGCACCCTTTCCCCTCCTTATTCTCTCGCCATTCCTTTCATCCTGAATCCATATTTAGGATTTGGCATAAGGTTTGATAGTTCCTCCTTGTTATCGGATCCATGTTCTCCCTCGCTCACAATTTGAGACGGCATGGCTCAAGAGAGGGATCAACATTTTCATTGCTTTAGGAACATACCTTTGAGAAAAAATTGATACCGGGAGGCGACATTATGGAATGTTCCCGCTGCCATGGGTTCATGGTCATTGAAACCTGTCTGAATATGGAAAATATTTATAAAACTGTTTGGATTTATGAATGGCGATGCTTGAACTGCGGGGAAATCTTTGATTTACCAACCCGATCCAATCGCAAAATTTGTCAATACAAATCTTCCCCCAAACATGCTCAAGAGGTGGCCTAAATGATTTCATCACCCCAAAGAATGCACTATGAAATATTTGTTTAGCCTTCTCCTGCGGAATGGGAGCCTCGCCTTGCTGATCCTAGGAATAGGAATGAATTCGGGATGGGCTCAGGAACAGGATGTTATAGCCGGAGGGAGGCAGCTCTTTCAAAAATTCTGCGTAACCTGTCATGGAACCCAGGCCAAGGGGGACGGCCCTCTTTCTGAATCTTTGAAGCCCAAGCCAGCAAATCTGACCAGGTTATCAGCCAACCATGGTGGGACATTCCCCTTTTGGCACGCGTACCGTACGATCGATGGGCGCGATCACATTCCAAGTCATGGCACCCGCGATATGCCGGTGTTTGGAATATGGTTTCGGATACCGGATGATGAAGTCTCGATTGAAACGGAGTGGGCGGACCAAGTGCGAGGGCGAATCTGGCAACTGCTGTCGTACCTGGAATCTATACAGGAGCCATGAATATGAGGTGAAAGTTATGACACTTCGATGGCACGTATCCACACTCTACCGATAAGCGAGCAGGAGGACACCATGCATCAACCACACAAATACCTTTGGTTTCTCAGTTTCATCTTCCTCATGGCCTGGCCCATTCTGGCGTTCAGTCAGGAAGTTCCAGGCAACCCTCAGAATGGGAAAATCCTGTTTGAAAAGCACTGCGCAAATTGTCACGGAGAAAAAGGGGCCGGCGATGGGCCGGACACCCAATTCCTGTTGGTACAGCCCGCGAATTTTCACTCGTTGGAATCACGATCAAAAACCGATTGGGAATTAATGAATGTGATTACCTATGGAGCCGTCTTTTCTCCCATGCATGGATGGTCAGGGCGCCTGACGGAAGATGAGCGCTGGGATGTCTTGCGATATATCAGATTCCTTGCTCCTTTTAATCCCATCGCCAAACTTCGTCCTTCAACAGAGAGGCACGGATAACAGCTCAACACCTGTCTCCAGGTCAGTGGAATATCATTCATTTTACTATTAAGGAGGTTCAGCCATGTCGGACATGTTAAAAGTGATCGAAGTGTTAGCAGAATCAGAAAAGAGTTGGGAGGATGCGGCTTCATACGCCGTGACCAAAGCCGCCAAAAGCGTGCATGGTATTAAATCGATTTATATCAAGGATATGGAAGCCAAAGTGGAAAATAACAAGATCACCAAGTATCGCATTAACGCCAACATATCCTTCCTTCTGGATTAGACAGAAATTAATGGCGGATGGCTTCCCGTTCCTTGTCATTCTCACCTATTCGGCAAGCCTGCCCTGAGCGCAGTCCAAGGCCCTCAGGGCAAGGTTCACCGAAGGATGTCGCTGAGCTATGGTAGCGTTAACCTGGGCACAGGTCCTTTGCTTGAAACTCAGGCTGACAATCGGATAATGATACACATGGACGGCGCTGAGCCTTCAGGAAAGTGGGAGCATTTTCCCCATGAGGCGGATATGGGGATTCGTGGCTTTGGAATCACCAAGCCCCAGGCCTTCGAGCAGGCAGCATTAGCGCTGACGGCTGTCGTTACAGATCCCCAACAGGTAAATCCTCAGGTGGAGCGCCACTTCACCTGCAACGCGCCGGATGATGACCTATTACTTGTTGATTGGCTGAATGCCCTCATCTATGAAATGGCATGCGGTCACATGGTATTCGGCCGGTTTGACGTCACGATCACGGATCATCACCTCAAAGCCATTGCGCGAGGGGAACCGGTCGATCGTATCAAACATGAACCAGCCGTAGAAGTAAAAGGGGCGACCTATACCGAGTTATCTGTCCGGAAGATTGAGGGAAATGGCTGGGTTGCCCAATGTGTCGTCGATGTCTAATCCCGTGGTTTGAACGTACCATGTTTGCTGAGCCGACTCTGTCAAGATACCCATTGCTGCACCATTTTTTCTTCCGACCAACGATATGGACCTGAATCTCCTCACCCCTGTCTCTGCGTATGAGTGGCACATTCCTCAGAGGGGAAGAATGCGCGTGCCGGGAATTATTTACGCGGATGAGTCACTCATTCGCGATATGGATCTGAAGGTTTATGAACAGGTCGTCAATGTGGCCACACTCCCGGGAATTGTCCAAGCCTCGTTTGCGATGCCCGATGCCCACTGGGGTTACGGGTTTCCCATAGGCGGAGTCGCCGCCTTCGACCCTCAACAGGGCGGGGTGGTGTCTGCCGGCGGTGTTGGGTTTGATATTTCCTGCGGCGTACGGGCCCTCTATACGGGTTTACGTGCGGACGATATCACGCCCGTGAAAGAAAAACTGGCGGACCTCTTATTTGCACAAGTACCCGCGGGCGTGGGAAGTACTGGTCGATTCCATCTGAAACCCAAGGAAATGGATGACATGCTCGCCGGCGGTGCCCAATGGGCGGTCCAACAAGGCTATGGGACAGAGAAAGATTTATCGCGCATTGAAGAACAGGGCTGCATGCCCGGGGCAAAACCCGCATGCGTATCTGATCACGCCAAGAAGCGCCAGCAGGACGAAATGGGGACGTTAGGATCAGGGAATCATTATTTGGAAATTCAGGAGGTCGTGGAAACCTACCACGATCCCTTGGCGGAAAAACTCGGTATCCATACCGGGGATATCCTGGTCAGCATTCATTGCGGATCTCGAGGACTTGGACATCAAATCGGTACCGAATACCTTAAGAAAATGGTGGTGGCGGCAAGCCAGTATGGCATTACCCTGCCGGACCGCGAATTGGCCTGTGCCCCGATAAACTCCCCCCTGGGGCAGGAATATCTTGGAGCGATGCGGGCGGCGATGAATTGCGCCTTAGCCAACCGGGAAATCGTCACCCACTTAGTGCGTCAAGCTTTCTCAGAGATCTTTTCTCAGACGATCCTACCACTGCTCTACGATGTGTCACACAACACCTGCAAAATGGAGGAGCATCAGATCGGCGGCCGGAGTCGGCGCATCTTTGTCCATCGGAAAGGTGCCACCCGTGCATTTGGTCCGGGACATGCGGCCATCCCTGCTGACCTCCAGTCCTTCGGTCAACCGGTCCTTATCGGTGGAACCATGGGAACAGCCTCTTATCTTCTTGTCGGAACGAAAGAGGGCATGGGTCTGGCCTATGGGTCCGCCTGTCATGGAGCAGGACGCAGTATGAGTCGGCATCAAGCCACCCGCCAATGGAAAGGTCAGAGGGTGATTCAAGAATTAGGGGCTCAGGGAATCCTGATCAGAAGTCCATCCGCGCGAGGGGTCGCCGAAGAAGCTCCGGGTGCCTATAAAAACGTCACCGACGTGGTCGATGCGGCTGAAAAGGCGCATTTGGCCCGTAAAGTAGCGAAAATGCGCCCCGTTAATCTGTATTAAGGGATAAGGACTCGAACATATCAAACGACTAAACCCAGGAGGCCACAATCGCATCGTTCATCAATACAAGCATCAAGACAAGGGGAAATGGTTATGGATCACGCTCAACGGGAACAGAGTCTTCTCAAAGTCTTGGAAGCCTTCACGAAAGGGTTGACCTCCTTAAAGGAGGCGATTGCCCTCGTCCATTCCGCGAACGATCAACTGCTGCCAGGCGAAGCACGAAAATCCATTCAAAAAAAGATTGAAGAAGCGGAAAGGATGATCCAAGTTGGTCATGCGGCCATGGGACAATCCCTTGGTTTTCAACTCTGTCACTGCACATGGCCCCCTCAGGTGATGGCCAGCAGCCATTATTCGAACGAAACAAAGGTTGAACAATTCACCTGTCCCAATTGCGGGAAAAGACTTTCGCTTTCCGGTCGGCAGGCACCGCGTACCGCCATGACCGCCTTCGACCCTTACGATGTGTATTAAAATGCACTCCCGTTTTACTGGTTTTTAAACATAAAGAAGGAACGCTGTTGGTATGAAAACTCATGCCTCAACATCTGAATCCTACATCCTCTGGTTTGAAGAAATTGGCTTGCAGGATATCAGTCGAGTGGGAGGCAAAAATGCCTCTCTTGGCGAAATGTACCGGGAGCTCACTCCCCAGGGGGTCAAGATTCCCAACGGTTTCGCCATCACGGCTGAGGCCTATCGCTATGTGCTGCGTGAGGCCGGACTCGACACCAAAATCCAACAGATCCTGGGCGACCTGGATACCGGGGATATGTCCAACCTCCGTCAAAGAGGGCGACAAATCCGACAAGCGATTATTGGTGCCACCCTTCCTCCGGAACTGGAACAGGCCATAGAGGAAGCCTATGACCGACTGAGTGCCCAGTCGAAGGATGGAGCCGACGTGGCCGTACGAAGCAGTGCGACAGCGGAGGATTTACCGGATGCCAGTTTTGCCGGACAACAGGAAACCTATCTCAATGTGCAGGGCCATCAGGCGCTCCTTGAAACGTGCAAGCGATGCTTTGCGTCGTTGTTCACCGACCGGGCCATTTCCTATCGAGTCGATAAAGATTTCGACCATCTCCAAATCGCGCTGTCTATCGGAGTGCAACAAATGGTGCGTTCCGATCTGGCCTCAGCGGGTGTGCTCTTCACAATTGATACGGAAACGGGATTCCCTGATGTCGTTCTGATCAACGCCTCCTACGGGCTGGGGGAAAATGTCGTGCAAGGCGCCGTTAATCCTGATGAGTATTATGTCTTTAAGCCCACCCTCAAGCAGGGGTTTCAGCCGATTCTTCATAAAATTGCGGGAAGCAAGGAATTCAAACTGATTTATGATATTGGGGGGAGCAAGATGGTCAAAAACGTGCCGGTCTCCCCTGATGACCGAAACCGTTTTTCTATGAACGATGAGGAAATTCTGACGTTGGCCCGATGGGGCTGCCTCATTGAAGACCATTACAGCGCAAAGAAAGGCCGAGCCTGCCCCATGGACATCGAATGGGCCAAGGACGGACAGACGGGTGAGCTGTTTATTGTTCAAGCCCGGCCCGAAACGGTTCAGTCCAGAAAAGATCCCGATGTGATGGAAACCTATCACCTGACCAAGCGGGGGGAGGTTCTCATTCAAGGCCGGAGCATAGGAGAGAAAATCGGTCAGGGCCCGGTTCGGGTCATCACCCATGCCCAGAACCTTCAGGACTTTCGAAAAGGAGACGTGCTGGTTACGGACAAAACCGATCCGGACTGGGAACCGATCATGAAAAAAGCGTCGGCCATCGTGACCAATCGAGGAGGACGAACCTGCCATGCGGCCATCGTCAGTCGGGAGCTTGGTCTTCCGGCTATCGTCGGGGCAGAGCGGGCGACCGACGCTCTCAAGAACGGGCAATCGGTGACGGTCTCCTGTGCGGAAGGTGACACCGGTTTCGTCTATGAAGGCCGGCTCCCGTTTGATATCGAACGGGTTACTCTGAAAAATTTGGGACACCCCCGCACCAAAGTCATGATGAATATTGGAAATCCTGAGGAAGCCTTCTCCCTTTCCGGTATCCCCAATGACGGAGTCGGGCTAGCCCGCGAAGAATTTATTATCAGCACCTTCATTAAAATCCATCCCTTGGCATTATTGGAGTATGGCCAAATTAAGGATGCCGGCGTGAAAGCTGAGATTGATCGTCTCACCACTGCCTATCCTGACAAAAGGCAATACTTCATCGACAAACTTGCCCAAGGTGTAGGCATGATCGGGGCAGCCTTCTACCCCAAAGATGTCATTGTCCGCATGAGCGACTTCAAGTCGAACGAATACGCGGATTTAATTGGCGGCAGGGCTTATGAACCGACAGAAGAGAATCCCATGCTCGGATTTCGTGGCGCGTCCCGCTACTACGATCCCCGCTACAGGGACGGCTTTGCTCTGGAATGTCGGGCCATGAAAAAAGTCAGGGGGGAGATGGGGCTCACGAACGTGAAACTCATGATTCCATTTTGCCGGACCGTTGAGGAAGGCAAAAGGGTTCTCGAGGAGATGGCCAAGCACGGACTGAAACGTGGCGACAAGGGACTGGAAGTCTATGTAATGTGCGAAATTCCGAGTAACGTTATTCTGGCGGAAGAATTTGCCGAGATCTTCGATGGGTTTTCCATCGGCTCAAATGATTTGACACAGTTGGTGCTGGGCGTAGACCGGGATTCAGAAATCGTGGCCCATGTCTTTGATGAGCGCAACCCCGCCGTCAAAACGTTCATCGCCCACGTCATAAAAGCCGCAAAGGCTAAAGGGCGAAAGATCGGCATCTGCGGCCAGGCTCCCAGTGACTATCCCGAGTTTGCACAGTTCCTCGTGGAGCAAAGCATCGACAGCATCTCCCTGAACCCCGATGCTATCCTCAAAACAACGGTCAAAATTCTGGAAATGGAACAGACTTTAGATAAAAATTCTGTAAGCACGTGAGGCCTTGGCCTTTACTATGAACCCTAAATACCCGACGGGAATTCGCTTCATCGATTTCACTCGCTCATCCGTGGGCTCGGCCTAATACCTGGAGCGGTTCGTGGGTCCCGGTTTTCAGACTTCCGGCATCATCATTCGATTATCCTAAGACGCCTCCTTCGAAATGGTTGCCCAAGAACGGGGCTATAGACGCCATGTCAAAGAGGGGGCTTCACTACTAATTTTGGCATTCTTCATCATGCCTTTTGTGCGGTCGAAATCGGAAAACGTTCAAACCGGAAGAACTCTCAATCCGTGAGCATCATCGGTTTGAAGGCATCAGTGATCCCGATGATGAGTCGGTGGTGTATGCCGTTGAAACGCATGACCGTCTGCGAGGAACTATCGTCGATGCCTATGGCATTTATGCCAATTCCGAACTCGATGCGTTTTTGGAAAAGGTCAACATGCAAGAAGAACGGTGAATGCTGCGGTCGGAATACGTGCCATCTTGCTTGTCCCTTCGACATTCAAGAGCGCAATGATAGAATTTAAATGCCCCCTGGAGGTGTTCACATGGAAACTATGATCGACCAATTCGTATCCGCATTCAATCTGACATCAGGCCTTGAGGGAGCAGTACTCACTTTCATCGTATACCCATCCTTTTAAAACGTGATAATACCCTCAGTGCTTTTTTTCTTAAGATGGGTCCCTGGCGCAACCGTTTTGGCATGTCTCGCGAAGCTGATACGCCACGATATCCCATATTTGCTCGTCTGAAAGCAGATACGTAAAAGGCATATGAGATGTCCCTGGCACGGCGGATTTAATAATGGAAAAAAGTTCTTGCCCGGTAAGGGGACGGCGCAAAGCGGTCTGACCATGACGATAAACGCACCTGGCAGGCCCCACATATAAGCTTTTACCCTGTTGGATGCGTTCTAATGAGGGAGTCGAGGGGTTCGGTCTGTTAATTTCCTGAGCAGTTGTGGTGTGGAAGGGTTCAACGATGGAAAAATTCACCACCAACACAAAAACCAGCGTTCCCCAAAATCTGTTTTGACCCATCCTACGCATTGTGATCAACCATCCTCCCCTCGAAGGATCAACGGATGTATCTGATCGATCCGCCAAATTTTTAAACTAACCTACCCGTTCTTAGGCCACTGGTCCAGAGACTCTATGGTCGAATCTCCCGGTTCGGAAGGAGGAAATCCAGTTGACAGTTAAAGGACTTTCAGGTGAATTCATAGGTTACTTTATAGTGCCTACTTTACTTTAGTAACTAGTTACTTATCTTAACCATAAGCAAGACCAAGGCAAAAATGGTTATAATTTTAATGAAGGTGACAAAATGGGAGAATGTCAACGCTGCAGAGGATTCATGGTGAGAGACAGTATCTTTAACGTGGACGGACAATTTTTAGAAATTGAAATGGGGAGATGCCTCAATTGCGGTCATGTCATCGATCTCACTCTTCTGAAAACCCGTCAAGGGGAAAAGAGTAACGTGACAGCTAAACAGGAAGAAGTGTTTGTCTAAACACCTCATTCTAATCATTTCGAGTTGGTCTCATAAAAAAGAAAAAGGGAATTGCCAATGGCGGAGATTTTTGGAGAACTGGGCTTTCAGTACCTACTAATGGGCATGATTCTGGCCGGTTTCTATTGCCAAGAGTGCTTGGCCGCCAGGATGATCCCTTTATTCAGGGACAGATTCCGGTGAGTTGTGTGTCTAAACACAGCGCCCTGCATGAATTCGACGAAGAAGGAAAACTTAATTACTTGGGTAAATCCATTGATGCAGGAGTCTGTACAGCTAAGAGGGAGGTAATGATGAACATGATTCGTCCGATTATCCAACACAGGGTCCACCAGGTTGCTCGCGTAATTGCGAGCATGATCTTGGCTTTCTCGTTGGGAACGCCCTCTTTACTTCTTGCCGAACCGGCTGTTCAGGCTATGACCAAGGAAAAGGCCATAAAGCTGGGAGAAGATTTCGGCATCATCGTGGGAGAAGTGGACGAAGAAATTCGGGATTTTCTGGGTCTAGAACGTGCCAAAGGCGTGGTAGTCTTTGAGGTAATCGGGGGAAAACCTGCGGCTCTTGCAGGCATAAAACCCCGGGCTCTCATTAAGGAAATCAATTCTGTCGAGGTGACCACTCTGGAGGATTTCGGCCTGGCTCTTCAGAATGCGTTGCCCACAGAAAATTTTTCCGTGGCAACCTATGAACCGTCTGACCCCGACAACCAGGGTATCAGCGGCGGAATTAACTTTCACTTTGTCCGGGTTGAAAAAAGCTAAACCGGCTACCGTCCCTTCCCGAAATCGGGAGCGGCCTTCACACTTCAAAAACCGAAGTTGGCGGGATTTTTAAAACAAGAGAACCACGTTCCTATTCAGATTCACTCATTTCTCTCCCTTTCGACTTAAAGGGGTGTAGTCCTTTTCCCCCCGGAAAACTCCTCAGTTCAGGAAATTTTTCAGCGAAAGCTGTTCGGGTCTGGCTCGCCATACATGGATGCTCTCCATTTGCGGTCGCTTTCCATTCCACCACATTCAAAGTCCGACGACAATATAACATCCATTCCAGAAAGTGATTGGGTGAGGAGGATGACTCGGCCGATGTCTTTCAAACTGATTTAAAGAAGAGTTGTCTCATGTTTCCAGGGATAATTCCTATGTCCTGTTGAATGCCAAGACCAACCAATCTTTGGCGAAAACCATGTTCACCTAATTTTACCGTTCAGTTTTTCCTTTTTGGAGGGAGGAATCCTGGAATATTGAACTACCGTCTTTCTTCTTTTTGTGTCTTTTACCTGAATGTTGGTGTTTGCCGTCTTTTTGGTCTCAAGATTCTGCCATCGGCCGGCCAATGTATTAATTTGATCAAGAATCGTGGTGAGTTCACGGCCTTCTGTCGTGAGCCCATAGGTCACCTGTGGAGGAATGGTCGGAGCTTGGTGACGAAAGATAATTTCGGCCTTCTCCAAGGCTCGCAATCGTTCCGTCAACATTTTTGATGAAATACCCGGCATTTGGCGCTTGAGCTGGCCAAAACGGGTATCCCCATTGTTATGCAGGCGGCAGAGGATGTAAATCGTCCACGGCCCGGCAAGCACACGAAGAAGGGAATCCAACGGGCATCCGAAGGAACTGGGAGGCAATTTCATGGTTACTTTATGGTACCTACTTTACTTTTGTAACTAGTTACTTATCATAACTATCGTGGGGTTAAGGTGCAAGTGGATGCTTCCAAAAGGAGTAAATAATTTCATGACAACTGAGATGATGAAATGCCAACGGTGTAAAGGCTTATTAGTGCGAGATAGCATTTATAATCTCGACGGGCAGTTTTACCATCTAGAAGTACTGAGGTGCCTCAATTGTGGAGAAACGGTAGATACGACCATTCTCAAAGCCCGTGGAATGAAAAATGAACAGAGTAATAAAAAGGAACTCCAATTTTCCTCAGGGCACGTCAATTGAAAAAAAATGTTAGACGGGATCCCATTGTGGAACACACACTAAATCCAAACTAAAAAAAGACCAAAATAAAGGGCATTTCGGATATGGGCGTGAGGAATGAGTGGAATGACCAGTGCGACGGTTTGCATCATGTGCCAAGAACGTTTCGGCTGCAAGTGATTATTGCGCGCAAGAGAAAGCGAGGCCACCATGGCATCAAATGAATTATTACAGCAACCCTTGCAACGCTCGGGAAAGAATAGACGGGTCTTGAAAAATTACTCCCTCCCACAGGATGGCCTGATGTATTCATCTGGTGCTTCTCTGGAATCATCAACCTCCCTTCAACCTTTTCGCTCCTCTTTTGAGGAAAGGGGTCGGAAGACCGGCAATAAGATGCCAGACTCCTATCCTGACGAATTCATGGAACCTCCCCGTCAACATCATGAGGACGCCGTCACCACCGACATGACGATCCCCCTCTTTTTAAAAGACATTGGTCGAGTCCCGCTGTTAACACGAAATGCAGAGTTCCAGCTTGCTCAACAGATCAAAGAGGGGACCAATAACCTGGTCGCAACTCTTTTCAGTTTACCCGTCACCCTCGTTCGTCTCCTTGCACTTCGGGATCAGTTGCAGACAGGAGACCTCCGTGTCAGTAATCTCGTCATCATGAGCGCTGCAGCCGGTTCCGAAGACGAAACTCCTGCATCCGGAAACCGGCCCGAGGCAGGACATAATTTCGACAAGACTCTCAAGCATCTGGATGCCATCGCTCGTTTAGCCAAACCATTTTTGTCCCATTTTGCGCAACGTCTGGGCATGCCTGGGTCCGCACCAGATACTTTTTGTACTTCTTCCTCCTTAAAAAAACCCATTCAACAACTGATCAAAAGAATAGATGCCTTGAACTTGCGCCCTGACGTACAGGAAACCCTGATTCAGGAAATTCACCAGATTAAAGAAGAAATTCTCACCCACCAACAGTTTTTGGAAACCAGCCGCCGCAAACAACCCGGGGATGACTCCAGAAAAGCTCTGGCACGTATTCGGGAAATCGAGGAGTCCCTTATCTTGATGCCGCACCTGGAATATTTGCAATCCTGTAGAATGCTTGAACAGACCGTCGCCCAGGTTCATCAGGCAAAAGCCAAAATGGTTGAAGCCAATCTGCGATTAGTCGTGAGTGTGGCCAAGCACTACACGAACCGCGGGTTGCATTTTTTGGATTTAATCCAAGAGGGCAACATTGGGTTGATGAGAGCGGTCGATAAATTTGATTATGCACGTGGCTATAAGTTTAGCACCTATGCGACATGGTGGATTCGACAGGGCATCACCAGAGCCATTGCCGAAAAAGGGAATACGATTCGAAGGCCCGTACATATCTATGAGATTACCCAAAAAATCAAGAAGACCTCACAGCATCTTACTCAACGATTAAGACGGACGCCGACTCTTCAAGAACTGGCGGAAACCATCGGGCTACCTGTTGCAAAAGTACAAGGAATCTTGGAGGGCTCCTATGACCCCGTTTCTCTGGACTCCCCGTTGGATGAGCAGGGTGAGGGGACGTTCGGGGATATTCTTGAGGATCACGAAGCGCCTTCACCTTTAAAGATTTCGGAGGAATTCAGCTCGAAGGCCGCCATCTCCCGCCTCCTGAAAGCCTTGAACCCACGTGAGGAACGCATTCTTCGCATGCGGTTTGGCATCGGGTACGACGAAGAGTCCACATTGGAAGAAATCGGACAAACCTTAGGGGTTACTCGGGAACGGATCAGACAGATCGAAACCAACGCCTTAAAAAAATTGCGCGACCCGGTTGTTCGACAACAATTGGAGAGCTTACGAAACAATTGAGCGTATTGATTTCGTTTCAAAGCCCAATCAATTCCCTTTGTCGGCGGTAGAGAAAAAAACATATTGGCTATTCCGTAAAAACGGGAAAACGAGATCCCGCTTCCCTCTTACGTTTTCTTGAACATCAATCGGGCGGGCCTCATTTTCTTAGGCCTCTCCCGCCAGGTGACAAGCTCTCATGTCTGTTCCGTCGATAGGATTGGATGCTTTGAATATCCTTCGAGCCACAATCCCTCCATGTATTAAATTTTCTCTTGAACCACCCTAACCCCGGCAACACTTTCTAATAGCCGGAGAAAAATTTAAAAAATTTGCAATGCTTTTCGGGAGGGTGATTTCTAATTTTTCTTTAGATCCTTAACCCTTCCCTAACAGAATACCCTGCATTCAAAGATACCACTTTCTCTTTCGAGGGAAAATCGAATGCCCCATTTACTGAAACCTTTTCTCCAACAGTGTTCTCTGCAACAAATTGAAAGGTGCCTTTAATCCTACTTGCCTCTGGAGATATGCGGTCAGGAGCAAAGTTATCCAAAGTAATTGTTCCCTCCGTGTTCGTTTGGTAAGGAATGGATTGGCCTTGTTCTACGGCTTCTACCTGTACATCAAAATTATGTCCCACCCTGAGAGGATCGGGCGTCATCAAGTTATAGTGGCCAGGCCGGGCTCCATCTGGTATCCGAAATATAATGACTAATTCTCGCCCTTCCATGGTATCTGTGGGTAGATTGTTAAAGAGCATATAGTAACCTGGACGATTTCCGGTCACAGGATCCCGTTCCTTCGGCGGTAGGTATGTCACAATTCCATTTCCCGATATTTCGGCATGAACAGCCCCGTCTACATTTGCCATGAATCCGGAATGTTCACTCTTGGAGTCGAAATGACTTTTATCGGTGGATGAATCGGAACACCCCACAACGAGTCCTATCGTGAAAATGAAACTAAGTATGGTCAGCTTAAAATGCGTTATAATCATTCTTTATTTCCTCCAGGCCTTCCCGATCATGCCGCTCTTCTGCAGACCTCATATTTTTGCATGATCGAGGAATTGACCGATAAATTACTTATGTTCACTGAGCTCGTTGCAGTGCGATCATAAATTCCTCTTGAAGTTCAGGCTCACTTTGGATCGTGTGAAAAATGAAATTATAGTCTTCGACAGAAAGCCCATGATTGGTGACAGCCTGAGTCATTTTTTGATTTGCTTCCTCCTGTAACACGTCAGCTTGATCCGGCTCGGATTGAATAATCCGTTGTGCATATGTGCTACTCAGCTCAGACACCTCTTTGTAAGCTCCGGCAAAAGGCTCAAGATTTTTTCGAACCATTTCCTCAGGGGCAGATTGGGAAAAACCATCAGCGGCAGGTAGAACAGCCGCCGGCATCATTAAACAGGCGCCGACGAAACACACCATAATTCTCAAATTGGTTAAACCGGATTGTTGGAATTTCATAGTCTCCTCCTTCTGAATTAAATAATGAAAATCTTAATTTTACATGCCGTTTTATTCATACTTTTCATATCGTTCAATCAATCCTACTGACCTATTTTTCTACGCCCAATCGGCTCCGGTTAAGGCCCGAATAAGATCATTCCGAGACAGGGAGCCAATGACTCGTCCCCCGATTGAGCATGATAAATCGACATATGAGTTGGTACGATATCTCCAACCGTTGAATACCCTGTTGCCGACATTCCCGCTATAGTCATCACTCCCTCCTTTCTCTCTATTTAAGGTTTGCTAACTACTGTTAATTTACTTCAAAGCAAAAGGTGGGCCCAAAACACACTCCTCCAGACCCATTTAAATTATTTCTTATTTTTCATAGGATTGCGAAAGATCCGGCGTGACGGCATCCTCTTCAGGAAATATTGGAAAGGAACTAGTTGAAGTAAAAACTACAGCAACCCGAGTAATTCCTACAAATCTGAAGGCTGAAACAAAAATCATGTATAGATTATGGCCATCATTGATTATTGCATCAATGTATCCTTCCCCTGCTACTCACAAAATTCTAATTCGCAGTCCGGATTGGGACGATGAAAGACGACTTTATTATGTCCCTCTTTTCTCATTAACTTCTTAATAATATTTTCCATCTTGTCTGTTCTGAATATCCTGTTTGTATAGGAATTTATTCTCTGCCTTTATTCCGTCTCAACGCTTCCTGGCACGCATCATTATAAAAACAACTCATTTTCTCAATTGGCGAGAATCTTTTCGTTCCAATTTCACAAATTATGTTTCATCTCATTCGTGTAACCCTTACACCCTCTTTGGTAGTTTTTACATTTTTCATTTTGATCTGATTGCACTTTTCTTTGGATTTCATTTCATTCCAAAAAAAAATGGCCACACAATCAATCACTTATCTGGGCCTTTATTTAGGAATTTTCCGGGCATCAGGTTTGCTGTATGACAAATACAACATAAAAAATTTCCCCCGGAAAATTTTCTTACCCTGTCTTTTCCTAGAAAGGAGTTTCCAATGAGAATCGCCCAACTGGCTCCCTTGGCTGAAAGTGTTCCACCCAAACAATATGGTGGAACCGAACGGATTGTTTCATATTTAACCGAAGAACTTGTTCGTCAGGGGCATGAAGTCACCCTGTTTGCTTCCGGTGATTCTCAGACCAGCGCTCATCTCAAATCAATGTGTCGGGAGGGCCTCCGAAAAACTAATGGGGTTTCCAATCCTCAGGCTCCGTTCACTATGATGTTGGAAAAAACATTCTCCTCTGCAACCCAATTTGACCTCTTCCATTCTCATTTGGATTTTCTAGCCTTTCCCTTAGCTCGGCGTTGTGGAACTCCGGTCCTCACCACCCTTCATGGCCGCCTTGACCTCCCCGAATTGAAACCGATATTTGCAGAATTTTTAGATTGCCCGCTTATTTCTATTTCGAATGCTCAACGGAATCCCCTACCCTGGGCGAATTGGCAACAAACCATCCACCATGGTTTACCCGAAGACCTGTATAGCTTCCATCCTCAGTCAGGGTCTTACCTTATCTTTGTTGGTCGATTAACACCCGAGAAACGACCCGATCATGCCATTGAAATTGCCAAGCGTGTGGGCATGCCTTTAAAAATAGCCGCGAAAGTCGATCCGGTTGACCAGGAATATTTTCGTGCCGTCATTCACCCGCTTTTATCGGATCCCTTGGTGGAGTATGTGGGTGAAGTCACGGATGGCGAAAAAAATGACCTCATCGGCAATGCCTATGCGTTGGTGGCACCTTTTGATTGGCCGGAACCTTTCGGCTTGGTCTTTATCGAAGCCTTGGCTTGCGGCACACCGGTTCTAGCCTATCGGCGAGGTTCCGTCCCCGAAATCATCGATGACGGGCATACTGGATTCATCTGTGACACCCTGGAAGACATGGTCAAAGCCGTCCCCTGCATTTCCTCCCTTGACCGTCAGCCTTGCCGACTGGCCTTTGAACGACGGTTTACCGTTAAACGAATGGTTCAAGATTACATAAGGGCCTATGAAAACCTGTTGAACTTACCGGAGGAGACATACCAACCTTCATTTACCAGTCGTGAAACAGTAATGAATTTTTAGCTCGTAACTTTGGCCGGGATTTTAGAAACCATTTCATGTAAGACCGGAAAATCATGACTACCTCTAATCATGCTGACATCTCACCAAATAAATGGGATTTGTTTAACAATAGAAACTTCAGCATGCTGTGGGCCTCCCAGGCAGTCTCACAAATTGGAGACGGTTTAACCAAAGTGGCTCTCTTATGGTTTGTGTACCAATTGACGGGATCGGCCTTAAAGATGACGATCATCGGACTGTTGCAAACGATCCCCCCGCTGGTCCTGAGCCCCATCGTGGGTGTGTATTTAGATCGATTGCCTAAAAAACCCGTGATGGTGATTCTTGATGTCATCCGAGCTTTTATAATTGTTCTCATTCCGGTCTTGTATCTTTTTGATGCCCTGACCTTGGAAGTGCTGTTTATTTTGGTGTTTTTCACAGCCATCTTCTCAACAGCTTTTGGGCCGGCCTTGGCTGCATCGCTCCCCCTTCTAGTGAAACCCTCTGAACTCATGTCCGCCAACTCCCTTCTTCAATCCACGACAAATATGGGCATACTTATCGGCCCGGCCATATGCGGAGTTTTGATTGCATGGCTGGGCACCCAGAATGTTCTCTATGTAAATGCAGCAACGTTTCTGTTATCCGCCTTGTGCCTATTGCCGATCAAAGGTCATTCATTGACGACCGCTCCCAGGATGGCCAATGTACCGTCGAAAGTGAGTCAGGACCTGGCTGTCGGAGTACAATTTGTCTTTAGAGAAAAACCCGTTCTTCGCGCGCTCCTCATTACGACAGTCTTTTATACGTTGGGGGCCAGCGCTTTTATCTATGTGCTTCCACTTTTCGTCAACGATCACATTGAAGCCGATCCTCGATGGTTGGGGTGGCTGTGGTCTGCAATGGGGGCAGGAATGCTGGCTACCTCCTTTGGCCTGAGTTGCGTGAAGAACCTGGGGCTAAATAAACGGATCTTTCTCATCGCCATCTCAATGATCGCGGGAGGAAGTGCGTTGCAATTGCTAGCTCATTCACATTCGGTCGTATGGGGGTTTATTCTCGTAACACTTATTGGGGCCAGTACGGCTGCCTTCACGCCTATTGCCTGGTCTATCATCCAAGAAACAACCCCCAACCATTTAATGGGACGAGTGTTTACCTTAATCAATACTGCGAGCATGGCCATGGCCAGCGGAGGCATGGTGGCCTTTGGAGGGGTGGCTGATACCTTTGGTTCAGTGGCTGGCATTTCGATGATTGGTTTCGTATTTTTGATTACAGGCATGGTCGTGATTTTCTTGAATCGCTCCTCCTTTCAAGGAGAAAGGCTTCTCCCATGGAAGAAGATGGAACTTTCTGCCCCTGATGACACGAAAAAAGTATGGAGACCTGTCAGAATTTCTTGTTCCAAGCCACTCTCCATGCATAGATCAAGGAGGGAGAACCACCCATGGATGTTGGATACCTCGCCATATTCCTCTGATAAAATCCCGAATATTTCCCCAAAACGTGGGTCTCGCGCACCACCATGGTCAAAATAAATCCACATAATTAATCTACGGGCTATTCCATGAAAAGGAGAGGTGTAGAATGAAACATCACTCTCGTGACCTTCTAGTCATGAGTCTGACTGTGACGCTAATTGCCTGGAGCCAGGTATTCGGCTCACCAACCCTTTTGGAACTGACTTCTTCTGTTCCTGACAAGACTCTTGTGGTCCAAGTCCAAGATCATCAAGCGAAGCCCTCCCAGGAACTGGAATCTTCCGAGGAACCCCCGCAGAAATCATCAGACAAAGACAACATTCTTCAATCTCAGAATTTGACATTAAAACTGGCATTTATGGAGGATCCTCGCCTTTTTCCATACGATATTTAGTGCCAGGTCCAGGAAAAAACGGTGGAGTTGAGAGGTGAAGTTTCGGTGGAGGAAGAAAAAACCATAGCCACAACCATCGCCACCAATCTGTTCAACGGGAAAAAAATTATCAATCACATCGAAGTGCGCCCCTCTTTACGCGCCGCCATACAGGCCAAAATGGACGCTCGACTGACTGAATTAGTGAAACAACGGTTTGCTCATAGTCAAACACTGCGGGATGCCGGTTTTGAAGTCATGACGATTCGGGGGGTGGTATCTCTGAGCGGACGGACCCGATTTCAAGTGATTGTCTTGGAAGGGGCACAAACGGCCCGTGAAATTCCTGGCGTCATCGCAGTCAATACTCAAAATGTTCGTCTCGAGGCAGGGAATGATTAAAGGGACTCAATCGCCACATCATGTCCAATCTTTCTCTATCTTCTTCCGACATTCCTCACCCTCTAGCTCTCGCCACTAATCCCCCCCTTTTATTTCAAAGGAATTTTGGACTGCTTTGGTGGAGTCAGCTCATTTCCCAAATCGGGGATGGGGTAACCAAACTGGCCTTGTTATGGTTTGTCTATGCGGTGACCGGTTCCGCTCTCCAAACCACAGTCATTGGAATCTTGCAAACCCTCCCTCCAATTGTACTCGGTCCCTTCATAGGAGTATTGATTGATCGTTTTCCAAAAAAAATCATTCTCATCAGCACGGACCTCATACGAGCCCTGCTAATTGGGCTCATTCCCTGCCTGGTCTCTCATGAGGCGTTTACGGTTGAATATTTGTATGTCCTGGTGTTTTGCAATGCCGTCGCGACTTCCTTATTCGCGCCAGCCTTATTCGCCACCATTCCATTCATCGTGAGGAAATCTGCATTGACGGCTGCCAATGCTTTACTACAGAGCACCATGAGTTTGGGGGTGATTTTCGGCCCCCTGTTAAGCGGACTGGGGATCGCCCTATTAAATTCCCAGGACGTTCTCTGCCTTAATGTTTTGACATATATCGGGTCGGCCTTATGCCTCGTATGTATTTCCATTCCGGAAATACCACACAAAGCGGCTTTCCCGGCGGCAACCCTTAAAACTTCCATTCGCAGCTATGTCAAAGATTTCAAAGAAGGCGTTCAATTTACTTTCTTTCGTCAGCCTGTCATCCGTCTGCTTATTTTGACAGCTGGATTGTATAGTTTTGTCATCAGTGCCTTTCATACATTGTTGCCGGTCCTTGGAAGGAATATGTTGAAACTGGGTCCGGTGGAGGTCGGTTATCTCACTTCCGGGGTGGGTGTGGGTCTATTTTTGGCCTCTGTATTCCTTGCGAAAGTCGCCCTGGGACCACCATGGCAACGCATTCGCCTACTCGTGACCACCAGCCTCTTCACGGCATTGGCTCTTTGGGGATTTACCGGGATATCGGAATTGCCCCTCAGCCTCCTGGTCGTCGTCCTAATTGGAATGGGAAGTGGGGTCTTAACCCCGATTGAATGGGGAATCATCCAGGAGATTTCTCCTCCACAACTTATCGGGCGAGTCCTGGCCCTGTATGGAACATTGGCCATGCTCGCCGCCATTGGGGGAATGACCACATTTGGTTGGGTGACGGAACAGTTCGGAGAAGTTTGGACCCTACTGGGTATGGGAATGGTTCTGCTTCTGACTTCTTATATCGCGTTTAAAATTTCCCGACGAGTCCGAAATTCCAACCAGGAGGTGAAGTGTCTTGAATAATCAACTCCCTCTGCAGATTCTTAATCAATCCAACCTGATGGTTTTTTGCCCGAAACGGCATTCATCGCGGAGATATCTCTTGGGCTACCACCAGCAATTGGATGAGGAGAGTGATTCCCACAAGGAATGGGGGAGATAGGATTTCAATAAATTTTATCGAGGAGAATTTTTGGGTCCCTCGCCAATAATTGGCTTTTGTCCGGAAAGAGATCACTGAATGTGTTGTTCTACATTTATTGGGATCCCGAAAAATTTTTAAATGTTATTAACCACTTCTTTAACTTTCGTCGCTAAATCAGAGAGAGAACATGGTTTTTCCAAAATGGCATAAACCCCTGCCTGTTCAGCTTTCTTTCGAATGCCCACACTTACATCTCCTGACACAAAAATAATGGGCACGTACCTGTGAGTTTGGTGCAGCCAATCGATTAATGCTAAGCCATCCATCTTGGGCATGCGAAAATCTGTCACCACCATATCAACATCCCTTTTTTGGAGTTGTACTTTGGCCTCTTCCCCATTTCCTGCTTCAACACATGTCATTCCTATTCGGACCAAACGATCGCGCAAAAGTATTCGAAAGTCTGTATCATCATCAACAATCAGGATGGTCTTTCCTGCTGATCCTTTCTGATGCCTTATTTCCTTTGTCATGACGGAACGATCCCGATTGAATATGTCCACAAGTAATCCGTTGCTCATCGCCTGTCTCCTGACATCTCTTATTTCGGTTTTTCTCCCGATAAAATGCCTTCCAACTCTACACACGGTCATTAAAGAATATTTCTTTTTTTGAAAGTTGCCATCTAAATGGGCTTCGGTACCAGGATCTCTATGTACATCCCAGGTGTTACCGATCCGGTAAGGCATTCATTCCCCCTATTAGGCACCGTGTCCAATCCGGACACTCGGACCGATCTCTCGCATTATTTAGAGGTGGCTTCTGCTTCTCCTTTTAATTCCTGAATCTTAATCCCATATCCAGCCTCTCCTAACTGTGCCACAATTTTGCTCCCCTCTCGAATGTTTCCTTCAAGAACGCTCTGGGGATCAAGATGCACTATTTCTGTGCGGTCCCCCAGTTTCACATAAAGAAAGTTCCCCTTTCTTTTCTCGAGCATCCCTTTAATACTCCGAAGTACCATTGCGTGTTTAGGATTCGCCTTATTCTGCTCAATTTTTTGAACTGTTTGGAGGGAACCATCTTTGCCAATACTTGCCTTAACGCGATCCCCTAAAAATATGTCCCCTATCTTCCGAGTGTTTTCTCCAAAGTGAAGATCCCAGGCCCTCCCAAAAGGCGTCTCCACGATGTACCGCTGATCCTTCATTTGAGAAAAATCTTTTCCTACGAATTCTCCCTGCACCCTTGTGACTTCTCCTTCAATAATGGTCTGTCCGATTTCTCCTTGTCCTTGAATCACCTCCTGCCTGTCGTCGGAAATTAATCCCATACTCATGGAAGTATTCAAACCCAGGACCCCAACCACAACCATCAGGACAAACCCCTTCCTCACCGAAAATTGGTGTTTAATTTTTCCAGAATTTTTTCTATACATAACACCCTCCTGCTTTTTTGTTCTTCGCGAAATTCGACTAAAAAAGGAACGCACTTTCAGACCTCACTTTTCCGAACTTTCCCGATTCCAGGAATTTCAATTCTCACTCCGGTAGCACTTTCACTTCTTTGGCATGACCGTCCGGCTCTACCATGGCCGCAATCGTGACACCCGGTAAAACATTCCCTATAGTTTCTGTATAGTTGTCCACTTGGATTTTCCATTCAGTCCCTTCAGAATCCTGTACGACGCACCAATCCCCGTCTACATCTTTAACTTCTCCGCTCAACATGGTCAGAGACGCAATTTCCCTTTCTGTATTCGCTGCCATCCCCAATTTTTCCGAAGCCTGGGCTAACGGTACGCCAAAAATGAAAATGAAAAACCCAAAGAATAAATAACAAAATGATTTCATAGGATCCTCCTTACGTTATTGGGTAATATTGCGTTCTCTTTCCTCCTGCTGAAGATCTCATTGAGGAAAGCTCTTATTCTTTTATGCGCAAACTTCAGGCCATGCCGGTTAAAACACTTTTCAAAGATAAACTACTGACAATTCAGGCTTTTCCCATATGTTCGATTAGGAGGCATAGGAGAGAAGATCATGTAATAAATCCTCGGATCGAGAAAAAATTACAAAAATGATGAATTTTTTACAAAATTATGAAAGAGGGAAAGATAATGTTATTGGGCGAGGTCCCGCTTAGAAGAATCGAGGATATTTGGAAAGGATTACAGAACAGAGGAAACTGGCGGAAAGGCAAAAAAGGAGTAAAATCCGCGAAACCCTTCAGATATCAACCGGATTGAATCAGTCTAGTGTCTCCATAAGAGATTTAAGATGGGATGGTCGAATGGGCTTTTCCAAACATCCGACCAAATTGAAATGTTGAGCCCGGGATTGAATGCCCTTTTCTCCGCTGACGACGATGATATCGATACTTGGGTTATACGATCGAAAAATTCTAATTAGATCCCACCCGTTGATTTCTACGTTCAACACCGGGGGAAGGTTGATATCGATGACGGCTACTTCGAAAAATTTCTCTTTAATTTTCTTAATGGCTTGCAACCCATCTTTGGAGGTGTCGGCATTATATCCATACATTCCGAGCATGGCCTTGAGGCCCTCACGACTATTCATATCATCCTCGACAATTAAAACGTTTTTTTTAGCCATTCGACACCAATTGATGGGGCATCATCCTTACCCAAAATCAAAAAAAAGTTTCACTTCATTCCCAAGGTTCCTTTGCCTACCTTGCACCTCTTTCTCGTCAATTTTCAACACGTTTTCTTCCTAAGGTTTTGTGGAATTATTGACAATTTCCTTGGTCAAGGTATGGGCTTTTTCCGATAAATTTAATGCCATTGACAGATCATTTTGTGAAAAAGCCTCATGGGCTTTTTCCAGAAAACTATTAATAGAAACGTAGGTATCGTGCTGTTCCTTGGACAGTTGGCTTTCATTAATGGTACGCAACAAATTTTGCGTCTCATCTATTTTAGCCTTATAGGTCACAATCTCCTGACGATTATCTTTATTAGGAATCTCGGGGACAAGGATTGCCGGTTTTTGCTCTTGAGAAGGCGGGATTGGTTGTTGAGGTATATCGGATGGGATTTCATTTTTACCCGGGATAGCCTTAGACGGCGTGGGATCGTTCACAGAAACCGGCCTCATAGGAAACGAATTGGAGGAAAGATGAAGGAATGACGGGGAAAATGCCTCTATCCTGTGTGTGATCTGATTAGGATACCAACGGTCCGCTCCTGGTATCACACCATCAAAAGAGCATCCACTACAGATCACCGTCATTCCCCACATGAGAAATTGACTACCACCCATGAAGGCCCTCTGTTGAAAATATGACAAAATAAACGTCACCTCAGATTTTTCTTGGTAATCGGATAATAAAGGTGGTGCCTTTTCCCATTTCGGTTTGAACATCAATTACTCCTTCATGCAATTGAATAAAGCGGTAGACCAACGAAAGCCCCAGACCGCTTCCATGATGTTTGGTAGTGTAATATAATTGAAAAATTTTTTCTTGCATTTCAGGAGGAATACCAGGACCCTGGTCGCTGATGGAAATCCGTATTTCATTATCTTGATGGGTCGACGTGGCAATTCGAATATCCCCGCCTTGTTCTTCCATGGCTTGACAGCCATTCAAGATAATATTGAGAAACACCTGACTTAGGAGGTCAGGATCCGCGGAAATGGCTGGCAGATCCGACTCACAATCCAGGACAAAGCGAATGCCCTTATTTCCCCATTCCCTTTCTAATAAGCTCAACTCCCTCTTGAGCAACTGATTGACATCCACGGAGGAAAGTTCCAGCTCTTGCGGGCGCATGAATTTCAAAAAACCAAGTACCACACGATCCAAACGATGGACTTCCCCTTCCAGGACCTCCAAGCTTTTCTGGAAGTCTCCATTGAGGCCTTTGGCTTCCTCCTTTAAAATTTCAAGATGAATAACCATTGCGTTCAGAGGATTTTTGACCTCATGGGCGAGCCCTGAAGTCAGTTGTCCCAAAGTCGTTAGCTGGGCGGCATATCGAACCAACGATTGGAGAGTTTTCATGGATTCTATATCTCTGCATAAAATCATTGCTCCATGAAAACGTGGGGAGGAACTTAAATAGATCACCGAAATATAAAACGACTTGTTTTCTCTTTTTCTGGGCAAAGAGCAGGGGACGGCCTTCAGATCTTTCCTTTCCGCTAACGCTTGGTTAACCAATCGAATCAGTGGGGTAAAGGATTCTCCCAACGACTCCAATCGATGTCCTGGAAGGTGAGGCCCAGGGATATCCACCATGAATTCCATGGCTTGATTGAGAAATAGGACTTTTCCTTGATCGTCAACGACAATCACCCCATCTTCCAAATGTTCGATCACTCCTTGAAGGTGCGTCTCCTCACTCAGGGTATTGAGACGATCCGATTTCAGTTGTTGCCCCAACAATTGAAGCTGCGACGCCAATTCTCGAAATTCATCGGTCCGGCTTAAATCCGTTAACACATCAAAACGTCCTTGACGAAGTTGCTCCATTTGCTCGGCCAGGGCATGGATGGGACGCAAGGTCAACGTCGCTAGGCCCATGGTTAACAACCAGGCAATTGGCAAGGCCACCAACGCAAATACAACACTGGTTTTCAAAGAAGAAGTCATTCTTTCACGAAGCAGACTGGTATGGATTCCGACAATGACTTTGCCGATGGGGACATTCTCCCAGGTTATGGGAAGCGCACTGTCAAAAATGGATCCTTCCTGATATAGCACAGTGAAACGGTCAATGGGCCCCAGGGAAAGAAGGTCCTCGAGCTTGGGCCTGGTCGGATGCGGGCGCTCCGTTTTAGCGCCTTCGGAATGTAAAAGGGTTTTCCCTTGAGGATCAACAATAAGGGCATAGAGGAGATGAGGCGAGTACCCCACGCTGGCTTCAAGAAATTTTTTGAGTTCCTGATTGGTGGCCAGCAAGACAACAGGATGGATATCGGGTGACTGAGCATTCAGCACCACCCGCTTACTGTACTCAAAAATTTGTCGTTTAATGAGAGAAACCTGCTCCGAGGTTTCCTGGACGATGACACGGCTTAACTGAGAAAGATTGAGAAATGTACTACCAACCACCACTACCAGGGTAAGGACTGTAACGCCTAACGCTTCCTTTCCCTTAACGTTCAATCGCATCGTGTAATCCGTACCGGTGAAGCTTATTGTGAAGGGTTTTCAAACTGACACCAAGAATCTCCGCTGCCCGTGTCTTATTGTTTTGATGATGTTTCAAGGTCTGAATGATAAGTTGGCGTTCAGCATCTTCGATTGTCGATCCCATGGGCAGGTGCACCGCGCCTCCCTTCTCCTCTGAACTTTCACTGTCCGCTTGTTTGGCAAATTCGGGAAGATGCGCAGTCGTAATCACATCAGCCGTACACGTCATCACGGCCCGTTCAACGGCATTTCGCAATTCACGGACATTTCCGGGCCAGGTATGCTTCATTAAGCGCTCTAAGGCTTCATCATTAATTGACTGGACGGTTCTCGAATAATTGACATTAAATTCTTCAATGAAGGCCTTCACCAATAATGGAATATCGTCTGTTCTGTCCCGGATGGGCGGGAGATGGATGATACACACATTCAAGCGATAATAAAGATCTTCGCGCAATGATCCATCCTGAATGGCCTTTAAAGGATCCTTATTCGTCGCCGCTACGACACGGACATCCACCTGGATCGGAACTGTTCCGCCAATCCTTTTGACTGAAGAATCTTGAAGAATTCTCAGAAATTTGGCTTGAATAGAAGGACTCATTTCGGCCACTTCATCCAGAAAAAGTGTCCCGCCATGTGCCAGTTCGAAACACCCTGGTTTTCTATCCAAGGCCCCTGTAAAGGCGCCTTTTTCATGCCCGAAAATTTCGCTTTCCAGGAGGGTTTCAGGGATGGCCGAACAATTTACCGGAATGAATGGCCCTTTATTTCGATCCGACAGTTCGTGGAGACTTTGCGCGACCAATTCTTTTCCTGTGCCACTCTCCCCGAGGATTAGGACCCTCGCCGGCGTCGGGGCTGCCAGTTCAATGAGACTGTAAATTTCCTGCATGGGTTTACTCTTACCCACCAATTTGCCCAGTCCCCACAACCCTTTCAGTCGTTTACGCAATAGAACCATTTCTCGATGGGTCTCTCCTCTTTCCAGTGCTTTTTCCACCATTATGCGAAGCCTGGCCACATCCAGGGGCTTAGTCAAATAATCGTACGCACCCTGCTTGATAGCCGACACGGCCGTCTCAATGGTCCCATGACCAGTCAGGACGATGACCGGACTAAATATTAATTCTTTCTGGAGAAACTGAATGAGCTCGAGCCCATTGAATCCAGGCATGACCAAATCGGTAATGACCACATCAGGATGCAAGTGAGGGATTTTAGTCAGGGCTTCCTTCCCATCCCCAGCCTGTTCCACTTCATAGCCCCATTTGGCCAAAAGGATAGCCAACCCTTCACGAGAAGCCTCTTCATCATCAACCACAAAGATTTTTTTTGGCATGTTTCGTCTCACCCTGCGGCATTCATGATCCCAGATCATTCAGATCTCAGGTTTACCCCTTTTTTATGAGATCATTGTGGACTTTCTCAAAATTATACCCCTTGGCTTGAGAATCTTCATCACAAAAGAACAACTTTGAGTATTACCAGCCATTCGTTGTTCTCAAAACATTTTAAAGTCATTCGCTGTCTGAAAAGGAAATAGCGTACCTTTTATTTATTGGACAAACTTTCTTTTGCCTTTTTTGCCTCCCAATTCAATGTATGCGCCATTCTTTGGATACCCACGGAATTGAAGCTCAAAAATAGGTATTTTTAGGAATTTGATGATAGGTATATGTTGATTAATCAATCTTGAAAAATGTCTGATCGAGTTTCCCACATCTGCCTCGGAGGCAGGAGGGAGAAGCGCAAACCTCTCTGATCTATCTTTGGGTAACGATCGGGATCCATATCTTCAGAGTATTCCCTCAGAGCACGTCGAATGAAGGAACTGTTCGTCGAGATCCAATTGTGGAGCACAGTCTTGTAAATCTCATCTGGAAATATGATCCGGTGAAAAGTGCTTATTGTGCACAAGAGAAAGCACCATGGCATACTGCGTTTCTTGTTTTATCGAAATGGAAGCATTTGCTTGTACCATACTACTTGACTTTTTTTAGGGAAAGATTATTTACTCACCAACAATGTGACAATTTGATTGAGTTGCCCAAACGTTTCAAGCTTTTGGTCAATCATATGTGACAGGACATTCCCAAACCTGGAGGTAAAATTCCCGACTTGGGCCGGCGGGGAAATCGCAAGAATTGTTTTTTAGACTTCTTGAATTTTCCGCCGTAGAGAGAATCCTGTCCGAATATACTCTGAAGCAGATCGAGAAAAAGATATACGTTACAGGGCTCTCATGCCTTTAGAAATACGGATATGTCATTTTTCTTCAATGTGAAAACCTGAGAGTTGAGGGTATGCGAATAGCGCAGGTCGCTCCCTTATATGAAAGTGTGCCCCCGAAACTCTATGGAGGAACGGAACGGGTCGTCTCGTATTTGACTGACGAACTGGTCCGGCAAGGCCATCAAGTGGCGTTGTTTGCTAGTGGAGATTCGGTGACCACGGCGCATTTGGTTGCACCCTGTCATAGGGCTCTCCGGCTTGATCGCCATTGCATTGACCCCCTGGCCCACCATGTTACGATGCTGGAACTGGTTCATCGGGACTCCCATCAATTCGATATCATTCATTTCCATACGGATTACCTGCATTTTCCCCTTTTCCAACAGATAAAACATAAAACGTTGACCACCTTGCATGGCCGACTGGATATTCCTGACCTCGTGCCGTTATATAAACAATTCAGCGATATGCCGCTGACCTCTATTTCTTTTTCTCAGCGGGAACCCCTGCCATGGGTTAATTGGGTTGGGAATGTCTATCATGGCTTGCCAGCAGAGCACTACACCTTCCGGGAAGAGTCTGGTGAGTATTTGGCTTTCATCGGAAGGATATCGCCGGAAAAGAGGGTGGATCGCGCAATTGCCGTGGCGAAACGCGTAGGTCTTCCTATTCGTATTGCCGCGAAAGTGGACAAAGTGGATCATGTCTATTTTGAGGAAACGATCAAACCCCTTCTGAAGCATCCCCTTGTGGAATTTTTGGGAGAAATTGGGGAAAGAGAAAAAGATGCCTTTTTAGGAAAGGCCAAAGCTCTCCTGTTTCCCATTGATTGGCCGGAACCCTTCGGGTTGGTCATGATTGAGGCATTAGCGTGCGGGACTCCTGTCATTGCCTACCATCGCGGATCGGTTCCTGAAGTGTTAACCCAGGGTGTAGCGGGATTTATCGTCCAAGATATTCAGGAGGCGGTGAAAGCTGTTGAAAATATTGAGACTCTCAAAAGAACCGCATGTCGGCAAATATTCGAAGAACGGTTTACTGCAGAAGTTATGGCGAAAAACTATCTTGATCTCTACTCCTCACTCATGCGCCTGGGACCTCAATTGGAGGCAGCGTAATTAATACAACAAGACGAGCCTGAAGGAATTAATGTCTCCCCTCTCCCTTTTAATGCAGGGGAAGAAAAGCGAAGTAGGCACCTCCATTTTTACACCCGCTGATAACGAGAAAAGTTATCCCGGCAGGAAGCAACCGTCGAGGTTATGACAGTATCCTTCTAACCTGAAGCATTTTTGACCATATCATAAACTCCCCAAGCATTATCTTGGCATGCAGATACGCAATCAAGTATGTTTGAAATCATCTCATTTACTCGCGAGGACTGCCCATTTGTTCGTGAATCAACCATTTAGAGAACCAATGGAAATTCCTGAAATGTTTCACTCATAGTTACATCTCTGAATATCCATCTCTTGATACAAAGGCTTTAAAATTGTTTCATTTCCCTTCCCAGGGTCAAAGGAGATCCAATGGAGAAGAAAATCATCCGGATAGGAGATGAGCATTATATTCTGGCGACATCCGCCCTTGCCGACGCCCGAACGCATGTCTTAAAGCATGGAGAAACGTTTGGCATTTTCAATCGGTACGGTGATATTCAACGCGTTGGGTTGGGCGAGCAGGGACTGTATCATGAAGGAACTCGGTTTCTTTCCAAATTTGAATTTAATCTTGAAGAATCCCATCCTTTTCTTCTCAGCTCCACCATCAAGGAAGACAACGCCTTACTTGCTGTGGATCTGACTAATCCTGATCGTTATCAAAACGATCTGACGTTCCTCCCCCGAGGCACTCTCCATATTTCTCGAACAAAGCTTCTTTGGCAAGCTGGGTGCTATGAACAGGTTCAGTTCACCAATTACTCATTAAATCCGTTAATCCTGAATTTTTCGATCCAATTTGAGGCGGATTTTGCAGACATCTTCGAAGTACGAGGGGAACTACGTCCTCAGCGAGGAGTGATGACCGCGACGCTCCTGAAAAGCAAAGCCGTCGTGTTTGAATATCAGGGGCTGGATCACATCAAAAGGATCACGAATCTTACCGTCGATCCTTCTCCAACAACAGCCTCCACAAAGTCGATGATTTTTGAGGTTTCACTTGCTCCGCATGAAGAAAAATTTTTTCATATTAATGTTGCCTGTTCGGTGGAGGGTCAGGTGCCGGAGCCAATGAATTTTTCCACGGCTCGAGTCCATGCCGCCCATGCCTTGCAAACGGCCAAGGCACAGTACTGTAAGATTTACAGCGGGAATGAACAATTCAATGACTGGCTGAATCGGTCTCTCGATGACATCTGCATGATGACCACTGATCTTCCTCAGGGTGCCTATCCCTATGCGGGTGTGCCATGGTTTAGCACCGCTTTTGGGAGAGACGGCATTATTACAGCGCTGGAATGTTTATGGATTAATCCGGATCTTGCGCGGGGGGTGTTGACCTTTTTGGCCTCCACCCAAGCCACGGATATCCTACCGGATCAGGATGCACAACCGGGTAAAATTTTGCATGAAACCCGCAAGGGCGAAATGGCGGCCCTCAAGGAAATTCCCTTTGAGCAGTATTATGGAAGTGTCGATTCGACCCCGCTTTTTGTGCTCTTGGCCGGAGCATATTTCGATCGAACGGGAGACAAAGATTTTATCGTCTCGCTCTGGCCTCACCTGGAACGGGCGCTGGCATGGATTGATGCATATGGAGATCAAGACAAGGACGGTTTCGTGGAGTATTTTCGGCAAACACCCAACGGCCTCGCTCAGCAGGGCTGGAAGGATTCCAATGATGCGGTGTTCCATGCAGACGGCACCATCGCCGAAGGACCGATTGCTCTCTGCGAGGTTCAAGGATATGTGTATGCGGCAAAACGGGCGGCGTCTCATTTAGCGACCCTTCTTAAATACCATGATCGAGCAGAATCACTGTTACGTGAAGCTCAAACACTCCGCCACCAATTCAATTTGCAATTCTGGTCAGACGAATTAGGCTCGTACATCCTCGCCCTTGATGGGAACAAAAAACCCTGTGCAATTCGATCTTCCAACGCCGGGCATACGCTCTTTACTGAGATTGCCACACAGGATCGAGCCGAACGCATCGCCAAAGGATTATTAGAGGAGGACTTTTTTTCTGGTTGGGGAATCAGAACAATCCCGACCGGTGAGATCCGATACAATCCTATGGCCTACCATAATGGATCGATCTGGCCACATGACAATGCTCTCATTGCCTTAGGGATGAGCCGCTATGGATTGACACAAGGTGTCGAACGGCTCTTAGGAGGACTTTTCGATTTAAGTATTCAGGTTGACCTGCATCGACTCCCTGAGTTGATTTGCGGGTTTCCCCGAAAACCCGGGGAAGGTCCAATTCTCTACCCGGTCGCCTGCGCTCCTCAAGCATGGGCGGCAGGTGCCGTATTTTTACTGTTACAGGCCTGTCTCGGCATTTCCTTCCACGGTACCAATCGGGAAATCCGATTCACGCATCCCTCTCTTCCCGAGTTTTTACCGGCCATTCAGATTAAAAATCTTCCCATAGGAAATGTTTCGGCAGATCTGGAATTTACCCGGACCAAATCAGATGTCATGATCAATGTGACTCGAAAAGATGATCTACTGAGTATTGTGGCAGTCCGATAACGGATTGCCACAATTTCCTCATCCACACCTATGGTTTGAATACTAAATTAAAATGCAATGAGAACCCTTGAAGTGACCCTTTACAATCTGATCTCTCTCAAGGATGGGAGGACTAAATACAGCACTTACTTACTCTTTTCCACATTTGATTTTTAAGGATTCGATATCGTCAGACATGTCTAATTCTGCTAAGTCACTGTTTCGTTGATTTGCGACAAACACTACTTCGGTTCCGGAAAAATCCGGATCCTTATAGGCATAAACCATTGCATTGGGCCCCACAATCAGACTTTCAATTTCATTATTCCAATTCTGACCGGCCACATCCTCTAACGTGGCTGACTGAAAAGGTCCCGCTACACGGACATGGGGATCGTCAACATCAAAATCAGTATCCTCAAATAACTCTACCCAACAATTTTTATCGACCACTTGCATTTCCATATCACTCGCACCTGCGACCATATTTTCCTGGCCATAGGCCATTCCCGCGATGAAGGTCAGAGCCAATGCCCCGTTAAGCATGTAGGTACATTTCATTTAACACCTCCGTATAAGTTATAAGGTCCATTTAAAAATGAATTGCGATGGCTCATATTAGCCTTCGCCAAAACTCTTCCACATTGGATTTTAATGATTCGAGACGGTCAGAGATGTCTAATGAGTCAAAATCAGCATATTCCCGCGACTCAAGCACCCCCATAAGCATGCCATCGCTTGAGTCCGGTCAAACAAGGTAGGATAAAATAAGAGGATTCTAAAAAATGCTGGCACAAATCCGATTCCACCATGTGCTTTCCACCCTGGTCATTTATGTGTCTGTCTTCATGGTGTTTGGTGTAAGCCTCGCCGTCACCCCGAAGCCTATCGTATTTGTGGCTCCCATTGAGGGTGTCATCGATTTAGGCCTCGCGCCATTTGTGCAGCGGGTATTAGACGAAGCCACCGCCGCCGGAGCCGAAGCCGTCATATTAGAGATTAATACCTTTGGCGGCCGGGTTGATGCTGCGGTGCTGATTCGTGATGCACTCCTGAACTCCAAAGTTCTCACCGTCGCGTTTATCAATAAGCGAGCCATCTCCGCCGGTGCGCTTATTAGCCTGGCCTCCGAAAAAATTGCGATGGCAGACGGCGGCACTATCGGTGCCGCAACGCCGGTGCAGATCGGACTCCCGGGGTCACCGGCCCAACCGGTTGAAGAAAAAACCGTCTCGTATATGCGCAAAGAGTTCCGGGCAACCGCTGAGCAACGGAATCGTCCACCGCTCATCGCCGAAGCGATGGTTGATGCGGATGTGGAAGTTCCCGACCTAATTGAAAAAAATAAATTGTTGACCCTCACCACCAAAGAAGCGTTACAGGCCAACATCGCAGACTTCCAAGCCAATTCTCTGGAGGCTGTGCTAGAATCTGTGAACCTCGCTGATGCTGACATCCGCTACGCATCAGAAACTTGGGCTGAGTCCCTGGTGCGGTTCCTCACACATCCCGTGGTCAGCTCCCTATTGATGACCGTTGGGATTTTGGGAATTATGCTGGAAATGCGGATGCCCGGCTTCGGGGTACCCGGCGGCCTTGGGCTCATCAGCCTTGCCCTCTTTTTTTGGGGACATGGGATTGTCCAATTAGCAGGATTGGAAGAATTTCTACTTGTCGGACTTGGTCTGATTTTGGTTGGGCTGGAAATTTTCGTCATCCCCGGCTTTGGCATTGCCGGAATTTTAGGAATCATGGCACTCATGGGAGGACTAGGACTCAGTCTCATCGGGACCGGGGCGACATGGGACTTCATGTTGTCCGCATTGGGGCAAGTTGCCTTTTCAATTCTAGTGGCCATCCTCGCCACCCTCCTTCTTTTACGCTATTTTCCACGACTTCCATTTGGAAGGCGCCTCATACTGGAGACCAATCTTCAGGCTCAAGAGGGCTACGAATCGAGCCCGGCGGAAGATCATCGTTGGCTGGGGAAACAGGGTGTAGCCGTCTCGGATCTTCGCCCTTCCGGCATTGCCCGTTTTGATAGAGAACGAGTGGATGTGGTATCCGACGGGACCTTTATTGATGCCGGGCAACCTCTTGAAGTCGTGCGCATCGATGGCAATCGGGTGGTGGTTCGACTCGCACAACCCCAATCAGAAAAGGACACGGTCTAATCGAACGAGAAGCCTTGGCATTCATGAAATTTCCATGAACTCGGGGCTATCTATGACCCTGCACACGCGTGACTTCTCCTTTCGTACCGCCCGTGACCGTTTCAAGTCTATTTAAGCCTACTTTTTCCTCGATCTTTCTATTCCCAAGAAAAGCCTTCATGGTTCTCATTTTCCAGCTTCCTGCTGAAATATTTGTCGATATATGATCTCTGCAGCTACGGCATGGCCTTTTTTGTTCCAATGATCATCGTCTCTTAAATATAAGAGTTCCTTGTCTCCATAGGTCGAGAGAAATGGGAGCAGATTGAGCGTTCTGAATCCCTTCTGCTCAGACAGCGTAGCGATGTAATCGATAAAATGAGGATTGTCGGATATTGGGGGAAAATTTTCATAATAACGCCCGTGAAGCCTTACAGCCGTCGGAGCAATGACCACAATGACCTTGAAAGAATATTCTTTTCCCAGCTGGGCCATTTCTTCAAACACTTTATCCAAACCTGGTCTGTTGTTGTGATTTAAAACATAAGAGGATGGCTTCCCTGCCCTATCGATATATTCTGGAATAAACAAACGCGGTCCAAGGGTAGTAGAATGATAAAGAGGATACCAGGATTGTATTCCGTCAATGACATTCGGATTCGACCCATTTTTTTGCAAACTTGGAAAGCGAAAAACAATGTCTTTATTTCGTATTTTCGTGATCATCGCTTGCTCTTTAATGAGGAACGGAATTTGATACAAACTTTGAAGGACGGTTCCCTCCATCAATTGCTTCATATTATTGGGATTGTTGGGTTGAGCCCAACCTTTATCTCTTGTGCTATCTTCAAGATCGTTTCCCTCGTAGATCATCCAAAGCAGCGTGCGTATTTTCATTGCTTTTCCCGAGGTTCTTATCATGTATTTTAGTAGTTCGAGTTCTTGCTTTGGGGAGGAATCAAGTATTCCTAGATTGTAAATCGGCCGATGTATGGCATCTTCGAGAATTCCAACCCATGAGCGTCCGGAATCAATGGCCCATCCGAAGGTAAAGGAATCTCCAAGTGTAAAAATGTCAGCTTGGTCCAATGGTATGGTATTGCGAAATCCGTGCTGGTCGATGATACAAGAAAATTGTTGGAGTTCGAATACAGATTTGGCAAGAGTCGGCGATTGCATCAATTCGGGACTATACATAAGTCCATAATGTTCCCCACTGACCGAAATATTGGCTTTATGCAATCGGAAATTGCGTTCCGTGGGATAGTAAAGAGGAGGATACAACTCCGGCCAGGTCATCGCAGAATCAAATCGTCTCGATTCCTCCAGACGAGGTTTTCCGACGGACTGAGACTTGAGGTGGATAGCATATATGATGTCCAAAATGAAGAGGCTACCCAATGACACACACACTACTATCGAGAGGTTTACAAGCTGCTTTGAGGAGACTAGGCCGCGAATCATGATTGTTCGAATTACAATGAAGCACACGCCAACAGCAAATGGAAGGGAGAGGCCTATCAGGCCCAGCCCTATGCCCTTCCCGCCTATAGACTGGCCTAAGAACATGATCAGCGCTAAATATAACCACAACAACCCAAGACTGGCAGTCGCGAAAATCATGGCATTGCAATCTCTTTTGTTCATAGGTTCCCTTTCAGGGATAAGGCTTTTTCATAATGGTCAAAAAGGGTTTGGGTCCTGGACCAAAATGGAGATGTCCCTATGGTAACTCCACCTGATGCCTGTTGTTTTTCATTTAATTGGAACCGCATACGAGTCTAAGGGGATCTGAGGAAGAAGGGCAAAAAACTACGCCAAAACCTTGACCATTGTTGTTATACTTTATACTGGTTCTCTGTCAAGGCTGCTTTGAAGTCTCATCCATGAAGTCCTGGAAAATTCACCAATCGAAAATCATTCTGTGAACGTTTCCCCTGTTTCCTTCTTTGACAATTTTTCACAATCAGAAAAGGACCCCGCATAATGGACATTGAAACACAGGCATTCGGTTCACTCGGACTTCTTGTCTTGGTTCTGGTGCTCATGTTTGGATTTCTCTACGTCATACCTATCCCACTGTGGATTGCCGCGTGGGCCTCGAACGCCTATGTTGGTCTTTTTACCCTCATTGGCATGCGATTACGCAGGGTTCCCCCGGTCACCGTGATCAATGCCAGAATCAGCGGAGTCAAGGCCGGACTCGATATTCCCGTGAACGACCTGGAAGCCCACTTTCTGGCCGGAGGAAATGTGGTCAAAGTCGTCAACGCCATGATCTCAGCCGACAAGGCCAATATCCCCATGACCTTTAAACGCGCCGCCGCCATAGATCTGGCCGGACGTGACGTCTTAGAAGCCGTCAAAATGTCGGTCATTCCCAAAGTCATCGAAACTCCCCGTATCACCGCAGTCGCCAAAGATGGCATCCAGCTGATTGCCGTCTCACGAGTCACCGTTCGAGCCAATATTGACCGGTTGGTCGGCGGAGCCGGTGAAGAAACCGTTATTGCGCGAGTGGGGGAAGGCATGGTGAGCACCATTGGCTCATCCGCCACACATAAGGACGTGCTGGAAAACCCCGACCATATTTCCAAAAATATATTGGGAAGAGGCCTGGACGCCGGAACAGCTTTTGAAATTCTGTCGATCGATATTGCCGATGTCGATGTGGGAGAAAATATCGGCGCAAAGCTGCAAATCGACCAGGCCAATGCGGACAAGCAAATTGCTCAAGCCAAAGCGGAAGAACGGCGGGCGATGGCGGTCGCATTGGAACAGGAAATGCGCGCCCGTGTCGTCGAGGCGGAGGCGGAGGTTCCCAAGGCCATGTCTGAAGCCTTTCGTCAGGGAAATTTAGGGATCATGGATTATTATCGGATGAAAAATGTGCAAGCCGATACGGCTATGCGAGGAGCCATTGCCGGCACGGAAGAGGAATCGCCGGGACCTTCAAAATAATGAGGTAATGATGAGCCTGGAAGCATTTATATCTTTCACCATTTTTCTTTTTCTGTCGTTGATCGCCCTTGCCATTCGATGGCTGAACGAACGAATACGGAGAGACATCGCCCTCAGAGACCTAAAGGATCTCTTTCTTTCAGACGGTGACTCCGCAAACCAGCGTGCCCCTGAAACACCCGACATCACGAACATTTCTCCGTCCGCACAAAAACCGCCCATACAGCCATTCAGACCCACGACCCCTCCGAAACGCCGGACCGCCAGCCGGCTTCGTTTACGCAATAAGGCAGATCTTCGACAGGGGATTATCATCATGACGGTTCTTGGACCTTGTAGGGCCCTGGAACACCCCGGTGACTAGACCATGTGAGTTGAAAAAGGCCACCATCGGCCTTCTCTGTCTTCGCCGGAGCGGCTTCACCGAATGAGCTACGAAGACTGAAAGCGGCTATGGCCTTGCTTCGGCATGACTCCGGGCAGGACTGGACGACCATTTTTCAACACTTCGTCATTTTTCCGGCATGTTTTTTTGTATACTCGCAAGGTCCTACCCATAACCCCCAGCCGCACTTTGTGGAAGGGATAAGAATCCTTTTCAATTTGAACAGATGCCTATGACTTGTCATTCCAGCATGACCTGAATACCCATGAAGAAGATCGGCAGAATCCATATCGGGACTTCAGGCTGGCATTATCCACACTGTGTGGGCCCCTTTTATCCGTCAGGTATGGCCAGTGAAGCGTTTCTCCGGTTTTATGCCCGCCACTTCAGCACTGTTGAAATCAACAACACGTTTTATCGGCTTCCTCTCACTCACACAGTGGCAGAGTGGAAAACCGAAACACCCAGGAACTTCTTGTTCACGTGTAAAGGCAGCCGGTTCATCACCCACATGAAAAAACTTAAAGATCCAGAACAGACCCTCCACCATTTTTTTGAAACGGTCAACCCCCTGAGCAACAAACTGGGACCGATCCTGTTTCAGTTGCCGCCGCGTTGGAGGATGAACGCGCTCAGGCTGGAAGAATTCTTGGAGGCCCTACCAAAAACTTCCCGGTATGCTTTCGAATTCCGTGACCATAGCTGGTTTGCGCAACCCGTCTACGACCTGCTCACCAAATATCATGCTGCCTTTTGCCTGTATCATCTAGCCGGCCGGTGGGCACCGGAAATCGTCACCACGGATTTTGTATATATCCGGTTTCATGGCCCCGGCGAAGCCTATCACGGAAAGTATCGTTCCCGAACCCTTCGCCTTTGGGCCAACAAATGTCACACGTGGGCGCAATCAGGCAAGAATGTCTACTGCTATTTCGACAATGACCAGAACGGGTATGCCCCGATCAATGCACTTTCCCTTCAAACAAGGGTGCAGAAATTAAAAAAGGAGTCCCGTTAAGGAAATAGAATCGGGCATGGGAACCCTCCTTGCGAAAATCCGTCCCGGAGGCCACCTCACTAAAAAATTATCATGCTTCATCAAATTCCCCGCAACCGTGGCAATCAGAAGGGTTTTACGAGCATTCCCGAATTAGGCCACACGAGCTCCAGAGCGCAGCGAACGACCGATCCGAATTTCATGCGCGTTGATGTGGTGACATGGATTAGGTTATTTATTTCTGACGTAGTGACTCGACAAAAAGCCTCCCGATGCCACAGATGAACAACTGTTCGTCACCCAGTTTTTAAAAGAATACCGATCCAATGCTTTATGACCACACAATCCTGTCAGCAGTCTCCCTGATGAACCGGAATGGAAACAGCTGGCCCATCGTCATAGACAAAAATTTGTCTCGTCGGCATTGTGGCCTTGAAAGACATCTTGAAATTTCTTTCGTTGAAGCTTGATCCGGAAAAAACCTCATACCCTGAAAATCCCCATCAGCAACCCGGAGCCATCTGTCAGATGATTGCTCTCCTGACCTCGCATTCCTCTCCCAAGCAACTTGAAAGTTTTCCTCAACTATTCATAAACACGACCCCATCAAGTCGGATTTCTATGGGGCCTGACTCTGAGACTGTCACTGTCAGCACGCCGTAAACCCACATGGGGTGGGACTTTCTCATTCAAATTGTGGTAAAAATTTCACTTGCCTATCATAAGATCAGTTGATAGGTGGTTGAGAACATTGGGCGAAGGCAATGGAGGGCCTTTGAGGAATATGAAAACCTCAAAGGCCATTTTTTTAACTTCATCAAAGGAGGAACTCGACGATTTTATCCAAACGTTATCCACGTATGAACCGGAGATTGTTTTCACAACACATCCATTTCCCGGAACGAGGGCTACAAGACAAAGAAGAACAATTCTCCATCGCAGGAAGGAAGTGAAAAGGGTTAAGGAATGGTCTCGGCATAGCTCTAACATTTACACAGACGGAGGACCCAAATGAGGCACATTTCACCAAATAAGAACATTTTTGGAATAGCGCTGGTACTTGGAGGTCTGACGATAGTTTATCTAACCGGGGGAGTATCTGAGGCCCAGAAGATCCCCTTTTTCGATCGGAATGTTGTTCTTTTGGATTGCGTCGAGAGTGCAACAAATACTTTTGTGGTTGATAATATGTCATCGACCGTCGACGTGGACATCAATAGAGGGTTGGATTGTGCAGCAGCTGTGCAAAAGTTATTGGTCAAAGGATATGTGCTGGGTCCCGGAACCGGAGGTGTGACTTCCGGTGAGGCGGCCTCGCTTGATCACTTCTTGATGATATTTTTCCTAAACCCCAATAATTTGCTCGAACGAAGGATCGACACTCAGACTGTAAATCCCTCACGAGATTGTGTTATTGGACAGATCTCACCGGGTTGTCCCACGAATATTCAAAGACCAGAAACACGAAATCCGACAGTGAATAGGCAGGAGCCACTCAGCCCAATACTACAGAGTCCTCGAAGCCCGATTTTACAGAAACGTACCCCTTAAAAGCCCCCGGCAGATAAACATCAAAGCCCGTCGCCTTCACACGGCCTCGGGCTTTGGTGCGATCCGGCTAGCTGATGACTGCCTCGTCCCCTGAGCAGATAGTTCTCTGTCCTGGCGGCGGAAAACCCTCAATGGAGCCCCTATGTGAGTGGCTCTGTCAATAAAGACGTTGATGGTTGGGATAAACTGACTTCTTTGCGAAGATTAAGGAGAACTTGAGGTTGCAACTCGGGTATTGAGGTTACAAACAAACGGCCCTGTGTGGTCCATTCCTGTACGCATTGAGGCATATAGAACAGGACACCTCCAGACCCCATGTTCGAGATTATCCGGAGAGCCCACCCACTTTCTTCAAAAAGAAACCCTTGTCTTCCTCCTAGATACAATCATGGCACTCGAAGGTAGAATCTGGGGCTGGTACTGAAAGGGCCTAGCCAGGTTGGACAAGATCGAACACCAGCACTCGCTGAAAAAGGGTTCGGCTACATAGATTGCCTGAACAGCAGCAGTCATACTTTCGTCCGCCTTGGCTTTCCAAGCCCGAATCGTATTCTTTGCCAAATTCAATGCGAAAAGATCCGCACACTCTTTTCCAATAAACAGGGATTTCCTGCTCCTGCCAAATACCAAGCTTTCCCTCAAAAGGAGGAAAATTCTTCCGGAATCCCTGAGTTTATTGGTCAAGCCACTTCAGGAGAAGGCAGCTTTATCGACGGCTCCCGGGACACTGGGAAGTGGATTAACCGTGGTTGCCTGTGGCCCCTTCTCCCCGTCTTCCACATTGAAGGAAACCTCCACCCCATCCTCAAGTTCCTCGAATTTCATTCCGTGTACCGCATTTTTGTGAAAGTAGACCTCGCCTCCTCCGTCCTGGAGAAGAAAACCATATCCTTCCTTGGGAAACAATTTAGAGATCACTCCGCGTAACGGAATAGGAGGGACACGTATTTCTTTGGAGGCCCGTTTGTCCCGAAACTTCTTCACTTCGATTGCCATGGCAAAGAATGCTGCACGGATCGCCTCTTCGAACGTCTTTTCCTCTTTTCTCGCCGTCAGGGTATGACGGCCAGGCATCGTGACAACCACCAGGGCTTCGGCCACATTTTGAGATTTTTTGTGATGGGCGTTTTTTGTGAGCGTCACCCGCCCGTGGATCAGGTCCTCATGGCCGGCCTGGAGATCGGCCATCCGACTTTCAATCTCCGTTTTCCACCGTGGGGTCATTGTCACATTTCGACTGTCAATTTGAAGATCCATAGTGTTTTCTTCCCTCTCGATTTGAGCATTAGAGACCACAGACACTCGCAACACCACAAACTAGGCTTCAGTATACTCATGGAAGTGCAAGAGGGAAACATGGAAAAATCCCCCTAGCATAAGGCCACGTGACGAAGTGCGGTCATTGGTCCACAGCTTTTCAATCGATCAAGCTGCGTTTGATTCTTCACCAACAAGGCTCCGGCAAACCCCAGGGCATTCACGGAAATGCCTTCAAAACACTCGGTGGACCGAGGAACCACTAACATCCACTGTCGTGTGACCAGTAAATTATAAGGACCAGGGCTTCTAATTTCCTCTCCCGTTCCACTGTCCGCCAAGCCGAGAATCTGCAACATACGCAGATATTGATTCAGCAACTCTGGTGCCCCTTTCAAGGGAGAGGCAATCCATTCCGGGTTCATCCGGACCAAAACATGGGAAAAAGGAAGACCGGGAGCTCTCCCAATCGTCCCCCCGAATCGGGCTCTATCCAAAAGGGGTTCAATAGGAAGATGAGACATTTCAGCCGTCAGGGGAAGAGGAACCATTTGCAAATGCTTATGTCGTTGACTCGCGCCACCAGCTTCCCCAGCATTATAAAAGGCCAATCCTTCGAATTCGATCAAACACAATAACAGGGCTTCGATATCACTCAGTGTGAGGAAGGATTCCTGTTTCTGAAACGATCGCGTCACCATGAGGATGTGATGATCCAGAACATTAAATTTATTCAATAAACACACATGGGTATCGGAAATGTCCGCCACAAACAAATCGGGATCGTAAGGCAGAAAGGGGTCCTGATCCATATTACCAGACTTGGAAGTATGCGGTTGATCGACGCTTGCCTGAGCCTTCCTGACCAGATTGGAGACCACTCGAATGAGAAAATTGACCCCAGCTTGTTCCACCAACTCGAAACGGGTGGGAATCCTATGAATCGCGCCTCGGTGCAGGGCGTGAACGGTTCTAGTTTGTACTTTGGCCTTCAAGGTTCCTGGTTCGAATTGCTGAATGATAACAGACATGTTTATTCCCCCGGCATAGGAGGGAGCTTTCCCTATAAAATGGGATATCTCACTCACATGGACATCTTTTATGCAAATGCAGTCTCACGTTTCTCAAGGGGTGCCGGTTTTTTATCAAACCATCACCATTCTGTCAGATCCCGTTAAACCTTTAAAACACCAAAGGCAGCTTTCAAATCAACCAGTCAGGAATCATGGTTACCGGCCTACTGAATGCCCTTACAGACTTAGCCCGTGCCGGGTGAGCCCTGATTTGTTTACAGGCCTTTCCCCTGAATTTCTACCTATCCCTTTGTCATAGCAAAAAACCTCTTGGCATATGACCTCAGGCCTCGCCATTTTGTATAGTCATCCCTCGCGTCCGATCTATTCAAAAAAAAGCAGAGAGAAGATGGTGACATCCGAGAATAGCGAGAAGAATCCGGAAATCGTACGGCTCTATGTTTTGCTAGAACCACTGTGCGAGATTTAGTATACACGTCCACATGGTCCTCTACAGGATCGTCCCATAGGGAATTTCTATTCATCTACTAGGAGGTTTCATGGCTACACCGAATCTTCACATTAAGGCCCGTGATCTTATGCAAACACGTATGGTCGCGGTGACTCGTCAGTATAGTGCTCGTGACCTCTCGATCCTCATCCATTCCGGCACGTTTAGCGGAGTACCTGTCATTGAACCGGGCAATCATCTGGTAGGAATGGTCACCGAATTTGATGTGTTGAAAGCCCTGGTCGATGGGAAAGATTTGCACGGGCTAAAGGCCGAAGACGTCATGACCATGAACCCGGTGACGGTTGAAGAAACCGCAACAGCGGAGGAAATTGTCCAACGCATGATCAAGCATCAGATTATCCGGATTCCCGTCGTACGTGATGGCAAGCTTCTGGGTATGGTCTCCCGCACAGACCTCTTGAATCACCTGATTGATAACCATTTGATTAATGTCTATGGAGGTTAGCAGCCGGGGGAGTCAATTTTTCAAGCATCGAGGAGGATGTAGCCTCCTCGAAAGTCGGTCAGGTTGAAGGCTGTTTCGGTCCCAAGAAGGCAGGGCCTTTCCGACCACTAATCCACCTGTCTCCTTCCACTTCTGGAAAAAGTCAAGACAAAAAGGACGTCCTTGCATGGGGAAAGGGACCAGACTCGTTCCCTTTATCCATGCTTGCTAAAAGAGCCATATGCGAAGACCATATACTTCTTCAGAAAGCGTAACTCAGTTCAAGCATGTGCAAGTCTACACCACGACTCTTTCCATAAATTGTCGCATCAGACATGTGATGGAATCGCCAGCCCACAATCATGTTTTTGGGGAGCTGAACACCCACACCAACGTGTGCAATGAATTGAAACGGACCACCGATATCTTGGCGGCCAAACTTCCACTTGCTGATGAGCGCACCTCCGACTCCGCCATCAATAATCAACCACCATCTTGGAATTTTTAAAGCTAAACCCGGCGTGAGCGTGGTGATAAAACCGAGATCCCCGGCTCCCCTCAACGCACCCGCAGAACCCCAAACTTGCGAACGCACCTCCCACCCGGACGCACCCTCCCACCTCCAGGGAAGCCCCAGAATGCCAATGACGTCAAATTGTTCAAAATCTTCCTTTTCGCCAGGCTGCAAACCGGCATCTTTAAAGTTCATGCCACCTCTTACCCCCAAGGTAACCAATTCAATGTCTTTGGCCCATCCGGTTCCTGAACATCCCAAGAAGCAAAGAAACACTAATAACGCCCTCATGAACTTATGACTCCTTTTGAAAAATATGATGACACGTTTGTGACAGCCCATCAGACCAACATACTTCCCTACCCCACCATGATTCTCATTTTAGTCATCAATTGATTTGATTGGGTATGCCAGATATTTAAAATGAAATACCCCAAAAAGTGAGACTCTAAACCTGGTGAAACTGAGGACAAGCGCAACACCTCACCGAAGCTGAAATGAGGATTTTTGCGCCACTTTTCCATGTTGGAAGTTTTTCTTTCCTAAAAAATCAAAGTCATCTCCTCCTGGGATTTTGGCACAGGTTTTGATGGTTCCAGATTGTACAATATTTCCATAACGGATATCTCTTCTTATGTTACTCATTGCCACCATCGACCCCATCTTACGAAAAAACTTACAGCGGACTTTAATGGAAAAGGGCGACCCTTTTCTTTTGCTGGATGAGGGGGAAAATATTATTGAATCCGTACTATGTCATGACCCTTCCCTGGTCGTGGTGGATTTATATTTGACCCAGCCGAGCGGTCTGGAAATTTTACGTCAACTCCGCGAAAAGGGATTCTCAGGAAAGGTGGTGGTATTGGGAGGGCAATCTAACCAAAGCCTCGCTCCCGAAGCCAGTCAACTGGGTGCCATTCAAATTATCGGACGTCCTTTCAACGCCAACCAGGTACTGGGCGCAGTACGAGTCGCCAGTGGCGACTTAGACTAAGTGACCGACTAAATTAGCTTTCCCCATCCCAAGAGGTGTGATATGAAAAAGTATCGTAACATCGGACACCATGAACGAGTGATTCGCGTCGGGGTAGGGTTTCTCCTCCTTGCCTTATCAGGATTTTCCTTCTTGCCGGGGTGGGGGGATCTCATCCTTATGAGTGTCGGACTTATCGCCTTGTTGACCGGTGTAATCGCATACTGTCCGGCGTGGCAAGCGTTGGGAATTAATACGTGCCCACTCCAAACACCTGAGCATCCGCGTTCACACTCTAATCCAACAGTTCATGAACAGGCGGATCCCTCATCCCACAGATCGTAAAGAAGCGTAATTTCAACTTGCAAATCAAACTCCCCGGCAAGAACAACACCAGGATAATGATGAACTCTGATATGTTCTGCGCAGAGACTCATGGGTCCACGATGCGAAATTCAACGACAACTGTCGGTAGTTTATTTGGACCGGTCAGGATCATCAATCATAGACGAACGCTGGTGGGTTCTCCCCACGCATGATCTTAAAACGCGGTTGGGGCTCGAATGCCATAGGTTCCCTAGATGGAAGGCCAACTGGTATCACCACTCATGAAAGCCCAACCTTAACCATGCCAGGATACTCCAACAGATTCTTCTACCAGATTACACAGAGCCTCATGCCGCAAACTGGTGGGGTTTCACTAAAATTGAGGACATATGAAGACACCAGCCCCACCATTGAAACCCAAAACTATTTTGATTCCTTTGGATGGTTCGTCCCACACGGAAGAGGCCGTTCGAAGCGTCCAGGCCTTATCTCCTCCTGAACGCGTCCTGCTGCTCCACACCATTTCCCTCCCTCAACTCGCCTATCCAGGAACAGGGATGAGTGTGGGTCATAATTTTTCCGAGGCCGCAGAAACGGCGTTGCGGGAAGAAGGCGCTCGAATCCTCGAAAAGGCCGCTTCCCTTTTGCCACCGGAATGCGGGAAGGTCTTTCCCCACCTTGAAAACGGGATTCCCGCTTCGATCATTCTATCGATGGCGGAACATGAATCGGTGGACCTCATCATTATGGGGTCGCGCGGGTTAGGCACCATTCAAGAACATCTCATCGGAAGCGTCTCGCACCGGATCGCAACCCACGCATCTTGCCACATACTTCTCGTCAAGGCTCCCGTTGTCCCGTTCAACAACATCCTTCTTCTCATCGAACATCCCCTTGATGCCGAATGGGCCATTGAGTTTTTATCCCAGAAGCCTTTTCGAGGCACTCCACATATTACCGTACTGCATGTCATCCCCTTTGCCCAGCCTATTCTCCCGATTGCCGCACTCCTACCTGACTCCTGGAAGAAGGAACTCCAGGATGGAGGAGCCCGTTTAACGAAAGACGTCGCGGACAAACTCTCAAGCCTGGGATATTCCGTAGAGAGTATAGTCGAACCCGGGGCTCCTTTCTCAGTCATTCAAAGACAGATCTCACGTCTTCAACCCCAATTAGTCCTCATGGGTACTCCCGGTCGTAAACCGCTTCAACGACTGGCACAGGGAAGTGTGTCTCATGCGACCATTCACCACTCGCCCTGTTCGGTGCTCTTGATTCGTGAACCGACTTCACATGCTCAGGCTTGATTACTCGAACGGGCTCTCCCTATGATGATCTGCTATAATCTTTAGGTCGAGAAACGACACCATGGATTCCCCATCCCCAAAATTCGCCATTCTAGTCGGGGGCGGACCTGCTCCCGGCATTAATAGTGTCATTGAGGCCGCCACGATTCGAAGCCGTCTTTGTGGGGTGGAGGTGCTTGGGATTGAAGATGGATTCCAATGGTTGATGAAAAGCGACCTTTCCCATACTCAAGCTCTCACCCGCGAAACGGTCAGCCACTTGCACTTCCGTGGTGGCTCCTTATTGGGCACATCTCGAGCCAATCCGACCAAGCGCCCTCAAGATTTATCAACCACGTTGAGCTCCCTGCAAAAATTGGATGTAACCGGCCTTATCACCATTGGCGGGGATGATACGGCCTTTTCCGCATTAAAACTGGCAGAACAGGCCAATGGGCAATTGCACGTTGTTCACGTTCCCAAAACGATTGATAACGATTTATGCCTTCCCCATGGCATGCCGACCTTTGGTTTTCAAACGGCCCGGCACATGGGAGTCGAACTGGTCAAAAATCTCATGATTGACGCCCATACCACATCCCGATGGTATTTTGTGGTCACCATGGGGCGAAAGGCCGGACACCTGGCCCTAGGCATCGGTAAAGCGGCAGGGGCGACCCTCACCCTGATTCCTGAGGAATTCAAGGGGACCACACTCAAGCTTGGTCACTTAACCAACATTCTGGTGGGTGCCATGGCTAAACGTCTGGTCCAAGGCCGCTCGGATGGCGTGGCGGTGCTGGCTGAAGGACTGTCGGAGTTTTTGGATCAGGACGACCTCGCACTCTTAGGCGGAGTTGAACGAGATGAACATGGCAATATCCGGCTGGCGGAACTGGATATCGGAAAAGTCTTGAAGGAAACCGTCACTCAAAAGCTGAAACACTCTGGCATCAAGATCACCATTGTGTCTAAAAATATCGGCTATGAACTTCGCTGCGCCGATCCTATTCCGTTCGACATGGAATACACACGGGACTTGGGGTATTGCGCCGCCCAATTTCTTCTGGATGGAGGAAATGGCGCCATGGTGTCTATCGTAAACGGACGCTTTACCCCCCTGCCGTTTAGCGACATCGTGGACTCCGCCACCGGCCGCACCCGGGTGCGCATGGTCGACGTTGATTCGGAATCCTATAAGATTGCCCGTGCCTATATGGCCCGATTGGAACCGGAAGATTTGGCAAACATGGAGACCGTTGCGCAGTATGCGGAAACCCTAAATATGACCCCCGACCAATTCCGTAGCACATTTGACGGGGTCGCCAATCCCTCCTGAACATTCACGATATGTTCTTCCCGCTGACTCTTTTCGAAATGGCCATTCTCTCGCTAAAGGCCAGAAACTCGCACCCGTGCAAATCCTTGCATAGACCATGAATTGGCCATAGGAGACTGAACGCTTAGACAAAAAAAGGAGGAAGGTGGCAAGCCTTGGCAAAGAAAAAACAAGGACCTGTTGTTATTGATGCGTTTCGTGTTTATAGAGGGATTCCGACACATCCATCGAAAATCCACCTTCATCCGTGAGCACCAACCCTCCATCCTGATCCAGACTAAATCCCATCGAATCCAAGAGAGCCGTCACCGGCAATTGATACACAATAAGGGTCCCTGAGACAATCGACATGACCTTTGTGCGTAGATCGGACTTCTTTTGCATGTTTCCGCTAAACATATCTTTGACAAACGTATACCCTTTCACCTTGACGATCCCGGCTTCATAGATCAGCACCTCTCCCACAAAAAACCGGGGCGTATCTTTTTCAAATAGTCGGCGATGGACGATTAACAGTTTCTCTCCTTGGTTAAGCATGCCTCTTCTCCTTTAACTCGGCAAAAGGATACGGAAGGAATTGCCCGCTCCCTCAACATTGGGCCGAGAATCTCTTTCGCTTATACCCATTGGTCAAAGTCAGGATGGGCGACCAGGGCACGCAGAATATCACTTCTGGTAATCATGCCCACTAAGCCGACGGATTCAGACACAATCGGCAATGCGCCAATGTGTTCCTCCAACAACACTCTCGCCAGTGCGCAAAGCTCGGCCTCCGGGGATGCGACTAACACCGGGCGACTGACCAGACCTTGGATAGAACCCCCGGCTGGTGTATGAGACTCCACTGTCCCTGGAAGAACCGACTCTATGGTTCCACGGAACAGATCCCGATCGGACAACATCCCGACTACGACGCCCTCTGCGCCGAGAATAGGAATGTGTCGAAAACGCCTGGAATGAACAACAGACCAGGCTTGGGCAAGTGAGGACGTCACAGGAAGCGTGACGACAGGGGAGGACATGATGTCCCTGGCAAGAATCTTTGCTCGAGAAGATTGCGTGAGCGAGTCAACCTGTTCATACAAACGGGCCGGCAAGGAAGATGGGCCGGCATTCTTCTGGGAAACCGAGGGAGGATCTTCCTGTCCAACCTTCACCTGGCGGGATGGAGAGGCCTTGGAAATTTTCTCGACATTTCTCTGCCGGAACGAACCCGGCACATAGGGAATCCGCATGCCTCCCGGCTCAAATAGGGTGAACATTCCGACACTCCGTGTGTGGTGGCATGGATTCACACTCTATACTTGTGAATGAGATTTTGCGCATGTTCGTTGAACCCCCTTCAGGGTTTTGTGAGGTCCAAATTTTCGTGCTCAGCGCAGGCATGGAGATGGTCCCAGCAATCCTTCCGGCAACCGGGTTCGTGCATCGACACAAGCCTGATTCAGTTGTGCCTGGTTTAATCCTTGGGCATACCGGATGGCCACACCCTCCAAACGCGTGCCCTGAAAAGAGGCGTTTTCGAGATTCGCCCCCCGAAGATCAGCCCCGTAAAACCTCGCCCCATCCAATTTTGCCTCTTGCAGATTGGTACGGAACAGCACGGCAAATTCCAGATTGCTCTCCGAAAGATCTGCTTCAACCAGGTTCGCCCACGAGACATCGGCGCCTTCCAGATTTGCCCTTTGCAAATTCGCCTTCGCGAGATAGGCTTCATCCAGTGTCGCCCGTAAGAGATTGCTACTCGCTAAATTCGCCTCAAGCAAGTCGGCATTTTGAAAACTTGCCCCGGCGCAATTGGCTCCTTCGAGATTGGCCTGAAACAGGACGGCTCTGTCCAAATTCGCTTCGCGGAGATTGGCCTGCGTTAGCACAGCCTCATTCAGATTGGCTAATCCCAAATCCGCCCCGGACAAATCGGCCGAGCGAATATCGGCTTCTTGTAAGTTGCTTCGGTTTAGATCCGCATCCAAAAGTTTGACATTGGCGAGTAAGGCTCGCTGAAAATTTGTTTCTCGACTATCGGCTCGAATAAGAGACGCCTCTGCCAAATTGGCCATTTCGAAATCCGCTCTGACCAGATAGGCCTCTTCCAAATCAGCGCCCCGTAAAACACCCAGGCGGAAACGGGACTCTGCGAGATTCGCTTCTCGCTTCTCGCAAATCGGCTCCTGTGAAATTGGCTTGGGTCAAATCGGCTTTTCGAAAATCCGCCAACCGGGCCCTCGCACCTGAGACTTTGGCTCCACGCATATCAACCGAGTAGAACGAGGCTTCTGTGAGATTGGCTTTTTGAAAGTTCACATGGACTAACTTGGCCGTGGTGAATACGGCACGCGTCAGGTTGGCCCCTTGAAAATTGGCCCCGCTTAAATCTTCTTCCCGAAAGTCGACCCCGGCCAGATCGGCCCCGCATAAATCAGCCTGCACGCCTTTCGGGTCTTGATGATCGGCGAGCCATCGGGCATGTGCGGCAAACATCCGGGTCAGCGTCTCTCCCGGAACCTGTTTTCCGAGGAATGCCCCACGACAGTCCAAGGAGGTGTCTGTGGGGCCACCGGCCACATCCAGATGCTCCCCATAGGCTCCGGTGGCCATCAGCAATCCGATGAATACGAATCCCATCTGCCATCCAATCCACCACCCTCTTGGTTTCACCGGGCCGGGATGCGAATAACCTGTCTTGCTTATGTTCAACAATATCCCTCCTTTCTTCCGTTTATGTCGTGTAAGGTCGGAGCTTCATCGGATGGGCAACTATGAAGGCAGACAAAGCATTCGGCCTTCATGCGATTATGGTTAATGCCGGACGACCAGCACAGACGAAGGCGCATAGGCGCTCACCCATTCCGAGACACTTCCCATAGTAAACCGTTCAACACCCGTGAGACCCTTGGATCCCATGACCACCAACTGAGCGTGACAGGCTGGAACCGTCTCGACGATTTTCTCCCGTGGATTCCCCTGAAGACGTTCTCCCACCACTTGAAAACCTTCCTTGAGAAACAATTCTCGATATTGCTCAAGGTATTCCTGAGCATGCTTCCGAAGAGGAGCCACCAGGGTCTTCAGCCGTGATTTCGGGAGTATCTTTTTGGACGCATCCGTCAAGATATCGGGCACAACCGACACCAGATGAAGGGTCACCTCTTCGGGAGACAGCCATTCTTTCACCTTATTTGCCGCGAACTTGGATGGCTTGGACCCATCCAAGGCAAGTAGGACGGAAGCCGGCACGTCGAGGGGACTCTTGACCGTCAGGACGGAGCAAGGACAATGGGTCAGAATCGTTCTTGAAATACTTCCAAGCAAATATCCCGGGAGATCGTTCATTCCGCGTGATCCCACAACCACCAAATCAGGGAGGCTTCGCTCGGCATAGGTAATAATTGAATCAGCCACATGCCCTTTCACCAAGGCCGTCTTAATCGCCGCGAAGGGTTTCGTGGTGGCCTGGCTTAATGCCAAATCGATTCGGTGGGCACACCCCGTCAAGACCTTCTGACCCGCTGCCTCTAGTTTCCTAGAAATATCTTTGGTACCTGACTCATGTTTTTTGGGTCGCTTTCCCCCACCACCTCTCAAGATCCGTGGATCAACCGCATGCAACAGCACCAACTCTTTTACCGAATGGCGAAATAGCTTGCCTATACATTCCAGGGCCCAGAGAGAAAACTCCGAGCCATCAACCGCACACAGGATTTTCATCGTCTGATCTCCTCAATCTTGGTCACAGGATATTTCACACCAGACCAGTTTTCATGTCGGTACATTCTGGTACTCGCAGGAATCCTGCCAAGTTGAGTATTTTTCAACAAAAATTTTTGTGTCCAGAATTTTGAATTTTCATGAAAGGAAAAATAGAGGGCCCGTTCACTTCATCCCCCATGCCCTTTTTTGGGACTATTTCCCTTTATCTTACTGTAGCCTTTTTCCACTTTTTCCCGAAAACAATTGTACAAGTCTCACTCAGAACTGTCTCTCAGGGAAGGAACATGATCTGGCATTTTCTTTGCTGAGTTCGCTTATGAAGATGATGATCATCAGTACTTTTCTGACTGGTTGTTAGCGTTGCCGGAACCCGTACTCCAAAATTTTAGGACGGCTGATATGGTGGTTTGGACGCTAAAGTGGCACGCGTCAGAATTCAAACGTCCTGAATCAAAGCCATTCACCATCCCAAGAATCTTTTCATGGCTCCTAACCTCAACCACTCGAATCTCGGCCAGGTCGTCTCCGTGCGGGGCAGCGTGGTGGATATCCGGTTCGAGAACCATTTACCGCCTATCTACTCGTTATTGCGCACAGGACAGGAGAGTCAAATCGCCATTGAGGTGTTGGCCCAACTCGACACACATCGCGTGCGCGGAATTGCGCTGACGCCTACACAAGGCCTCGCCCGCGGCATGGTCGTTGAAGACACCGGCGGACCGCTGATGGCTCCCGTCGGAAAAGGCATTCTCGCCCGCATGTTCGACGTGTTTGGAAATTCCATCGACCGTGAGCCGGAACCAACCGAGATTCAATATCGCTCCGTTCATCGAGCCCCGCCATCGTTGGCCCGGCGCTCCACCAAATCCGAGATTTTCGAGACGGGGATCAAGATTATTGATGTACTGTTGCCCCTGGAGCGCGGAGGCAAGGCTGGTCTATTTGGTGGAGCAGGGGTAGGCAAAACCGTTTTACTCACCGAGATGATTCACAATATGATCGGGCACCACCAGGGTGTCAGCATTTTTTGCGGGATAGGCGAACGCTGCCGTGAAGGAGAAGAATTGTACCGCGAAATGAAGGAGGCCGGTGTGCTGCCGAACATGGGGATGGTGTTCGGTCAGATGAACGAACCACCTGGCAGCCGGTTCCGTGTAGGCCACGCGGCACTGACCATGGCTGAGTATTTCCGGGACGACGAGCATCGTGATGTCCTGCTGCTGATCGATAATATTTTTCGGTTCATCCAGGCCGGCTCGGAGGTTTCAGGGTTGATGGGACAGATGCCATCACGTCTGGGCTACCAACCAACGATGGGGACCGAATTGTCCCGGTTGGAGGAACGCATCGCCAACACCGATTCCGGGGCTATCACGTCCATTCAAGCCGTGTATGTGCCTGCAGACGATTTCACCGATCCGGCCGCGGTGCACACCTTCTCGCATCTTTCCGCATCCATCGTGCTTTCCCGCAAACGAGCCAGTGAGGGGCTCTATCCGGCCATCGATCCCTTGCAGTCGAATTCAAAGATGGCCACGCCGGGCACGATCGATGAACGGCATTACCGCATCGCGCAGGAAGTCAGGCGGACACTCGCACAATATGCAGAACTCAAGGACATCATCGCCATGCTTGGCTTGGAACAACTCTCCATGACAGACCGCAAGGTGGTTGCTCGCGCCAGACGGCTGGAGCGGTTTCTCACCCAGCCGTTTTTCACGACAGAACAGTTTTCAGGCCTCAAAGGACAGCTCGTCAGCCGCAAGGACGCCCTGGACGGTTGTGAACGCATCCTGCGGGACGAGTTTAAGGATTACCCGGAACATGCTCTGTACATGATTGGCAAGATTGAGGATGCGCAGGACCAAGCGAGATCAGATAAACCTCCCGTTTAAGACAAAGGTGAATCGGACACCCCACCAACGGAAACCCGACACCGCATGGAAAGTCCGAACGATAGACAAAGCCATCGTTGATATCGCAACCGGAGGTCAGACATGCCGCCGAACTTCATGACTCTGAACATTCTTCTGCCGTTCAGGATTTTCACCCAGCAGAAATCGGTGATGCGAATCATCGCAGAAACCCGGGAAGGCTCATTCGGTCTTTTGCCGCTACGGCTTGATTGCGTGGCCGCACTCGAGCCGGGGATTCTAACCTATGAAACCGACACGGAAAAAGAAATATACGTCGCCCTTGATGAAGGGGTACTGGTCAAAAGCGGTCTGGACGTGATGATCTCCGTGCGCAACGCCATAGCCGGAACCGACCTCCACCAATTGCGCGAGGCTGTGGAACGTGAATTCCTCATTCTGGACGAACACGAGCAGAGCCTTCGCTCGGTGATGGCCAAGTTGGAAAGTAGCTTTGTACGCCGCTACGCGGATTTTCGCCATGACTGAGGACCCGGAAGAGAAGCCTCTCGGGGAAGAGACGCCCTTAGCCCGACAGATCGGTACGAAAGCCGCGCGCAAACTCAAGGCGCAACGTCACACAACGCGGACCATCTGGTTTGGGTTGGGCATGATGGGGTTGATCGGCTGGTCGGTCGCCATTCCGACACTACTTGGGGCGATACTCGGTCTCTGGCTGGACAAACACCATCCCGCACCACATTCATGGACGCTCACACTGCTCTTCATCGGCCTGATCATCGGCTGTGTCAATGCGTGGCATTGGGTGACCAGGGAAGACCGGGAGATACGAGCGGAACAGGAGAATCACGATGAGTGAAATCTTGAATCTCGGGCCCTCACTGTTCACAGGAATGTTACTTGGAGCGATGTTTTTCGGAGGTCTGTGGTGGACGGTTCGGAAAGGCCTGACCTCCACGCGGCCGGTTCTATGGTTCTCCGTCAGCCTGCTCCTTCGAACGAGCGTGACCCTGGCCGGTTTCTATCTGATCTCAGACGGCCATTGGGAGAGGCTGCTAATATGCCTGGTTGGATTTACCGTGGCGCGTTCGATCGTGACGCGGCTCACACGCTCAGACGAAAAGGCAACCCCCCCCCTGGCACAGGAGGGCGGCCGTGCACCTTAGTCCGGACGACATCATATTCTGGCAATACGGGTTCATCAAGCTGAATGCCACGATTTTGGTCACATGGGGATTGATGCTCCTGTTGGCTATTGGATCAACAGTCATTACGCGCCGCCTGGCCACCGGACTGACACGCTCTCGCTGGCAAAATCTCCTGGAAATTGTCGTCACCGCCATCCAGAACCAAATTGAAGAAGTCGGCCTGCCTCATCCGCACAGGTATCTGAGTTTTCTGGGAACGATCTTTCTGTTCATCGCGTTAGCCAGTCTCTGCACCATCATTCCCGGTTACGAACCCCCCACAGGCTCCCTCTCAACCACGGTGGCCCTCGCCCTGTGTGTGTTTGTGGCTGTGCCGCTGTTCGGCATTGAGGAGCAAGGAGTCGGCAACTATTTCAAATCCTACCTGAAGCCAACCGTCATTATGCTCCCGTTTAACATTATCAGCGAGTTTTCCCGCACGCTGGCTCTGGCCGTCCGCTTATTCGGCAACATGATGAGCGGGGCCATGATTCTCGCCATTCTCCTGACCATCACACCCTTCATCTTCCCGATCGTCATGAGTCTGCTCGGTCTGCTCACCGGGATGGTGCAGGCCTATATCTTCAGTATCCTGGCCACGGTCTATATTGCGGCCGCGACACGAACCCGACAGCATGAACTTCCACCTGATTCTGGAGCACCGGATTGACACACCACTCACAACAACCCAAGGAGATCCTATGGACAACATGACTCTTATCGCCATGGCATCAATTGTCACGGCCGGCCTCACCACCGGAATCGGTACGATCGGCCCAGCGCTGGGGGAAGGAAGAGCAACTGCAGCAGCGTTGACTTCGCTGGCCCAGCAGCCCGATTCCGCCAACACCATCACCAGGACGCTGTTTGTCGGCCTGGCGATGATCGAGTCCACGGCCATTTATGCTTTTGTGGTCTCGATGATTCTGATTTTTGCCAACCCGTTCTGGAATCATGTCCTTGCCCAGACCGCAGGAAAGTAAGACGATGCTCATCGACTGGTTCACCGTAGTTGCGCAGGCACTCAACTTTCTCATCCTGGTCTGGTTGTTGAAGCGCTTCCTGTACCAACCCATTCTGAATGCGATAGACGCCAGGGAAAAACGGATCGCCACTGAACTGGCAGACGCCGACGCGAAAGAAGCCGAAGCCAGGCAGGAACGCGACACATTCAAGCGTAAAAACGAGGAGTTCGACCAACAGCGTGCGGCACTGCTGACCAACGCCGTGAACCAGGCCACCACTGAACGTCAACAGCTCCTCGAGAACGCGCGGAAGGAATTGGACATCTTGCGGGCCCAGTGGCAGGAGGCGCTAAAAAGCGAACATCAAAGTTTAAGTGAAGAACTCAGCCGTCGAGCACGGGAAGAAGTCTTTGCCATCGTGCGAAAAACATTGGTGGACCTTGCCACAACGAACCTGGAAGAACAGATGGCCGACGCCTTCGTCCGCCGATTGCACGAACTAAATAATGTGGAAAGAGAGGGGCTAGAGTCGGCCTTCAAAACTGCGTCCACTCCCGCAATCGTACGCAGCACCTTCCATCTGCCTGCAACTCAGCGTCAGGCGATTGAAATTGCGGTCAAGGACGTGCTCGCTGTGAACACCCACGTCCAGTTCGAAACAGCCCCGGACCTGGTCAGCGGAATCGAACTCACGGCAAATGGACACAAGATTGCCTGGAGCATCAGGAATTATCTTGCGTCGCTTCAAAAAAGCGTCGACGACCTATTGAAAGTGCGTCCAAAAGCGGCAACAACACCCGAAGCACACCCCGAATAACCTACCAATGAACAACCCATTTGAGAGCCTGCACAGTCTCTTCGACAAAACGTTCACTGGTATGAGCCACGCACGCGAAGGTTTCGAGCCCGGCATAACAGCCCACGAGATAGGGAGAATCACATACGTCTCCACCGGCATCGCCAGGGTTTCCGGTCTTCCAGGCGTGGGGTTTGAAGAGGTGCTGAAATTTCCTGGTGATATGTACGGCATCGCCTTCAACGTCGATGAAGACGAAATCGGCGTCGTGCTCCTTGGCGACTACTGGCAGTTGCATGCGGGTGATGAAGTCGAACGAAGGGGACACGTCATGGACGTGCCGGTAGGCAACGAATTAATCGGACGGGTCATCAACCCATTAGGACGGCCTCTGGATGGCTGCGGGCCTGTGGTTTCCACAGAGCGTCTGCCTATTGAACGTCCGGCACCACCCATCATGAATCGTGGCCCCGTCACGGTGCCGTTACAAACCGGCATCAAGGTCATCGATGCGCTTATTCCCATCGGGCGCGGCCAGCGCGAGTTAATTCTCGGCGACCGGCAGACGGGCAAGACTGCCATTGCGATCGATACCATTCTCAACCAGCGCGACCAGAATGTGGTCTGCGTGTATTGCGCCATCGGCCAGCGCGCATCCGGCGTGGCCAAAGTCATTTCCACACTCCGCGAACAAGGCGCGATGGAGTATACCGTCGTCGTCGTGACCGAAGGCAACGACCCGCCGGGGCTCGCCTATATCGCGCCCTATGCCGCAACCAGTCTTGCGGAACATTTCATGAACCAGGGTCGCGATGTGCTGATAGTCTATGACGACCTGACCCATCACGCCCGCGCCTATCGTGAGCTATCCTTGCTCTTGCGCCGCCCACCCGGTCGGGAAGCGTTTCCCGGCGACATCTTTTACATCCACTCGCGGCTTCTGGAGCGCGCCACACATCTTCGCAAAGAACTCGGGGGCGGCTCCCTGACTGCCCTGCCCGTCATCGAAACCGAAGCACAAAACATTTCCGCCTACATTCCGACCAATTTAATTTCTATCACAGATGGACAGAGCTACCTTTCACCCTCTTTATTCGAATTAGGGGTGCTCCCTGCGGTCGATGTCAGTCGATCCGTTTCCCGCGTTGGAGGCAAGGCACAACGGGCGGCCTACCGGGCCGTCGCGGGAAATCTCAAGCTGGCCTATGCCCAGTTTGAGGAACTGGAAACCTTCGCCAGGTTCGGTGCCCGGCTTGATGAGGACACACGAATGATTATCGAGCACGGACGGCGGATCCGTGCCTGCCTCAAACAGCCTGAATTCGCCCCGATGTCCGTGCCCGCTCAAATCACCCTGCTTCTGGCGTTAACCGACAAATTGTTCGATCCTGTGCCACTTGACCAGATGGTGAAGGCCGAACAGACTGTACACAAGGCATCCCTCAACATCCCGATTGACGTGTGCAAACGATTGGAAGGCGCAGCCAAATTGAATGCGGAAGATCGTGAAACGATTATTCGAATTGCCCGTCAAGCATTAGCACGCTTTCAACCCACGCCCGAAAGGAAGGAGAAGGCATGAGCGATACCATGGTCGGTTTGCGTCGACAGATCGACGGAGCGGGAGATCTCCAATCTGTTGTTCGCACGATGAAAGCCTTGGCCGCCTCAAGCATCGGACAATACGAGCAATCGGTGAACGCATTGGCCGACTATGCCCGCGCGGTTGAACTGGGGTTAAGCGTTTGCTTTCGGGAAAACCCGCCTGTAGGCTTGATGGGAGAACAGAAGAGGACACGACAGACAGGTGCGTGTGGCGCAGTGGTGTTCGGTTCAGACCAGGGACTGGTCGGCCAGTTCAATGAGGTGATCGCCGATTTTGCGGTTAAGACCTTGTCGGCTCGGCCTGGACGTCATACCGTATGGGCTGTGGGTGAGCGGGTGCAGTCACGCCTGGCAGACACAGGACTCGCATTAGGAGGATTCTTTCCGGTCCCGAATTCGATCAAAGCCATTACGCCACTTGTCGGAAAGATTCTCCTGGAAAGCGAAGCGGCTCATAGCCGGGGAACGATCCACGAACTCCAAATCTTTTACAACCGCCCCACCTCCAGAGCGATCTATGCGCCGGTCAATCAGCGCTTGCTGCCCCTGGACGAAATCTGGCGAAGCGAGTTGGCCATACTCACGTGGCCGACGGGAAATCTGCCGGAGGTCATCGGCCGTGGCGGGGCCACACTGCGGTCGCTCATTCATGAGTATCTTTTTATCTCCCTCTTCCGGGCATGCGCGGAATCTCTGGCCAGCGAAAACGCCAGCCGACTGACCGCCATGCAACGCGCCGAGAAAAACATCGACGAGCTTCTGAAGGACCTCAATCGCCACTTCCACCAGTTGCGCCAAAGTGGCATCGACGAGGAACTCTTTGATGTCATCTCCGGCTTTGAGGCGCTGGCCGACAAACCAGCCGCCAGAGAAGGCCATGCAGGTACCCCACACATCGCACTATGAAGGAAGAACAATCATGAACATTCAAACCAAAGGGTTTCGCATAGCTGAAGGCACAACGGTTGATCTCAGCAACAGGCCAACCAGAGTCAAGGCTATCTATAACTCGAAAAAAACAGTACAAGCAGGTTCTCAACAAACATATTGAAGAGCTCAGCGACCTGCAACGACTCCTCTATGCGTCGAACCGTTATGCGTTGTTGCTTATATTTCAGGCCATGGACGCCGCAGGCAAGGACGGCGCCATCCGGCATGTCATGTCAGGAGTGAATCCACAAGGGTGCCAGGTGTTCAGCTTCAAACATCCCAGCGCTGAGGAATTGGACCATGATTTTCTATGGCGCACCACCCAGTCTCTGCCTGAACGCGGACGCATCGGTATTTTCAATCGTTCCTATTACGAGGAGGTTCTCATCGTGCGAGTGCATCCGGAGATTCTGTTGAGCCAGGGACTGCCGGACGAATTGCTTGACGAAAAAAATCTTTGGCAAGACCGGTATCGCTCCATCATTGACCTTGAGAGCCATCTCTACCGCAATGGCACGCGAATCATTAAATTCTTTCTTCATCTTTCAGAGGAAGAGCAGCGAAAGCGGTTCCTTCAACGGATTGATGAACCCGAAAAGAACTGGAAATTCAGCCTGGCCGATATAAAGGAACGAAAGTATTGGAAAGAGTATATGCAGGCCTATGCGGCCTGTTTGAGTGCCACAAGCACAGAGGCCGCTCCCTGGTATATCGTTCCTGCCGATGACAAAAAGAACGCCAGGCTCATCATTTCGAATGTGATCGTCGAAACATTGAAGAGTCTCAATATGAATTACCCGACCATAACCAAGGCGCGCCAGAAAGAATTGCAGTCAATCCGTAAACGTTTGGTGAAGTAAGATGAATTATACGGAAATTATGACTCGAGCCCTTCGACGTCACTCTCAGGACAAGCTCTGGAAGGCTCCGTGCCTCTGCCTATCATCCTGAGAGAACGAGAGATCTGAGGCCAGCCCAACCCGGCCATGCCTGCCCTGGGCGAAGTCGAAGGGGCTCAGCCAGGTGCTTCTCGCTGTTCAGCATGACAATGCTGTTGAGGGTATCTCCCACCTAATTTTCTTGTCATCCTCAAACCTTTATGGACCCCATCAGGATTCATCTGTTCAGGATGATGAGCGCTGTGGAGCGTAGAACCCTATATTTTGTATGATCCAGTAAGATCTGAAGCTCAAGAGTAAATGAGCAGAGATAGATTTTCATCTTTCCATTGGCCGCGATGAATAGCTTTTGAAAAGAAACCTTTCGGCCGTGAGCGCCTGCGGATAAGGGACACAGGACCCATGCGAATACGACATAAAGAACGTCATCGAACCGAACGCATTGGGTGGCTTCGGGCAGCCGTCTTGGGCGCCAACGACGGGATCGTGTCGACAGCCAGCCTGCTACTCGGAGTTTCGTCGGCAAATGCCACTCACGGCGATGTTTTGATCGCAGGAGTAGCCGGGCTGGTCGCGGGAGCCATGTCGATGGCTGCCGGTGAGTATGTATCCGTTCAATCACAGGCAGATACCGAGGAGGCCGACCTTGCTCTTGAGCATACGGAACTCCTCTCCGACCCTTCAGGTGAGCACAAGGAACTTGCCGCTCTCTATGTTGGGCGCGGTCTCGATCCAGCACTTGCAAAGCAGGTGGCCACACAACTCATGGCCCATGATGCCATCGGAGCGCATGCACGTGACGAATTGGGCATTTCCGAAAACCTCAGTGCGCGTCCGATTCAGGCGGCCCTAGCATCTGCCGGAAGCTTTGCCATCGGAGCCGCCCTACCTCTTGTAACCGCGACCATCGTCCCGGAAACCAGTTTGATTCCCATAGTTACTGGAACCTCCCTGGTGTTTCTCGGTGGGTTAGGAGGATTAGCCGCTCACGCGGGCGGTGCGTCGGTGATGACGGGCGCCATGCGCGTCACATTTTGGGGTGCACTGGCCATGGGGCTGACCGCGGGAGTCGGAACACTCTTCGGCCCAGCGGGTTAAATGAAAGCACGCGCACACGAATGAAAACTCAGGCCTCCTTCCTCTTGATTTTGTTACACCAACCATGAGCCGACTTGGAGAAATTCGCCGGATCCTATGGTGGATCCTCATTTTGAATCTAATTGTTGCCGCCGCAAAGTGGGGCTATGGCGTGATGACGTATTCATTAGGTCTGCAGGCCGACGGCCTCCATTCCACCTTTGATGGTCTCTCAAATGTGATCGGTTTGATTGGACTCTGGCTGGCCACGGCTCCTCCCGATGCCAATCATCCCTATGGTCATAAAAAATTTGAAACCCTGGCGGCTGGAAGCATCGGGGGTTTTCTGGTCATAACCTGTCTCTATCTCCTGTGGAAAGCCTATCAGTCATGGACTTTGGACCTGCACCCTCAGGTAACAGGGATCAGTTTTTTCATCATGATCGGAACCATGGGAGTCAATATTTTCGTGACCCGATGGGAACGGCGGAAAGGCACCGAACTCAAAAGCGACATTCTCACAGCAGACTCCTATCACACGGCGAGTGATGTCCTGACATCATGTTCTGTCCTGGCAGGGCTCTTGGCTGTGAAAGCCGGATATGCCTTCGTTGATCCGTTGGTGGCGGTGCTGATTGCCGGCGTGATCGCCTGGACAGCATCCATCGTGCTCAAAGACGTTCTGTCTTCCCTAACAGACGCAGTTCGATTGAACCCTGGGGAAGTTCACACGGCTGTCATGTCGATAGCCGGCGTCCTCCATTGCCACGATATCAGAACTCGCGGACTGAACCATCATGTTTTCATGGATCTCTCGGTTCACGTTGATCCTACCTTATCAGTCGAAAAAGCCCATACGCTCGCCACCAGGATTGAAGAGCATCTCATTGATCATTTTGAATCGCTGGAGGACGTGGTCGTCCACATCGAACCGGAAGGACACGAACGACGGTGATGGAAATCCTGAAGGAGAATCTCGAGGAGTGGAGTCAGGGATCAGAAGAAAAGAAACAAAGAAGCATTCAGCAAATTCAATCTTCAACTCCTCTTCTGCCTACGCCTCACGCCGTATTTCTTCGGAATAAATGGGCAGGGAAACAATAAAGGTTGCCCCTTGGCCTGGGACACTCGTTACACGGATGGCACCTTGATGTTCCTGGAGAATGCCATGAACCACGGTAAGCCCTAAGCCGGTCCCCTCCCCCACGGCCTTGGTGGAAAAAAACGGATCAAAAATCTTTGCGAGTTGCTCCTGAGGAATCCCACTCCCGGTATCCTGCACAGTGAGTTCCACCGTATCATCGGTCGGGTGAAGAGCCAAGCTCAGAGTGCCTCCATCACCCATCGCCTGGCAGGCATTCAAAATAAGATTTAACAATACCTGATTCATATGATCCGGATCCGCCAATACCTTTGGCAAGTGAGGATTTACTGTTTTCATGACCTGAATATGCTGTTTACCCAACCTCTCCTGCAGCACATCCAGCACATCGATCATCACGATCTCTAAGTTGACAGCCTGCCGAACAGCCGGACGTTTCCGGGCAAAGCTTAATAACTGATTCATAATTTTTGTAATGCGTTCCACCTGGGTCACGATTGTTTCCAATCCCCGCCTGGTACGCTCGTCCTGCGCTTTACGCATTAACAATTCCGCCCTCCCTAATATCACATTCATCGGTGTGCCAATCTCATGGGCCATGCCCGATGCCAACGTGCCCAACTCGGCCAATCGTTCAGTTTTTCGCAGTTGATCCTCCAACGCACGTTGTTGGGTAATATCCACCACGTATCCTTCAATCCCGACAACCTCGCCTGCTTCGGAAAAGATCCCACATCCCTGTTCCCACACCCATTTGACGGATCCATCCACTGTTCGAATCCGATAGCTGGACTGAAACGGTTTACGGTCCTTGAGAGCCTCCTGCACGTCCTGCCAGACCCGCTCGCGATCTTCTGGAAGCATCACATCCCGACCATACGACACCTCTCGCGATTGGACAAATTTATCAGGTGGATATCCCGTCAGATCCTGACAGCTCGGGCTGATGAATTCCATGGTCCAATCTCGTGTATTTTCACATCGATAGACCATGCCCGGCAGATTCTTGAGAAGGGTCGATAAGGTCCGTTGCGCCTCCTGTAACTCCTGCTCGGTCGCCACTCGTTCCGTCAAATCCATGATAATCGCCAGGAAGACCCGACGACCCTGCTCCCGTATATATTGAAGATGAACTTCAACCGGATACGTCGTTCGATCTTTTCTCCGATGAATTGTCCGAAAATCCACTTGTTCCCGTTGGCCCGTCCGAAGAAGGGCCAACAGCTCAAGAAACTGACCGTTCGGAAGATCCGGCTTCAAATCCAGCGGTGTCATGACGCACAATTCTTCCATGGTGTAGCCGATATTTTCCCTCGCGCCTTTGTTGACTTGAGTAAATCGCAGAGTGGTGGCATCAAACACATAGATTTCATTGACAGAATCCTCAAGAATTCTCCCCAGGTATGATAACCGCTCTTCATTGTGCTTTCGCTGGGAAATATCCCGAAGAATCACCGTCAACCATCGCTTCCCCGATCGTTCGATTTGAGAAATCGAGGCTTCCAAAGGAAAGATCTCGCCATTTCCCCGCAGTCCGGAGATTTCCATTCCGGCGCCCATTCGTCTGGAGGTTTCTCCAGTCTCGGCAAATCGGCGGATGTGTTCACGATGGGCAGATCGCAATGGGAGCGGAATGAATTGGTCGAGGGTATTTCCCAGTGCCTCTTGGGCCGAACACTGAAAAATTTCCTCAGCAGCCGCATTAAAGATGACAATCCGTTGATCATCATCAATGATGATAATGGCATCCATCGCCGAATGGATAATGCCTGCCAGTTGCTGCTCAATCGCCTCCAACCCGTTCCTGGCTTCCTGATGCATCGCCTGGACGGCTCGCAGCTCTGCCAATTCCTGCCGGAGTGCATGAACTTCCTGATGAAGGTCTGGGGATCGTGGATCGTGACTCATCGATTGCCCGGGAGGGTGATTCTGATAACCAGGAGACTAAAATTCAACGAATGAATGAGACAGGGACGAATGAAACATCTCTCGCAGGGCTGAACCCGGGGAAAAAGGAAGACCTTCGGGAGCGGAAAGGGGGAGCGCTCGATGATTCAGCTCGATCATTCTGAATCTTGGTGCATTCATACCACTTCCTCCATTTCAGCCAGCTTGCGATATAACGTCTTTCGATCAATGCCGAGTACGTGCGCCGTTTGATATTTATTCCCACCCATTTTTTCCAGCACCCGCCGGATGTAAGCCTTTTCCAACTGCTCAAGGGGAAGTAACCGCTCCGCGGCATCGCCGATAAGTTGGCCATCTCCTTGGATGTTCCGAATGTTGGAGGGGAGATCATCCAAACAAATCCTTTTCCCTTGCGTCAGGGTCGCCGCACGCTCGAGGATATTTTCTAACTCTCTGACATTACCCGGCCACTGATAATCCATCAGCCGGGCCATGGCCGGTTCTTCGACACTTTCAATGTGTTTTTGCTGCGCGGTGACACTTTTTTGCAATAATCCTTGAACCAGGATAGGCAGATCCTCTTTGCGATCCCGAAGAGGAGGTAAGTGCAGTTCAATCACATTCAAACGATAATACAAATCCTCCCGAAAACGCTTGGCCTTGACCTCCTCAGCCAATTGCACGTTCGTTGCGACCACCAACCGGACATTAATGGACAGGGAGCGGGTCGCCCCTACCCGCCGGATTTCCCGCTCTTGCACGGCACGAAGCAACTTGGCTTGAAGCATCATGGGCATTTCACTGATTTCATCCAAAAACAACGTGCCATCGTGAGCCTCTTCAAACAAACCGGGTTTATCCGACTTCGCATCCGTAAAGGCGCCCCGCACATGGCCAAACAGTTCGCTTTCCAACAACAGCTCGGGAATCGCCGCACAGTTTACCGGAACAAAAGGAGCGGCCTTACGTTGACTATTAAAATGAATGGCTTTGGCCACGAGTTCTTTTCCCGTCCCGCTTTCTCCCGTGATTAAAATATTAGTCTGGGAATCGGCCACTCGACGGATCAGGTCAAAAATTTCTTTCATTGGTTTACTTTTCCCGAGAATCTGATCAAAGGAAAACTCCCGGCTGACCTGTTGCCGTAATTGCTTGACCTCCTGGCGAAGGAGGGCCTCTCGCATGGCTTTCGCCACCGTCACCGATAATTCATTGCTCTTGATAGGTTTGGTGAGATAGTCGAACGCGCCCTGCTTCATGGCATCAACAGCCGACTCGACGGTGCCAAAAGCCGTCATCATGATGAGATTGGACTCCGGATGCTTTCGAAGGACATGATCCAACAATCCCAGCCCGTCCATGCCTTTCATCCGTAAATCCGTGACGACCACCGGAAATTTCTCCGTTTCCATCCGGTTAAGCGCATCGTGACCATCCGAAGCCACCATAACTCGATAGTGCTCTTCCTCGAGAATATCCCGCAGTAATTGCCGCATTTCAGGTTCATCATCGACAACTAGGACAGCTGGAAAATCGTTGATCATTGCCATATTCCTTGTGTTAACTCAGTAACCTGAGACCACGATTTATCAGAAATTACAGGCTCAGCCCACCCTGGGTAAGATAATATTTCCTTTCGGTGGCGCCCCATCCACTCCGGAAAATCGACGAGAGGCACCCAAAAAACATGTTCCACATCTGTAGCTTTTTTCACCAATCACAGGTACATCCACTGTAGCAATTTGCGCCATCTGGTCCAACTCAAGCTATGCTAAGTCGTCTACTTACCTTAAAAATGTTTTGTCAGTACTAGGGAGAGCCCATCCTTTGGTTGTTCATCACCGCGACCCCTTCTCATGATATTAGACTAATTACTAGAAAATCAGAGAAAAGCACACTTTTTTTGAAGATTACGTGGTATCAAGGTGGCATTCCTCTTGCTGACTCTTTACTAAGATAGGGCTCGGAGAACAACCTCGAAAAGGGAGATTCCATGAGAATTGTGGTTCCAGTTGATGGTTCATCCTGTTCAACCTCTTCTGTTCATACTCTTGCACATTTTGCGCCGCCGGAAGAATTGACGCTGGTTCATGCCCTCCACCTTCCCGATTTCAACTACCCCATGGTTACGCCGGATCTCAGAACCGAGGCACAGGAAGAAATCAAAGAACAATTGCGAAATGAAGGGGAGGAAATTCTCGATGCGGCGCAGAAACACCTGCCTGCCGATTTCTCCCATGTGCAGCGGATCCATCAAATCGGACATCCGGTCGACGTGATTGTGGAAACGGCACGATCCGCACAATCCAACCTGATCGTGTTGGGAGCCAGGGGTCTTGGCCCAGTCAAAGAACTGGTTCTCGGAAGTGTGTCGCATCGGGTTCTGATGCATGCGCCGTGTTCAACCATGATCGTCAAAACCCCCATAAGTCAGTTAAAAAAAATTCTTCTCCCCATTGAGGGTCAGGAAGACGCAGAGGCGGCGTTACAGTTTTTGGCTCTCCAACCTTTTCGACAACCGGTTGAGGTCGAGGTTTTTGCCGTCTGGCCACAACCACAATTGTCATGGCCAACCACAGTAGGACAATCGGACCGACTGGAAGCTCAAGCCATAGAAGAGGCCCAGGAACGCATGAAAGCCATCACTGACCGGCTCACCCGGATGAACTTCGCCTGTCAAGCGCATGTCGGGATTGGCGATCCCGCCTATGCCATCCTCGAACAACGCCACGCCTCCCAATCCGACCTGATCATGATGGGTATGCATGGCCGGGGAGGGTTCGCCCGGTTTTTGATGGGGAGCGTATCGCATTCCGTATTACACCAGACCTCGTGCCCGGTATTGATTGTCCGGTAAGCTTTCAGGATCAGGAGGACGGATTCCTTTTCCTGTTGATGACATCTGCCACAGATCTGGTCGGATTGAATGAGGCGCTTTGCCACGAAGGCTCGAGAACAACTGGGTTTTTTAAAGCATTTCCATCAAATTCCGTTGCCTTTCTTTTTAAAGTGTTGGCATACCCATTGCTGTCTATCAGGTGTAGGTATGATCCATAATATTCTTCCTGGGTAAAAAAGGAGGTGAGGAGATGAGTGCCATCACACATTGGGATCCGTTTCGAGAAATGGATGAGTTACAGGGTCGGCTTTCAACCTTATTTGGCCGTGCTCCGGTCAGAAAAGAAGGGGAACGTCAAGAAGCGTTGCGCGTCGCCGAATGGGCTCCCCTGGTAGACATCACGGAAGACCCGAAAGAATACCTGGTCAAAGCCGAGCTTCCCGAGGTCAAAAAGGATGAAATTAAAATCAGTGTACAAAACGATGTGTTAGTCCTTTCCGGGGAACGAAAGTATGAGAAGGAAGAAAAGGATAAAAAATACCACCGGATTGAGCGAGCCTATGGGAGCTTTTCACGGAGTTTTACCATCCCCGAAGATGCCGATCCCGAGAAGGTTTCGGCGGAATTCAAGGAAGGGGTGTTGCACGTCCATTTACCGAAAAGCGACCGGGCAAAACCGAAAAGTATTGCCGTGAAAGTTTCATGAATAAGCGGGTTCCCCCTCTGCATTAAAAGGGGAACCCGGGTACTTTGTAATGACAAGACGATCAGTCGCAGGAAGTCGAGCGAGACAATTCACTTCAACGCAAGGGAGATAATCCACACATGCACAACCTTCGAATATGCCTATTTCGCCGGGCTTGGGTTCTGTCTATTGGATTCTTTCTCCTAGGAGGTATGACCTCGCCCAGCGCGCAGCCCATACAAGAGGTGATCGTGACCATCGAGGGATACACGTTTCAAACCACCCAGATGCCTCTTCAACTGGACACAGAGACCATTATCTACATCACCAACAAAGATACGGTACGCCATGATTTTGGATCCGACATGTTCCTACATACTCTGACCCATGTCGATAGCAACGGCGTCGTCACCTATGGGAAAGGGGTGGAAGGCGTTCTTCTTGAGCCCGGCCATGAAGCATCAATTCGGTTAATGCTTAACCACTCCGGTCGATTCCAATTCCAATGTTCGATCCATAAGGAGATGAAAGGGGAAATTCTCCTCCTGACCGTGGACGCCGTGTAATCGGCAACCTCTGTATTACCCTACGGGTTGTGGTCGGGTGCCTGAGCTATTAGAATTTCTGAGAGTGCTCTCCTGCTGTCACTCTAAAGCGAAAGGCTAATATCGTTATGGTCAAGATCGTCACTCATATCCTATTTCCTACCGATTTTTCACCAAGCTCCACTCCTGCCTTTCGATATGCGGTGGAGTGGGCAAAAGTCTTTGAAGCGCAACTGACCATTCTTCATGTCCATTCCCTGCAACCGGGGCTGGATATCGACGCCGGAGTCGCCCAACAATTCCTGGATGAACAACGCAAGGTGGCGCGGGAAGAGTTGGACTCACTCGTGGCTGAGGCCCGGCAGCAAGTCCCGCGCGCATCCATGGAACTGCTGGCAGGCCTCCCTTCTGAATGCATTTGCGAGGTCGCACGGGGAAAAAAATGCGATTTAATTATGATGGGAACCCACGGGTGGACGGGATTCAATCGAGTCTTATTCGGGAGCGTCGCGGAACGGGTGATTCAACGAGCCCCATGTCCGGTTCTGTCCATTCCTCACCGGGAATCAGCGGATATCTCCGCGATGCATGACTTGCAAATCCTCCCGCGCCAAATCGTTCTGCCCTTAGAATTCTCCGATTGCTCCATGGATGCCTATGAATACGCGGTCCAAATCGCCAAATGGTTTGATGTGCCTCTGACTCTGGTCCATGCCATTGAACCATTATCTTACAGTTTGGACTTCACCCTGACTCATCCGCTTCAAGAAAAAACCAACCGGGATAAAGTCGAAAAGCGTTTGGCTGACCTCACCGCTGTCCTAATCGAACAGGGTCTATCCGCCCAATATGAGTTACTCGATAAGCCAACCGTGGATGGCATCCTGGAAACCAGTGCCATTCAGCAAGCAGATCTTATTATCATGGGGAGCCATGGCCGAAAAGGACTGACTCGGATGATCCTGGGAAGCACAGCCTATAAGTTACTCGAACAAAGTCCCTATCCCGTCCTCACGATTAAAAGTCCGAAATTCGAAGGAGGACATCATCCATCGCCCGCCAATGGCAAGACCACATCTTCTCCAGCATAAACCCTGAATCTGTGACGATGGCAGACAATCACTCTCACCCTATAACCGGATCGGAAGAAGGCTTTCGAAGTCTGTTAACCCGATTGGAGCATCAATCGCTCCGACCGGACTTTCAGATACAGCGGCAACTGGCCCTAAGCCACGCCCTTCAGCCCTATTTCCATCCACTCATGGTTCCTCCCTTGGTTCCCTTGCCGGAAGAAGAGGACCTGGCCAGGTGGTTCGTCTATGCCGATTATTTGCCGACTGACGGTCATGCTTCTCTCATCGAGCAGGTGCGAGACCTGGTAATGGAACATGTCCCGCAAGGGGAACGAGTCTGGCTGGATTCCTTGCGACATTCCTACATGGATCTGCTCGAAGTGCGAGACATCTCTGCCGAAAATGAGGCTGTTTATGCCCGTCTGCAATCGTTGGGAGACAAACAGATATTTGATGTTGTCCCTCATACGAGGCCGGTTCCCTACAAAGTGGGACAGGTCCTGCTCACCCGGCTTCTTCGGGGATTGGCCGATATTCGCCTACCTGGCCCCCCACTCATCCTTTCATCCAGCATGGGAAAAGCGGTCTTTGAATTGACGAATGAGATGCGACGGGAAATCGAGATTGGCACGGGCAATTTTGCCCTTGCAGAATGGGCAGAATTCGCCAAGAACTTCGGGTATATGATCATGTGGAGTGTCGCCAAGGTGCGACGAGGAGCCTGGACGGTCGTCGACTCACAGATTAACTATCAAAATACCCAAGGCGAAACCTTTCTCTATGCCATCGCCCTGTATGAACACCATGACTTCCGCTCAATGGCTGACAGGCTTCGTGAGCTTGATCAATTCACTCCCCCAAAAAAAAAGGCCGGCAAGCCGTCGTCAACGGCTTCACAAAGCGACACCTTAACGTGGGTATGGCTCCCACCACAGGACCCTTCCGATGCCAGAACATGCCCCGTCGCCCGCCTCACCTTGACACCCACACAATTATTTGTCGAAACCGACTCTGCGGACCGGCTGGATACCGTCAAGCACCAACTGGCGGCAGCTTTTGGCTTCTTACTGCATTACCAGGGTGAAACCACCGCTGCTCCTCAACTTCGGACTCCTGAAGTGGATCTCTTATCAGACAGCTACATCGCTCCCCCCACCATCGTCCCCAAAGAAGAAGAGCAACAGATCCTCGAGTCCTTGCTTGAAACCGCCTATTTGGAATGGGCAGAAAGGCCTTCGCCGCTTCTGAAAGGACAAAGCCCTCGGCATTTCTGCTCTGCGCAACAGGACACAAAGGAGGTTGCAGCCATCATCGATCAAATGGAACAACACGATCTGGGTCTGCGACGAACAGGCCAATCCGCGTATAATTACAACGTTCTCCGTGGTCACATTGGATTGTAAGTTAAAGGGAGTGTTGAAAAAGACCGCCAGCGGCGTTCTCGCCACTTGGCGTGCTCACGTACTTCTCCGTACGCTCCGCTCGCCCAAGTGGCTGTGGCCTTGCTGGACGGGCATTTTTGAACACTCCATAATGGTTCTCTGGGAGCCTCGGTCCCTCATAAGTTTGAGGAAACGGGAAAATTTTTAAATATTCAACAGTAATTTATAAGGCAATCATGGCCCCCGATTCTTTTGAACCTTCTCCGCCAGGACTCTTACACCGCCAGGATTTTTCTCATCTGATTGGTATTCTCCAGAACCTTGGCTATCGGATCCTGGGGCCGGTCCTCTCCAACGGCGCGATTCAATGGGGCGAAATTACTCGGGGAGAAGACCTCCCGATCGGGTGGAAGGACCAGCAACATCCAGGAAGCTATCGACTGGAACCGGACTCCAACCCCCGGTATTTTAATATCGTTCACGGCCCACAATCTCTCAAGCCACTGGTGTTTACTCCACGAGAAACCCTGTTAGTCCTGGACCGCAACGGAAAAACATTTTCTGCCAAAGAGACCGTTCCTGAGATACCACGAACCGCTGTGCTGGGAGTACGGGCGTGCGATCTTGCAGGACTCGGCATTCAAGATCAGATTTTTCTGAATGGTTCCTATCCTGATCCCTACTACCAACAGCGACGGACCAATCTCCTCCTCATCGCCGTCAACTGCACGAGGGCGCTGGAGACGTGCTTTTGCGCCTCAATGGGCACGGGGCCAAAAGCCCAAGGAGGGTACGATCTCAGCCTGACCGAAGCCGATGAAGACTTTCTGATCCAAGCCGGAAGCCCCGCAGGACTGGAAGTATTGGAACACCTTGCGTGCGGTGTGGCGTCTGAAGCGCGGATTCAGCAGGACGATGAACGAATAGCCGCCTGCGCAGCCAGCCAGACGAGGACCCTTCCACATGCTGCGTTACCCCAAGGATTATATGAGGCTCACGATCACCCTCGATGGGACGAGGTCGCCGCACGATGCCTGGCCTGCACCAACTGTACGATGGTCTGCCCCACCTGTTTTTGTCATGGGGTAGAGGAAACTCCATCCCTGGACCACCAACAATCGGAGCATGCGCGAGTTTGGGATTCATGCTTCACGTCCGATCACGGCTACATCCACGGGAAAAACTTCCGCCCCACTACCAAAGACCGCTATCGCATGTGGCTGACTCACAAATTAGGGTCATGGATCGACCAATTCGGCATGTCGGGATGCGTCGGTTGCGGCCGGTGCATCACTTGGTGTCCGGTGGGCATCGATCTCACCGAAGAAGCCCACGCCCTCTGCCAGCCACCCTCGTAACCAGTTGGGCACTGGCGAAACGGTCGAGATTGACGTTGGCCGATCGCGCTTTCCGATTGATTCCAGCAAAATTCACTTATCCTGATAGACCTCTCGTCTATGCCCCACTTTGACCACGATAACCACGAGCTCCTCGTCCCGGATCTCATAAACAATTCGATACACTCCTTGGCGAACTCGAAACCTTTCCTGTCCCGACAATTTCTCACTACCGACCGGGCGTGGGTTATCCGCTAAACCTTCAATACGCTTGAGAATGCGAGAAACATCGTTGTTAGGGATGGAACGAAAATCTTTGGTGACCGACTTTTTGAATGTCAGTCTATAACTGGCCATGGGCCTTGAGATCATTCAGAAGTTCTTCATAACTGAGAGTAGGCTCGCCAGCCCGCTGCTGGAAGGCAGCCAGGTCTTCCTGGTCCTCCGCGAGAGCTGCTCGCACAGCATCATTGACGATGTCAGATATGGATCGGTGAGTATGCGCAGCCTTAAGTCTAAGTGCCGCATGGAGATTTTCATCAAAGTAGACTGTCGACCGTTTAGAACTTGTGCCCATGGAATTACACCTCCTTATGATACTGTCATTGTAGCGCTTTAGCGTTATAACGTCAAAGCGCTTAACGCATATTGGAGGTTCTAACCCAAAAACTTCAATTGTTTAAATGTTGAAGAGGTCACCAAATGGCATCCGATGGGGCACCGATCTCACGGAGGAAGTCTACGCTCTCTGCCAGCCACCCTAATAAGCCAAACGGCAGTGGGTCGGTCCAATCGTCATCGCCCGGCTACTTATGCGCGATGGGTTTCTCTGTAAACAGAAAGTCCTTTAAATGCTTTGAAAACGTAGGATCCTTGCGTCGAATCCATTCAAGCACCATCGAGGCATGTTCCTTCTCCTCGTCTCGATTGTGCACAAGAATGGCTTTGAGGTCCGCGTCTTTGCACGCATTCGCGCGCTGATTGTACCAATCCACAGCCTCCAGTTCCTCCATCAACGAAACGATGGCCCGATGCATGTCCCGGGTTTCATCGGACAATTCCTCAATGGGTTCGTGATAACCGACACTCGCCATATGCTTCTCCTATGTTGTGTGAAGTGAATGAATACTGCATACGAAACCTCTAACCGGAAAAAGACATTGAAATCGGGACCTGAACCTTTACCAATGGGGTGGATTCCAGACACCAGATTTTTTGAGATGGCCATGTCTCTAAATTATCACAGCCCGATCATGCAGCCTTCAGGATGGCTACGATGACGAACATCGGATCATTCCAACGTTATCGACACCAAGGAATAAAGAAGGAATCCCCAATTCAAAAAATATATCCCAATACGTGCGTCTCCATCCACATTACATTTCCCCGGTACCCTAACAAATCGGTGATCGACTCCTCAGGCCTTTGCGGACTTGCCGATTTGCACTTCCAGCGAACACACTCCACCGGGACAACCGGATGCAGGTCTGCCTCGCAGAGTGACATCAAGATTTGGAGGAACCGTGAAGGTCCTGACGACTTTTTGAAATGTCAGCGGCGAATCCCGGTTCCACGGGAGCAAGGAAAGACCGCGTGCCAGCAGACAGTATCCGGTAAAACACAGGATCATTGTGCCAATAGCCGGAACCCAATAGAGAAATCGAAGTGGCGGCAGATACAGTACGACGAGGAGAAGCAGATACGCGAGACGCAGTTGCGCAGGAAAAGACGAGGCATTTTCTTCACGAGCAAAAAAAACCAAGGCTTGGATGGTGGAAATGAGTATAGCCAGAAAGAAGTAAGTCGGGTCAACGAGCAGGCCGGCCAGTAAGCAACCGGCGAGGCACAACCAGATCCACCAGGTGTAGTCGGACAGACGGATAAATTGCATCATGGATACTAGAATAGGACATATGGAAAAAAATGTAAAAACCCGGATTTCACCCATGCGGGCGTTGGACGAACAAATAATGATTCGTTTAATCCTTAATCATATGGTCATCCTGAGCCGGCAGCGAAGGATCTGTGCCCAAAAGAATGTCCTCGCCTCCCAGAATGTCTGTGTGTCATGACCCATTCATCACTTCCCACCAAGTTCTAACGGATGGCATTCAGACTTTCATGCTCTCAATCATACCCATAGAGCCATTTGGTCGTCGCGTGATGAATATTTTTTACCGAATGACAGGTTTCTTTCGGAATGAATACCTCATCTCCGGGTTCCGCGATAATCTCTTTGCCCCCGATGGTCAGGCGCAATTTCCCTTCAACAATAGTGACCAGCTCGTTGGCCGAATGAACGAAATCATTCCACTCCCGCCCGGGAGGATCAACAAACACATCGCACGAATACCCCCGCTGATTCCAGGACCGAGCCACCTCCTGGCGAGTAAGTGGCAGAGAAAACTTTTTACAGGTCAAGTATTCCAAGTCACAATTCTCAGGGCTGCTTGAAAAACATCTCTTTGTGCCTTTGCTTCAGTTTCACATATTCCTTATTTTCTCTGGCTTTCTTCCACTTCTGGTAAAAGATTTTAGCTGATTCAGTCTTCTCTTTATCTTCTACAACCGGCAGGATTTCCCTGCTAGGCTGAGCATACTTCCGGCCTGTTTTGTGGTTGGCATATCTTCTGGACCTCGTATACCCCATCTGCAAGTATTTACGTGCCATATCCATTCCGACAAAGTCGCCCTTGGCTTTGTATGCGAGAAATAACTTGTAAATCCAGTTAGCCGACCTTCGAGCCATCTGGGGGGTTTTAAATTTCCAGTGTGGTAATATCTCGCTCTTATAGGGTTCAACCAGAAGGACTCCCTGCTCTCCTTTTCCGATACGATACAGCTCCGGATGCTTTCTGAAATCAATGGCGTTGAAATCGAGTGTGTAATCGAATGACATGGTCTTCACCGAGTCCCTGGATTCGCCAGATTTCATTCCCCCATGTACCTTCCTGAGTTTTTACCCCTTTCGGCGACGCTCTCTGAAACTTAGGAATGCCGTGACGGCGACCTGGTTGTATTAGATGGCTTATTTTTAGCCAATTGAGGTCGTGTTCGTTCATGATTGATGACCGTCACCAACTTGGCAATGTCCGGCGAATCGCGCCATTCGTGCAAATCAGATCCTTGGGCACCGGCTTTCATCCTCCAGACCGGATAGGCACGAGAAGGCGCCCCCGGGATATTAGGTGTGTCTGCATCCCCAAGGAGATCTTCCAGGGATATGGCTAAGAGAAAGCTCGGGGTTCTAGCTAAATAGGCATGCACGGCTTGCTGCAATTCAGAGGTGAATAAAGGAAGGGCTTGTGATGTTCCGGAATGCGGACCGGTCCACAATCCTTCCTTTCTGAGGGCTTGCAGTAATTTCTCCTTTTCCTTGTTTCGTGCATGCCATTCTTTCCCGGCATCGGTCGGGTCAGGATATACATTCAATTGTGTTTTCCAGTGAATATCCCGGCCTTCCCAATATCCTTTCAATGTGGGTAAATCATGGGTGGATACGGCGACCATCGCCGACCTCTTATACCGGTTCGGCGGGATAAAATTCCCTGTATTGGTTTTTTCAAATAATAAAAGCCGGTAGCTCAACAGACCAGAGAGGCTGAGGGTTTTTCTAATGTGAGGGGTGATTGTTCCCAGATCTTCCCCAACAATGGTGGTCCCGGACTTGTGACTCTCCAAGGCCAAAATGGCTAATAACGCTTCGGCGGGATAATGAATATAAGCCCCTTCTGAGGGCGACTTTCCTCGCGGAATCCAGAACAATCGGAAAAGCCCCATGGCATGATCAATGCGCAATAAGCCGCCGCCGTTCATCATGGCCTGAAACGTTTTGACAAAGACCTCATAGCCTTGTTGATGGAGATGTTCGGGAGAAAGCGGCACCAGGTTCCAATTTTGGCCTTTTGGCGAAAAAATTTCCGGTGGGGTCCCAATGGATGCCTGCGTCACCAATTGATTCTGGAAGGCCCAGGCTTCATAACCATTGGGATCGATCCCTACGGCGAGATCTTGATAGAGGCCAACGGGCATACGCAGTCGACGCGCAGTTGCTCTCACCTGCGCGAGCTGGTCCTGGCATATCCATTCAAGGTATCGAAAAAAATTGATGCGTGTGGGATGTTTGCGGGAAAACCTTTGGACCTGAGGAGAGAGCGGATCTCTGAATTCTTTCGGCCAATCCTGCCAACTTTTTGTCTTTTTCTTGGGAGAACGGGTACGCGAAAAAATTTCACCTAATACCTGAAAACAGGCAAAATGTTCGAGATTGCTTCCCTGCTGTTGAATAAATCGCAGAAAGGCCAATCCCCGCCGTGACCGGGGAACCAGATGGTTTTTGAGAAACTGACGATACAGGGTTTCGAAATGTTTATACTTGATGGCCTGCACCGAATCGTAATCAACTGTCGGAGATGCTCGGAGGGCGCTCAAAGTTGTCTGAAAAACTTTGCTTTTGACGCGTCGCTGAGCCACCGGGCTTTCATAATGTTCGGGAATTCGCTCAATATCCAAATACAAGGGATGATGGAACATCCGGCTTGAAGGGGAATATGGACTGATTTCACCCGGCAGCAACGCATGGAGAGGATTGACGCCAACCATGGCTGCGCCTAAATCTTTCCCTGCCCAGCCGACCAGATTGTTGAGGTCGCTGAAATCTCCGATTCCCCAGTTCCGTTCGGACCGTACTCCATAAAGTTGAACGGTCAATCCCCAGAGACCACGGGCCTTCTTATAAGAGGCCGGGGCATATGCGCTGTCCGGAGTGACGATGACACGCGAAGTTTCATGTGCCCGGTACGAAGGAGAGGTGATTGACAATTGGAGCGTATAATATCCCAGCGGCAACTGACGGGGAAAAGGAAGCCTGCCACGCAGATAGTGCCGCCCGTTAATTTTTTTTCGCCCAAGGATCTTTATCGAAGTTCCACTGGCCTGACGGGTTGCTCGAAACTTGTTTTCTCCCCGGATGGTCCAGTCGAGGTGTATGGAAGAAAGTGATTCCGGTCCTAGAGGAATGTGCAACATCCATCCTGAGGACAATTTCGATTGAGGAATGACGAACGTTTCTTGAACGCATTTCGTCCATTCATTGGTCTTCGAGGCTAAAACAGATTCACGGACTTGTTGGGACGTTTGGGCGGAAACACCCATCAGCCGAAGCAGGCCTCGCAAACTTTCATCAGGCACCACTCTCTGATTGCCGCTTTCGTCGCGAAAGACGGGCTGAATCCCATGACGCCGGGCCAATTGATGCAAGAGCGAAACGGATTTCTTTTGAGATGTATCGGTATTCGGTAAAGGTTTCATCTGGATCCTATGATTCTGTGTGACTGTTCAAATGTCCTTGGTCTTAAGGCTATGGTCCCTCCGTCAGGACCCATTTGTAATTTTACCCCAATGACCATCAGAACCTCCTTAATCAAATGGAAAAAATCATTCACTCCCCTCCAAGTAGATCGACAAACAGATCTCACTAATATCCCCGCTAAGCCCATGATAGAAATCTCTTCTCGATTCAGAGAAACAGGAAATTTCTTACGGGTAAGAAATCACATTGAATTGCCCTCAGAACAGAACGAACAAGCTCACCGCCTCGCAACCGGCGAATGAATCTTTGTCCGATGGTTTACCTGTCAGACACTTAATCGGATCATAAAGAATATATGGTTCCTCGTTCTCTCATTTCTGTTCCTGAAAGGTGTGTTTTCCATGGGTCTGACGCCTGCCGACTGGCCTAAGGGAGGGATGCCTTTATCAGTTGGGGTGCCTTGTTTGAGCCCTTCGATAAAGCTCAGGACAGGCTCCGCGAGTTGGTCCGCCCTCCTCTGGTTGGCGTCCCTTCGGTCCCATAAGGCCAGACGGGGCGTCAATGGTTTTGGGGACTTTTGCCGAATCAAAAGGCCCTCGCCTGCCGAGGCGAAACCCGGCGAACAGAGCATCAGTTGGCCACGAGAGTTGGGGACACCGGTGCGAGTCATTCATCCACTAGCGCTTGTTTACAGGGAGCCCCTAAGGTAGATTTCAGATACACATCGTCTAGCTGTAAGACCAAAATCCAAAATTATCATGTTCCGCTTTTTCGAAGTGCCGCTATCAGAAGATCAGCCACCGCACCACCCGATGCCGGATTCTGGCCGGTGATAAGCCTGGTATCTTCCAACGCAAATGAACCCCAGGGCTTATCGGCTTTCTTATATTTCGCCCCTCGCTTAACCAATTCGGTCTCCGTCAGGAATGGCACAACCTTATCGAGTTCCACAAGCTGTTCTTCTTCATTTGAAAAGCCGGTGACGTTTTTGCCTTTAATGAGTAGCGTTCCATCCGATAACTGAATGTTCAGCAAACCGAGAGCGCCGTGGCACACTGAGGAAACACATCCACCATTCTCATAAATCTTCCGGCTGATCGATTGAAGTTTTTCGTTATCGGGAAAATCCCAGATCACCCCATGGCCACCGGTAAAGTAAATCGCCACATAATCATCCGGGTTGACGTCGGCGGGTGTAACCGTGGTCCCTAGACGATTCATAAATTCCTTTTTCTGGTACCATTCCCAGTCAGTCGTATCTGCCTGTGCAAGACTATGTGGATCAATCGGAGTGTATCCTCCTTTGGGACTGACAAAATCAACCCCATAACCAGCCTCTTGAACTTTCTTCACGAAGTGTACGGCCTCACCCAACCATAATCCGGTCGCCCGATTTAAGTTTGGATATTTTGCCACGCTGGTAAGAACTACTAGGATTTTCTTGCTCATAACGCCCCCCCTTTCTGCTTCGTGCAGACTTGAATATTTTTCTAACGATTGGTTTTTTTTACTCTAAAACTTTAGGGGGAACAGAAAAATGGCCTTTTAAAGGTTTCACAAATAACTATTTCTGGAACTAGATTTAAAAATTTTTAATCTCGATGCTTAACTGGCAGTTCCTCATTACTTTGGCTTTGGTCTTGCTATTCTCTCAAAAGAGACCTCCAATCCCTAGCATTTGAGGAGAAATGCTACACTACCATGAAGCGTTCATTTGGAGAAATTAGAATTCAGGTGATTGTGGTTTCATTTGTTAGGATACCCTATGGGGTCTAAACTTTTCTTACGAGGACGCCAGCGTAATCCCATAAATGCCAAACCATGACTTTTAATCCCTACCTCATTCATCCGGCTGTGATCGTGGACAGGAAACAGGAGTCCACCGATATCGTGACCTTTCGCCTGCAACTCACAGATTCCACTCATCGGGAGTCTTTTCGCTTTGAGGCGGGGCAGTTCAACATGCTCTATGTGTTTGGTGTAGGGGAGGTAGCCATTTCCATTGTGTCGGACCCTGGGGAGCCGGAATTTCTGGACCACACCATTCGTGTGGTGGGTCGGATCACGCAGGTATTGGGTGCGATGCAAGTGGGTGAGAGTGTGGGCGTTCGTGGGCCGTTTGGGATTGGATGGCCCATGAGGGAAGCCCAAGGGAAGGATGTGCTTATCGTCACCGGCGGATTGGGATGCGCTCCGGTGGTGGGAGCCATTGAATATATGTTTCGGAGGCGGGAGGAGTATGGCGCCATGACCATTCTCCACGGGGTAAAAACCCCCCACGACCTGCTCTACCGGGAACGATTTGATGCCTGGCGCTACCAACCCCGCACACAGGTACTATTGACCAGCGATGAACCCGGAAAGACCTGGCATAGCCATGTGGGCGTGGTCACCGAATTGTTTGACCAACTGCAGTTGGACCCTGCCAATACGCTGGTCATGATGTGCGGACCGGAGATCATGATGCGGATTGCCTGTAATACCCTCTCGCATCAAGGTCTGCGCCCTGACGCTATGTATGTGTCGTTGGAGCGGCATATGGAATGCGGCATCGGACTCTGCGGGCATTGTCAGCTTGGGCCATTCTTTGTCTGTAAGGACGGACCCGTGATGCGGTTAGACCGGGTGGTACCGTATTTCGGAAAAGTGGGTGTGTAAATAGAGCCTGAAGAAATGATCTGAAAAAATTCTCCTGGCCCCCTTTTTAAGGGGGAATTGTGAATGAAGAATAGCCCGCAATGACAATGGATGGATCAACGACCCCAACTCAGCATTCTTCAACCAGGCCCCGCCCCCGAATTGCCGTGGTGAAGTTTGCCTCTTGTGACGGATGCCAGTTAAGCATTCTGAATATGGAGGACGATTTACTGGCTTTGGGAGAAGCCCTCGACATCGCCTATTTCCCCGAAGCCTCCAGCAATATGCAGCCTGGCCCGTATGATATAACATTCGTTGAAGGCTCCATTACCTGCCCTGAAGATCTCTCTCGAGTTCTCGATCTCCGGCAACAGACAACAACCTTGATCACCATCGGTGCCTGTGCGACTTCCGGGGGCATTCAGGCTCTTCGGAACTGGGGCGATGTGGAAGCCTTCAAGCGAACGGTGTATCCCAGCCCCGAATACATCCACAGCCTGAGCACATCGACTCCTATTTCCGAACACGTCAAGGTGGACTATGAATTGTGGGGATGCCCGATTGATAAGCCACAACTCCTTCGAGTGCTCACCGATTTACTGAGAGGCGTCACACCCAGCATTCCCGCACACAGTGTATGCCTGGACTGTAAACGCCAGGGACATGTCTGCGTCCTGGTCGCGAAGGGCATGCCCTGTCTTGGACCGGTGACGCGTACCGGGTGCGGGGCCATCTGCCCCGCTATGGGCCGGGAGTGCTATGGGTGCTTTGGCCCCGCCGAACAGGATTCAGTAATTCCAGGAGTGCCCCCAAATACCGGATCTCTGGCCAAACAATTTCATGAGCAGCTGCAACTCATACCCCTGGAAATGGTTCGCCGTTTTCGAGGAATCAACGGATCGGTTCAGCCTTTCCGGAAGGAAAGCGATGCCTGGGACTCCAGATAAATCGAGAACCATCAAAATCGACATGATGGCCAGGGTAGAAGGGGAAGGAGCCCTTCATATCACCGTTCAGGATGGTCAGGTCCGGGATGTGCAACTCCGGATTTTTGAACCTCCACGATTTTTTGAAGCCTTCCTCCAGGGACGTCACGTTAACGAAGTGCCCGATATCGTGGCCCGTATTTGCGGTATTTGTCCGGTGGCTTATCAAATGAGTGCAGTCCATGCCCTGGAACAAATCTTCCATGTGGAGATGCCACAAAGCCTTCGCGATTTACGTCGACTCCTGTATTGCGGGGAATGGATCGAAAGTCATGTTCTGCACATTTATATGCTCCAGGGTCCGGATTTCTTAGGATTCGACAGCGGGCTTGAGATGGCCCGCTCACACCCCGATCTTGTGAAGCGAGGGCTTCGAATGAAAAAGGCGGGCAATGATCTGTTAACGCTGTTAGGGGGACGATCAGTGCATCCGGTTTCGGTAAAGATCGGCGGATTCTCCCAAGTGCCGACAAGGAATGCCTTGCATGAGCTGAAGGACGAATTCCTATGGGCCAGGGATGCCGCTGCGGAAACGCTTAGGTGGGTGAGCGGGTTTGAATTTCAAGATCCCGAACAGGCCTATACCTTCCTCGCCCTTCGGGGGCCTTCTGAATATCCGATGAATGAAGGCGACGTCGTCACCAATCGGGGACACCGCATGGCCGCCTCGGAGTTTGAACACCATTTCCATGAAGAACAAGTACCCTATTCCAATGCCCTCCACTGCACGTTGAATGGAAAATCTTATCTCACAGGGCCGTTAGCCCGGCTCGCTCTCAACCAGGACCAGCTCTCGTTGTTGGCCAAAGACGTCTTACAGAGCACGGGATTAGTCCTCCCGTTCAACCGCGCGTCCATGGGTATCGTGGCACGATCGGTGGAAGTGCTCTATGCCTTTGACGAGGCTCTTCGACTCATTGACCGGTATGAGCGGCCAACTTCTCCAAACGTGCCAGTAACACTCCGCGCCGGAACCGGTATGGCCGCGACCGAAGCCCCGCGAGGCCTTTTATACCATCGTTATGAGGTCAAGGCTGATGGCACCATTTGCCTTGCCAAGATTGTGCCGCCAACCTCCCAAAATCAACGCCGCATGGAGGACGATCTTCGAAACCTCCTGCCAGACATCCTTCATCTCAACGATCAGGAAACCGCAATGAAATGCGAAGAACTGATTCGCAGTTATGATCCCTGCATCTCCTGCGCAACACATTTTTTAACACTGACCAAAGAAAACCTCCCTCCGACGATGTCAAAATTCCCATAAAAAATTTCTGAAGGGAACTCGCAAGCGGATGGACCAATTCAACCGATAGGACTCCGGCCTGTTGGCACAATTTAAGAATATTTGCTTAGTTGAAATGTTTTTACTTAATTTTTCACGCAAAAAACCTGGGCAGGAAGCCAGAATCCATCCTACAGAGCAACGGCGGGAAAACTGAAAGGTAGGTCTTAGGGAAGGGTCGCCAAATGATGACCGGTCAGCCCAAAGTAGGCTTCATCGATCGTCCCAACAGGGGAGACCTGCATCAAAAACGGGGTACGCCAATCTCCATCCCGTACATCATACTCGCTGGGAACCAACACACGCTCAAAGTGATTTTCGTAGGCGGCTAAAATTTTGAGTTGAAGCCCTCCCACAGCTCCGATCGATCCTCTTTCCGTGATCGTTCCGGTGAGGGCCCGCCCTTCCAGGAGATGATCTCCCTTGATCATGGACACCACGCTCAGGCCCACCATGGCCGAAAGACTTTCCCCATAAACCGTGAGGCCGGTATAAGGAAATTTCAGGAGAACAGTCCAGGATTCCGACGGAAGATTGGCAGCAGCCAGCGCCCGAGTGATGGCTGCATGGATCGACTGACGGGCAAACAAGGAAAAATTTCCTGGTTCGGTATGAAATTGGATTTGAAGGCCGTTGCGATCCTGACGCTCATAGACATCAATCACCACCTGGCTTACCATGCCCACCGGCCTGAATTGTTTGTTGAGAGATGTCCCCAGGATTGGAATAATCAGATGCGGAATCTGACGAACAGACGGACTGGCCCCAAGACTGGTGGCACACACCACATTGAGGGTCAAGACTAACCCCAGAAGCAATGAGACCTTCTTCCTGTCCGCTTTATTAATCATGTATTGATATCCTTCTCATACAAACGGAATTACTCCTCCTTTTTATCCATTTCTTTTATTATAACGGACAATCTAGTTTTTTGTCGCCTGTCAGCTTCTGAGCGCCTCGAAGGCCCACCAGCTTATACGGCCCCCTGATATTCCTCCAGCACCCTCATATGTTGGGCCGGAATGCCATATAGGGACACATACAAAAGAACCCACTAGCTCCCAATACCTAGACGATCTTTAGGAAAGTGGCCTGAACAGGCCGACAAATTTGGCAGGACCGGGGAGCCAGTTTCTAGTCTACCACTCCAAAGGGACCAGATCGACCTCTCCGGGGAGTGTAGCCGGACAGAGTTGCACAATCGCCAAAAAATGTGTCGCCAGCGGATGCAGGAGGACGTGCGACTGAAATCAAGATTGCCCTTACTGGCAGGGGCTGGGACACCAAAACACCAGATAGAGAAAAACTAACACGCCTATCGCAATTGCACCAATAAGGTACCAGGTTTTATGCATACAACCTCGGAAAAGGAATGTATGTCCAGATTGGACCTTTAGATCGGGTCATTCACGCACAAACAAAATTGAGGACTCAGTGTGATGCACCACGGAATGGGAGACGCTTCCCAAAAGAAAGCGACTCACGCCGGACCGGCTATGTGTTCGCATCAGGATTACATCAGCAGCATATTTGTTCGCTTCTTTAATGATCGTGTGTGAAGGTGCCCCGACGACGACGACTCCTTTGGCCTCATGCCCCATCTGCTTCAATTCCGCGCTGAGCCCGTTCGTAAACTTCTCCCCATAGGCGATCATCTCTTTTCGAAATTCCGGAGAAATCATCGCACCCACCGGCCAGACCGGTTCTGAAAACGGAATGACATGCAGAACGGTCGCTGTGATGGGCTCCCGGAATGGTTTTTTTTTCAAAAACCGCACCACCACCTCGCCGTCTTCCAGACTTTCAACAGGAATTAAAACCTGCTGGATCTTGCGAGTGGGCTTCTTAATGATCAGGGTCGAACACGACGCATGCGTCATCACACGATGCGAAACGCTCCCGAACATCTGCTCTCGAATCTGACCAATACCCCTGGCGCCCAACACCACGAGATCGGTTCCCTTCTCCTTGACCATGGTGAGAATGACCTCGGCAGGAGTACCCATTTCCAGTCGTCTCATGACCGATCCCGGATGAAGAGGCAGGAGGGACAATGCCTGCTCAATGATGCGTTCGCCTTCTTCCCTCATCGCCTTGTCCACCGCCAATCTCAAATCTTTCGCGATCCCCGCCCCGATGGATGGATAGGGGATACCCGGCACATTCACCACATGTAACACCATCAGGCTCTCCGCCGGGCTCAGCGCTTCAAACACACGTACTGCATCGACCGATTGATCCGATCCATCAACTGCTAATAGGTATTTCATACATCGTCTCCCGGGTATGACACATCCTTTGTGCCGTGGGTATTGCTATTAAATAACTCTTCGTACCTGTTCCAACTACCAACTCTTGTGTGCACAAATGTCCTGTTCCTATCTGACTTCCTTAACCATATCGATGGCCCCGCACGGACATTCTTCCGCGCACACACCACATCCCTTGCAATAGTCATAATTCACTTCGTACCGCTGACCGGGGCCCAATTTAATAATGGCGTTGTCCGGACACACGCCATAACAGGTATCGCACTCAAAGCAATTTCCGCAAGAGAGACAGCGTCGGGCTTCGAGCAAAGCCGTGTCCTTATCCAAACCGCCGACCACTTCTTCAAAGCTGGCGCGACGCCTGGCCAGATCCAGGTAGGGCTGCCGACTCTTATCCGCATCGGTGTAATACCAGGTATTGAGCCGGTCATAAGTCGCAACGGTATTGGGCAAAGGTTTCCGATACTCACTACCGCGGAGATACGCATCAATATGCCGTGCCGCTTTTTTCCCATGGCCGCTAGCCACCGTCACCGTGCGCTCTGCAGGAACCATATCCCCCCCGGCAAACACTCCCGCACGCCCGGTCATCATTGAGGCATCGACCTGAATCACCCCGTCGGACGAAATATCCAATCCCGGCACATTCTCTAAAAACCCGGTATCCACTTCCTGGCCCACCGCCAGAATCACCGTGTCGGCTTCCAAGGTCTCCATCCGGCCGGTGGGTTGAGGGCGCCCCTGCTCATCCAGCGTCATCTCTTCAACGGTCAACGTCGTATTGTTCACTTGTCGGATGGTATGCAGCCATCGGGTCAGCACCCCCTCCTCCAAGGCTTCTTCCACTTCAAAATCATGGGCGGGCATGTGTCCGCGATCACGCCGATAAATCAGGATCGTTTCCTCGGCACCCAGGCGCTTGGCGGTTCGCGCGGCATCAATAGCCGTATCACCTCCACCATAGACGACGACCCGCCGACCGATCTTGGGAACAGTCTGACCATCCATTCCTTTAAGAAATCCCAAGGCATCGATCATCCGGCCGGCATCCCGGCCGGGAATATCAACCCGTTTGCTCAGATGAGCCCCAATCGCCAGAAACACGGCATCGAATCCGCCCTCTTTGATGATCGTTTCTAAATTGTCGACTTTCTGATTCAGATGGATCGAAACGCCCATGGCGACAATTCTTGCAATTTCAGCGTCAAGGACATTCCGGGGCAGACGATATTGTGGAATGCCGAACCGCATCATGCCCCCCGGCTTCGGCCCCGCTTCAATGATGGTCACCGCATGTCCCAAGCGGGCGAGATGATACGCAGCAGAAAGGCCGCTCGGTCCCGCGCCGACGACCAGGACCCGCCTTCCGGTTGCCACGCCCGCCTCCACCTGCCAACCCTGCTCAATCGCGTAATCGCCTAAAAAGCGCTCAACGGCATGAATACTCACAGGCTCATCGAGTTGGCCCCGGTTGCAGGCCGTTTCACACGGGTGATAACACACACGACCATGAATCGCCGGGAAGGGATTGTCTTCCATAATTTTCCGCCAGGCCTGCTCATATTTCCCTTCCTCCGCCTCATACAACCAGCCTTGGATATTTTCACCAGCCGGACAGCCCTGATTGCAGGGCGGAAGGTGATCAACATAGATCGGCCGCATCGTCCGCCAGGTGCCGGTATGATTGGCCAGGCTTGAAGCGGGGTTCAATGTAATGGCAAAGGGTTTCTGTTCCATCATCACGCCTTTAACGGAAGGAGTTGATACCGATCAATATTCGTATCCGCCATCGCCTGAATCGCTTCAAGAGCACCCTCATCTCGTGGATGCAAGAGATGTTTAAACCGCCCTTGAAGTTCGAGGTATTGCTCGACAGGAACTTTTTTCCGGATAGGCGTTCGATCGGTCACTTCGCCCCCTTCGGCTTCAAACAAGGGAAATAGGCCGCTTTCCACTGCCAGGCGGGCGACCTTGATCGTATGCGCAGGATCCGATTTCCAGCCAAGCGGACAGGGCACATGGATATGAATATACCGTGCGCCCCTGATGCTCATGGCCTTCGTCACTTTCGCTTCCAGATCATGGAGATCGGCCACGGAGGCCGTGGCCACATAGGGTATGCCGTGCGCCATCGCAATGCGTGGAAGATTTTTTCCAATGCCCATGGGATTACCGGGGTCTTTTCCCACGGCTTGCGTCGTATTGGTCCAGGCTCGTGGCGGGGTGGATCCCGAACGCTGCACTCCCGTGTTCATGTAGGCCTCATTGTCATAACAGACATACAACACGTCATCATTGCGTTCGAACATCCCGGACAAACACCCGAATCCGATATCAACCGTCGCGCCATCTCCGCCCTGGGCAATGACTCGGATATCCGTCCTGCCTTTGGCCCGCAGGGCTGCCGCCACGCCGCTCGCCACCGCCGGTGCATTCCCGAATAACGAATGCATCCAGGGAATCTGCCAGGCACTTTCCGGATAGGGACTGGAGAAGACTTCCAAACAGCCGGTGGCATTCACTGCAACCATCTGCTGATGGGTAGCCCGCATCACCGCATCAAGGGCATAGCGGGCGCCCAGCGCTTCACCGCAACCCTGGCAGGCACGATGACCTGAATTGAGCGAATTGGTCCGATCCATCCCGGCTTGGACCGTACGATCGGATTCATCCAGCAGCCGGTTGCCAACCGTAAAGGTCCCGGTTTGATAAAATTTCACACGTTGATAGGACATAGCGGCCTCATCACTAAGGATTAAATGGGCGAAGCGCCGGGAGCACCGATTTCCCGAAGAATATTTTCTGCGGTGGGTCCCGAACGCCGCTGCGCCTGTTGTCTGGTCAATTCCCGATTAATGGCGTCCCAATTCAGATCGAGGAAATGAGGTTCCTCCAGACCCTCCAGGCATGCCTGCTTCACCGTATCCATGACCGAGGCTTGAGGAATGGGGCGACCTCCAAGTCCCGCGATCACCGTATCCACAATAGTTGGTAATCCCCGAAGTGCCATCTTCACATCGCTGGACACGATGCCCCCCTTACCCACTGCCAGGTCTTTTTCAAAAACAATGATCCGCTTGGCATTCTGAACAACATGGCGAAGAGCATGAGAGGGGAAGGGTCGAAACGCACAGAGCGCAATAGAACCGACCGGCCATCCTTCTTTCCGCAAATCATCCACCGCGTCTTTAATGGTACCGTTCACCGATCCCAGTGCCAGCAAAATGGTATCAGCCTCATCCGTGTGATAGGCCTTCAACAGTCCACCGGAACTTCGCTGAAAGATGTCCTGAAAACCCTGAGAGAGTCGTGGAATCGCCTCTAACGCTCGCAGATGTTTGTGATGGGCGAGATACCGCACCTCGGCAAAGGCTTCCGGTCCGACCATGGCGCCAATGGACACAGGTTCCTGCGGGTCTAACACTTGAACCGGTTCAAATGCCGGCACGTAGGCATCCACCTGCTCTTGCGTGGGAAGATCAACCACCTCATAGGCATGGGTAAGAATATAGCCATCCATACACACCATCACCGGGCAACTCAGTTCCTCGGCCAGGCGAAAGGCTTGAATGTGGAGATCGACGGCTTCTTGATTATCTTCGGCAAATAATTGAATCCAGCCGGCATCCCGCATGGACATGCTGTCAGAATGATCGTTCCAGATATTGATCGGGGCGCCGAGGGCGCGATTGGCGATCGTCATGACAATGGGGAGACCCAATCCCGCCGCGTTATAAACCGCTTCGGCCATGAACAAGAGTCCCTGGCTCGTCGTCGCGGTATAGGTTCGCGCACCCATGGCCGAGGCGCCGATTAGCACACTAAGCGCACCAAACTCGGACTCGACATTCAGGAATTGGCAATTGCCGACTTCTCCCGCTTTCACCTTGCGTGAAAGGGTTTCGACAATATGGGTTTGGGGAGAAATCGGATAACAAGCCATCACTTCAGGCCGACAGAGGGCCACAGCGTGGGCCACGGCTTGAGATCCTTCAATATGATGTTTCATGGTCGTTTGTTGATTCCTCGATTGAATTACACCTTGGCCAGGTTTGCCGCAACATAATCATATACCTCTGCGGCCACTGCCCCGTTCAATTCTCCAATTCTTCCCGGAAACTTTTCTGTGATCGCCTGATTCACGGAAGCTTTGCTGACTTCCCCGGTCAGGGCCGCATAACCGGCCACCATCCCAATATTGGCAAACGGTCGCCCAAGTTGTTTCAAGGCCAGATCGGATGCCGGAAGTGTATGCATCTGCACTCCGGGATGTTGAATGACAAAGTCCGTAAGATGAAGCGCGTGGACATCTCGTGTGGAATTAATGAGAACGAAGGCTGACGCAGCCAATCCGGCAAAGACATCCACCTGATGCAGCAGGGTAGAGTCCCCTATGAGCAAGACATTCGGATGATAGACCGGCTCCCGACTGCGAATGGGATGAGAATTTATCCGGCAGAATGCGGTTACCGGCGCACCGGTCCGTTCAGATCCAAAACTAGGGAAGGCCTGCGCCTCCTTCCCATCCCGGAATGCCGCTAACGCCAGCAGCTCAGCAGCAGTCACCACGCCCTGCCCTCCTCTGCCATGAATACGGATTTGGATCATCGGCCTCCCATTAATACACCTGAATGTATCCCTGTCGCTATCACTCACTCATAATCTATTTGGCAAGAGATATGCCTTATTCCGTTTGAGTTTGAAATATTAGATTCAACTAGCAAAACCTCAGCAATCTTGGGCAGGCCCAGAACCAGGAACCGGAATATTGGGGAAATGAGGTACAGTCCAAATCATGGGTCATGTAGAAAAATGCCCCAGTGGATTGAGGAAAAGAATTGGCTCCTGAAGACAGCAGGACAATATTTCCACAGATTCCGGATCAACACATTATTTAAAAGTTAAGGAGGCCCAGTTGTCATCTTCAGGATCATTTTCAAAAAATCTCTGCCGGATTACTCTTGTGCTCTGGATAGGAAGCGCCGGCGTGCTGGGCTGGTTTTTTGTGAAAGGCGAGACGACCCCTTCAGCCGACGACCGAACGGCCGTGCTTCTGGCTCCTGCCGAACGCGACTTTATTCTGACGGAAATGCGACAACTCTTACGGGCTGTGCATGGAGTCGTGACGGGCGTGAGTGATACAGATCAGACCCAAGGGCATGCTCAGGCTGCAGCGGCCGCCCGCTCCGCAGGAATGAAAATGGCCGTGGATGACAATCCAGCGCTCATGCTTAAACTTCCGCTACCCATGAAACAGCTCGGAATGTCCGTGCATCGGGATTTTGACGAATTGGCGGATGCGATCACCGGGGGCACGACATCACAGGACATTCTTCAACGCCTGTCGACTATCACGACCAGATGCCTGGCATGCCATGAGATGTATCAAATTAAAGAGGGGTAACTGAATAAATTTCCCGGGTCAGCCAAGCCATGCTCAATGGGAAATGATCAATATGAAACACGCAGACGACAAACCCATGTCATTCTGAGTGAAACGAAGGATCTGACTAAGCCGTGGCATCTTCAATCTGGGCACAGATTCTTCGCCATGGGCTCAGAATGACAATTTAATGCAGGCCTAATCAAAGCATGACGGGTTCTCTCCTGTCTGAATAATTGGAATCTAAGATGTTTTGCCACTCACGATCAGCAACACTTCAGACACACCTGAAGCCGCACTACTAAAGATGACCAACGAGTCCAACAACCGCACGGAGACCCCTTCCCCATCGCCAAGCGACACGGTCTGGCATACTCTTTCTTACCCGGATGTCAGTCAACGGCTGGGAGTCGATCCTTACACGGGGCTGAATGCCGGGGAAGCCCGCCGCCGGTTGCAACAGCATGGCCAAAACACCATTCCCGAACACCGCCAGCGCAGTCTCGCGCGAATCTTCGTTGATCAATTCACCGATTTTATGATCCTGGTGCTTATTGGGGCCGCCATTGTCTCGGGCATATTGGGTGAGCGTTTGGATGCCCTGGCAATTGTCATCATTGTGGTGCTCAACGGGATCATCGGGTTCGTGCAGGAATATCGGGCCGACCGGGCCATGCAGGCTATTAAAAAGCTCGCCACGCCTACAACGCGGGTTCTACGTGAGCAGCAGGTCGCCTCGCTCTCCACGCTCGATGTGGTACCGGGCGACATCGTCCTGCTGGAAGCCGGAGACCTCATCCCTGCCGACCTTCGCCTCATCGAAGCCGTTCAACTTAAAGTGGATGAATCGGCGCTCACAGGCGAGAGCGTCCCGGTGGACAAACAGACCGACCCGCTGGACGATCCGAAACTTTCCCTGGGTGATCGACGGAATGTGGCCTATAAAGGCACGCTCCTCACATACGGTCGCGGCACAGGAATCGTCATTGGCACCGGACTAAAGACCGAGCTAGGACAAATCGCGTCGCTCCTGCATAAGGACGAAGACATCAAAACGCCCTTGCAACAACGCCTGGCGGTGTTTGGACGACGCCTCGCGCTGGCCGTTCTGGCAATCTGTATTGTGTTGTTTGCTGTGGGCGTCTGGCGGGGTGAGCCGCCGGTGCTCATGTTCCTGACGGCCGTGAGTCTGGCCGTGGCCGCGATTCCTGAAGCCTTACCAGCCGTCGTCACCATTTCGCTGGCCTTGGGCGCACGAAAAATGGCGCGAAAGCAGGCGTTGATCCGGCGACTGCCCGCCGTAGAAACCTTAGGCTCCGTCACCTATATCTGCTCTGATAAAACAGGCACGCTCACACAAAACTCCATGCGGGTGGAGCAGATGTCGGTGGCCGGGAACATACTGCGCCCATCTGCGGGTAGACAACCCGACAGCGAAGCCGACCTCCACAATCCCATTCATCTGTTTTTTCTGGGGTTGGCGCTCAACAACGATGCAAAGGCACAGCCCGAAGGCCAGACCTTGGGTGATCCCACCGAAGTGGCATTGTATCTGGCGGCGGTGGAGGCGGGGTATGACAAAAGCACATTAGAGTCCACAAATCCTCGCATAGAAGAAATCCCCTTCGACTCAGATCGCCAATGTATGACGACAATGCATCGAATGCCGAAGGGCACCATCTCTTTTACCAAAGGATCGCCGGAAAAACTTTTTCCGCTTTGCCAATCCATGCTCACACAGACCGGCCCTCAGTCACTACATCTCGACCATCTATTAGAGCAGGCCGAACAGATGGCCAATGAAGGCTTGCGGGTTTTGGCGGTGGCCTATCGGCAATGGGATCAAGCACCCACGGAAATGACTTCCTCGACTGTCGAACGCGAACTCATCTTCCTCGGATTAGTCGGCATGATGGATCCGCCACGGGAAGAAGCCGCGAAGGCGGTCGCCCTCTGCCAATCGGCAGGGATCACCCCAGTCATGATCACCGGCGATCACCCCGGCACCGCCCAGGCCATTGCCTCACGCGTTGGAATTATCAATAAGGACACCACGGTGCTGACCGGCCAGGAATTGGAACACAGTTCCCCCGAAGAGCTGGCGCAACTGGTGGAGCATATTCGCGTCTATGCCCGCATTACACCCACGCAAAAAATTGCCATCGTCAAAACCCTGCAAACCAGGGGAGAGTTTGTCGCGATGACCGGCGATGGGGTGAATGACGCCCCCGCGTTGAACCAGGCCAACATCGGCATTGCGATGGGGCAAACCGGCACAGACGTAGCCCGTGAAGCCTCCGACATGATTTTGCTGGATGATAACTTTGCGACCATCGTCACCGCCGTCCGGGACGGACGCCGGATCTATGACAACATCCGCAAGTTTGTGAAATATACGATGACGAGCAATTCCGGAGAAATCTGGACGATTTTCCTGGCACCCTTATTCGGCCTGCCGATTCCCCTGCTTCCGATTCAAATCTTATGGATCAATCTTGTCACAGACGGCTTACCCGGCCTCGCCCTCGCCATGGAACCCGAAGAGCGCAACATCATGCAGCGCCCTCCCCGCCCGCCGAATGAAAGCATCTTTGCCGGTGGCCTCTGGCAACACATTTTGTGGGTAGGACTACTCATGGGTGGTGTATCGCTGGCTACTGAAATGTGGGCTTACGAGGCCGATCAGGGAGAATGGCAAACCATGGTGTTTACCGTCCTCACCCTCTCCCAAATGGGCCATGTGTTGGCGATTCGTGCGGAGCAGGAATCATTTATTCAGCGGGGACCGTTGACCAATCTCTGGGTATTGGGAGCCGTGGTTCTCACCTTCGCCCTTCAGATAGCCACCATCTACGTGCCTATTCTCAATCCCATCTTCCATACCATACCCTTAACCCTGGACCAACTCGGCCTCTGTCTCCTTCTTTCAACAATCGTCTTTTTCGCCGTAGAAACCGAAAAGTGGGTCAGATGTCGGCCATGATAACTGGCAGAAGCTATAGTCGTACCAAATAATTTCCGTTTCTTTCTGGCACACAATTCCCCAAACTGGAATGATCAGAGATGCCGGGTTTCGTCCTGGCTGCCGAGCCACTTTTGTTTCGGCAAAAGTAGCCAAAACCATTGACGCCCCGTCCGGTCACATTAGAATGGACGGACGCAACGGAGAGGAGGGCGGGCCAACTCGTTGCACTCAAACAAGGCCCGCCGAGTGATGAGAGCGTCCGCCCATGGGACCGGGCGGCAGGCGTCGGACAATGGGAAGGCTAAGGTCTCTCAGGACATTCAATGTGGAACGGCCGCTTTACCGGCATACCAAAGAAAAGAAGCCTTTGGAAAATATTAGGAATAACTATAGTCCATCTATCCCGCAGTCAAATTTCCCATTTTCAGATTGATTTTAGCCATCCCTGAATGGTCTCTTTTAAATTTGTCTGGATGCTCTTCATTTACTCTCTGGTATAATCCCGAGGGAGGGGAAAAATATGTCTACTATTGCAGAACGTATTACTGTGAACGTTGACCAATGCGGTGGCCGTCCCTGTATCCGGGGAATGCGGATTCGTGTGACGGATGTCCTTGACCTCTTGGGGAACGGGCTCACCCCTCAACAAGTCCTAGAAGAATTGCCCGATTTAGAAGCGGAAGATATTCAAGCCTGTCTTAAATTTGCCAGTACGCGTGTGAACCATCCCATGGTTACCTCTTAATTCTGTGGATCGACGCTCAACTGTCTCCTCAGTTAGCTCCCTGGCTCACTACTACATTTCATAGAGATCTGACTTAGTATTCTTTTTTAAACGAAAGGTAATTTCAATATGAATACTTTGTGTGGCGTAGAAAACTTGATGATAGGCAGTCAAAGACAAGCCGTTGTTGGGTCTCTCATTATTGTGAACTACAACTTTGAAGCTGATGGTCTGACTGAGGCATCTATCATTTCTGTAGTAATAATGAATCCCTTCTCTTGGTAAATTGACTCTGCAATCTGGTTGAGCTGTGCGATAACCTCCATTTTGGTGCGCCCCTGTGGCTTTTTAAAAACGCGGCCTTCCTCATCTTTAAACCACATTATCAAATATATACCGTGATTGGATTTATTGGCAGTAAGGTAGGCTGGCAATTGCTTCTCTAAACCGTGCTTAATATCTCCATGTGCCAATTTAAATTCAACCAGCACACATAGTGGGGTACCATCTTTTGTGGTGAATAAACATTTAAAATCAAGTGACCCAACCCCCTCGGCAGTTTCTCTTTCTACGTGGACTCCCAAGGGGTTCAATGAGATACAAAGCAATACTTGTAAGGTTGGTTGTATGGAAGGTTCCCTTTTTGGTTGTTTAGGGATAGATATCATTTTCCCTTTGATCTTAGTTTTATGTGGATCATTCCAAAAAGCCTGTATCCAGTTTCTATTTTCTATCTGATGCTTGATGATATCTATAATGACTTCCATTACGATTTCATGTAAATCAGCTTCGGTATTTATGTCTTCCCCTTCTTTTTTTCTCACAAATCCAGAAACATGGTTCCATAGGTCATCACCTAAGAATTCTTCGATACCTTCCTCAAAAGCATTTCTCGAATCTAGTAGGATGAGATGCTGATATAAATGGGCTTGAGAATGACCTTTCAGAAAATACGTTTCGACAAAATTCGTTACATCCTCGTATTCCAGGAGACGCACGTCTTTTGAATATTTTTCACTAGCAAATAATTTATTTAGTATTTCCAAAGCCAAAAGTTTGTCTTTGCTATATATGCCTGTTAAATTTTTTTGTTCTATCTTTTCTTGACTTGGATTCCGCCAATCATTCAATCGAAATGGAAACACTATCTGAGCAAAAAAGCAGGGATACTTACCTCGATTGTCTGAAAAAATAGAAAATGGCAAATTTTGAAGTTGCATATTTGCACCTAAAGAAAACATTTTTCCCCATTGAAATATTTGATCTTCAGATGCATCTTCTATTTGATAAAGCTTGATTTCAATAGGCGAATCCCAAGCAGCACTAGTAACAGAATAGGTCTCTGGCACGAATTCTTCCTCATCAAGAGGGAGCACAAAACGCATTACTGTGACGTAATCTTCATCTTTTCCATTTTCTAATACTTTAGAATCGCCTGCCATAGATTCAAAAGGACCTATAGTTATAATTGGAAGACGTAGTCCCCTTCTGTTCCTTCTAGCCATTCTTAGATTAACTCCGTGGAGTTGCCGATTTTATTCTTCTATTGTAAGGCACAACAATAATTAGATGGAAAAGCTAATGTGGTTAGCTTCTAAAGGCTTCACTACCATCTACTTGAGTGGCTGATGTCTGAAGAACTTTCCGGTCTCAGCCCTAATGAGGGTGCTCCTGCCTTCCGCCTGATCACTCACAATATTCCAATAGGCGCCCTGGCTTTTGGTGCCTTGGAGCATGGCGTGGAGGGTCATCATGGCTCTTTTCTTCCCTTTGAGCCCTTTCTTTTTCGCTTCTGCCATCGCCTGGGCACTGTCAATGAAGTCTCCATCCACCGCATCGGTGAAACTCGGCGACACTTCAAGTGTTTGGTCGATTTTGCTGTCCTTCACGTCCACCTTGTAACTCTTCTTGGCCTGAGGTGAATGGAAGAGAAAGCTCCATTTCTCCGCAGTGCCGTCCATATTTCCTGAGACGGTGATGATTTGGACCAGAACCGCGTCCGCCTGCCATTTAACCGCAGATGCTTGCGCTTTCCCGAGCCCGGCCTTTGCGGTTTCCCCACCCGCAAAGGCCGGGGACGAACCAAGGAACAAGGCGATGAGGGTCAGAAGCGGGAACAGGATGCATTGTTTCGATTTCATAGGAGTTTCTCCTTCAAGGGCCTTACTGAGAACACAAGTAAGACCTTCTCGCCATTCCCTCACACCATTGCTTGGGTCGAGCGCGGCCCCAATATCGCGTTGAAGCGTATACAAGTCGCTTCACAGGACGCCCGATGGTGACCCTCTGCGATATCTATCATCGTTCCATCCTGAATCGGCACGCGAGCGTAGAAGTATGGGGCACCCTCATCGTCAGTTGACTCGACCACTGTTGCAGGAGCGATGTCGGTTCGCGCCACAATTCTTTCTTTCTTACTAAACGGGAAGTGCCATGTAATGAAGTCATGTGAGCCGGATTGGAAGGTGACACGAAGGCAATGTTTGCTGTTGGAATATGCGGTGAAACCCACCGCACCAACCCAGAAGAGGGCCATCGCGCCAGTGACGATGATCGGAGAATAGCCGACTGGTGTTCCGTGGCGGATCAACACATATGTCATGGCCCCAACAAGCACCAGGAACATTGCCGAAAAGCCCCAAAGAAACGCGGCGACATTGTTGCGAAAGGTCATAAGCTAGGCTGACTCCCAACTCAAGCCTACACCTGTCTGGGCCACCCCCGTGAGCCGTGAAGGGAACTCATGCTGCGGGGGCCACGCCCAGCTCCGGCATTCGGGTCAGTCCCTGCGCTCCTTTCCCTCTTGCCGGCCTGACTGGGTCATCCCCGATCCATGCACGGCTTCCCGGTATTGTGGAAGACGAAAGGAGAAACAGGCCCCCTGACCAACCACGCTCTCACACCAAATCTGCCCCCCCACCTTCTCGATCAGTTCCTTCGCGACCGCCAAACCGTATCCCGTTGAAGACTCTCCTGCCGTGGGCCTCGGAGTGAGTTGAATCCCGGGTTGGAAGAGTTTGGCCTGGTCTTCCAAACTCAGGCCGGGGCCTTCATCGCGTACACGGCAAATCACCCAATCATCCTGAGGCTCCACTTCGACCCAGATCCGCCTCCCGGGTGGTGAGTACTTCACCGCGTTCGAAAATAAGTTATCCAGCGCAGCGGCCGTCGCCACCCGATCCGTCCACACCGAAGGAACATCCGCAGGGGCTACCGAGAGACACTGAATCTGTTTTTGATCCGCAATGCGTTGATAAAAGATGCGAAACCGCTGGGCCATGATCGGCAGTTCCACCTTTTCGAAGCGTAGCGTCGCATCCCGTCCTGTCTCGGCATTCACCATTTGGCTGACGGTGTGCATCATCAATTGAGTGGCATGCTGCAACGCTTCAAGCCCGGTGCGAACCTGGTCGTCCGGATGTTTCGCCAGCACTAATAAGAGCAATTCGACTGTGCCCCCGACCACGGTGAGAAAGTTATTCAATGCATGGGCGGCAAAATGAACTGCACTTTCACTGACGACCGGCAGTTTTTCCAGGTCATACAATACCTGTTCCAATTCCGCCCTGGCTTTGAGAATACCGGACACAATCTGGTTTTTCTCATTCTGCATGAAGTCTCCTTCCTGCCATGATGAACAATTTTTCCGGAATCAGAGAAACCCTAAGAAGTGTGAGCCTGATCCGCCTTTCCTGCGGAGTGGTGTTTTCCTCAATATCATCAGTTCCATTGGGATTTCATGATGAATGCAGTTGAACCTCTTGTGCAGGACGATAATGAATCAACGGTGCCGCGAGGCTTTTCCGCATTCATTCTCCTGCCCACATCTCAAATCGCAACGACTGCACAGCTTAATTAATTTTTCTTCAACCAACGAATTAAGTCAAGAAAAATCAAGCGGTTGGCTACGCGGCTTTGGAAAGGAGAAAGCCGAAAAGATCCGTTCCTCAATTCCTCATCAATTTCATGAACTGCCCGTTTTGAGGGGACGCTCTGTTCGAATCCGGAGCCGGATGGAAATTTCATGGGCAAACCTGCACCGCAACAGTTGGTTGGCTTACTGTTCATAAAGGACTATCATCCCCTCTCTTCACAGACCCCTTACCATGCGTGTTCTGGCTGGAAAACCCATTGTCCATACGGTCTTCCTAAGATCATGCCGTCCACTGGATCTCTGGACAAACGGCCTGAAGTGGAATTTCAAAAAACGCTATACACCTGTGGCTACATTCAAAAGTTGCCATTCTGAAATCACCGGAACATCCCGGTTTCTCCATGCCTGAATAGATCGGTATACAGTTTTCCGTTTCAACTTCTAGATAGGGTACGGAGAAACGGCAGAAAAATTATTCACCTTTCGAGAAATTTTATGACGAGAGCCCTGAGCGGGTACGTATAGGCCTTTTGGCTCAAGGACCTGCAGGCTTCTAATTTGATACCTTGCATTTCCTATGGAAATTGGCATCGTCGGTCTACCCAACGTCGGCAAATCTACGATTTTTAACGCGTTGACCTCTGGAAACGCGGCCGCATCGAACTATCCGTTTACGACTATCGAGCCCAACGTCGGCGTCGTGGCCGTTCCTGACGCGCGTCTTGGGCGCCTGACCGAGTTGGTCAAACCTAAGAAAACCGTGCCAACTTCCTGCCGTTTCGTCGATATCGCCGGTCTGGTTAAAGGCGCCTCTCAGGGCGAAGGGCTGGGAAATAAATTCCTTGCGAATATTCGGGAAGTCGACGCCATCCTCCACATGGTGCGACTCTTTCAGGATCCCGATGTGGTGCACACCATGGGCGGCGTGGACTATCGTCGTGATATCGAGGTGATTGAAACTGAACTAATGCTTGCGGACCTGGACAGTCTCACCAAACAGTACGACAAGGTCGCCGCCAAGGCGAGGTCCGGAGATAAGGCTTCGAAAGAGGCCCTTGTGGTGCTCGATATTCTGAAAAACGGCCTCGAAGCGGGTAAACCCGCGCGAGCGCTGGGCCTTGAGCCGGAAGTCCTCAAAAACTTTTTCCTGCTCACGACTATGCCCGTGCTCTATGTCGGGAATACCGATGAGAATCCGGATCCGGCCACCCTTGCGGATTTTCATGCCTTCGCAAAGGAGCGCGGCTCGGAATCGGTCGTGATCTGTGGCAAACTTGAAAGCGAAATCGCCCAGCTGTCCGGCGAAGACCGCGAAATTTTCATGAAAGATTTGGGCATGGAGCAGAGCGGCTTGGAGAAGGTCGTTGTTGCCGCTTATAAAACACTCGGGCTCTGCTCGTTCCTCACCTCCGGAGTGCAGGAGGTCCGAGCCTGGACCATTCCTATCGGAGCCAAGGCACCACAGGCCGCCGGCGTCATCCACACCGACTTTGAGAAGGGCTTTATCAAGGCCGACATTTACGCCTTTGCGGACATCGACAGATACAAGTCGGAAGCCGCCCTGCGTGAGAAGGGCCTGATCCGCTCAGAAGGCAAAGATTACATCGTCAAAGACGGCGACGTCTGCCATTTCAAGTTCAACGTCTAGGCCGGATTTTCCCTGCCGCCATATTGGCGCACACTTTCGGATTTAATCGACAACGCATGTTCCCCTGCCAATAGAGGCCTTTCCGCCTTTCCGCATAGGCCGACAGGGGCCTATTTTGGCTCATGTTATTCTCTCTAGATGAAGAATCTTTCATGTCCGCTTCATATGGCCTTCATGTAGACAATCTATGCTGTATTCATGAACAGCCGGTTGCTTCCATTAATTTTTCACCAAGGAGGATGTATCATGAAGCGGTTACACACAATCAGTTTATTGGGCGCCACAGCGTTGTTATTGACTTCCGTTGGATTGGCCATGAGTCAGGATGGCAAAGACAAAGCGGCCGCGGCCAACCTGAGCGCCTCGGTCACCATGGAAGAAGCCATCAAAACTGCGACGACTCAATTTCCAGGGAAGGTGCTGGAAGCCGAGCTGGAAAGTGAAGACGGGAAGGTAATGTATGAGGTCGAAATCGTCAACGCTTCCGGTGAGATTAGGGAGTTTGAGATTGACGCCCAATCGGGAAAAGTTTTGAGCTCTGAACTCGAGGACGAGGACGGGCACGAGAATGGCGCTTCTCACAAGGATCCCGAAAAATCCTAAGAAACCAGCAAGGCCCCATTCGCAAGAGGGCATGGGGCCTTCTCTCGTTTCACCACACTTTCGACATGCAGGGGAAATCATGTTTGAGTTGCCATGACAATCCATGTTAGTTCCTTTCCCCAACGCCTCGCTCTTCACCAGTATGCGATTGGATGCCGCAGGAGTCTGGCTCAAATGTGAGAATTTCCGTGACGGCCCCTTATGGCCTCTCATTCTCGGTTTTCTCGGAGGCGGGGCTGCCGCCATGGCCGGCCATCGGGCAGAGGAAGCGGCTGAGGCCGGAATTGCCGAATCGATGATTGAGACGCACGGGACGCATGCCTTCGTGACTTTGGGATTGTTGGGAGTTCTCCTATAATGTGCCGAAGGACACCCGCCCCTGCCGATTTTAATTTTCAGTGGGAAATCAATGCGTATTCTCTTAGTAGAAGATGATTCAAGTGTGTCCGGGTTTATTGTGAAAGGCTTGCGGGAGGAGCAATATGCTGTGGATCTCGCCACCGACGGTGAGATGGGATTGGCCATGGCCGAGACCACGCACTATGACGTGATCATTCTGGATATTATGCTCCCTAAAATGAACGGCATTGACGTCTGCCGCCGGCTTCGAGCGAAGCGCCACGCGACCCCGATCCTTCTCTTGACCGCACGGGAGGCCATTGAAGATCGAGTGACCGGCCTGGATACCGGCGCAGATGATTATTTGACGAAACCGTTTGCCTTTGCCGAATTATTGGCACGTCTCAGAGCGCTTCTCCGTCGTGGCAGTGGCCTCCCCACACCTCGCCTCACGATTGCGGACCTGGAGCTTGATCCGGTGACCCACCGTGTTTCACGGGCAGGCCAAACCATCATCCTGACCAACAAGGAATATTCACTTTTGGAATATCTCATGAGAAATGTGGGACGGGTATTAACCCGAACAGCCATTACCGAACACGTGTGGGACATTCACTATGAGTCCATCACTAATATTGTGGATGTGCACATTAAAACCTTGCGCAGCAAAATGGATCGGGATTTTTCTCCACAGCTGATCCATACTGTACGAGGGATCGGCTATGTCTTAAAAATACCGGACGCCTAAACTATGCAGGCCTTTCGCACGCGCATACGTCGTGTGGCCTTGGGTTTTATTGTGATCCTCCTAGGCCTCTTCAGCCTGATCCTGTATCTGGGCCTATCCACTATTTTACACCGCCATATCGATGGAGAACTGATGGCACTCGCACAGGAGGAAAGCCTCCGCGTGGACCTGGCGACCGACCATGTTCATGTGTCTCCTCACCGGCAACATGAAGAAGACGAATTGGAAGAATTTGATGACGAAGAAGAGCTACAGGAGGCTATCCGCTACAGTGCCATCCTGGATTCTACCGGCCGAATTCTCTGGCGTGGACAGAGCACGGAGAACCGCCTTCCTGTGACATCCCAACTTATCATGCAGGTCCTCAATGGAGAAACCGTTTTTGAAACCTTTCACAAACCGGATCATCCGCCCATTCGCCGAATCTCTATTCCGCTCGTCATTGAAGACCATGGACGGTTCATTTTACAAACGGAAAAATCCTTGCAATTTGTTCAGGAAACCCTTCAGTGGTTGGCCTGGCTACTCTGTGGCACCTTCGCGATTTCCCTTCTGTTTGCCTTATGGGGAAGCGGACGATTGGCCGATGAAGCCCTGGCTCCCGTCAACGCTTTAAGTCAGACAGCAGAAGCCGTATCCGGGCAGACGCTTTCCACACGCCTCACACTCAGCTCGCCCTACGCCGAATTTCAACGCCTGGCCCACACCTTTAACGGCATGTTGGACCGCTTGCAGCAGGTCTTCGAAGGACAACGTCGCTTCGTGGCCGATGCGGCCCATGAACTGAAAACCCCGTTAACGGCGATGAAAGGCAATTTTGAGGTCAGCTTGCAACGGGCTCGGTCGGCAGAGGAATACCGGGAGACCATTCTCTCCAACCTGGCTGAAGTCGACCGACTCAGCACCATGACCAAATCCCTCCTCACCCTGGCACAATTCGCCGGCGACCGCCCCCCACTCGTATTGCAAACCCTTGACCTCCCGCCTCTTGTTAAAGAAATCGTGACCGAGTTGTCGGTGTTAGCTCATGAAGGGGGTATCCATCTGCAGACCGAGTTTGCGCCTGTCCCTCCTCTCATGGGAGATGCTTCACAGCTCAAACAAGCCCTGATCAATCTCCTGGATAATGCGCTCCGGCATACACCTCCAGATGGAACCATCACCGTCCGAGTCTGGTCTCAGGATAGATCCATCCGGTTATCTGTGGAGGACACCGGGCCGGGAATTGATTCCCAACATCTTCCTCACCTTTTTGGGCGATTCTATCGAATCGACCAGGCACGGGATCGCCAATCAGGAGGAACAGGCCTGGGGTTGGCGATCGTCAAGGAGATTATCGAAGCCCACGGAGGAACTATTCATGCACAGAGTCAAGTAGGACACGGCACCACATTCACAATGACACTCCCAACCTGGGAGGAACCAGGACCGACATGAGCACCATGGTAGTATTTTGTCGTAGGAGATCTTTTGTCCACATGGATCATCCATGAAGAATCTGAATAACAGACACGGGAGTTGTCTTCTTGTTTTTTGTCTTATCGGGCTGTTCACGATGGGATGTTCCGACACCCAGCCACCAACTGACAGCCTACCGGACACAGACGCAACGGCTTCCTCCCCCGATCTCTCTCTTTCTCCTGGACAACCCCTTCACGCGGACCATGTCCCTGAACAAGCGCGGCAACGCATCCGAATTGAAGAAGTTAAAGAACGCCCGACCCCGCATTCGGTTTCGGCTCCGGGACATGTCGCCCTTGATCTCTCCCACGTGGCAAAAGTTTCCTCTCGCATCCCCGGGCAAGTGGATAAGGTTATGGTGCAATTAGGGGATCGGGTGAAAAAAGATCAGCCGCTCGCGGCGGTTGAAAGCATGCGCTTGGATGAATTAGTCCAGGAATACCTGGTGGCCAAATCCAAATTGGATGTGGCCTCCAGCAACTTTAAGCGAACCAAACAACTCCTGGCTGAAAACATTATTTCTCAACGTCGGTTTCTGGAAGACCGTGGACAGCAGATTGAAGCCCAGGCCGTCTATCAACACGTCCGGGAAAAGCTCCTGAACATGGGGCTCAGCCCACAGGAACTCCAACAAATGGAGCATGGGAGCCATTTGGAGGGCCACAAATATTTGCTCCGGGCCCCTCTTAGTGGAACCGTCGTGAATCAAAAAATCGTCCTGGGTCAGGGCGTAGCGGCAGGAGACGAGTTCTTTGAAATTGTGGATACCAGTCAGGTGTGGGTGTTTGCCAATCTGCCAATCGAACATGCCCGTCGTTTCAAGGAAGGCGATCAAGGCGAGGTCCTTCCCCGTGGTGGAGAGCCCATCACGGCCCGGCTCACCTATATTGCTCCGGTCGCAGATGCCACTACCCGCACCATTCGCGTGCGGTTCGACGTTGAGAATTCTAATGGCCGGCTTAAGCCCAATGAATATGTGGACGTGCGGTTGATCGATCAACAACAGCCCGTCTTATCCATTCCTCTATCGGCCTTGACGATGGTAGAGGGCGTGCGCGGCGTGTTCGTTCAACGAGGCGACGGATACGATTTTGTCTTTGTCGAAACCGGCCAGGAAGGCGGGGGACTTGTGGAAATCAAACGGGGCATAAAATTGGGAGAACACGTGGTCACCGAAGGTGTCTTCGACCTGAAAAACGCCATCATGAAACCCTCCGCTCATGAACATTAACCACCATCACCGTGGGTGAAAACGTGGAGCGGGCGCACAAATATGAGTGTTATCTATCAAGGCATGCCTGACGAATCAGGTTCTCTTCTTTCGTATTCCCCGCAAATAGTCAAATGATGGTAACCCTATAATTCCATGGAACGTCTTCTCACACTCTCACTTCGATATCGATTTTTTACCATCGTCGCCTTGCTTTTGGTCAGCGCCTCCGGAATGTGGTCGCTGACCAATCTCACCATCGATGCGGTTCCCGATCTCACCCCTGTCCAGGTGCAGATTCTCACCCGTTCCCCCGCGCTCGGTCCGATTGAGGTGGAACAATTCATCACGTTTCCTGTTGAAACCGCGCTGAACGGGATACCGGGATTGTTGGAAGTGCGTTCGGTTTCACGGTATGGACTCTCAGCAGTGACCGCAATTTTTGAGGAACACCTTGATCTCTATTTTGTCCGGCAACTCGTCAACGAGCGCCTGGCGTTAGCAACTGAGCGCATTCCCGCCGTCTATGGACGCCCGGTGATGGGTCCACTCTCAACCGGCCTGGGTGAAGTCTACCAATTTACACTCAGAGGGGAAGGACACAGTCCCATGTTCTTGAGGACGCTTCTGGAATGGGATATCGGCAGGCGGATCCGGACCGTTCCAGGCGTGGTGGAAGTCAATATTTGGGGCGGAGAGACCAAACAATTTCAAGTGGTCGTCGACCCCAGCAAGCTCCTGGCATTCAATCTCACCTTACAGACGGTGTTTGAAGCACTTGAACAGAACAATGCCCTCGCGGGCGGCGGCTACATAGAACATGAGCGGGAACTTTACCTCATCAAAGGGGAGGCCCTGGCTTCAACGCTTGCCGATTTAGAACAAATCGTCGTGAGTCATGGGCCGGGTGGTGTGCCCATTTTCGTTAGGGATATTGGAGAAGTCAAAGAAGGCGCCGCATTGCGGATAGGCGCGGCCACGCGGATGGGGGAGGGAGAAACGGTCATCGGGATGGTTCAAATGCTGGCAGGCGCCAATGCTCAGCAGGTCGTCGAACGAGTGAAGGAACGGATCAAGGAGATTCAAGCGACGCTTCCGCCGGGTGTCCTGATTGAACCCTATTATGACCGGACCCTTTTTGTTTCCAAAGTCATCAACACCGTCAGAAATAATTTACTCGAAGGAGGTCTGCTGGTCATCGCGATTCTCTTTTCATTTCTAGGAGACGTGCGGGCCGGATTTATTGTGGCCTTGGCCATACCTCTTTCCATGCTGGTGGCGTTTACCGGCATGTATCACGCCGGCATCTCCGGAAATCTGATGAGCCTGGGGGCGATTGACTTTGGACTGCTGGTGGATGGATCGGTCGTCATGATCGATAATATTCTGCGAAAGCTCGGGAAGGTCGCCAGCCAGTCGAAGGAAGACAAACTGGCAACGATTCAGAGTGCGGCACGGGAAGTGTTAAGACCCATTGTGTTTGCGGTCGGCATTATTATCGTCGTGTATCTTCCCATTTTGTCCTTGGTTGGGTTGGAAGGCAAAATGTTTCGGCCCATGGCTATGACCGTCATTTTTGCCCTGGCAGCTTCACTCCTCTTTGCGGTAGGAGGCGTGCCGGTACTGGCCTATTGGTTCGCACGCGCCAGACCGAATCATGAAGAAACCTGGCTCATTCGGCATGCCCGACGACTTTATCAACCCTGGTTAAACCTGTCCTTAAACCGGCCGGCATGGGTCGTGACTCCAGGCATCGTGCTGTTTGCCCTCAGTCTGGTGATTGGATCGCGCTTAGGGATCGAATTTGTTCCTCGATTAGAGGAAGGGGATATGGCCATTCAAGTGTGGCGCCTCCCCAGCGTCTCCATGACTGAATCAGTGCAAACGGCCTTGGAGGTAGAACGGGCCTTGCGGAAATTTCCTGAAGTCGTCCAGGTAGTAACGAGAACCGGAAGTCCGGAAGTGGCCACGGACGTGATGGGCATTGAACTATCTGATGTCTTTGTTGTCCTCAAGCCGGAAGACCACTGGACCACGGCCACCTCTAAAGAGGCGTTGATCGACACATTCAAAACGGCTGTTCTTGAAGCGGTTCCCGGTGTTGGTCTGAGCTTTACGCAACCGATTGAGATGCGATTCAATGAACTCATTGCCGGCACCCGTTCCGACCTCGCTATCAAAATTTTCGGGGAGGATCTTGAGGTCTTACGCCATCAAGGAGATTTGGTGGCACGTGCACTCGAACAGGTGCCCGGCGCTGCCGATGTGAAAGCGGAACAAGTAACCGGCGTCCCCAGGATTCGGGTGATCGTGGACCGTGATCAAATCGGGCGATACGGGTTGAACGCCAAAAACGTGTTAAACATCATTGAAACTGCACGAGTGGGCCAGACGGTTGGAACCGTCTTTCAGGGACAACGCCGCTTTGATCTGATCGTCCGCCTCTCAGACAATGCATCGGCCGGTCCGGTGGCGCTTGGCAATCTCCTGATCCCCACCCCGCATGGGGAACTGGTTCCGTTGTCCCGCGTGGCCACCATCAAAGTCGATGAAGGACCTGCGCAGGTTAGTCGACAGGATATTCAACGCCGGCTGGTAGTCGAAGCCAATATCCGTGGTCGGGATCTGGGTTCCTTCGTCACCGAAGCCCAACAAATGATTCGCGACCGCGTGGCCCTCCCCCCAGGGTACTATCTGGAGTGGGGCGGACAATTTAAACATCTCGAAGAAGCGTCACGCCGACTGGCCGTCGTGGTGCCGATTACCTTACTGCTTATCATCGCCATTCTATCGGTGATTTTTGGAACAATTCGTCCGGCCTTCCTCATATTTTTGAATGTGCCCCTCGCTCTGTCGGGGGGGATTTTTGCCCTTTGGATTCGAGGCCTTCCGTTGAGTATCTCGGCGGTAATCGGTTGCGTGGCCCTTTTCGGAATCGCAGTCTTAAACGGTGTCGTATTGGTAAGCCGTATCCAAAGACTTGAAACCGAGGGGCTTCCGACCCGGGACGCTGTGGCACAGGGAGCCATGGATCGTCTTCGCCCTGTCTTGATGACCGCCCTCGTCGCAAGTCTGGGGTTTTTACCGATGGCCGTCGACACCAGTATGGGAGCGGAGGTCCAACGGCCTCTGGCCACAGTCGTGATCGGCGGTTTGATCACGTCCACGGCCTTGACCCTATTTATTATTCCAGCGTTGTACGGCACCGTCTGCCGTTCCAACCAACAACCAGCCATACCCAATCAGTCTCACACCAGCACCATCTCAACCTGAGCAGGATGGTGTTGTCACAAGAAGGGAACATGTCATGTGGTTCAAACAGATCATTTGCCTCATCATGCTATACGGTCTCTGCTGGCAACCCGTGTTGGCAGCGACTGACACCACACCACAGGCTGCGGCCCCGACCTATAGTCTGCAAGATATTCTGGCCATGGCCTTAGAGAAAAATCCCCTTATGAATGAAAGTGAGGGAGTCATCGAACAAAGGGAAGGAGACAAAATCTCTGCCTCCGCTTATCCCAACCCCACGCTATGGGTTCAGAGTGGACGTGGAACCGTCAGAGATCCTACCGGCATTACCCTCACTGAACGATATGCCACCCTCTATCAGCCTATCGAATGGCCGGGGAAACGGGCGGCACGCCAACAGGCAGCCCAGGCAGGCCTGGACGGAGCCCTGGCCTCAAAAGAAGAAGCCAAACTGAATTTGATTGCCGCAACCAAACAGGCTTTCTATGACCTCTTATTCGCCGAACGTCAAACGGCGACGGCCATCCAAAATGTCCGGACGATGGAAGAAGTCCGAAAAGCCGTGATTCGTCGCGTCGACGCCGGTGAAGCACCCCCTTTTGATTCCGTGAAAATCCAGGTAGAGAGCATGAAAGTTCAAAAAGAAGTCGCCCGGACCAGGGGGGTCGTCCAGTCTATCCAAGCCTCATTAAATAGTCTCACTGCCGGGGCATTGGGGCTTGATTTCTCCATTCAAGGCGATTTCGCCGTCTGGCCTGGAGCCTTACACCTCGATACACTCTCGGAGCAGACTCTGGCGAACCATCCCATCATTACCAAATGGAAAAAACTGATAGCACAAGCGCAGCACACCCACCGTCAGGAGCAACAGGCTCGCGTGCCCGATGTGACACTGAGTGGAGGATACCAACGAGACGCAGGGCGGGAAGCCTATATCGCTGGGGTTTCCATTCCTTTTCCGGTCTGGAATCAACGACAGGGAGATATCGCCCAAGCCAAAGGCGCCTTGCGACAACGGGAAGCGAGCCTCCTTCGGGCCAAGCAGGACCTTCTCAAAGGCATTGCCCAGCAGATCCAACTTTCTCAAGCCGCGGCCGCACAAATTGCCACATACGAAAAGGGACTGCTCAAGCAGGCACAAGAGGCGCTACGTATCGCCCAAGTCAGCTTTAAATTCGGAGAAGCCAGTCTGTTGGATGTGCTGGATGCCCAACGGGTCTTACGGCAAACACAAGTAGACTACGCGCAAGCCAAATACGATCTCTCGATTGCCCTGACCGAACTGGAACGCGTCACCGGCGGAACCGTACAACCCTGAAGTATACCGGGGGTATGCCGGCCATTCCGGATAGCACCATCCGATCTACCCGATAAATAGGTAATAGTGCCATTTTTCCGCTACTATCTTTTACTTCCCTTGTGTGCTACGATTTTTTCAACTCATCGCCCTGGGCTTAGCTTTGAGAGTTCAATCACTCAAGCCCGTAACCGGTGTTGTTTAGCCCGAGAGAATAACTCGGAAGTGTCTGACCTGAGTGGCGTAGAAACAGCGTCCGTGGCCTACCTCTTCCAAATGTTTTACCCTTCTCGAGCATCAGACAATATCATCTTTTTAAAAGGAGGAACCCCATGGGTTCAAAATTGTATGTAGGTGGGTTGCCGTATTCAGCGACTCAAGCAGAATTAACCGACCTGTTTTCGGCACACGGCACCGTCGAATCAGCTAACGTCATTAGCGACAAATTCACCGGCCAATCGCGCGGGTTCGGATTTGTTGAAATGTCTACCGGAGAGGAAGCACAAGCCGCAATTGCAGCATTGAACTCTACGGAGTTTGGTGGCCGCACATTGACGGTGAACGAGGCCAAACCTCAAGCCCCACGAACCGGTGGCGGCGGAGGCGGCCGTGGTGGATTCGGTGGCAGTGGCGGAGGCGGAGGAGATTTTGGAGGAAAACGGCGCAGCCGATTCTAACGATCACTCTCTACGTCCGATAATAAGGGAGAGGTCCACAAGACCTCTCCCTTTTTTTTATTCCATTCCCGGATTCCAGATCCTTACCCTCAGGATCTCACCATGATAACGGCCGACAAAAGCACTCCCAACCCTAACAACAGGGTCAGTCGGCCAAGCAAGGGGGATAACCGAAGCAGGAACTTTTCACCAGCTGATAATTCTGAAGCAGCTTTGCTCTTCAGGGTGCGCACTTTTTGCGCCATTATCCGGTCATGACTGAAGGAAACCATCGCTAACAGGAGCACAAGTATCAGTTTCACGAGGACAACAGATGGCCAGGAGGAAAGGGGAGCCCGGAAATTGATGACATTTCCAAGAAGGACCGACCCCGTCACCACCAGAATGAATAGGGCGCTCCATACGAGGGTTCTGAATCGACGAGCAAGGCTTATAAATCCGCGTTGAGCGGTAGGAGGGTCGGAATCCTGTCTCATGAGAGGCACTGCGACCAGGGAGAGGAACAGCATCCCTCCAATCCAGAAGGTTGCTGCAATCAGATGGGTCCAGACCAGGATAATGTAAAAGATTTTCACCTCAGGGATTGTAGCGGGATTGCTCCATACTCACCACAGCATGAAGAATTTCTGCTCCGCCGGAATATACATGTAGCCATGACAAAGCTGTCTTATCCCTTGCATTTTAACCAATTGCCCGTTTTTCGAGGAAAAAATGGCGGCACGGCCAACCATTTCATTTTCCTGAAGGCAGGCAACGTTCGCTACGTGCTCCACTCGCCTCAATGCCAACTACAAATCCACTCCCGATTGAATACGGTGTGACGGTGGGGCAAGCCGCGATGAGGGAGATGGGGCTGGATTCCTCATGCCAGAATTGCCTAGTGGAAGTGAACTGGCTGGTCTGGAGGACAAGACATTCGTGGCTCCCATTGCGGCCAGATGATTATTTTGAATGAAGTAAAAACTAATAGTAGATAAGGTAGGAAAGAGGGTTGGGACCGCATCCCAGGGTGATGAAATTTACACTCATCGTATTATCGTATGGCTTTCTGAATGGCCTTATACAGACAGGCCGCCGCAGACTCCTTCGTGACATAGGCCGAACCGCCGGCCTCCAGGAGCGCCGGCTCCACTTGATTAGCTTGATGAACTGACAACCCAATCACGATGGTCTTGGGAAAACGAGCTTTAATTTGCCTGGTGGCTTCAATCCCATCCAATTTTGGCATGTTAATATCCATGATCACGACATCGGGCTCATACGCTATTGCCTGCGCTACGGCGGCTTCACCATCCTCCGCTTCGGCCACGACCTCAATATCCGGATACGTTTCCAGTACACCCCGCAAACCTTCCCGCACCACCGCGTGATCTTCGACCAGCAGCACCCGCACCAAATCTATGCTCTTGGTAAGATCACTGACTGCCGCCATAACCGTGGAAGTGCCCTCACTAGAGCAATGGTTATCTTGGACAGGTTCCAGAGGAAGCAGGAGCCTTGCCCGCGTCCCCTGATCGAGAGAGGAATGGAAGTCAAACCGCCCACCCAATGCCTCCATTCGTTCACGAATGCTGAATAAGCCAAATTTCTCTAAATTAAGTGGTGGGACATTGGGGGTCAGAGTGGTTGCCTGATCACATCCTCTCCCTTGATCCACAACTTCAAGATACAGCATATGGTCCTGAAGACGGAGAAATATTTGAGCCCGATCGGTCTGGGCATGCTTCACCACATTCATGAGCAGTTCTCGAACGGATTGAAAAATCAACCCGATTTGACTTTCGGAAAGATTCAAAACTATGCCATCCGGGATATGGGTTTCTACAGTAAGCTGATAGGATTGGAATTTCTCAGCCAGCCAACGCAGCCCCATGGGTAACCCGAACTCGAGGATTGGAGGACTGAGTTCGGCCATCAAGGAGCGCGTATAAAGAATAGATTCATGTAAGACGTCATCGGCTTCTTTCAAGACCTGTCGTATTTTCGTATGTTCTTCAGTTTCCTGTGTGGCCTGGGCCAATTTGAGACGGGTCACGATTAACATTTGCGCCAGATAATCATGGAGTTCAGTGGCAATCTCATTCCTTACTCGCCGTTCAGCAAGACTGAGTTGGGCGGCTAAGGCACGAAGCTTCTGCTGTGATTCCACGAGCTCCCGGGTCCGCTCTTCCACCCGTTGATCGAGTTCCTGCTCGATCCGCTTCCGTTCCGAAATATCCCTCGTAAAGCACCGCGTATAGCGGAATGTTCCGTTTTCCCAACGGACATTCGAATGGATCAACACATCTTTGACCGACCCGTCCTTACAGCGAAGTCTAGAGGGGTAGTCGCACAAGGTTTCACCCCGTAATAACCGCTGCAAAATATCGTTAATGATAGGTTCATCCACATGGAATTCTGTAATACTATGACCAAAATATTCATGTGCCTCATAGCCAAGCATGGTCAGTTCGGCTTTATTCGCCCACAAAATCTTTCCATCCGGGCCGACCTGATGCACACATTCCACAGCATTCTCCAGAAAATCAGCAAGTTCTTCCTCCCGTTGCAGGAGTGTTCGCTGAAGTTCCTCCCGACGCCTCACCTCACTTTCCAGAGCAACGGCTTTTTGTTGTAAAGTGGCAAGAGTTGTATCGGCCTGCATATGGTCACCCGGCCCGGGAACGATGGCATTCTCAGCTGGCCTGACCATCGAATGCGCACTGCAGATCTTCTGAAAGGTATGAGTGTGGGTATGGCTGGAAAAACCACGTATTGGATAAGCACATAAAAGTGAGAAGGAATGTTCGGCTGCAAGCTGATTCCACAGTGACTCCAGATGCAATGCGGCCGCTGCTTCTCCCCTTTCCCAGAGAATGGCCACCATTTCACCAAATACCCGAACACGTCCACTCCCATTTTCGGTGGCTTGTCGAAGCAACTGACCCATGACGGCCTGAAACTTTGCAGAATCGGGCCAACCATGCACCATAAACTGTGACAAGGTGTCAGCCGCATCGAACTCCATATACCGTTCTAGCAAACGATGGCCGTTCAGACGATTGACAAGGGCCTCGCGGTGAGGTGGAGTAGTAAGAAGCAGCACCGACTCTCCCAATGCCAAACCTTCTTCAACGTGACGCCCCAATATTTCTATGAGAAAGGAATCCTGATCGTAAAACTGCACCTCATGCTGGCTTTCGGTCATAATTTTTGAGACATGTGAATACACGGGCTTGCCCTCCAGATAAGTGAAACTTAGCCCTACGATTCCCGAAACCGCACGGAGTCACAGATATAAGAGAAATTTTATCCAAAATACAAGGAAATGTCACTCTTGGAGAAACACCCGTGGCTGGCAGCATGAAAGTACACCACGAATCGGAGGGACGATAAATGTCAATAGTCCCGGGTCAAACAATCTCAGTATTGAGTACTACTCATTCGTCCGCTACAGCTCCCTCGTACCTTTTCGATCCAATTTGAGCGGTTTTGTCTAATTAATTATTTGGGAAAGACGTAGTTTGAGATTTCATGGTTTTGGCACTAAAAATGATCCTTTACCACAATAAGAATAATTTCCTAAGACCACTCTCATTTCCTCCCAGTCGCTATGGCCCCAGAATAGAGGGAAGGCGTGGACTAACATAGAGAGCACCATTTCCCACGCCGTCTACTTCATTCGAACGATCATTCACTAATCCTGCACAGCCTCCACGGAAAAACACCATGTTCCCGGTTTCTTGTTCAGCACCTGGGGATTGGGAGAGCGTTTTCTGCTCAAAACGCTTCAGCCATTCGTCCACGCTTAACCCCTGGACGAGACTACGGTCTCTTCGGTGACTGCCGTCATTTGCACAAGATCTTTTCGTTTGAGGTTAAGGGTCATGCGAACCCCTGTCTCATCGTGTTTCCCGAATCGATCGCCCAACTCCAATAAAAGTCTGGCAAATCGTTGCGGTGCCGGAGTGGACGCAAATTGATCAGCCGCATTCAACACAGCTGTCTTTTCTTTACTGAGCAACTGAACAAGTTGACCGCTTACTCACCAAGATTTTCCAGAAACAAGAGAAAACCCGTGCGATCCAATAGACATAGTTGCGAAGTCTCCAAGGCTTTACAAGTGACCTGATAGACCGGTCGCTCGTAAAAGGCCCGTTTTTCCAGAAGTTGGCCTGAGTCAAAAATACCCACCGACCGCTGTTGCCCCCTGCGATTGTGCCGGGTCAATTCTCCAGCCCCTGGCAAAAAATGTATAGACTCCGGTCACATGCCCGCCACAGAACCCAAATTAGCCGGCCTGATAGATGGCCCTGCGATTAATGAGCCCGAAGGGTTCGTCCACGGAAGGGACAAGTTGGCAGATATCGGAAGATTCCGGATTGGGGCAGGCTGTACATTCGGAGATGGCTAAAGAAGTGGGTGCTTATTTCTTGCGCACTCCGGTACGATCCGAACCATTGGACTATACCCGATTTCTGATCTTATGGGTGTTCCTTCACGTCACTCAAGAAAGAATATGCCACCGAGCCTCTTCAGCAGTTTCAAATTACTTCCTGGGTCTTTATAATCTTCTCTCTGCCCTCTTCGTATAAATTGTATCAGCCTATGACCAATTTCCCCCAATCTGACCCTCCTCCCCTGTCTTCTCCCGCATACAAACGGGCAGACTCCGACCTTGATTTTTTGCAGCGGGACGACCTCAGGGCGGTCCGGCTCCAACTGGAATGGTTTAAACCGGAATTACTCCAACAGGACGAGGGTATCGAATCCACCATTGTGGTGTTCGGCAGTGCCAGGCTTCTGGAACCGGCCGCAGCCAAAGCCAAACTCTTGATCGCGGAAGAAGAGCTGACCGCCTCACCACACGATCCGGAAAAAAAACGGGCCGTGGCCATTGCCAAAAACCAGAAGGCTTATTCTCCCTATTATCAGGAAGCACGTGAATTCGGCCGCCTGGTGTCTTCCAGTTGTCAGATAGACGGACGTCGAAAATTTGTCATCATCACCGGCGGGGGTCCCGGTATCATGGAGGCAGCCAATCGGGGTGCAGCCGATGTAAAAGCCAAATCCATCGGACTGAATATTGCGTTACCACATGAGCAATTACCCAATCCATACATTACTCCTGCACTGTGTTTTCAATTTCGTTACTTTGCCCTTCGAAAAATGCACTTTCTCAATCGAGCCAAAGCCTTGGTGGTCTTTCCCGGCGGATTCGGAACAATGGACGAATTATTTGAGACCCTGACCCTTCTTCAAACAGGAAAAGTACGTGATGTCTCAGTCATACTCATCGGACGACCCTTTTGGGAAGATCTCATCAACTGGGAGAAATTTGTGGAGAATGGCTTGATCGAGGCTGAAGACCTGCAATTGTTTCATTATGCTGAAACCGCAGGGGAAGCCTGGAACATTATCATGGCCGAACATCCACTTGAAGCCCCATCATGAAGATTTCGTTTCATGGAGCCGCCCGATCCGTCACGGGGAGTCGTCATCTCATTCACGCGGGATCCTCCCGCCTGCTTCTGGACTGCGGCATGTTTCAAGGACGGCGAGACCTCGCGGCCACACTGAATCGGCACCTTGGCTTTGATCCAAAATCCCTGACGGCGGTGTGCTTATCCCATGCCCACATCGACCACTCCGGGGCTCTTCCGGTCCTGGCAAAGGAGGGCTTTCGCGGATCGGTCCATATGACGTCGGCCACGGCAGATTTGACAAAAATTTTACTGGAAGATTCCGCCAGAATTCAGCAAAGTGACTGTCGATACGTGAATAAAAAAGAACGACGGAGGGGTCCAACCTGTGTCACACCCTTTTATTCGATAGAGGACGTTCGAATCATCGGCAATCAGTTTCGAGGGTTACGATATGGGACCAACACCTCTGCGGCCCCCAATCTAAAGGTGCAATTTCATGATGCCGGTCATATTCTGGGATCGGCGGGAATCTGGGTTAAGCATCAAAGTCGTGGCAATACCACCTCGGTCCTGTTTTCGGGAGACCTAGGGAGGGCCAACATGCCGATCCTTCGGGATCCGCATCCGCCTCCCTCCTGTGATGTCCTGATCATTGAATCGACGTATGGCGACCGACTGCATGAGGACGACCAGGCCAAACGAACAGCGATCGCGAAAGAACTCGTGACCCATGCGATTCAACATAAAAGCAAAATTATTGTTCCAGCCTTTTCGGTCGGCCGCACTCAAGAAATCATCATGCGCATTAAGGACCTCGTGAACAATGGAGAGGTCGATCCCATTCCAATTTATATCGACTCCCCTCTTGCGTTGAAAGCCACCAAAGTCTTTCTCCAGCACCCGGAATGCTACGACGAAGAAACTTATCAAACCTTTACCTCGACCGGCGATGTCTTTGCCGCGAAATACATCAATTTTATCTCGACGGCTCAAGACAGCAAGCTCCTGAATCGGCGCAGCGGCCCATGCGTCATTATTTCGGCATCGGGCATGTGTGAAGGGGGGCGCGTCGTGCATCATCTCAAGCATACGATTGAGGATGAAGCCAATGTTATCGTCCTGGTAGGATGGCAAGCCGAGCACACCTTAGGACGCAAACTGGCTGAGGAATGGGACACGGTGCCTATTTTTGGAATCCCTACACAACGGCGAGCTCAGATAGTCCGGTTAAATGGATATTCCGCCCATGCGGACCGGGATGATCTCCTCGCCTATGTCCGCGCAATTACCCCACATCCTCGAAAAGCATTTGTTGTGCATGGCGAAGAACGCCAGTCCCTCGCGTTTGCCATGAGACTGAAAGCGGAATTCCCCGGCATGGAAGTGGAAGTCCCACGGGTTGACTCTACTCACGACGTCTAAATCCATGTCCGATTTCAATTGTATACTCTGTGTTCTCCTATACCGTTAATCTGTTGGCCTCTCACGAATGATGTGTATGACTTCTATCGCTCCCCAATCTTCGTTTACCCACACCACCCGTGAGCAACACCTATGGGTTCCGAGTGTGTCAGTCCTCCATTCATCGCCACACACTTGACACATGCCATCCATGATTGCTCCAGGTAATTTTCACATACAAGACGGGAGGTGTATCGCCGTCTTTGCCTATGACGTGGGCGCCTCTATTCACATTGAGGAAGCCGAGCAACGAATTACGGCCATCAAGGAACGAGGGCGGATTAAACGAAAACGGCCGGCACCTGAATACTTTGATTATCACCCCGCACCGCTCCGCATTACGGAAGAACTTCAATCGATCAGTCTCGGAACACACTGCACCCTTCGCACGGTCGAAACCGTCCTCTATGACTTCGGCGCCATCATGGTCACCTATCAGATTCCACTGGCGGGACCGTTTGTATCGTTGCTTCCACTCAGTGAAGCGCTCTATGAAAATGTTCAACTGCTCGAAAACACACTCCGACACGTCCAATCTCTCCTGACCACGTTAGGTTCAGCAATAGAAAAACCGAACATCTCTGAATTTGTCGAGGACTACACGATATTTCATATTTTCTCGACGCAACCCGCTTTGGATCTTTCGCAATTTGTGAACCAACACGGCACCCTTCTGTCTCAAATCCTTCGTTGTGAGGATCAACCGTTGTCAGACCAGGAAATTAAGGATGCCACCACGAGTCAAATTGCCTTTGGAACGCAGGACCTGACTCTCATTGATTGGAATGCCGCGCTGATGATCGGGCAAGAGATGGATGACGTGCTGGCGGTCTTAGAATTTGCCAATGTGGAATTAGTCGAGCGGCGATTTCTCGATCACCAATTAGACGAGGCGCTTGACGACGCGTATGGCGCTCTCACACAGGAAACCCGGCACAGGTTTCGTTGGCCGGGATCATCCGATGCAAATCTTCGCCGAATCGCACGCATGCAAGTCGATAGCGCCATTCTCTTTGAACGGGTGACCAATACCCTGAAATTATTCGGCGATCAATATCTGGCAAGAGTCTCGCGGCTGGCGTCTCAACGCTTTCATTTGCAAAGCTGGGATGCAAGCATTCTTCGCAAGTTAAACACACTGGATAATTTGTATGACAAAATGGCCGGTCAAACCGGCAATCAGCGTATGGAAATCCTTGAATGGATTATCATCATTCTCATTGCAATCTCCATTCTCCTTCCCTTTATCCCGGGTTTCCCAGGATATTAGGCTGCTGGCTTTAACTCAGAGTTCCCCACCCGGCGTTACTCCCAACAAATTTCATGGGCACAACCATCCGACTCAACATTCTCAGTTGAAAAGGGTTGCAAGACAAGACTTCTGAAATTGGATTATTGGGACGCCTCAAGAGAAACCGAAGAGAGTCAAGATTGAAAAGAAAGGCACTTATTCGAGTGAAATTTGGGCATCGATATTCCGGATGATTCTGGCGCGACCGGATTGATCGAGCTGCCCTTCAATCCAGTCCCCCACATGTGCCGGACGATCAATCTGGGTATTTTCATCAAAAGGCAGCCGAGCTTCAATCTGATCATTGACGTGCACAACATAAGCCGCGCCTTCGATTTTAAACACCTGCCCCTGAACCTTTCTTAGATGTTTTTGGGCGGACAACGCTTCCTGTTGAATCTGTCGGTAGCCTTTGGTGCCTTCGACAATTCCACGCCCGATAGCCGCTTGCTGAGCGTCCACAAATTCCTGCTTTCCTACACATCCCATCAGTCCAATAAAGGCCAATGTCACGCTCATCCAGACCTGATGACTTGATGCCATTCCGGCTTTCCTTTCTCCTACTCACTCAGGTACATCATAAACAGTGCCAATACGAATTATCCTATCACATGCGTTCAGAGAGTCCAGGAAATGGGGCCCAGACCGACTGACGTCGGCCACTCCACTTCTATCTCTTTCATACCCACGAAATTTCTTTCCGAATTCACCATGAAAATTGACCTTTACCTCGAATTCTTTTACCCTTCCCGTGAACATGTTCACAACCTAATTGATCCGCATTCATCGATCCGTCCAGCAATGTTATTCAGAGACACGCCCGGCTTCATCCTGCCAGTCAACCTATTCCTTCATTCAAGCAATCTTCAATCTTTTTATTAATGTCAGGAACCTTCGGTTGATGCTTCAAGATTTTTGGCAAGAAATTCTGACGGTCTGGCAGATCGGCATTTTACATACCACCCTGGGTGATATTTTTCTTGCCTTAGGTGTATTTCTGGCATTCTTGTTTGTCCGTCGAATTGTTTTCCGTCTTTTTTCACGTCTCTTGCGACGATTTACCGGACGAACCAAAACGGACATGGACGATCGCATCCTGGAAGCCATTGAACGCCCGCTTGAATTCACGTTTGTCATTATTGGTCTGTACATTTCCGGACAGGTCATCTCCTTGTCGCCCGCGTTGGGTGCGATCTTTGGACAAATCATCCGGTCCTTGATTGCCTTCACGATCTTTTGGGCTATTTTTCGAATACTGGATCCGCTGTCCGCCCTACTGGATCGATCCATCACACTCTTCGGCAGCCAAAGCATGCACGAAACCATTAAGGGGTTTTTCCTCAAGGTCGCAAAGTTCGTGGTGGTCTGCCTAGGCATTGCCGCGGTGTTTCAGGAATGGGGATTCAATGTCGCGGCGGTCCTCGGTAGCTTGGGACTGGTCGGCATGGCAGTCGCCCTCGGCGCTCAGGATTTCATTAAGAATATGTTCGCGGGATTCACGATATTTTTGGACCGGGTCTTTGAAAAAGGCAACTGGATCAAAACGCCTGACGTAGAAGGCACGGTGGAAGAAATTGGATTTCGTGCGACAAAGGTCCGTCAATTCGACAAAGCCCTGGTCACACTTCCCAATTCCAAATTGGCCAATGAAGCGTTAATCAACTACTCCCGCATGACGAACCGGAGAATTCATTGGATGATCGGGATCGAGTATCGCTCGACTCATGACCAAATTCGAAATATTATCCAAGCCATTTCGGCCTATATTTACGAATGTGGTGACTTTGAAACCAATCCCGAAAAGACCAAAACATTTATTTTTCTGGATTCATTCGGTAACTCCAGCATTGACATTAAACTGTATTGTTTTACGAAGACCATTGTGTGGGGTGAGTGGTTGGAAGCCAAAGAACGCTTGGCATACAAAATCAAGGAAATCGTCGAGGGCGAGAAGGCCAGTTTTGCGTTTCCATCGAGTTCCATCTATGTCGAAAGTCTGCCATTCGGCACACCAGAATCTTTCATGCCTCCCCGCTCCCGGGCGCCTTCTTCTCCATCGCCAACATAGCTGGCATATTTTCTGTAGCTGGGCAAGGACTGCCAATTTGTCCGAAGGGCCATATGGTGTCCACTCCTCTATCCTATTTTCACCCGAATCGACTCCATCCCTTTCCACGATTCCTTCCCTAGTCGAGCATACCTGCCTAAATTGGATCTGCCCTTTTAGCAAGGAGACAAAATGAAGGATTCCAGTCTTGCAGCGAATACCACCCGCTGCCAACACATTTTAAAAATGCTCGTTCCCTTTTCGCCCTCAGAGGAAAGAGAATTCTCTAAAATGTTGAAGGATCTTTCTTGGAGACACCGAAATGAACTGAAGGGAGGGAAACTGGACTATTCCCAGCAGTCTTCGGGAATAATATTGGGCACGCCAAGGCGATTTACCCGCTATCCGCGGTTGTCATTCCCAATATGCCAGATTATAAGGCCAAATTAACCCTTTCTCTTATCGGTTGATTACGATAATATTGTGCTTTCAGAAGAGATAAGAACTTTTTTCTTTTCCCTCTGACCAATTGAAAATCCAATCAGGCTACTCACCTAACACCAAAGGAGAAGAGTAATGGCAGAAACAACTGCAGCAATGTTTGGAGGACACAAAACCAACGGCCTGGTTCTCGTCGTGGACGATGAACCCGATGTCCGAAAAGTTGTACGGATGACGCTCGAAAAGGCCGGCTATGATGTCATCGAGGCGGAGGATGGGGAAAAGGCTATTCAGGAAGTACAGAAAGGCGAAAATCCTTTAATGTTGGACGTCATCATTTCCGATATTCGCATGCCAAAAATCAACGGCGTGGAAGCCATTAATTATTTCCAACAGCAATACCCCCGAGTTCCACTCATTGTACTGACGGGATTCCCGGATATGGAAATGGCCACGGGATTTCTCAAGCAGGGGATTGTGGATTATCTCGTAAAACCGGTTGAAAAAGAAAAGCTCCTAAAATCCGTGGCCACCGCCATGGAAAAACGAGATCTCAATCGCCTGTAATCTGACAGAACGAACGTTTCAGATTTCGATTTTCTTCTCGCGGGTAAATGGTTCCCCATGAAGAAGACTATGGTATATCGAGAAAAGCCCTATCCTCAGGATAGGGCTTTCTACCATATGACCGTTGAGACATGGAGAAACTTCTCAAGCTCCCCACCCGACTTTAGCCTTCCATCCTCCTCCACGCCAACAATCAAGGAGGGATTCCATGACGACCGTTGAGCCCCCAATTAACATTGCCATTCTTGGAGCCGGCAAGGGGGGAACGGCCATGTTGGAATCCTTTCTTAATTTACCCCACATCCGTCTCCTGGGTATTGCCGACACAAATCCTCACGCCTTGGGATTTCAACTGGCCAGGCTTCACAATATTCCGACCGTCTCTCACCCTCTGAAACTTATTCAGGAAGACAAGCTGAATCTAATTATTGACGTGACCGGGGATCCCATTCTTCCTTCATACATTACGGAGCACAAACACAGCGGGGCTGAAGTGCTTGGAGGAACCGCTGCCAAAGTTCTCTCAGAGTTGATCCAACATCAAACATTTATCCAAACACAACTGTTTCAATCCGAAAAATTAGCCAGCATGGGAACCTTTGCATCAGGGATTGCCCATGACATCAATAACCCGTTGTATGTCATTTTGGCGATGGCCGAGGAAATTCAAGAGGAAGACAATCTTGATCGCATTCGGCTCCATGCCGCCAGCATCCATGAAGCGGCTCAACGCATACAAGCCATTTCACGAAATATCACGGATTATGTTCGCACCTCCAGCCATCAGGAACTCGAAAGAATCGACCTCCATGCCAGATTGGATGAAGCCTTAAGCATTTCCAGATTTGCGACAAAATTTCGGGAGATCACAGTTCAGAAACATTACCAAAACGGCCTGACCGTCCAGGCGAAACCCGAAGAAATCCTCCAGGTATTCATCAATCTGATTACCAACGCCATTCATGCCATGGAGGAAAAAGGCAGCCTCACCATTACCACCTCACACCGCAATGGAACCGTTCAGGTTGCTATCAGCGATACCGGCTGTGGCATTTCCCCGGAACACCTCCAAAAGATTTTCAATCCCTTCTTTTCAACGAAACCGAAAGGCCAGGGGACGGGCCTCGGACTCTATAACGTCAAAACCATTGTCAAAAAATATCATGGGGATCTTCAAGTCGAAAGCGAATTGGGGAAAGGGACCACCTTCCGATTGTCCTTCCCCGCCATCCCTCCTGTAGAAGGCACGGTGTCCGGTGGACAACCCTGAACCCAAAACCGCCAAAAGAAAAAAAGGATTGACCAAAAAACTGGTTCTCTCCATGCTATTGGTCGGCGCACTGCCTTTGATCATTGGACTCCTCCTGGCTTTCTACCAGGGCACACAGGAAATTCGCGAGGTCAATGGATCCAGCTTTGAAGCTCTCGCAACAGAGACGGCCAGAAAGCTTGATCTGGTCATGGCAGATGAACTGGCTCGCACGGCCTTACTGACAACCGATGTCAAAATCATTGCACGCCTGGAACACATCCGCGATGCCCTCAGTGAGTTGAATCCCCAAGAGCTGGCTCGCACCCTAAACCTAGAACAAGAAGCCTGGAACGCCAAGGATGCCGACATGCTTCAACGAATTCTGAAAGGACCATTTGCCGAGATTCTGCAACAACATGTCGGGGGAACCTTTATGGACCCTGGCCATCCCATTCCGCTGATTACCCGATCTGCCACACGTGCCTTATTTATCACCGATCGTGCAGGACGGGTCATTGCGAGTCTGGATTCCGACATTCCCTACCTTCATCGGGAAGAAGTATGGTGGCAAGGTGCATTCCACAATGGAGTCGGTCAACCGTATATAGGCCAACTGGCGTTTGATTCACGACTGGGAGTCTATACGTTTACTATCGCCCTACCCATCATGGATAGTTTGCGGTATGAAGCCATCGGCGTCCTGCACCGGATTTATGACGCCAAGGAGTTTTTTGCCCCTTCCATCGACATTATTCGATTTGGCAAAACCGGTCATGTCATGCTCATTGACAGCCGCGGCGTCGTCTTGAGTTGCCCGATCCTTCCCACGGGCACCTCAATGAGTGACATCCGACTTATTCCCCTCGTCACCCCCCTGAAGGCCGGATGGACTCCAGCCCCAAGTGATGGCCATGGGGGCACTGCAGCCTCCATCATTGGATTTGCCCCCCTGAGTAATACCAATCAGATTACTAAATTCTCCACCGGCCAGACCTGGCATATGTTTGTCTGGCAGTCATCCGGTGAGGTCTTTGCCCCCATAGAGCATTTTTTTAAATGGACGGCAGCTTTTGGATTACTTGGAGTGGCGCTGCTCGTCACATTGGGATATATAGCGGCCAATCGAATTGCCGCACCCATTCGTCGCCTTCAGGAAGCTGCCCGGCAAATCGGCAGAGGGGAATATCGGGAGCCCATAACATTATCTACCGGCGATGAAATTGAGGAATTGGCCGATGAAGTCAATCGCATGAACCAACAACTGGCTTCACAGTTCGCCGGATTGGAAAGCCAAGTTGAGTTGAAAACCCAGGAAGTGAAATACCTTGAAGAGTCAACCATTAAAATTCTGGATAATGTGCCTGACCCGGTCCTGATGATTGGCCCAGACGAACACATCGAATATGTGAATAAGGCTTCGAAAGAAGCCTTCGCCGTCACTAACGGCGAGATCATCGGCACCCCATTGTTCCAAATTTTCTCCTTGGATCCTGCGACACGAGACCGCCTGAAACAGGAAATGCACGCGGTTCAGGTTTTGGAACCTCCATTTTCAGACAATGCCAAGGCCAATCCGTCCACCGCCTCATTGCAAGATCCCCTGGTTCCCACAAATTGGGCTCAATCGGGCACCAATCGCCAGGAAATTCGGATCAATCAGCGAACGTTCCGGTACCGTTGGTTTGGTGTCCAGGCACGCCCCGGAAGGGGGCCAAGTGCCGGATTGGTATTACGAGATACGACGGAAGAAAGTATCCTCCAGGACCGGGTTATCCAAGGGGAGAAATTGGCAAGCTTGGGCGTTCTCAGTGCCGGGATTGGGCATGAGCTCAATAATCCTTTAGTCGGAGTTATTGGATTAGGTGAAGCGATACAGGAGGAAACCAACCCCGAACAAATTAAAGAATATGCCAGAGGCATCGTTCAACATGGAAAACGTATGGCTTCCGTCGTGCGGGATTTTACCGGTCAATCCGGAAAAAATTTGACTGAAGGGCAAACGCTCATTAACCTCAATGAACTGTTGGAACAATCCGTGACGACGGTCAAGGATCTCTTTCCATCAGCCCCGGTCGAAATCCAAACTCACCTTGGACCCATCCCTTCCATTCAGGGAAAAGCCTTGGAACTTGGACAGGCCTTTACCAACATCATCACCAATGCTTTTCAAGCGATGAAAGAAGGTGGGAAGCTTGTTATTTCAACAGAAGCGTCAGGGCACGATCTGGAAATCCGCATAAAAGACACAGGGCGCGGCATCGCCCCAACACATCTGCCCAGAGTCTTTGACCCTTTTTTTACCACGAGGGGGCAGGGAGAAGGATCGGGCCTTGGACTCACCGTGGCCTATCGAATCATCAATAAATTAGGCGGACACATTCGAATGGAAAGTGAAGAAAACCGGGGAACGACCTGTTTGATCACCTTACCCGTCTCGAATGCCCACCTGACGAAGGAAAGGAGTACGACGTCATGACAAGCCTACGGGGTAGTAGGACCGGCTTATCTATGGTTTTTCTTGCCACTCTCCTCATAGGAACAGGTGTTTCTTCATCTCTTCAAGCAGGTGAATCCAACGCCATGAAAAATCTATCACCGGAGAAAGTTGCAGATTTTATTCATGCTATCGTTGAGGCGGACCGTCACGTCTACACAACGCATATCGTGAAAAGGATGCAGGAGCAAGGCGTCGTCATGGCTCGAGAAGATTGGGAAAACAAAAATGCCATTCCCCTTCCTGCACAGTTTCTCCATATCTCCAGCAAATTGGTTGCGGAATCAGGGCACGGCATTCGATTCCGTTTAATTAGTCTCTGGCCAATTTATCGAAGGAATGGGCCTGCAACAGATTTCGAACGGAAAGCCTTGGAGCAACTTTCGCTCAATTCCGATACGCCTCAACGTGGAATTGTATCCACCGGAAAAAAACGCTTGTTCCAGGCCATTTATGCCGATACAGCGATTAACGATACTTGCACTACTTGCCATAATGCTCACCCCTTAAGCCCCAAGCGTGACTTCAAAAAGGGCGACCTCATGGGGGCCATTGTCATCACCATTCCTTTGGAGGACTAACTTCCGGCACGGATCCGCCACAGGCTCCATTTTTCACGCATTCGAGTATACCCTTCCCCTGTAGCACATATAAGTTCAATCTGCGTTTTGATAAGGAATAGGTAAGAAACTTGTTACGCCTTCCCATTGTCCTATTTTTGATAGGGCTCGTTCTCACGACTCCTGTTTTGGGCTTTGACCACCAGCCCTCCTCTTCTTCATACATACCCCTGGTTTTGGGAAATATCATCCAGGACATTCGCGAACTGAGTCATCCATCGTATCAAGGTCGGCAGGCCGGCACGGATGGTAGCTTGCAATCGGCCGACTATCTGGTTGATCGATTCCGATCTCTCGGCTTACAACCGGCCAACCACGTTTCAGAACACGAACAGGATTTTCATTGGTTGCAACAACGGTTCATGACCGCGGTTCAATTGCTGGAGCCATCGACCCTCACCCTTTCCCTGATCGGCGCGAACCAGACCTCAATGACGATGTCACTAGTTCCAGGTCAGGAGTTTCTTCCGATCTTGGATTCTCCTTCCACCAGAACCACAGCCAAAGTCATCTTTGTGGGATACGGCATTGTCGACCCTGCCAGAGGTATAGATGAATATGGCGGCATGAATGTCGACAATCGCATCGTCCTATTTCTCCGGGGGAAACCTCCATCCTACCCGGGATGGATCACGCATGAGGAAAAAACGGCCATCGCCAAAGAAAGAGGCGCGGTAGGCTATTTGACGGTAACCGGTCCGCTACTTGGTCGTTATGAGGCCCGCAAAGGTCTGGGGCAGGGTCCTTTGGCCATTTATGGGGAAACACCCGAAAACCGCCCCATCCCTGGGGCATGGATACACGGGAAACTTCTTGACCGGGCCTTGAATACAGCCAATGACTCGCTCGAAGCCCTGCAACAGGCCGCCAACGATATCGGAACATTTCATAGCAGACCCCTTCCGCTTCTGGTCCAATTCCATTGGGATAGCCACAGTCAGCTAGGAACGCTGACCAATGTCATCGCCATGTTACCGGGTCGCGATCAGGAGCTACGCAAAGAACTCATTCTCATCGGTGCGCATCGCGACCACTTTGGCCAGCAAGCCGGCTTGCTTTTTCCTGGAGCCGATGACAATGCATCCGGAACATCAGTGATGTTGGAACTGACCAGAATGCTCTCCCAAAGTACCACCTCACCAAAACGGACCGTGCTCTTCGTCTCTTTTGACGGAGAAGAACGAGGCCTACTGGGATCGATGCTCTATGTCAGCCATCCCGCCTTTCCATTGGATCGAACGGTTGCCATGATCAATCTTGATCATCTAGGAGCGGGGGATGGAACACTGACAGTTGGAATCACTCGAATGGATAAGATGCTGGCTCAGCAAGCAGCCGACCGGGCTGGATTAGGCGACCATATTCAAACGTATGGTTATTTCCCCGGGGGCGATCATGTCCCATTTTTTGAGGCCGGGGTGCCGACCGTGACAGTGGTCAGCAACGGCAGGCACCCCCATTTTCATCAACCATCCGATACCCTGGAGTCCATTCAACCTGCAAATTTGGCCATTGCTACCAAATTTCTGTTCTCACTGATTACCCTGTTAGCTGACAAGCCTCAAGCAGCCTGTCACCCTCAGCTTACCGCGAAGGATCTGTGCCCAGGGTGAAGATATCTGGTATTGCAGAATCATTTGAGGAAAATGTTCTGAGCTCACCGATTGAATTATCATGATATAACCTCACCAAAACTTCACTGCTCAGATTTCCTCGTGAATTTTCAAAGGGAACATGCAGACGGTTACCACACATTCCCCCCTCTCACTTTATTCTTTTTCTTGTTTGACTTTTTCGACTGTCTTTTCTTTGATTACTTCAATTTCCAGAATGATGTTGACCTCATCACCCACGAGCATTCCGCCACTATCTAATAATTTGCTGAATTTCATGCCGAAATCCTTTCGGTTCAGCGTGCCGGAAGCGGTAAAGCCACCCCGTGTATTGCCCCAAGGATCCTGAGCGACCCCATTAAACGTTCCGACTAATGTAATCTCTCTGGTGACTCCCAACAAGGTCAAATCTCCAACAGCAGTGTAATCGTCTCCGGTTTTCTTATAACTTTTCATGGTATAGGTCATGGTCGGAAACTTCTGAACGTCAAAAAAATCCGGGCTTCGTAAATGCTCATCCCGTTTCTGATGATCAGTCGTGACCGAGGCGGTCTGAATGACCGCTTCAATGGTTTTAAATTCCTTCTCCTCTGCGTCCATCTCCACAACTCCTGAATACTCTGTAAACCTGCCATTGGTTTTGGACACCACCATATGGGCAACTTGAAATCCAACCCTGGAATGATCATGATCCAGTTTCCATTTAGCCATTTCTGCAACCGAAGCCGTGACAAACCCAAAACCAACGATCAGAACCGTTCCAATCCCAAAACACACTTTGGAAACCTTCCGCATCACATAACCTCCCGTGAAATTTGAAGGCATACTGGTTGTATGGTCTTCGTTCATGAATAAACAACAGCACATGATTTCCGAATCATCCCTCATCCTATACCGAGATAATGATCTATCCGACCGACGGGCTGCCGTTGCCAGAAGCTGGACCATCCAGCCATTGGCCAATGAGTGAAACCATCACACCTATTGGTTGATACCCCTGCGTCAATCTGATGTAGGCATGACCATTTTGACCTAGCAGGGCTGGAAAACCACTCACTCCCAATTGGCGAGCCCGATCAAACTCCTGCCAGACCGATTGTTTCATCGCAGAATCATGAAACCATTCCAGAAACCTGTCCTGGTCAATACCTTGCGTGCCGGCAAGATCCGCCAATATCTCCGGATGGGTGACATCCTGGTTCTTCACATAAAATGCTTCCTGCACAACATTCAAAAACATGAATTCCTTATCCGGAGCCAATTGCCGGATCACCATCATTGCTCGCGATGACGGTTCGGTGTCATACATGAACGAAGGCTCAGGATGAAAATCAAAGTTAAATGGCTGGCCGGTTCGTTCATGGACCGCATGCCAATGACTGAGAATGTAGGCACGCCGTCGCTCATCAAACCGTTCAGTATTGCCAGGGCGCAAACCACCTAACAATATCTCGATCGTGACCCGATCTCGATATCGCCGAACGATCTCATCAATGACTGGTGAAAATCCCCAGCACCACGAACACATGGGATCAACCACATAGATAAGCGATTGCACCATCATGTCTACCATCTGGCTTCCTCGGTGACCTGCCCAGACATACCCGACAAGGCAATACCCTACAAATAAAATCAACCTACTTTACCACACCGGATAGATGGAACTTATCAATTTTCCCTCAAGGTGTCTTTTAAATTTCATGTAGGTTTATGTGTGTCTGAAACAACACCTGGGAACTCTATTCCCTTCCGACCCTCATCAACCGCCCTACCTTTGTATGCTGTAAAAATCCAGCATCCTCAAACCTATAATAGCCCAATCTTTACACCTTAAAAACTAATGGATCATAATAGGGTTCTTATTTGGGAAACGCTATGCCAGGATCCCATCACAATCCGTTAGCGAACCTCAACGAAGAGACTGCACTCCGAACTATCCTGGAGGGTACCGCCACCGTCACGGGGGAACGATTTTTTGAAGCCCTGGTGGAAAACCTGGCCAAAGCCCTGCACACCCATGCCGCCTGGGTCACAGAATATTTTCCTGATTCCCGACGAATGAAAGCTCTGGCGTTTTATTTAGATGGCTCGTTCCTCAAAAATTGGGAAATGAATATTACCGGAACTCCCTGCGAGCACGTTATCGAGCAAGCCCGACTCATTCATTTTCCAGACAACTTATTGAATCTCTTTCCGATTGATCCGGAGATCATCGGCATGAAGGCAGCCAGCTATATGGGTCTCCCGCTTGTCGACTCGATCGGAACTATCCTTGGGCATCTGGCAGTGATGGATACCAGACCCATGCCGGCGGAACCGCGGGTGCAGACGATTGTTCGAATTTTTGCATCAAGAGCGAGCGCCGAACTCCAGCGCATCCAAGCAGAATCCGCGACACGTGAACGTGAACAAAAGTTGCGGCGATTGGTCGACAGTGCCATGGATGCCATTATTGAATTGGATGAAGATCTTCGAGTCACCCGAATCAATCCGGCTGCCGAGAAGGTATTTCAATGTAAAGCCGCCCAGTTGTTTGGTAAGCATTTTTCCCACTCCCTTGCCCAAAAGGACTCTGAAAAATTACGGCTTCTTATCCAAGATCTCAACACGAAACCTGCAGGCCAGCGATCTCTCTGGATTACCGGTGGCTTCAAGGCCCTCCGCCCGGACGGCTCGGAATTTCCCGCAGAAGCCACGCTTTCCCAATTTCATATAGAGGGAAGGGTCTACTACACCCTGATTCTTCGTAATGTGAATGAACGCCTGGAAGCGGAACAAAAAATCCGGGCCCTCACGATTGAAAAAGAATTTCTCAAAGAAGAATTACATGAGCTCCAACATTTTGGGGAAATTTTGGGGAATAGCCCCGCCTTGGTGCACGTCATTCGAGACATCCAACAGGTGGCAGATACCGAAGCCACCGTGCTCATTACGGGCGAAACCGGAACAGGCAAGGAAGTGATGGCTCGCGCCATCCATGCTAACAGCCGGCGGCGGGATCATCCATTTATCAAAGTGAACTGCGCCGCAATTCCTGCGACCCTAATTGAAAGTGAATTTTTTGGACATGAACAGGGTGCCTTTACCGGAGCTACAAAAAAACGGGAGGGGCGATTTTCACTAGCCGACGGGGGGACCATTTTTCTGGATGAAATCGGCGAACTACCTTTGGATCTTCAAGGAAAACTGTTGCGCGTACTTCAGGAAGGGGAGTTCGAACCGGTCGGGAGTTCCCACACCAAAAAAGTGAAGGTTCGGATCCTGGCGGCCACAAACCGCGACTTACAGAAGGAAGCCCAGGAAGGAAGATTTCGTGAAGATCTCTACTATCGACTCAATGTCTTTCCCATTCATCTCCCACCACTTCGAACCCGAGGCGAGGATGTGGTCCTGCTGGCTGCCTCATTTGTTCAGCACTTTGCCCACCGGATGGGTCGTACGGTGGCTCCACTATCTCCGGATGCGCTGGGACGCCTCAGGGCCTACCATTGGCCGGGAAATGTTCGAGAATTGCAAAACGTGATTGAACGGGCAGTTATCACTTCGCAAAATGGCCAATTGAATCTTGACCGTGCCCTCCCCGAGGCTAAAGGAAATTCCAATTCGACTCATGAAAGCCTTAAACAAGAGTCTCCCACTTGCATTCGAACCATTCAGGAAATTCAAGATTTTGAGCGTCAAAACATTTTACTGGCCCTTGAACAACGCGGGTGGAAAGTATCCGGAGAAAAAGGAGCCGCTAAGCTGCTGGGCATGAATGCTTCAACGCTCGCATCTCGTATACGAGCCCTCGGGATTATCCGCGCGAAATAATTCCTGTTCGATTTCTTCCCGTCATTTTTCAAATCTTCTCCCTTCCCCCTTCAGGATTTCTTCATACTCAGTGCTCTGTTGTCTTTGCGAATTTTCGCAAATTTGTTTTATGAAATTTCGAAATTCAGCAAATTTCGTGAGCGAATTTTTCCCCTCCTGACATTACAAAACATTGTTTTTATGTATTTTATCAAAATTTTTCAGGCTGGCACCTCCCCTGCAAAATATCTACGACATGAAAGACATCACATATCAAGCAGGTTCTTAACGGAGCAGGCAGGAACATCATGACGAGTCAGGATGAGCGAGAATTAAACTCTCAGACGCCAGCTGAAAAGCGGAACCTTCAGGAGATGTGCCGTCAGGCGGATCAACTTTTTTTTCATATGCTGTTTCACACTCAACCAGGAGGATGTGCCATGTCATCAATCGCTACAACATCAACCATCAATGGGGTCAACGTCGAACAATTAGGGGCCAATATCCATGCCATTCAAGGCGAACCTGGTCTGGCCAAATTTCAGTTCCGGGCCACCAACAACTGGGTCAATGGGGGGCACAATCGCACCACGATCAAGGAGTTTTACGGAGTGGGCAAGGAAGATACGACCCGAACCGAACCGTTTGTGCTTGATGCCGATGAACCGCCCGTCTTGTTAGGAGAAGATCAGGGAGCCAACCCGGTGGAGTGTGTGTTGCATGCCCTGGCGTCCTGCTTAACCACGTCGATGGTCTATCATGCGGCCGCTCAAGGCATCAAAATCGACTCAGTGGAATCCAGGTTAGAGGGCGACCTGGATTTTCGCGGGTTTCTGGGGTTGTCCAAAGACGTTCGACCGGGCTATCAAAATCTCCGGGTTCATTTCACCGTCAAAAGTGACGCCCCAGCCGAGACACTTCGGGAATTGACGAATTATTCACCGGTATTCGACATTGTATCCAATCCCGTTCCGGTGGCCATTTCAGTGAATACGAAAGGGACTAACTGACAAGAGACATAGCTGATTGCCTCAAGCCCAACCTGAAGCAGCCGGCCCCTACATGTCCGAATCAAAAAGGAGCTACGATCATGAAACGTCTAGCATTTTTTATCTATGGCACCCTGTGCTACCTATCTTTTCTAGGCATCTTTTTATATACCGTAGGCTTTCTGGGAAATTTTGGCGTCTCCAATACCATTGATGGCCAACCCGGGGTTCCAGTCTGGCAGGCTCTGGCCATCAATTCGTTTCTGTTGGGGATTTTTGCGGTCCAGCATAGCGTCATGGCCCGGCAGACCTTTAAACAATGGTGGACACAATATATTCCCAAACCCATTGAACGTAGCACCTATGTGTTCTGTACCAACATTGCACTGGCTCTCTTGTTTTATGCCTGGCAACCCATGGGAGGCTGGATTTGGCATATTCAAGACCCAGTCGGGCAGGGTCTGCTGTATGGCCTGTTTGCGGCGGGTTGGGGATTAATTCTCATCGCCACATTCCTCATCAATCATTTTGATTTGTTCGGTATGCGGCAGGTCTGGCTCTATCTGCGAAAACAAGAGTACACACCATTACCGTTTAAAACCCCGGCCCTGTATCGGCAGGTACGCCATCCTCTCTATGTCGGTTGGCTCTTGGCCTTCTGGGCCACTCCCACAATGACGGTTGCCCATCTGGTCTTTTCGGTGACGACAACCATCTATATCCTGATGGCCATTCAATGGGAAGAGAAGGATTTGGTGGCTTTCCATGGAGAGGCGTATACAGATTATCAAGAACGAGTACCCAAACTTATTCCACGGCTATTCGGAGGGAGCATCGTGGGGAAACCTCAAACCTCAGGGACGATGGCTACATGAAGGCCAAAAGCACACCCTCCGCTGCGTGAAAAACCCACGCAGCGGAGGGCTTCATCTCTTTACCGGTGAAGGGAAGACAACCATGCGCACATTGAAAACCGGGATATTCCAGAAATCTTTACAGGAACCTATCTGGATAAAAAAGTTTGGATGGTATGGAGTGGTCTTTTTCTTGGTCAAAGGAGCATTCTGGCTTATCGCCCCTTTCATTATTCTTGCATTCAACTGAATATTCTCGCCCATTTACCGGGGCACCGACTCATGAGCACGCTGAACATTGAACCTGACACAGAGGAACGTATGCCCGGGGACTAAGCTTGCGCTCCGGCAAAAGGCTCAGTCCCTCCAATACACTGCAAGCCAGATCGTATCTTGTTGGGGATCGGTCCATTCCACACGATGCCTGGTATGGGCGGAAAGATAAAGCGTATCCCCGGGACCAAGCATCATTTCAGGTTGTCCCTCAATTTTGAGTGTAGCTTTTCCTGCCAGTACCACAACACATTCATGCTCGGCCTGGTCATACCAAAAGTCTGGTGGAGACGCCTGGCCCCGTGACACTATCCGTTCAATTCGTACGGAACGACTCCTCAATACCTCACTCGTCAATTCGTGATCAAAGTGTTCCGGAATATTGGCGAACAGATTTTGACATAGTTCCATTCCCTGCACCTTTCTTGACAAACCGGTCATATAAAATGAAGCCCATAGAAAGGTCCCGGCCTTATGGCATTCTCTTTTTTAGGCCTGGCTGACTGCCATAAGTGCATTGAGGCGAGCTCTGTTCATGGGGAAAAATCTGGAGTCAGTTATCTGTAATGGGGATAGACCGAAGGATGAATCAGCGGCTGGATACGGAAGATATAAGGCTCAAACAGAAGAATCAGCAGACTTCCGATAATTCTAAATGGGGGAGTATAAACAATGGACAAGACAGGCTCCCTATGAAGAATTGACTCCTCAGTTCTCCATTCCAGACGCCCCCCCAAGACACCTTTCTAGCCAAATTGACTTAAAACTCTTACTGCACGACAAAATGCCCACGTCGGTTTTCCTGCCAGCACTCTTCATTCTGATCGGTGCAAAACGGCTTCTCTTTTCCGTAACTCACAACCTGCAGATTTTCACTGGGGACGCCCAAATCCACTAAATATTCCCTCACTGCATTGGCTCGTCGCTCACCAAGCACCATATTATAACTTTCCGTGCCACGCTGATCACAATGTCCTTCGATCACAATCTTGTTATTCGCCAAGCCGGAAGCCAGTGCTTGGGCATTTTCTTTCAGAACGGAGATCGCATCCGCCCGAATAGAAAATCGGTCATAATCGAAATAAATATCTCCTAAAGATTTGAGCAGAGCTTCCGTCTTCTTTTCAATCACTTCGGGCAGCGCTGGGGATTGCTGGGCCGATTTGTCCGCCT